>NZ_CP022353.1:695000-1390000 GCF_002216685.1 Vibrio tarriae | reverse complement strand
AATACTTCATTTTCCAGATAATCGTTCTGATTCAATAGAATGTCTTTGGAGCGCTTATTTTGTAAGTGAGTGTGAACGCGCGATTTAAGCAGTGGAATACTGACTGGTTTAAAAACGTAATCGACTGCGCCGAGCTCAAAGCCTAATTGCTCATCTTCGGGACTACTTTTACCTGTAAGAAAAATCACCGGAATATGCTCGGTATGCGGGTTATGTTTGATTTGATTAATTACCTCATAGCCCGACATTTCTGGCATAACGATATCGAGCAGAACCAGATCAACCGGATATTGTGCCAAGATCTCAAGCGCTAATTTCCCTGAGCGCGCCGCCTTGATTCGATAGTACTGTGCTAGCCCTTGCGACATAAAGGCGATATTGTCTGGCGAATCATCGACGATCAGTATCGTACATTGGCTAAGGTCTTCCATTGACATGTGAAACATCCTATTCATCACAAAGTTTAGGTATTTATGATTAAACTGACACCGGTTGATTAAACTATAGCTAAACTTCGGGAATAAGCTGCATAAATACAATGTGTAGAAGGAGAGAACATGCGCTCGATAAAAGCGATGTTTGTACTACTGTTTTGCTTGATGGCGATATTGGCTATTGCCATGTTTAAAGTGACTCGGCAAGTCGCAGATCTCAGACTAGAGAGTCATCAGTATAGTGAACAGCTTTTTCACTTCTATCGCCTGTCTCAAGAATTAAAACAAAGCTCAGACCATTTGACTAAGTTTGCCCGAGCGTATGCTAGCACAGGCAATGAGCGCTGGTTGCGTATGTTTAACCAGGTTTTGGATGTACGCAGTGGCAAATTGCCAGCGCCAACCAACAATGATTACGAGTTTTGGGATGTGGTTGTTCTTAACGATTCGAGTGAGCTGACTCCAAATGCCAATCAGCGCTATCCCTCTTTAATTGAGCGCATTCGTCAATCTGGCATTGGGTCAGTAGAGTTTCTCGAATTACAAAATGCCTTGTCGTTATCGGATCAGCTAGTGGCATTGGAGCGTGAAGCCTTCATGGCAGTGAAGGGATGGAAAAAAGAGTTTGCGGGGGAATACCGCTACACCGGAGAATCTGATCTTAACTTTGCGCGTTCTTTGCTCTATAGCGAAAAATATTTTTTGGAGAAAGCCAAAATCATGGCGGCCATCGGTTCTGCGCACTCCAATATCGTAGGGCGTATTGAATCTCAAGTGAGAGCGGCCGATGAAAAAGCACAATATTATGAGCAAGTTAACTCAGTATTGGTCAGTTTGTCTCTGTTGGTGATCATTGTGTCTTTTGCGCTTCTTTGGGTTGTTTACGTTGCTCCGTTAAGCATTTTATTGAAAACGGTGGTTAAGCAAGTACGCAGTGAAGATTATGAGTTTACCTTGACTCAAAAAGCGTATGGAGAATTGCAACGCTTTATCGACAGTTTAAATGTGGTATTTCACCATATTGCCGAACAGTTAAGCTTTAATACCTTGGTGAAAGATTTCAACATCATCATTCGCAATCACCCGACCACGGAAGCTTTGTGCAACCAAGTTACACAGTTTTTGTTGCACCATTTTCCGGTTGAACTGATTGGCCTCTACATCTATCAAAATGGGTTACTGACCCGGATTGCAGGAGTAGGGCAGGCCGAATCCGCACAACGTGACTACAGTGATCCAACGACGACACATTTTAGTGTGCTGCGTTCGGGTAAGCCTTATGCGATGAAGTCACTCAATGGCAACTTCCAAGTGGTTTCTACCTCAGGGGTTATCACACTGAATGAGGTGTATTACCTGCCTCTGCAAGTCAACAATCAACCTATTGCGCTACTTGAGTTGGGTACTGTCGGCATGTTGACAATACAGCAATATCACTGGCTGTCGCAGATGCTCGATGATCTTTCTGTCGCGATTCAACTTAGCCAAAATGCGGAGCAGCAACGGCTAGCGGAGAGAAAAGTGCTGGAGCAATCGCAGCTCAATCAAGAGATCCTCGATGCAACTCCCAATCCGATGTACTGCTTGAGTGCGGATGGTAAATTCCTCACAGTGAATGCTAAGTTCTTAGATTTAATGGGTTTGCATAATAGCGAAGTGATTAATAAACAGCCGCAAGATATTTTCCCATCTGCAGTGGCTGATCGCTTTGCCACGGCGCACCAAGTGTTGACTCAGCAACAAAGTAGCCAAAATTACGAAGTTTCTCTGGTCGATTACACCGGTGTTCAGCGTGAGATGCTGGTATATGAAGCGTCCTTTAGCGATCGAGCAGACAAGATCAATGGCATCGTCGGTATTTTGCTGGATATGACCGAGCGCAAAGAGATGGAATACGAGCTCCGCAAGGCCAAAGAGGCGGCTGATGCGATGAGTCAGGCCAAAGGCGACTTTTTAGCAAACATGAGCCATGAGATCCGTACCCCTATGAATGCGATTTTGGGCATGGCCCATTTGGCATTGAACACCCAACTCGATACCACTCAACGTAAATACGTGACTCGGATTAATGAATCCGCCAAAAACTTACTCGGCATCATCAATGATATTCTGGATTTTTCCAAAATGGAGGCCGGCAAACTCAATGTGGAACGGATCGATTTCAATCTTGATGATGTGCTGGATAATGTGACGGCCGTCGTTTCGTTGAAAGCACAAGAAAAGGGCATTGAGTTTTTGATGGATATTGATCCACACATCCCATTAGGACTGATTGGCGATCCGCTACGACTCGGCCAAGTGATGGTGAACCTGTGTGGCAATGCGGTGAAATTTACCTCTCAAGGCGAAATTGTATTGTCTGCCCGAGTTAGCCAATTGGATGAACAGCAAGTGACGCTGCGTTTTGCGGTCAAAGATACGGGAATTGGTATCGCCCAAGACAAGCTCGACGATTTGTTCGATGCTTTCTCACAAGCAGATAGCAGCATTACTCGTCAATATGGTGGTACTGGCCTTGGTTTGAGCATTAGTAAGCAACTGGTCGAGCTGATGGGAGGACAGATTGCCGTTCATAGCGAAGAGGGCAAAGGTTCAACCTTTGAGTTCTCGGTAGTGTGTGGTCTGCAAGACGCCAAAATGCGCGATATTTCCCAACCTGTGCATGGCCTAGCGGATAAACGAGTGTTAGTGGTGGATGATAATGATTCTGCTCGTCATATCCTTGACTCTTTACTGACCGCAATGCGTTTTAATGTCGTTACTGTGAGTAATGGGTTTGAGGCGCTGTCAGAAATTCAGCAAAAACCGTTTGATATGTTGTTTGTTGACTGGAACATGCCAGGAATGAATGGCATCGAGTTACTGACTCGGGTGAAAACCCTCGGCCTTCGTGGCCACATGAAAAGCTTTTTAGTCACCGCTTATGGCCGTGAAATTAACCTTGAAGGTGAGAACAGCAAGCTGGTTGACGCTTTAATTGTCAAACCGGTTAATCCGTCGAATCTGCTGGATGCGATTGTGACCAGCTATGGTATTGAGCATGTGCGCCACAAGACGAACGAAGCGCTGCAAAACAGTCGCCCCAATTTTGTCGGGCAGAGTCTGTTGCTAGTGGAAGATAATGAGGTTAACCAAGAAGTTGCGCTTGGGCTACTGCAAGACACTGGTCTTAACGTTGTGGTCGCCAATCATGGTCAAGAAGCGCTAGATAGGCTAGAGCAGGCCGATTTTGATCTGGTGTTAATGGATATGCAGATGCCGGTCATGGATGGGATCACTGCGACTGAGCATATTCGAGCCAATCCGCGTTGGCAGAACTTACCTATCGTTGCCATGACCGCCAATGCAATGGCGATAGATATTGAACGTTGCTTGCAAGCGGGCATGAATGATCATCTCTCCAAACCGATTGAAGTGGATAAGTTTTATCAGGTACTTAGGCAATTTCTTAAAGCGGGTGATGTACAGAACTCTTCATCGTACTCCCTAGACAAACCAAGCGTATCGAAAGTCGCGAGTAGCACATTGTTTGATCTACCTCAGCTGACCGGTGTGGATCTGGAACAAGCCATCTTTCGGATCGGGGGCAATCAACAACGCTTTTTTGAAATTCTGCGCCACTTTATTGATAGTCAAACAATTGATTTACAAAGTTTAGCTGGATTAATCGAAGCGCAAGACTGGAGCTCTGCGACTCGAGTGGCTCACACTCTGAAAGGTTCTGCTGCGAATTTAGGATTGGATACCTTAGCTCAGTTAGCAGCAGAGATGGAACAGTGTTTAGAGCAACAAGTGTGCCCATCCGTTGAACAGATTCAACAGGCTCAAAGCGTACTTGCTCAAGTCGATGATGAGCTCTCAGCATGGGAAAATCAGCATAAGGGGCCGCAGCTAGCGGCAAACGTAGATTGGGGATTGTGGTATCAACAATTGCAACAGGCGATCAATGATTATGATGTCACCGCATTGAATCTGAGCAAGTCGATTCGACAAGTCACTCAGTGGAATTCAACGCAGCAAGCTGCGCTGATCTCAGCAATTGAGAATTTTGATTTTGAGCACGCAAAGCAGTTATTAGAAAGTTATCCGCGTTTAAATCATCGCTTTTAGAGCATGCATGTTTGAAAGGGTGAGTGGATCAATAAACAACATCAACCCCGGCACTTAGCCAAAAGGCAAGGTATCGGGGTTTCTTGACTAGAATTACAAACTGGCTAGCACAGTTTCCGCTTTGCTCAGTTCGAAGGTTTTTGGTGGTTCAACATTGAGTAGAGTGACTACGTTGTTTTCAATCACCATGGCGTAGCGTTGAGAGCGCACACCACCAAAGTTACCTGTGTCCATTTCGAGACCTAAGGCTTTAGTAAAGCTCGCATCGCCATCAGCCAGCATGAAAATTTCGCTCGCATTTTGCGCTTCGCCCCACGCTTTCATCACGAAAGCATCGTTAACCGAAACGCAAGCGATCATGTCTATGCCTTTCTCTTTAAATTTGTCTGCCAGTACTACATAACCAGGTAAATGCGCTTCTGAGCAGGTCGGAGTATAGGCACCCGGCACGGCAAACAGTACGACTTTTTTGTTAGCAAACAAAGTGTTCACAGAGTGAGTCAGCGTACCCTCACTGGTTCTTTGGCTCAGTTGAACATTTGGCAAGGTTTGTCCGATTTGAATCATTATTTTTTCCTTATTGAAGAGATATGCCTGTGCGATTCCGAGCTATAGCTCAGAATAGATCTAGTGGTAGTGTAGACCTTTATTAACCAAACAAATACGGAGTGTTTTTAAGGGTATATTCTAATACGCAGATAATCGACAAACGGTTTCAATATAGAATGCTTACGTTCACTCTTTCGGCTGAAATTTTGGCAAAATTCAGCAGAAAAGTTTATTTTTTATAATGAATTGTGTGCGACAAAAATGAGAGAAACATGGTGATTAGTGTGATCAGAAATTAGATAATCCATCACTTCAATTGACGACGAAAGAAAAAGTAATGAAACCTTGGCGGACAATAAAAAGGAAGAGTATAGCCAAGCATCTTGAACGGATATCGTTGTCGTCTTGCAATGTCAGTAAAACCTGAGTCACTTGTTATGACAAGTGAGTAAAGGAAAGCTAGGCTTCAAAATCAAAAAACGCTTATCATCCTCGGTGATTTGGTGTTTTGTATTACGCCCAAATGATCAGCGAATAATAAAATTATCCAGCTTAATGCTAGAAAACATTGAGACCCAGAATGGGGCGGTTTTCCAGTGTAAAGGACCATTAGAATAATGACAGGAATTAGGCTTTTAGCTTGCTGCGGGGGGCGGATTTGTTCAGTGATTTTACTGATCATCAGTTCATCTGTTTATGCCGTAGTCGAACATATTTCAGACTATTTTGTGGAGACTTGGACCTCCACTGATGGCTTACCTCACAACAGTATTAATAGTATTGCCCAGACACGAGACGGTTATTTGTGGTTTGCCACTTGGGAAGGTGTGGTGCGATATAACGGCATCAATTTTCAGGTGTTTGATCGTAGTCCGCAAACAGGAATGGCAGATTCAGGTACTCGCACCTTACTACCAATGTATAACAATGGGTTGTTGGTGGCAGGTGCTCGAGGAAGTATCACTCAAAGGCAGAGTTATGGCTGGCAATCTTTTCCCTCTGCGCCTAGCCTAGTCAATAGTGCATTGATTGATGATGCGCAAAACTTATGGCTAGCGGTTGAAGGTCTTGGTGTAATGGTTCGGCCATATTTGGGCGATAATCGTTATGGCGAAGATCGATGGCTACTGACCGATGTCAGCGCTTATCGCTTAGTCAAAAATCAACAAGGTGTAGTATTTGCGGCCACCGACAAAGGGTTGTATCGCTTTAATAATTGGCAATCGTCAGTTATGGAACTTCCTATAGGGCGCTATGAGCGAATTAACTATATTTCCATCAGTTTGAATCAAGAGCTTGTCGTGGCAACCGATCATGGAGTTTGGATCAATACTGAAGAAAGCTTTCAATCTCTGTTTTCACCGTTAGAAAAAGACATGGTGACTCTGGTTGAGCAAGATCGCGCGGGAAACTGGTGGATTGGTACTGTCAATCGCGGTATTGCTCGCCTGAAAAATCAGCAACTGCAATTCTTAGAGCCGAGCCGTGGTTTACCCGATAGCCGAGTTCTCTCTTGGTATCAAGATATCGAAGGCAGTGTATGGGTGGGTACCAACGCTGGCATCATGCGGTTGCGTGATGCGCCCTTCATCAACATCAACAGTGATAAAGGATTAGTGGGTGATTATGTCCGTACCTTGTTGCCATTAGATGAGCGACGAGTCATGGTCGGTACTAGCCGTGGATTAAGTATTATTGAAGACGGATTGGCGCATAGCGCGCTGACTCCAGATGTTACTATTCATCCATCCATATTAAGCCTGGCGAAAGCGGATCAGCAAAACGAGAGTGTTTGGATAGGTTCTGTACAAAAGGGATTACTCCTTTGGCAGAATGGCCAGTTGCGCTCTGTTCTGGATGAAAATAACGGTTTACCCAGTAATGAAGTTAGAGCCATAGTCACCGACGCAAAAGATAACCTGTGGATTGGTACGCAAAATGGCATCGTTAAGCGAACGCCTAAAGGTATGCTAACGACTTACAATAAGAAGAATTCACCACTCCCAGACGACTACATTATGGCACTTGCCATGGATGCGAAAGGCCAGCTCTGGATTGGTACAGCGGTTGGCGTTGCCTATTTTGATACTGAAGGCAAGATCCGGCCGATTGATTTAACAGCACTGGAGCAAGCACAGTATGTGTTTGGTTTCTATATGGAGCCAGACTATGTTTGGATGGCAACTGATCGAGGCATTGTTCGTTATCGATTGAGTGATGGCAGTCTATCTTTAGTGGGTCGAGCAGCAGGCTTACCGATTGATAAGTTCTTTCAAATGCTACGTGATAGTGAGGGACATGTTTGGCTGTCGAGTAACCGCGGGGTGTGGAAGCTCAACTATGATCAGATGTTAGCAGTCGCTGATGGTATGAACACGCAGCTTGAATTTGAGCATTTTGATGAAGGTGACGGAATGGCAACCAGTCAGGCAAATGGAGGTACCAACCCTGCGTCTGCAAGTTTGCCGAATGGTGAGCTTCTTTTTGCGACCGCAAAAGGCGTTTCAAGTATAAAGGTGCAACGTCTTCGGCAACTGAGTGAATTGCGTTTACCTGTGGTTTTGGAATCTGTCAGTTTTGACAGCGAAAGCATTAATCCTGATCAGCAACACCTTGCCGCGGCGGGCACAAACCGGGTGAGCTTTGGATATGTGGGGCTAGGTTTTGTGATGTCAGAGCGATTGCAATATCGAACAAAACTCGAAGGGTTTGATCGGGGCTGGTCATATCGAGGTCATAACACCCAAGCGGAATACACCAATTTAGCACCAGGTAAATATCGATTTTTTGTGAGTGCCCGTTATCCGTATGGTGAGTGGAATGATGCCACTTTTAGTTACGTGTTTACTATTGAACCTCATTTGTGGCAGCGCAAAGAAGTAATTTTTATGGCTGGCATGTTGCTGTTAGCGTTGGCGGCCTCACTTGTCATGTGGCGTATTCGAATGCTAAAACGGCGCGAACTTTACCTTGTGGAGCAGGTTGCTCTACAAACCCAAAAGTTGCGTCTGCAAGCGGAAAAGTTTGAAAGGTTATCAAAAGAAGATGCTTTAACTGGGCTTGCCAATCGCCGCGCGTTTGACATGTATCTCAAACAAGCCTTTTTACGTCTTCAATATCCAGAACATCAAGTCAGTATTGCGCTGCTGGATATTGATCACTTCAAGCAGATTAATGACCGTTATTCGCACATTATCGGCGACCAAGCCATTGTAGCGGTATCACAAGAGTTACTTGGGTATGTTGGCGACAAAACCCGAGTGGCGAGATGGGGCGGTGAAGAGTTCACCATCTTATACCTAGGGGATCCTAAGCAAGCTTGGGGCTATTTTGAAAAGCTGCGTTGTAAGATTGAGCAGGTTGATCTGTCTGCAGTAGCACCGGGATTAAATGTGACAGTGAGTATTGGGTTTGCCGATGCGCAGCAGGCGGAGAGTTATGAAACCGTTTTGAAGCTGGCGGATCATGCATTATTGACGGCGAAGAAACTCGGGCGTAACCGCGTGGTGAAAAGTGAAGAGTGGCAAGTAAAAAGCGGCCTCCATTGAGACCGCTTTTCTATGCTTGCTAACGTTCGCTCACGCCATCGCTTATAAAACCTTACAAGCAAAGCCTTTGAGATAAAAACCTTCAGGATAAGCGGTATCTGTTGGGTGATCGGCCGCTTGTTCAAAACGCTCAACAAACTTTACATCGCGTCCAGCATCGAGAGCCGCATCGGCAATGATTTTCTGAAATAGCACTTGATCCATTAACCCGGAACAAGAGTAGGTGAGCAGGGTGCCACCAGGGTTTAAGATTTGCATTGCCAGCATGTTGATGTCTTTATAGCCGCGGCATGCACCATCCAGTTGGGCTTTGGATTCGGCAAATTTAGGTGGATCCATGACAACAACATCAAAACGTGTACCTTGGTCGCGGTATTCACGCAGCAGTTTAAACACATCGGCATTCAAGAACACCGCCCGCTTTTTACTGATATCGAAACCGTTCAATTCGGCATTGAATTTGGCTGTATCTAAAGCTGGCTGAGAGACATCCGTGTTGATAACACGCTTAGCTCCGCCTTTCAGCGCATATAAACCAAAACCACCCGTATAAGAGAAGCAGTTCAGCACTTCTTTATCTTTAACGTATTTCATGGATTGGAAGCGACTATCGCGTTGATCCAGATAGAAACCCGTTTTATGTCCACCGACAATATCGACGCTGATCTTAACGCCATTTTCTTCAATCACGACCGATTTAGGTGGTAATTCACCGTGCAGTACACCTACGCGCTCTTCCAGCCCTTCTTTTTTACGCACCGCAACATCGGAACGCTCATAGATGTTGCACTCAGGGAAGCAATGTAATAATGCCTCGACCAGAGTTTGTTTTTGATACTCGGCACCGGCACTCAGTAGTTGGCAGACCAAATAGTCTTGATATTTGTCGATAGTAATACCAGGTAAGCCGTCTGATTCTGCGGCAATTAAACGGTAACCGGTTAAGCCATCACGTTCGATAATATCGTTGCGCAACAATTGTGCTTGTTCGATGCGTTTAATGAAGAAATTGCGATCAATTGGCTCTTGTTCAAAGCTCCAGACGCGAGCGGTAATTTGTGAATGCGGTGAGTAGGCCGCTTTGGCTAACCATTTGCCTTCAAAGGAGTAAACATCGACAGTTTCTCCCAGTTCAGGGGCCCCTTCGACTTTGCTGATCCCACGAGAAAAAATCCACGGATGTTTACGACGCAAAGATTTGTCTCGACCTTTGACCAAATAAATTGCAGGAGTCATTACGCTACTCAGATGGAAATAGAAATGGGCGGCTATTGTCGTGGAACTGATGAAGAAAAGCAAAAGAAAAGCCCCTTCCTTGCGGTGTGAGGGTTGGGATAACGTGGATATCGGCTATGCTTGAACCAGTTTCATTAAAGTCGTATCGATGAATATGGCTTTCTTATGCCACAGGAAAGAAAGCATTCTGTGGTCTGAACATCGGCATGAATCAGGATGAAAAGATGGAAAAACAATGCAGTAAGTTTATCGTATCAGGCCATGTGCAAGGTGTGGGATTTCGCTATCACACGTCTCATCAAGGTCTGAAGTTGGGTTTAACGGGTTACGCGAAAAATCTCAATAACGGAGATGTAGAAGTTGTGGCTTGTGGTTCACCTGACAGATTAGATGAATTATATCTATGGTTGCAGGAAGGACCTAAAACCGCCAGCGTTCGACAAGTGCGCCGCTTAAGCAGTGATACAGGTCATGACTATCAAGGGTTTGAAATTTTGTAGCATTAAGTAGGAAGAGTGTAAGAGCGAAGCCGAATACGATGACTTCGCTATGGAGTTTTTAAATCTTATAAGCACTTCGCCGGTTTTGGTAAGCCAGCCAGTTTTGTCGCTTGTTTGGCGGGGCCTTTCGGAAAGAGTTTAAACAGGTACTTACTGTTGCCTTTTTCTGGGCCGTGCTCTTTTTCCATCGCTTTGACCAACATACGAATGGCAGGGGAAGTTTTAAACTCCTCATAGAAACGACGGACAAAATGAACCACTTCTAAATGGGCATCCGTCAGTTCAATCCCTTCTTGCTCTGCTAAAAGAGCGATCATCCCTTCTTCCCATTGTGTAAAGTCAAGAAGATAACCTTGAGCGTCGGTGTCGATAGTTTTGCCTTGATATTCAAGCATGGTGAGTTTCTGTGGTTGTCAATTTGCGCATAGGGTAGCGAAGCTCAAAGTGTGGCTCAAGCATAAAAAAGCCCGATGAGTTCATCGGGCTTAACATGAAACGATCTAAGCGATTAATCGTTGTTGTTCATGATACCCAGAATGCTCAACAAGCTAGTGAACAGGTTCAGGATATTCAAGTACATAGAAATCGTTGCAGAGATATAGTTGGTTTCTTCACCACGCACAATACGGCTGGTATCAAATAGAATGAAACCCGAAAACACCAGTGCAGAAACACTGCTGATAGCCAGATGAGCCACCGTTGAGCCAACAAAGATGTTAATCAATGCAGCAACAATCACAATGATCAAGCCAGCGAATAGGAAATTACGCATGAAAGAGAAATCTTTCTTGCTGGTAATTGTATAAGCTGAGAGACCTAAAAACACCATACCAGTCAGGCCTAGTGCTTGCGCAATGACGATCGGGCCATTTGGCATCGCCGCATAGAAATTAAGCATTGGACCAAGAGCACCACCCATCAGTCCAGTAAAGGCAAAAGTCCATACTACGCCTGACGATGAGTTAATCGCTTTTGGCATCACGAAAAACAGAATGCCAATGGCAGCCAACTGCATCACTAAAGCAACGATAGGCGAAATGCCGATAGCCATAGTCGCCATTGCGGCAATCGCACTGGTGACAAGGGTCATAGAAAGCAGGAAGTAGGTATTCTTCAAAACCTTGTTGGTTTCAAGAGTACGTTCCAAGCTGGAAGTTCTGGTAAACATTGGCGTATTCATACTTTTCCTCTATTAAAAGTACTGATTGCTACAGGGACAGTTATGAGGCTCAATGCCATAAATTTCAAGCCCCTTGTGCTGTCTAACTCAATAATAATCAAAATCGGTGGTTAAGGTTATGTGCAGTTGTAACACGATGTTTCATCTCATTCACCGATTGCATTCATTTTATTTGCATGATTTTAAAAGAATTCAGAAGCGATTAACGCTTCTGAATCAATGACGATGAAGTGAGTACCGCGGATTAGTGATGCAGGATCTGTGCAAGGAAGTTCTGTGTACGATCCGATTGCGGGTTTTCAAAGAATTCTTTAGGGTTATTTTCCTCAATGATTTCTCCTGCATCCATGAAAATAACTCGGTCTGCCACTTCTTTCGCAAAGCCCATTTCGTGGGTCACACATAGCATGGTCATACCTTCTTCTGCAAGTTCAACCATGACATCCAGCACTTCACGCACCATTTCGGGGTCGAGTGCTGATGTGGGCTCATCAAACAGCATAATTTGCGGGTTCATACAGAGTGATCGAGCAATGGCAACCCGTTGCTGTTGACCACCGGAGAGCTGACCTGGATATTTATCCGCTTGCTCTGGAATACGCACCCGAGTGAGATATTTCATGGCAATTTCTTCCGCCTTATCTTTGGGCATTTTCTTGACCCAAATCGGCGCGAGCGTGCAATTTTCCAAAACTGTCAGATGAGGGAAAAGATTGAAATGTTGAAAACACATGCCGACTTCACGGCGTACTAGTTCGATATCTTTCAAATCTTCGGTTAGCTCATTCCCCGCTACCATGATTTGCCCTTTTTGGTGCTCTTCAAGACGGTTAATACAGCGGATCATGGTCGATTTTCCTGAGCCGGATGGCCCGCAAATCACGATACGTTCGCCTTTTTTGACATTCAGATTGATGTTTTTCAGCACGTGAAATTCACCATACCATTTATTCATGTCTTTAATTTGAATCATAAAATCTTGGTTGAGTTGTTGCGTCATAATACGTTCCTTGCAAAGTGACTTATCGTTTGTGACCGGTATGGAGCTTGCCTTCGAGCCAAATCGAGTATCTCGACATGCCAAAGCAGAAGATCCAGAACACTAACGCGACAAAAACATAACTTTCTGTAGCAAAACCGAGCCAATTAGGGTCGGTATTGGCGGATTGTCCGATGCCGAGCACATCAAACATGCCGATAATCAACACCAGACTGGTGTCTTTAAATAAACCAATAAAGGTATTTACAATCGATGGAATGGTGATTTTCAGCGCTTGCGGCAGAATAATCAGCCCCATTTTTTTCCAGTAACTTAGACCTAGCGCATCGGCCGCCTCATACTGACCTTTGGGAATCGCTTGCAAACCACCACGGATCACTTCCGCCATGTACGCGGCACTGAACATCACCACGCCAATCAAGGCACGCAGTAGTTTATCTATCTCACTGCCTTGAGATAAAAAGAGTGGCAGCATTACCGAAGCCATGAAAAGTACGGTAATTAAAGGCACCCCACGCCATACCTCAATGTAGACGGTACATAAGCTGCGAATAATGGGCATGTCGGAGCGACGTCCTAAAGCCAGTGCAACGCCAATTGGTAGTGAAGCGATGATGCCGACTAAAGCGATGATCAAAGTGACTAACAATCCACCCCATTTATGGGTTTCGACCACTTCCAGCCCGAAGACACCACCATAAAGAAGTAGGGCAGCGAAGAAGGGATAGAGGTTAACGAAAACCAGCCAAATCCAACCTCGCTTTGGTGTCTTTTCATAAGCCAGTAGTGCGACAAAAAGAGCCAGAGTGAAGAAGAATAGCCTTGGTCTCCATAGTTCTGCAGCGGGGTAGAAGCCGTACATGAACTGCTCCCAGCGGACACTGATGAATACCCAGCAAGCGCCCTCAAGGGTGCAGTCGTTACGCGTGGTTCCGCTCCAGTTGGCGTTAAAAATCGCCCAATCGAGGATGTTTAAGAGGCCTTGAATAGCTAAGTAACCTAACACCAAGGTTGCGATTGAGTTAAACACGCCATTAAATAAATTTTTCCGTAACCAACCGACGACCCCTGTTGTGTTGGATGGCGGCGGTAGGCTAGGTTGAAATTGATGTGTTGCCATAATTATCTCTCCACCAGTGCCACTTTACGGTTATACAGGTTCATTAAGGCTGAAGTTAATAAACTCAGCGTGAGATAGACCAACATGGTCATCGAAATGATCTCAATCGCTTGTCCTGTTTGGTTGAGGGTTGTGCCCGCAAATACAGAAACCAAGTCTGGGTAGCCAATAGCCATGGCCAGTGAGGAGTTTTTGGTTAGATTCAGATATTGGCTAGTCAGCGGTGGAATGATGATCCTGAGTGCTTGAGGAATAATGACCAGTTTTAAGGTTTTCGTACGAGTTAAACCGAGAGACATTGCTGCTTCCGTTTGCCCGTGGCTGACCGCATTAATCCCTGAGCGCACAATCTCTGCGATGAAAGATGCGGTATAGATGGTCAAGGCGACCAGTAATGCCGCCAGTTCAGGCAGTACCGAGATCCCGCCTTGGAAGTTAAATCCGCGTAGTACGGGATATTCCGTACTGATTGGCTGACCGAGTAGAAAATAAACCAAAACTGGGAAAGCAACACACAGTAAGAGTATGTATCGTCCCATCGGGGTTTGTTGTCCCGTTAAACGTTGGCGATTTCTGGCCCAAATGCTCAATACCCAACAAGCGGTAACACCAGCAATGAGAGCGATAAACACCCACATGCTGTTGGCTTCAAAAATCGGTTTAACCAAGTAAAGACCTTTAACATTTAAATAGACCCACTCACCTAAATGCATACTCTGCTTCGCCGAAGGTAAGGCTTGTAAGACAACGAAGTACCAGAAGAAGATTTGTAGCAGCAAGGGAATGTTACGAAAGGTCTCAATGTATACAGCGGCAAGACGACTAATCAACCAGTTGCTTGATAAACGTGCAATACCTAATACGAATCCCAGTAGTGTGGCGAGAATAATACCCAATAAAGAAACCAGAGCTGTATTGAGTAAGCCGACTATGAAGGTTCGACCGTAACTGTAAGTCTCATCATACTCTATCAGTGATTGGCTGATACCGAAGCCAGCCGGTTGATCTAAGAACGCGAATCCGGTGGCGATACCCCTAGACTCGAGGTTGGTTAGCGTATTGTTTACTATGGTGTAGAGAAAAAATGCTAGTACACAAACGGCGAGAAGTTGGAACACAACCGAACGGAAGGTTGGGTTATAAAGCAAATTGGTATGCTTGGAATGCGCGTCAGAATTCTCTGGCGTCGCTTTATTTGTGGGTTTCATACAACAATAACCTCTTATCCATTTTTGTGCTCGGAGCTAAGCCAAGCGCAGATTCCTTTTACTTAAAGCCGCAGTACGCACGTCTCGTACTGCAGCTTTAAGGTGGTCGGGATTATAGTTATCAATTAACGGATAGGTGGTGCGTACATAAAGCCGCCCGCATTCCAGAGTGCATTCACACCTCGGTCAATTTTTAGTGGTGAGCCAGAGCCGACCGTGCGATCGAAGCTTTCGCCGTAGTTACCCACTTGCTTAACAATTTGGTAACTCCAGTCATCACGAATGCCAAGACCCGTTCCTTTCGGACCATCAAGACCAAGGATACGTTTTACTTCTGGGTTGTCTGACTTCATCATCTCATCGACGTTTTTCGATGTGATACCGTACTCTTCAGCATTGACCATGGCGTACAGTACCCATTTAGCGACGTTGAACCACTTATCATCATCCTGACGAACCACAGGGCCTAGAGGCTCTTTAGAGATGATTTCAGGTAGAACGACCGCAGAGTCTGGTTTTTCTAAATTGAGGCGCAGTGCATACAGACCCGATTGGTCAGTCGTCAGAACATCACAACGACCGGCATCAAAGCCTTTTGAAGTTTGAGCTGCAGTATCAAATACCACAGGTTTGTAAGTCATACCGCTATTGCGGAAGTAGTCTGCCAAGTTGAGTTCTGTTGTGGTGCCCGATTGAACACAGACTGACGCGCCATTCAGTTCTTTGGCGCTTTTCACACCCAAATCTTTTTTCACCATGAAACCTTGGCCGTCGTAGTAGTTCACGCCGACAAAGTTAAGACCCAAGGCGCTATCACGTTGCAGAGTCCATGTTGTGTTACGAGACAGAACATCAATTTCACCGGATTGCAGCGCAGTGAAACGCTCTTTCGCGGTGAGTGGTACAAATTTAACTTTGGTTTTATCCCCAAGAACAGCTGCTGCCATTGCTTGACAATATTCAACGTCGATCCCTTCCCATTCCCCTTTTGCATTTGGGTTAGAAAAACCCGGTAAGCCTGTACTGACGCCACAAGTAATAAAACCTTGAGATAACACTTTGTCTAGAGTGCTTTCTGCGGCTGATGCCGAGAGGCTCAGCATTGCAGACGAGGCTGCGACGACAGAAGCAAGAACAGTGAGTTTATTCGCCATTTGTATCCTTCCTGTTTGATCCGTTTTTGACCAGGTGACACCTGATACAAGAGTTCAGCTATGTTGTGTTTCTTCAGTTATAGGTTGATGCCTATGTGGTTGCACATTGACAAATCAACCAGTTGTAAGCGTAGGTAAGGATGTCAGATTTCTCAAACAACGAGTGAAAAGAGTTGCTTAATTCCCCCATTCCTTAACTGCGCCAAGAATGGCGAAGTGTTAAATAAATGTAAATAGTGCAACTGAGTGACAGAGTGGTGCAACAGGATGGCGTGGCGGTGAGTGAACCAAGTTCTAATTAATAGTTCTATTAATTTGTTAAGGATTAGTCGGATTCACTGATTTATGGGTGAAATTTGCACAGATTTTATTTCATTCTGGTTATTAGATGCTTTTCTTGCCCCATTTTTGGTAGCATGAGTGCCAGTTAAGGATGGACAACCATAAGATGTACTATGCGCTATTTTCCTCTGTTTTTGGATTTGACCAATAAACCCGTTTTGGTCGTCGGGGGCGGCGAAGTGGCCTGCCGAAAGATTGATGCGCTATTGAGAGCGGACGCTAAAGTCACTGTGATTTCGCCGCAAGTTGCCCCCGCTTTACAGGCTTGGATTGAACAGGGGAAATGTCACTGGATTCAGCATTTTTATTCATCACACTGGTTAGATAAGCGTTATGTTCAAGTATGGGCAACCACAGATAATCCAGAATTGAATCATCAGGTGTACAAGGATGCGAAAGAGCAGGGCATATTAGTCAATGTGGTGGATGATCAGCCATACTGCGATTTCATTACCCCCTCAATGATTGAAAGAGGCCGCATTCAGCTCGCCATTTCCAGCGGCGGCGCATCTCCAGTGTTGATTCGTAATATTCGTGAAACCTTGGAAGCTGTTTTAGCGCAAAATCTTGCACTTTTGGCGGATTTCGGTGCATCAAAGCGTAATTCGATCAAAGATTTCTTACCGAGTGTTGATCTACGTCGTCAGTTTTGGGAGCGATTTTTTGCCCATCCGGAAGTCAAAAATGCTCAAGATAGAGAGTCATTAGAACGCATATATATTCATCTGCTTACTCAATCTACGGACAAGGTTTCTGCAACGACGTGGATCGAGTTTGGAGCGGATGTTGAGTTGTTGTCACTGAAAGCGCTGCGTTATATGCAACAAGCTGAGTTGGTGCTGCATACCCAAGATTGTCCATTTGCGTTTGTGGATTTGTGTCGTCGAGATGCACAGCGGCAGAGCTTCAACTCGTCGGTTGAATTGAGCACTTTACTCTTACAAGCTCAGCAAGAAACACAAAACGTGTGTGTGTTGATCCCTTCCGGAAGTAGTGAATACGCCTTGCTACAAGGCAAAGCCACAGTACTCAAAATGGCTCAGCAAGGTTAAGAGACAAGGAAAAAGAGAGCAATGGGTAAGGCATAATACGCCTTACCCATTAAAGCTTACCCATTAAAGCTTACCCATTAAAGCTTACCCATCAAAGCTTACCCATCAAAGCTTACCTATCAAAGCTTAAGCTTCGCTGAAACAGCCTAGCGCAAAGCGTTCTATCGCCACGGCCACGCCATCTTGATCGTTGCTTAGCGTAATGTGATCCGCAATGTGTTTGGTCTCTTCCATGGCATTCGCCATCGCGATACCGAGGCCTGCGTATTGCAGCATGTGGTGATCGTTTTCCGCATCTCCCATACAAATCACTTCACTGGCTTGAATGCCTAAATGCTCTGCAATCGCTTGTACGCCGATGCCTTTATTACTGCCCGTGTTAAGGAATTCTAAAAAGAAGGGTGCACTTTGTACCACAGTAAATTCTTCACGCCATTGCGCTGGTAATTGAGCGATGGCTTGAGTGAGTTTTTCTGGCTCTCCGACGATCATAGCCTTAATGATCGGGTGGTCATCTGCCAATTGTGCAAAATCCATTTCGGTAATATTGAGGCCATTTATGCTGGCTTCCACTTCGGTATATTGGCTGGTTTTAGGGGTGATCAAACCGTGAAATTGGCTAAAGGCATGGGTATTGAGCCCAAACTCTTGCGCGAGTGTTGCCACACGCTTAGCCGCTTTGCCATCAATGATTTGCTGATGAATAATCTCCCCAGTACCGACATTCGCGACCATAGAGCCGTTGTAATAGAGTACATAGTCATTTTCCGTGGTCAGATGTAACTCTTCCAATTTACTGCGCATGCCATCAAGAGGGCGGCCAGAAGCCAAAACCACTTGAATGCCTTGCTGACGAGCTTGAGCAATAGCCTGCTTGGTGCGAGGAGAGATCTGTTTTTGGCTATTGAGCAGTGTGCCATCCATATCGAGCGCAATCAGTTTGTACATCGGGTACCTACATAAAGTGGAAAAAGAGAACGAGCTCGATTATATACAGATCGTGCTTAAACTGTGAGCCACAGTAATAAAAAATGAAAATTAGAGCAATTTTACGCTTTCCATTCGCAGCAATTTGTCGCTCTAAGTCGTCTGGTCATACCCCAATGACTTGGAGTTGTAGGTAGGCGGTATATGACGAACCTAGATGCTCTATGCAATTAGGGTGAACAAAGGTCGCCAATATCGCTGAAGCTTGAACTTAGAAGGGGATAGACGCATTTAATTTGACCTCGATCGCTATCTCCATTATGGTCTGCCACCTGCAACTGTTTATCCATGTTAGGTCGTTCATCTTGTACCGAATTAATGAAATGTTTGAGACTATCCAAGGCGAAGGCGTGTTTACTGGGGTGCCCGCAGTCTTTGTGCGCTTGCAAGGCTGCCCAGTCGGTTGTGCTTGGTGTGATACTAAGCAGACTTGGGAAACATTAGACTCAGACCAAACCTCATTCTCACAAATTTTGCTCAAAACCAGTGACGCGCCAACTTGGTGTCAGGCCACTGCGCAAGAGGTGGTTCAACGCTATCAAGCTCAAGGTTATCAGGCAAAACATATCGTCATTACGGGCGGTGAGCCCTGCATTTACGATTTGACTGAGTTAACTCAAGCGTTTGAGGCAATGGGTTGCCGATGTCAAATTGAAACCAGTGGTACTTACGAAGTCTGTGCGACCGAGAACACCTGGGTGACAGTGTCACCCAAAGTCGCGATGAAAGGGAAGTTACCGATTCTGGATTCAGCCTTGCAACGTGCCAACGAAATTAAACATCCCGTGGCGACTGAGAAAGATATCGACAATCTTGATGAGTTGCTTGCACGAGCTCAGGTCAGTGCTCAAACCGCAATCGCTTTGCAGCCGATTAGCCAAAAGCCGCGTGCGACAGAGTTGTGCATCCGCACCTGTATTGCTCGCAATTGGCGTTTATCTATCCAAACCCATAAATATCTCAACATTGCTTAAAGGGAGCGCCTCATGAAAAAAGCCGTCGTCGTGTTCAGTGGTGGGCAAGATTCAACCACCTGTTTAGTTCAGGCGTTAAAAGAGTTTGATGAAGTGCATGCGATCACCTTTGATTATGGCCAGCGCCATAAATTAGAGATAGAAGTGGCACAGCAACTGGCGAAGCAGCTTGGCGTGACTGCGCATAAAGTCATGGACGTGAGTTTACTCAATGAGCTGGCCATCAGCTCGCTGACGCGTGATGACATTCCGGTTTCTCATGAGCTACAAGCCAATGGGTTGCCGAATTCTTTTGTTCCGGGACGCAATATTCTGTTTTTAACTTTAGCGGGTATCTATGCTTACCAAATCGGCGCGACCACGGTCATTACTGGGGTTTGTGAGACTGATTTTTCCGGTTATCCCGATTGCCGTCATGAATTCGTACAAGCGATGAACCAAGCGCTCGCGAAAGGCATGGATCTGCCTTTAATGATTCGCACTCCATTGATGTGGTTGAATAAAGCAGAGACGTGGGCATTGGCAGATCAACTGGGAGCACTGGATCTGGTTCGTCACCAAACGCTCACTTGTTATAACGGGTTGATAGGTGATGGCTGTGGTGAATGCCCAGCCTGTGGTTTACGTCAGGCCGGGCTTAAAGCGTATCTCGATAATCGCGATGTGATAATAAGTGCGCTTAAGAGCAAGCAGTCATCAGCGCATTAGTGGGGTCGGCGGCATCGATTAAGCCGCCATTGCCGCTCTGTTTGGCGATGCTCAAGGCGCTATCTAGCTTTGGATAAAAGTGCGTAAAACTCGCCAAACTACTCTCTACGGTTAAATAGCTTATGGTGACACTCAATCCTGCTGCTGAGTTCGAGTCGCCTTGCGTTTTACCATTTAATGCGTGATGAAGAGCATACAGCCGCGTTTCCAACAGAGTACGTCTGCAGTTTGGCATAACAACCAAGAATTCATCATCACCCAAGCGACACACAAACTCCTTGGTACGCAATTGCTGCAGCAAGATATTGATTGCGTTTTGTAAAGCAAAGTCACCACGTTCATAGCCGTAACGCTCATTAAACTGCCTCAGTTGATCAAAATCCAACAAGGCAAGCAGATGAATATTTTTCGCTTGCTGACAAGCTTCAATACGAGTTAATCGTTCTAACCCGCTGGTTCGGTTTAGCACACCATGCAGACTATCTTGCTGAGCCTGCTTACGCTCTTTTCTGCGGCTATAATGTGCAAAGGGCAGAGTCAACGCGAATAAAATAATCAACAATGAAAGTGAAACACGTTGCCACTTCAACATTTCATATTTTTCGGTTAGGGCTTCGTAACTTTCTCGCCAAAAATTGACGCCGCGCTTCTGTTCTAATTCTGCTTTAGTCAGATCTAACGCTTCAAAAGCTTTACGCTGCTCAGTGTTGCGCAGCAACAACTCACTTTCTGCATATTGACGATACCAGCTTAATGCCTGTTGGTACTGCTGTTGATCTTCTGCAATCGTGGCTAACTGTAGATAGGCTTGTGCTTTAATGCGTGGCAGAGAAGCGTTCTCGCTGATCGCTACTGCTTGATTGGCAAAATCAATCGCTTGCGGGTATTTCTGCTCTTTGAAATGGGCTTGCGCAAGTGATAAATAAATTAGTCCCTGTAAATGCTGATCTTTATGCTGACTGACATACTCCAGAGCCTGAAGTAGTTGCTGGTCGCCCTCATCAAAGTTGTTGAGTTCAGTGTACGCCTTGCCTAAACCAAGGTGAACGTAAGCCAATCCAAACAGATGATTAGCAGGTGTAAGGTGGGCTTTTGCTTGCTCAAAAAATTGGATGCTTTCTTTATATCGACCTTGCTTGAAATAAGTATCGCCTAAGCTGTGCTCCACTTGCGCGATCAGCAATGGATTGCCTTGCTCAAACCGATACTCCAATGCTTTGTTAAGATAGTCTAATGCTGATTCATGCTGGCCTAATGTGGACATCAAAAGCCCTACATCGTTATAAATACCGGATGGATCAACATAATCGGGCAGCATACTAAGTAGCAGATCGTATGTTTCTAGCGCTTCTTCATATTCTCCCAGAAACTCCAAATTATTGGCGACGAGGTGTAGGCCGCGATAGCGAGGAAATAGGGGATCGTCTGCATTGAGAAGGCGCTGATCCATCTGCGAGCAATAGAAACGAGCTTGGTAAGGACGGCCATGCCGCTGGAAAAGACGACAAAGATGATATTCAAACAGCACCATTCCATCTTGATCATTTTTTTGTTTCATCTCTGAATAAAACGTTAAGTAGATCTTCTCAGCGGACTGATAATTGAGGCTTTCTTCATGATTAAGCGCTTCTAAGAAGTGTTGCTCGATCACCGCATACGCATCTTGAGAATGGCCCAATTCACCATAATAAGGCTGACCCTTGAGAACGAAATAACCGTGTAATTTAGACGTCAAATAGAGTTTCTCTGCCCCTTCAGGAAGAGAATGGTAGCGATCCCGTAAAAGCTTTAGGGCGGTATCTGCCTGTTTATGTTGAGATTTTGCGTAAACTTCTTCCCATGCAGATCGTTCAGAGGCGATGCAGAATGAAGATATTAAGCTAAGTACAATCAGCGAGTGTTTAAAATAGAATTTCATGATTTAAATGTGTGATATTGGTTCGGAAAATATATTCCTCATTCACTTGATAAACAATGAGTTATTCTGATTACTATCACATTTTGTGATAATCGCTGCATGCAGATGCATCAATCGTGTGATTGAAACGTACATCATTTCCTTATCTATCATTTGACGTCCTATAGAACTGTATGAAAAAACAGTGTTCCGGTTGACAAGAGTACAAAGTTGACTATGCTGTAATTATGTACAGTGAAGGAGGGCATAATATGTTTTGGGACACACTCGAACGTGTTAATCGTCTGCGTCAGCAAGCGCTGAATAACCCTGAATTTCTTCAATCTGCAAAACAGCATGAGGAAACTTTGCAGCACGTAGAGCAATACTTTGAACCGAAGAAATATCGCAGAAGTACACAACCCCCCAAAAAAACCTTGGCGGATATCTATGATCAAGCCGATTTTGGTGGACGTACTGATGATGTCACTCATTAGTTAAACCTGTAAATGACCGACGAATCATCAGGTAGACACACAATCTTTTCTCAATTCAAACGCTGAGTGTTGTCCATGTGCGGCAACACTCGCGAATCACCGATTAGCAACTACACTAAACTTTAGAACAATATTCATATAGGTTCAGAGGTTGGCATGTTTTTGGCTCGGCAATCCCGGAGATGGATAGTTTACCTATCGATCCTCGCCATCGCTTTTGTAGCGTGGCGATGGCTGACTCCTTTGGCAACCGCCATTAGCGTTAGCCCTAATGCTGCACCAATCAAAATAGCGGTATCACAAACACCTCTTTCTTCCCCTTTTTATCTGGCTGATCAACTGGGCTTTTTTAAGCAGCAGGGGATTGATGTTGAGCTCGTGGCGTGCAGTGGTGGAGTGCAATGCAGTCAAGCGTTGTTTCAAGGGGAGGTTAGTTATGCCACGGCGTCAGAATCCGTGGCAATGTTTAGCAGCTTCGAGCGTCAGGATTTTCTTATTCTTGCTAGCTTTGTGCAATCAGATAACGATTTGAAGCTCCTTGCGTTAAAAAGCGAGACGATTCGCTCGGTCGCGGATTTACACAACAAACGCGTCGGTATGATCAGAGCGAGCGCCAGTGAGTTTTATTTTGATTCATTACTTTTGGCTAATAACTTGAAAGGTATTCCAATCGATAAAGTGTATGGCTCTGCGGATCAGCTTTATCAGCAGTTGTTTGATAAACAGCTGGATGCCATTTCGATTTGGGAGCCTTGGGGATACAAAATTGGGGTTGCTGCGGAATCGAAAGTGACCAACCTGAGTTTGCCGGGAATTTACACTTTATCGTTCAATTTATTAACCATGAAACCGACGACGGAAGAAGAAAAGCAACGTAGTTTTGCGATTTTAAAAGCCCTAAAACAAGCCATTGATTGGATCCATCAAAACCCAGAGCGCACTCGATACCGAGTGGCAGGGGTGTTGAATATTGACGAAAAACAGCTGAGATGGTCATGGCAAGACTATTCGTTTCGCCTTTCGCTCGGCAATACCTTATTGACTAACTTACAACTTCAAGGGCGCTGGGCATTAGAGAACAAGTTGGTGCATGGTCAATTACCCGATTATCGACAATTAATGGCTGACGACCTGTTGAGCGAAGCGGTGAAAATCGAAGGAGGTCAGCCTTGATCAACTCATTAAATCGCAAAATAACGTTACTGTTTATTGCATCTCTGCTGTTGGTGGGGTTCATTGCTTTCTCATTACTTAACTTAGATCAGCGGCAGCAGCAAACCAATGCCGAGCTGGATACGATTTTGGAAATCCAGAACAGCATTGCTATGTTACGTAGTCAACTTTGGGTCTTTCTGCAATACAACGATGCTCATAGCCTAGAGCAGGTCTATCGCGCTCAGCAGGTTTTGGCTGCACAACTAGAGATGGAGACGGCATTTGGGCAACATCTAGCTAGTATCCAAAGAATGAATAGCAGTTTAGCGGGGTTGCTAGAGCAAGAGCGCTATATGGCTGAGGAGTCAGGTATTACCAAGTTGGTTGATGGTATAGGGACTTATGAGTTACTTCATTCTCGGTACAATATTTTGGTGCAAAACATGAATGAGGAGCTGGTCTATTTTCAGCGTCAAATCATGGAAGAGAGTACCAATAATCAACGTTACGTATTGTTAACCACCATGGCGCACTTACTGATTTTTTCTTCGGTTGTCTGTGGCATCGCGTTAGTGGTGTTACGTCGTTTCCGGCATGGCTGTAAAACTCTCCAAGAAGGGATTGAGCAAATGGCGAAAGGGGATTTCACCAGTCGAATTGCCAACCAAAACAATGAACAAGAATTTGTTCAATTAACTCAGTTTTTCAATCAAATGAAGGCTTCACTGCAAAGCACAACAGTCACCAAAGATGAGTTACAAGCCGAAGTAGCGAGAAAAACTGCCAAGTTAGAGCGCCAAAAAGCAGAGTTACGCTTCTTATCAGAAAGAGATTCATTGACAGGCATTTTGAATCGCCGTGCGTTTAAACAGCAGCTTAGCCACGCGTTAATTAAAGCGAAGCGCTCAAACATGAAGTTGGCATTGCTGTTTTTTGACTTAGATAAATTTAAAGAAATCAATGACACCAAAGGACACGAAGTGGGAGATCTTGTTTTACAAGAAATCGCTCGACGGCTCAAAGGCTCAATACGAGAATCCGATTTTTGTGGACGTTTAGGTGGCGATGAATTTGTGGTGTGCCTAGATCTTCTGCAGGATCACAGTGGCGTTATTAATAAGGCTTATCAGATGTTAGATAAGCTACAGAAACCGCTCCAATTTAATCAAGACAGCTTAGACATTGGGGTGAGTATTGGCGTCGCCTTATACCCAGAACAAGCCACACAACTCCCAGAGTTATTGCGTATTGCTGATGAGGCGATGTACACCGCGAAACATCAATCTGGCAATACTGTGTATTGCGCCCATCAAGATAAGCACGATCAAACCAGTTTAGTGAGCTGATGAAAAAACGGCAGCAGCAACGGGATCATAGACCCGTTGCTGCGGTTTTGTCATGATGATGAGTAGCGAGCGTTTTTTGGCGCTGCGTGCTTAGCGTGAAATGGCTTATTTGGATTCGTTTTACGATGATAGGCAAATTTTTCGGGCTTATGCTGTGATTTTTTCTGCTCGACGGCTTTTTTTGCCGTGACATTTTCTACGACAAAATAGGGGTCTTCGTAATGCTCGGCTGGGCCAAACTCTTGTTTAACTAGGCGATTCCATAACTCACGATCAAAACCTTGTTCAGGAATTGCAGGGTAGAGTGTCTCAATTTCTTCTTGAGCATAAATCAGAAATGCAGTTTTTTGGATTTGATTAAAGCGCTGAGCAACCGCGTTATGTTTTTTAATCCACACTATTTTGAATTGACGCAATTCTGCTTCTGCCTGCTCCAAAGGTAAACGAGACAGATAAATACGCTTATAGGAAACCTTTCTATCGACCATAGTGCGCATTGCGGTTTGAATATAGTCACCGTGGTGAGTAATCGAAATGTCATCAGGATCGAATAAATTGACGCACCAACCTTTAGGTAAAAAGTCGGTTTGCTGATATTGATGATTGCGAGCCACCAATGCTTGATGGAGCACTAAATCAGACTTACCTCGAAATGTTTGCTGCCATTTGGCAATACGCACTTGGATTGAACCTGGCAAACGAAAAATATGTGTAAATTTATCTTGTTCCATTGGCTTATTTGCAACCTGAGCTTGTATACCCGGCCTATATCGGTTGCTGATGAGTGAGACATCTCAAACTATCTCGCTTATCGGCAACGTTAGGTTATCTGGGTATAGCGTCTATGTTTTATTGATACCTCGATTTTCTGTATATGAAGCCCATGCACGAAAACCGAAATTAAGCAAAAGAGCTAACTGTCACAGCAGTTACTAACCAACGACGCGAGTCTAATGTCTTTAATAAGACTATAGTTTTGTTTGGGAGGCGAATTCTACACCCGTTCAGGTCGTTAATGCGAGCTTAAGTTGTTAGATAATTTATATTTTAGTAGTTATTTCGGGAGAAGGGCGCCAAAATGTTGTTTAAGTTGAATTTTTTGTGCATTCAGGATAACCAAGCATGATGGATATTTCTTTCTTGGAAATTGCAAATACAATCAATAATATAGCTTTCAGTGCAATTGCGGCACTGTTCCTTTATATGCTGAGAAGTAAACTTTCTGAGCATAAGTTGGATACCGCGACTTGGTTTGTCCTGCTGTTTTTGGCCAGTGGACTAGGTTACACCGCCTCCTCCTTACGTTTTATCCTACCCATGGGATTTGCTATTTTTACGAATAACTTACTGTATCAACTCGGTTGTTACTGCATGTTATTTGCTGTGTTGCGTTGGTATCAAAAGCCGATAAAAGTGAGCTTATATCTCATAGCATTAGGACACTCACTGCTATTTACCTTTCTGCAATACGCCTTATATAAAATAGATCCAGAGTCTATGGGATTGCGGACTCTGATTGCATCGGTAAGTTTTTCATTAATCTATCTGGCTGCCGCTTTGATTGCTGCAAAAAATGGTCAACGTAACCGACCAGAACAAACTTTGTTAGCCACGGTATTAGCTCTCATGATGGTATTGCTCTATGTCCCGTTTGTTGCTTTTCAAACGTTACCCTTGATGAGTGTGTTTCGAGCTTCGGCGATCGTGGTACAAAGCCTCTTCTCCTTTATTACATTAGGCACCATGTTGACGCTGTTTTTATTTGAAGAAATTGAATGGCATCGCTTACGTTCTATTCACGATGAACTGACGGGCGCTTTTAATCGTCGTTATTTTAAAGAGCAAGTACAGCACAAATTGAAGCAATCTAAGCAGACGTACATGTTGGCTTTAGTTGATATTGACCATTTCAAACAGATCAACGATTCCTATGGACATGATATTGGTGATTCGGTGATCACGTATGTGGTTCGCCATTTAGAGTCATTGGCCTTAACGGAATGCTTGGTCGCTCGATATGGTGGTGAAGAGTTTGCGGTCTTTGCCCTTGAAAATGACCTAGTTCGAGTATCACAAGCCCTTGATTCGGTTCGTGATGTTATTTCATTAGGTTTTAATGTTGAACAGCAGCAGCTCAAGGTATCGGTCAGTATCGGCGCGGTGATTTTCGAAAGTTCACATGAATATGGCGAAGTATTACGCCAAGCGGATAAAGCGCTATACCAAGCGAAGCAACAAGGACGAAACCGAATTATGCTGCAAGACGTAAGCGCGAGTTAACTCAGATTGTTTATAGGATGGGAGCCGATGACTATTGAGATTAACGGCTCCTATACCTCAATACCTTCTTGCTTGAAGCTGCAGCAGCGCTGGACGCCTACCTGCAACTTCAAGTTGTTTAGGTCTATGATTGTTGTCCCTCTGGCTCAGTGAGCCAGCAAAATCAACCCGCTGGGTAAGCTTTCCCCAAACGCGCGTTGGGTTTCCGCTTCATCCAGTTCGACCACTTCGCTGACCAAATTAATCCATGAATCGGCCACGCGGCTCTGTTTGAGCTTATCCAACACCTGCGTACGCCAGTCTTCAGCAATATCTCGGCTGCGATCGCCCGTTTTGCGACACATCATCACGGTGGCGAAAGCACACATGGGTTCTTTTGACCAATCTTGCTCTAAGAGCTTAGGTAGCCATTGTTGGATTTGTTCTTTCGAAAGTGTGGCGTGCAGGCTGCCATAAAATGGCGTGCGAGCGGCCAATCGTCCTAATGCCCACCAATGCGCTTGTTGATATTGATTGTGGTTCAGTGCTTTATTCAAAAACCAAGTGGCGAGCAGTGTTTTATCTTCCACCTGTAAATGCTCTAACGAAGCGGCTAATCGTACCATGGCTTCATAGCCTTTCTCTTGCGCTTCTTTGCATGAGGCAGGAGTACGCATGGCGCTGGGGTGCAGATATTTAGCAATATCTGCCAGCAAGGTTTCTTGCTGTTCTTGATTTAAACCACCGGCAACTCGACGCCAGAATACCCACCAATCCGTCCAACCTTGAGTGTTAGCAAACTGAATGCCTTGTTGGTAAAGCGCCCAAATTTGTTCAATCCGCCAGCTGTCGGTGGCATCGCCAAAACCGGGTCGCAAGCTGAAACCCGCCAGTCGCAGCCAATTTTTTTCATGCTGTTCTGAACGGCGACGGCGCTTGCGACCAAGCGCTAGGCTGTCAAATAGGCTACGCAGAGTCGCGAAATCCCACTCCTCCCGTTTCCCTAAGCGTCTTTCTAACTCTTTGGTTAGTGTTTTGATGGCTTGCTGATCGGCATTGGTTTTGTTGGCGCTGTAGATTTTGCTGATCAGCGCTTTGGCTTCCTGCAACTTGGGAGAAATCGACGAGTTCTCACTCAATCCGTCTTGATTCGACAAGTTCTGGCGAATTTCAAACTCTACTTGCCAACGCTGATTTTCATCCTCTGGGTTCACACACACCATTTGCAGAGTACCGACTTCGGTCAATTGGCAGGCCAATTGCACTTCTACGCGCTGCTTTTGGTTAGCGGCGAGTAGAGTTTCATCCAGAGCGGGTAAAGTAACAATATAAGGCGGCAGGGGCTGAAACTTATCGGGATCGATAGGCAGTAGTGCACCATTTTGTACCTTCTGTTCGGGAACGATGTGATCGTGAGTTGAAGTTAGCAGATTAAAACGAACAGGCTCACCCACCGTGAGGGCAAAGCGGCGGCTGGTTAAACGAATTTCTTGTCCTTCTTCACTGCCTTTGGCGAGCAAACATAAGGCTTTGCCGAGTTTATTTTTTTCTTGTAGATGAAGGAAATAAGAGCGCGCTGCGCCACCACCAATTTTAAGCTGAGCACCGCGTCTTGCTTTAGCATAAGCCACTGCGCCCAAAGCGACAGACCAGTCTGGATGAGGGTTATCGAGCAAAGTAATAGGGCGTCCTAACCAGTTGCTCAGCAGCGTGATGAGCCGTTGAGTAATCAATTCACTGTTAAACACACCACCATTGAGCAGCAAACCCGTCGGTAATGCTGAGTTATTTTTTTCAGTAGCTAACGAATCTTGTTCAACCCCTTGGTGATGGCTGAGAAATTCTGCAATGTGCTTGCTGACGGCAGGATCGGCCGCATAAGGCAAGCCAAACTCCACAACTGCACTACGGCGTTTCTCTGGCAGCACGTCTTGTTCTGACAGTGGGAAAAATCCGTCAAGTGCAATGCGGTGTACTTCATCACGATGTAACGCCACACTTTGGGTTCCACCCAGTAACTTCGAGCCACTGCCCAACAAGGTGATTTTCATCTGTTCAGGTGCATTTGCCGAAAGCAGACTCTCTTTGGCTTGGCGAGTTTGTTGGATGAGCTTGGATAAACCCGCAGCGCTGAGTTTTTTATTTTGATGGAAACGGCTTTCGGCTACGTGAGCCAAGGCAAGGTCAATGTTGTCGCCACCCAGCATAAGATGATCGCCCACGCCAATCCGGTTGAGTTGCAGCGTTTCTTGTTCATCAAATTGTGCCGCAATCAGGCTTAAATCCGTGGTACCCCCACCGACATCACACACCAGAATTAGAGGGGAAGCATGCAGGATCGCGTTGGCTTGGGTGTGGTGGCGATGATGCCAGTCATAACATACCGCTTGCGGCTCTTCGAGCAGCATGATTTTCGGTAATCCGGCCAGCTGAGCGGCTTCAAGAGTCAGTTTACGCGCACCTTCATCAAATGAAGCAGGAACGGTGACAACCACTTCTTGTTGTTCTAACGGGTTTAAAGGATGGCGATGATTCCACGCTTGGCGAATATGGTTGAGGTAGCTGGCGCTGGCGACAATAGGTGATACTTTTTCAACATCGCTGGCACCTGCCCAAGGCAAAATCGGCTGAGTACGATCGACATTAGGGTGTGACAGCCAGCTTTTGGCACTGGAGACTTGCCGGCCTTCGACTTTTGCGCCCAACTCGCGTGCCCATTCGCCAATAATCACTTGCGGCAGATCGCCATTCACCAGCTGTGATTCCCAAGGCAGGGTTAAATCAGAATCGGTGAATTGCCCGTGTGAAGGGTGGTAGCGGAAAGAAGGAAGAAGCGGACGGCGAATTACTTCACCTGGACCAACCAATTGATCGATAGGAAAAATCTCGATAGGCGCTTGTTCTAGAGCATCGTTGAGTTCACAAAAAGCGACCACCGTATTGGTCGTGCCCAAATCAATGCCAACCAGAAAACGTGGTGATGACATGCGATACCTCGTATTCATAAAGGATGAGCGGCACCCCGAAGGATGCCGCTGTAGTCTTTCTAATGTTGCTGTGGTGCAGGCTCGTCTTGTGGGTTGTCACGCACATCAAATTCCACATGCCATTTCTGACCATTATCGGCGGCGATCGCTTCGAGATAGAGCGTACCGAGCTCTGTCACTCTTGATGCCAGCGTAACAGGAACCACTTCACCCGCACGGCGACCTTCAGAAACCGGCAAGGTGATCTGAATGGTCGGCAGGTCGTCGAGCTCATCATTGGCCCAATCGACAAGGTGAGTTCCTGCGACATCATCCCGGCGTACGGTGGAACCATAGAATTGGAAATGCACAGGCTCACCAATCACTAGGCCAAACTGACGATCCGCGACTTGCGCGCTTGAGCCTTCTTCCATACCAAATGGAGCAACACAGAGCGCTTCCATCGGCGGCGACATGCCCGGAATGGCAGGCATCGCACTTTCAATCCCGACATAGTAAGCCGAAGCTATACCACCACGGATGCGTACCCCTTGGCCTTGGCGCACAACGCCGTAGTAAGCCGCACCGCGTGCTACTGCCAGATCCAAATCCACTCCGGCAAGGAGTTTGGCAGGAGCCGCATTGGCCTGAGTTAACCAAGCATTGATGGTGTCGAGTAAACGATCGGCAAGCAAAGTGGATTTCAGCACACCGCCGTTAAGCAAAATGGCACTTGGCTTAATGAAATCGGCTTGTGGAGCGGCTATGCCCGGAATTCCTGCCATCGCGAAAGGCATGCTTTCTGCGTGGTTCTGACCTTGAGCATTCGCTTGCTTACTTAAAAATGCTGCGATGTGGCGAGTAATGCCGGCATCTTGCGCGTAGGGCAAGCTCATCTGAGTCAAAGCACCGCGCATCTTTTGCTGTGGATGTTCGTTGATAGAAACTGCAGGGAAGAAACCATCGACCAGCGTTTGCTGCACTTCTTCACGAGTCAGTTCGGTTTTCAATGTTGCGCCGAGCAGTTTAGAACCACGGCTTGGCACCACAATCGGCACTGCGGCCAAATCCGGTTGGCTGAGGAGTGCTTCTTTGGCATCACGGCATGCGTGTGTCATGGCTTGCACTTGCCACATTTGCAGCTCTTTACCTTCCTGCGTCAACTTCATTTTCAGACGATAGGCGAGGGCGAGATCCATGTTATCGCCACCGAGCAGAATATGTTCGCCAACGGCAATGCGCTTGAGGGCGAGGTTGCCTTCTTCTTCGGTCACTTCGACCAGTGAAAGGTCAGTGGTACCGCCGCCGATATCGATCACTAACACCACATCGCCAACACTCACTTCACTGCGCCACTGTTCGTGGCGGTTATCAATCCAGCTGTAGAGTGCCGCTTGTGGTTCTTCTAGCAACGTGAATTGCTGTAAACCGACATTGCGCGCCGCTTCTGCGGTTAAATCACGGGCGGCAGGATCAAACGAAGCAGGAACGGTAATGGTGACATCTTGCTCAGCTAATGGGGCATCAGGATGGGCGTGATCCCATGCGGCTTGCAAGTGCTCTAAATAAAGTTCAGTGGCACGCAGAGGGGAAATTTTGCTGACATCTTCAGGGCTGCCCGAAGGTAAAAAGGCTTCGCGGCGATTAACGCCGGCATGGCATAACCATGATTTCGCGCTTGCGACTAAACGAATCGGGGTTTTTGAGCCCAAATTGCGCGCAATTGCACCGACCAAGGCAGTCGGCTCACTGCTCCAAGGTAAACGGCGTGAAGCGGCAGCCATTTCATGTTCATGGGGCTGATAAACGAATGAACCGAGCTGGTTGAGGTTTTCTACTGTGCCCGGCGCTGTCATTTGCGCAATCGACATCACTTCAACACGGCTCTCTTCGCTCAGCACATCTTGATAAGCGAGTACGCAGTGGGTTGTACCAAGGTCGATGCCTACACTGTATTTGGCGGAATGAATTGGCCTCTCCATTACAGTTCTACCTCCGCAGGCGCGAGGATCGAAGTGTCGTAATTGTCCGCCAGTTTTGGCAGGGTGATGGAATCTGCGCGCCAACCTTTGTGAATCAGAGTGCCAACGAATGGCGCTTGGCCAGTGACTTGACCGGTTAGGCGAATTTCTTGCGTATTGAAGCCCGCTTCGACGCTGATGCGGCTCTCTTCTTGTTCGCTACGAATAGGTGATAGCGTGAGGTATTCGCGCAGCACTTTTTGGCCGCCGCTATGAATCACGCGAGCGGCTGCGCCCACTTCTTCATCCGAAAACTGGCTCACTTCTTCTTGTAAGAAGTCAATCAGGCGAGCTTCTTTTTGCAACAGTGCGAGAAGTTGCAGTGCTGAATCGGTTGAGGCGGTCGCGAGTTTGGATTCCACTTCAACGACTCGTTCTACGACTTTTTCAACTTCGACGAGCTTTTCCACTTCGATGATTTTTTCTACCGGCTTTTCAACCGTCACAATCTTTTCGACGGGTTTTTCTACGATCTTTTCTGTCACTTTGCCTTTACGAGCAATGGCAACAATCAATAGCAGTACTGACGAAGCTGCTAGCCCAGCATGGAGCATATCAAAAGTGGTTGGGATCAGGTTTAGGTCGATATTCATCGTGAATTCTCTTTTGCAGACTCTGTGCTCAAGGCACAACAAGTTTCAGGTGCACATTGCCTGAATGTTCCAGTGTTAACTCAGGCTTTTTTCACTAAGCAGCGTTATAGACTAAGCTCAAAATAGGGGCGGATAGTACCATATTCAAGGTAAAAGGCAGTGATGAATCCTGATTTACAGGCTGGGACAAGGTTTGATTGGTGGCTTTGTGAACAATGAATGTGATTGATTTTGCTCCGTCATCCCTACATTTCGTGAGTAAGCGCTCGGTTTATCACTGAATGGCCTGAAAATAACTTGAACCAAGCGCCTCAAGTGAAGTAATGATATTGATATATCACACATCTTCATCATGATTTTTTATGATAGATAACATAGTAAGGAAGAGGTGGATGCTCAGATGTGCGCGCGTGATAGTGCCCCTGTTAACGCTGTTGTTTTCTCTGCTTCTGACTGGGTTTGTCGTTTACACCGCATACTCATTACAGCTGCGCCATAATCGTACTCTGCTGGAAAATCTCGCGGATCGACAAACTATGGCACTACAACAGTTCATCAATAGTGACATCCATTTTATTGGCTCTGTCGCCAACTTTTTTCGTTCAAGTTCAATCGATGACTGGACCCGTTTCTACACCTTTGCTGAAGAGACTTTAAAAGGCTCACAGAGCCTTATCGCGTTACAATGGCTGGTGAAAGTTGAGCCGCCTCAAGCCGATGCTTTTGCTGCGCAAATGCAACAACGATTTCCTGAATTCACTTTGTACACGGTGCCGAACACGGGAGAGATCAAATACGGCCTCGGTTCTGATGACCAAGCGAAATACGTGTTATCCGATGTCTATCCACTCGATTATGACAATCGAAAACTATTAGGTTTCTATTCCGAACGCGAGCGATTCAAACTAATACTTACGGACATCTTTGCTAATCGTCGGCCGAATGTTTCGGATAAAGTACGCCTTCTGCAAGATGGGATTGATAAGTCGATTGCGAAAGATGGAATCCTAGTGTACCACCCGGTTTTCTCTTCAGAAGATGAGAGCAGTTTGCTTGGGGTGATGGTCGGGGTGGTTCGTTTATCAACCTACTTCGATAAGTTGGTTCAGCTCAGTCTGATGGAGCAAGATCTCTACATGCGTGTGAGCGATACTGGATTTGATTCTGAAGACAGTCCTATCCTTTACCAGAGCCCGATGTGGCGTGCCGATGAAGGACTCAAAATCGAGCGTAAATTAGTGCTGCCGAATCGTGATTGGGTTCTGGAGTTCGAGTTGCACCAGCCCATTAACCATAGCGAACAGTGGGTTTTGCTTGGCTTAGGGCTTGGTGGAGTCATCATCTCTTTCTTGCTTAGTTACATCATGCGTATGCAACTAGAAGAGAAACAACGGCTGACGGATATGATTGATGAGCGTACCGCAGAGTTACGTTATCTGGTTGAACATGATGGTTTGACTAATATCTATAATCGCCACTTTTTCAGCCAGCACATGTGCAAAATGTTAGATGAAAAACAATCCTTTACCTTGATTTCATTTGATATAGATCGCTTTAAGCAAATCAACGATAGTTATGGGCATTTAGCGGGGGATTGCGCATTAACGCATGTGGTTAATGTGGTGAAAAAAGAACTGGCTGAATCGGATATTTTTGCACGCTTTGGTGGTGATGAATTTGCTATCTTGTCATCGGTCACGGATAAAGCTGCCCTCATCTCCTACCTAGAGCGGATCCGTAAAGTGGTGGAAACAGAGCCTTTGATGCTCAATGCCGAGACGCAATTGACCTTAACCATTAGTATTGGCGCAAGTATTAACTGTGATTACAGTGAGCCGGAGATTTTGCAAAGCGTCGATGATCAGCTTTACCTGAGTAAATCGAAAGGCCGGAATCGCGTATCGATTGCACAGCAATGCAGCAAGGTAGAATCGAATTATGCCTTCATTTCAGGTAGGATGTCGGACTTTATGTAACAGAGAAAGAGCCAAGAATGAATTACAACCGTGTTGTGTGCTTCGATTTAGAAATGTGTTGTTGGAACGAAAACGGAGTGGGAACCACGGGTGAAATCATTGAAATTGGTCTAGCAGAAATCGATCTCGCGGCGGGAGAAATCGTCAAGCGCGCGCAGTACTTTGTCAAACCGGAAAAAGATGAAATCTCGCTGTTTTGCGCCGAACTTACTGGGATCACACCGCGCAAAATCGAAAAGCAGGGTCGGCCTTTAGCTGAGGTGATCCAGTCTATGGTCAAAAACTTCGGTGGTTCGAATAAAATTTACGCCTCATGGGGGCGCGATGACCTCATTTTGCTTAACGAGTGTCGAGAAAAGGGCCTTTCTGTCCCGTTCCAAGAGTTTCTGAACCTTGCCACCCTGTATCGTATTCAGCATCGTTTGAAAGACAAACGCATTGGTCATCGCGCGGCTCAGGAATCGCAAGGTATTGAATGGGAAGGGCGTCAGCACTCAGGCTATGTTGATGCCTACAACTTGGCAAAGTTAGCGTTAACCATGCTGTAATGTGATATTCAGCAAATTGTTATGCAACGCATCAGATCTTGTTCTAGGCTTTTGTATGGTTGTCCACAAAGCCGAGTACAAGAATGGAAAATACACTCTACGTCTGCTGGCTGGTGAATGCTCTAAGTTGTATCGCTGTGATGCTCTATTGGCGAATGACACCACCACTCTAGCGATTTTTTATGTAAGAAGTCCTAGATGAAAGCCCAAGTTCAAAAGCGCGAATTTCGCGCTTTTTGTCTTTCAGAAAAGGGGGACGTGTCTGAGCCGATAACGCGCGGTGTTATTCTGGTGATTGATTTTTGTCTGCGGCCATCAGTTTGGCGCGAATAAACTGACTGTGATCGACATACAGCAGCTCAGCGGCCTTACGAATCACCGCATCTTCAAGCGGATCAATCGTGCCATCGGCATTTGCCACTTCCCACATCGCTTTGATCAGCTCAAACCGTTGTGTTTGGGAGAGGCTACGTAGCTGGGAAGTAAAATCGTACAGTGACGCAGATTGTTTGACTTCTTGCTCTGCACGCATGAGTAAATCGCTGGCTTGCTCAGCCGTACATTGGAGTAAATGCTGCAACAGTGCCAGCTTAGCTTGTTGTTCGGGCGCTGAAATTTGTTGATCTGCGCCAGCCACTTCGCTGAGCAGACAAGCGATGGCCAGCTCCGGTGTGGCAGAGTGTTGAGCTAAGTCTTGGCCTTCAAGAAGCTGCTTAAACAGGGAGGTGAGTGCATTAAACATAGGCAAGCCTTGGAGATTGGGAGTCGTGGGTTAAACAATGTGGCCTTGAGCGTCACTCTTCAAGCATAGCACCTAAAATTTCGATAAATTCTGAGCTAGTGCGTTCGTGGGCAAGAGTAATCAACGCCAGTAGCGCTTCGGCTTTGGTTTTGGGGCCGCTGTCCTCAGCCAAAATCGTCATGAGCTGTGAGCGGATCAATTCCATCTCATGCTCGACAAAGCCTCGACCTTCCTCTTCACCTTCTCCTTCTTCCGGCGCGTTATCAAAGGTGAGAAACAGCATGTCGTCATCAAGCTGCGCTTCAATTAAGCGCTCTGGAAGCCACACTTCCCCCATCACCACATCAGGATCAAGGTCATCGGGGAGCTGGTTTAAAATCGTTTTCAGTTCAGAGGCTTTCACAGTCGCTTCGTTTCCTTAAGGTTCTGTCTTCATTTTAGCGGCCAATTGCGCTGAAAACGAAGCATCTTTTGATTTCAAACGCAGCAATTGCTGTTTCTGTAGACAGGTAACAGTGGCTAAAGCGTGGGATCATGGGCGTGTTGCTAAAACTCTGTGGTACAATCCGCGCAGTTTTTTTGGAAAGATAACAATAGGAAATGCTTTGACTTCGTCACAGCCCACACCCGATTCGGCAGCTCAGCCAAAAGCCAATAGTGCTGCCAGTTTAAAAAAGGCGCTCGGAGAGTGCCTGATCAAAGACCGTTTTCGTTTTAGTAAACGCATTGATGGTGCCAGCAAAATCAAAAATGAATCGGCACGCAACGCGGTATTTGACGAAATCGCGCTCGATATTGCTCAATCCATGATGGTGGTCGAGCAGCGTAAACAGCAGATGCCCAAAATCGAGTATCCTGCGCTGCTGCCAGTTAGCCAAAAACGTGATGATATTGCGCAGGCGATTGCTCATCATCAAGTGGTGATTGTGGCCGGTGAAACTGGTTCAGGCAAAACCACTCAGCTACCGAAAATTTGTGCAGAATTAGGCCGTGGTAAATACGGTTTGATTGGCCACACTCAGCCGCGCCGTCTTGCTGCGCGTTCAGTGGCAAACCGCATTGCCGAAGAGATGGAAACCGAACTCGGTGGCTTTGTTGGGTATAAAGTTCGCTTTACCGATCAAATCTCGGATCAGACTCAAATCAAATTGATGACTGATGGTATCTTGCTGGCGGAGATCCAAAACGATCGTTTCCTCAACCAGTACGACACCATCATTATTGATGAAGCGCACGAGCGCAGTCTCAACATCGACTTTATCTTGGGCTATCTCAAGCAGCTTTTGCCGCGTCGTCCGGATCTCAAAGTCATCATCACCTCGGCGACCATCGATCCTGAGCGCTTCTCGAAGCATTTTAGCAATGCGCCGATCATCGAAGTCTCAGGCCGTACTTATCCGGTGGAAGTGCGCTATCGTCCACTGGCGGGGGATGACGAAAGCGATCGCGACCAACTGGAAGGCATTTTCCAAGCTGTGGATGAGCTGTGCGATGAAGGGTTGGGCGATATTCTGATCTTCATGAACGGTGAGCGCGAAATTCGTGATACCGCGGATGCGCTTTCAAAGCGCAACCTGCGTGATACGGAAATTGTGCCACTGTATGCGCGTTTGTCAGCCGGTGAGCAGAACAAGATTTTCCAACCTCATGCGGGTCGTCGCATTGTGCTGGCCACCAACGTGGCGGAAACCTCGCTAACGGTTCCGGGCATCAAATACGTTATCGACCCAGGTACCGCGCGGATCAGCCGTTACAGCTATCGCACCAAAGTGCAGCGTTTGCCGATTGAGCCGATTTCCCAAGCCAGCGCTAACCAGCGTAAAGGCCGCTGTGGGCGTACCGAAGAGGGGATCTGTATCCGTCTCTATTCGGAAGAGGATTTCTTGTCACGCCCTGAGTTTACTGACCCTGAGATTCTGCGCACCAACTTGGCCTCGGTTATTTTGCAGATGACGGCATTGGGGCTAGGCGATATTGAAGCCTTCCCCTTTGTGGAAGCGCCAGATAAGCGCAACATTCAAGATGGTGTGCGTCTGCTTGAAGAGCTGGGTGCTATCAACGATCAAATCAAAGACCCGAAAAAACGCCTCACCGAAAGTGGTAAGCAGCTAGCGCGTTTGCCCATTGATCCACGTTTGGCTCGCATGGTGCTCGAAGCGTCGAAATTAGGCTGTTTGAAAGAAGTGATGATTATTGCTTCCGCGTTGTCGATTCAAGATCCGCGTGAAAGACCGAGTGATAAGCAGCAAGCATCGGATGAGAAACATCGCCGCTTTAACCATGAAGATTCCGATTTCCTGACGTTAGTGAACCTGTGGCATTACATCGGCGAGCAGCAAAAAGCGTTGACCAGTAACCAGTTCCGCCGTCAGTGTAAGCTTGATTACCTCAACTATTTGCGTGTGCGTGAATGGCAGGATGTGTACACCCAACTGCACCAATCGACCCGTGAAATGGGTTTCAAGCTCAATGATGAACCGGGCAGTTACCATGCGGTGCACAGTGCGATTTTGGTCGGTTTGCTGTCGCACATCGGTATGAAAGATCAGGAAAAGAACGAGTACCATGGCGCACGTAACGCGCGTTTCAACATTTTCCCTGCCTCTGGTTTATTTAAGAAGCAACCGAAGTGGGTGATGTCGGCTGAGCTGGTGGAAACCTCCAAGCTTTGGGCACGTGTAGTCGCAAAAATCGAACCGGATTGGATTGAGCCACTGGCGAAGCATCTGATCAAACGCAGCTACAGCGAACCGCATTGGTCGAAGAAAAATGCGGCGGTGATGGCGTATGAAAAGGTGATGCTGTATGGCATCCCGATTGTGCCGAAACGCTTGGTCAACTACGGCAATATTGATCCTGTGCTCAGCCGCGAAATTTTCATTCGCAGCGCGCTGGTTGAAGGGGATTGGGAAACCAAACACGCCTTCTTCAAACAAAACCGCGCTCTGCTCGCCGAAGTAGAAGAGTTAGAACACAAATCGCGTCGCCGCGATATTCTGGTTGATGACGAAGAACTGTTCCAATTCTACGACCAACGTGTTGGCACCGAAGTGGTGTCTGGTCGTCATTTTGATGCGTGGTGGAAAACCGCCAGTCGTAAAACGCCAGATCTGCTCAGCTTTGAAAAAGAGATGCTGTTCAAAGGCGATGCCAGCCACATTACCGATTTGGATTACCCGAACTTCTGGCATCAAGGCAATCTGAAACTCAAACTCAGTTACCAGTTTGAGCCGGGCGAGAACAGTGACGGTGTGACGGTACACATTCCGCTGCCAATCTTAAACCAAGTTGAGCCACATGGCTTTGACTGGCAGATTCCCGGTTTGCGCCATGAGTTGGTGGTGAGCTTAATTAAATCGCTGCCGAAAACGCTGCGTAAAAACTTTGTGCCAGCCCCCAATTACGCTGACGCTTTTTTGGCGCGTGCAACAGCATTTGAAATGCCGCTGCTCGATGCAATGGAAAAAGAGCTGCGCCGCATGACGGGTGTGACGGTGCTGCGTGAAGATTGGAAACTCGATCAACTGCCTGCGCATTTAAAAATTACTTATCGCGCGGTGGATCATCGCAATCGCAAGCTCAATGAAAGCTGCGATCTGCATGAGCTGAAAGAGAGCTTGAAAGAGAAAGTGCAAGAGACACTTTCACAAGTGGCTGATGATGATATCGAGCAGCGCGATCTGCATACGTGGTCGTTTGGTGAGCTACCGAAAGTGTACCAGCAAAAGCGTGGTGGCTTTGAAGTCAGAGCTTATCCGGCGTTAGTCGATAAGAAAGACAGTGTTGAAATCAAACTGTTTGAGACTGAGCAAGAGCAACTTGGCGCAATGCGTGCTGGTCAGCGTCGTTTGATTTTGCTTAACGTCCCTTCACCAATCAAATATCTGCACGCCAATCTGCCGAACAAATCTAAACTTGGCTTGTACTTTAACCCGTATGGCAAGGTGCTCGATTTGATTGATGACTGCATTGCCTGCGGCGTTGATAAGCTGATTGAAGAGCGCGGCGGCATGGTGTGGGAGCCACAAGCATTTGAAGCGCTCAAAGAGCATGTGCGTGCCGAGCTTGGCGATACGGTAGTTGAGATTGCCAAGCAGGTAGAAACTATTTTGACTACGGCTTACAACATCAATAAACGTTTGAAAGGTAAGGTGGATTTCACGATGGCCTTTGCGCTTTCGGATGTCAAAGCACAAATCGAAGGGCTGATTTTCAGCGGCTTTGCGACTGAGTGTGGTTGGAAACGTCTGCCGGACATTCTGCGTTACATGCGCGCGATTGAACGCCGGATGGAAAAACTGCCGGTCGATCCCAACAAAGATCGTCTGCATATGCTGAAAATTGAATCAGTAGCCAACAAGTATAAAGAGCTGCTGAACAAGATCCCGAAAGGGATGGCGATTCCCGATAATGTGCGAGAAATCCGCTGGATGCTCGAAGAGTTACGCGTGAGTTATTTTGCTCAGCAGTTGGGTACGCCGTATCCGGTTTCGGATAAGCGGGTCATCAACGCGATTGAGGCTTGTTAGTCATGAAGGCGAATTTCGTGGCACTCGATAAGAAATAGGTACGAAATTTGCTTAACAAGCTGAGATGACGGAATTTGCACTCAATGTGGCAACGACTGGCCGCCGTCAACGTTGCCCCACTATTTAAAGAAGGTTAATTATGAAAAAGACATTACTTGCTCTGGCATTACTGGGTGCCTCTTCAACCGCGATGGCGGATTCATGGATCTATGGCGGTGCGTCAGTAGGTCAATCGGATTATGAAGGCAAACATGGTACGGCTTACGCTGTACATGCTGGCACAGGTATTCTGCCATTCATTGGTTTAGAAGCGGGTTACGTGAACCACGGTGACTTTGAAATCAATGCAACTCAAGAGCTGTCAGCCTCTTCTCTTTACTTTGCAGTGAAACCAAGCATGGATTTCGGTCCTCTGCACGTTTACGCTAAAGGCGGCCTGCACTCATGGGATAAAGACATCAACGGTGGCAAAATCGATGATGGTATCGACGTGATGTACGGCATCGGTGCTGAATACTTCATCATGGGGCCATTCTCAGTAGGCGCAAGCTACATGAACTACACCATGGATAGCACAGATGTTGGCACGCTGTCATTCAATGCGACGTTCCACTTCTTGTAAGATTTGCTTTAATCGCAATGCTAAAGCCAGCGTCATGCTGGCTTTTTCATGTCTGCTGTTCCAAGTAAGGGCATAGCGATGACCTGAATCTGGGAAGGGGCTTTAGGAGAGGGCGCGCCGTGGGTGAGTATCAAAAACAACAATTTCTGCTAGAGATAAGAGAAGGCTTGCGATAGGATCGCCGGCCTTTTTTCGCTTAAGAGTAGGAGTGGGTAGATGTTTATTGGATTTGACTATGGTACGGCCAACTGCTCGGTGGCGAGTATGCAGGATGGCAATCCTGTGCTGATCCCACTTGAAGGTGACAGCCTCTATATTCCTTCGACACTTGCTGCGCCCACGCGTGAGTCGGTGTCTGAACATCTATTTCGTCATCGTCAAATTGCCCCTGCGGATGCACTCGGTGAGCAACTTCTGCGTCGTTCGGTGGCGTCAAATCGTGAAGAAGGCATCGATTTACAGTTTGCTGATGTGGTGTTTGGTCAGGCGGCGCTTGATCTCTACCTCTCCGATCCCCATGAAGTGTATTACGTGAAATCGCCCAAATCCTTTTTGGGGGCGATGGGGTTACACAACATTCAACTGAGCTTTTTTGAAGATCTGGTGTGCGCCATGATGGCCAACATCAAAGCACAAGCAGAAGCTCGTTCTAATGCAGTGATTCAGGATGCGGTGATTGGTCGTCCGGTCAATTTTCATGGTCGAGGCGGCGAAGACTCTAACCAGCAAGCGGAAAATATTTTGCGCCGTGCGGCCACTCGCGCTGGTTTTCGTCATCTTGAGTTTCAGTTTGAGCCTGTCGCTGCTGGGCTAGAATACGAAGCCACACTGACCGAAGACAAAACCGTGTTAGTGGTGGACATTGGCGGCGGTACGACTGACTGCTCGCTTATTCAAATGGGGCCATCATGGCGCGGCAAAGCGGATCGCACGCAAAGTCTGATTGCGCATACAGGTCAGCGCGTAGGCGGTAACGATCTCGATATTCATCTCGCTTTCAAAGCCCTGATGACGCCCTTTGGTTTTGGCAGTCAAACGCAAAGCGGGCTAGACATGCCGATCACCCAATTTTGGAATCCGATTGCGATTAACGATGTGAGTGCGCAAGCCAAATTCTTTTCCCGTGAAAATTTGGCCGATTTAAAACGTCTGCACAAAGAGGCGCGTGAGCCGGAAAAACTGGCGCGACTTCTGGCGGTCTATCACGATACTTTGGGTTACAGCCTTGTCAAAAAAGCCGAAGAGGCGAAGATTGCGCTCTCTGACACGGCGCGAGCGATTGCGCAAATCAAAGTGCTATCCGAACTGCTAGAAGTTGAAATTCAACGCGAAGCGATGATCGAAGCAATTGACGTGCCCAAGACCAAAATGATTGAGTTGGTGACAGAAGCGGTGACGCTCGGCGGCGTGACGCCGGATGTGATCTTTATGACCGGCGGTAGCGCGCGTTCACCGATTTTACGGGCTGGCGTTGAGCAAGCTCTGCCTAACGTGCCTGTCGTCAGTGGTAACTACTTTGGTTCGGTTACGGCAGGTCTGGCGCGCTGGGCACAGGTCTGTTTTCGCTGATGATCTTAAGCCTTCTTCGGAAGGCTTTTTTGTGTGGCGAATATATTGAAAGCAAGGCGTTTGGCTATCTGCGCAGAATTGCGTAACATGGCGCATCTTTTCTATTGCTTGGTACGCAACAACCATGACTAAGACTCGCATTCTGCTCTCTGACTCCACGGACCCTTGGTTTAACCTTGCCGTCGAAGACACGATTTTTCGTTCTATGCCCGCCGATCAGCGTGTGCTGTTTTTGTGGCGTAACGCCGATACCGTCGTGATTGGTCGTGCACAAAACCCGTGGCGCGAATGCAAAACGGATCGCATGGAGCAGGACAAAGTGAAACTCGCACGTCGTCAGACTGGGGGCGGGGCAGTCTTCCATGATTTAGGCAATACCAACTTCACCTTTATGGCGGGTAAACCGGAGTACGATAAAGAGGTGTCAACCAAGATTGTGTTGGCGGGGCTGCAAAAGTTGGGGATTCATGGAGTCGCCAACGGGCGCAATGATCTGGTACTGGAAGATGAACAGGGTATTCGTAAGTTTTCCGGTTCGGCTTATCGCGAAACGCTGGATCGCGGATTTCACCACGGCACACTGCTGCTGAGTGCCGATCTCAACCGTTTAGCCGATTACCTCAATCCCGATCTTAAAAAGCTGCAAGCGAAAGGCATTACCTCGGTGAAATCGCGAGTCATCAACCTCAACACGGTAAAAGCGGATATTGAGCACCAACAAGTGTGTGAAGCGATCATGCAAGCCTATTGCGAACATTACCAACAGCAGGTTGAGCCTGAGTTGATCTCGCCGCAGTCGTTTTTTGATTTGCCGGGATTTGAGCAAAAATTCGCTCAGCAAAGCAGTTGGGATTGGAACTTCGGACAAACGCCACCTTTTACTCACCACATGGATGAACGATTTAGCTGGGGTGGCGTCGAGGTGTATCTTGAAGTTGAGCGCGGCACGATTGTGCAAGCCACGATTTTCAGCGACATGCTGGACCCTTATCCGATGGAGCAATTGGCGCAGCGTTTAAGCGGGCTCACCTACAACAAAACGGCGCTTGAGCCGTGCCTTGCACAATTGATGCAGGAATTGCCACAATACCAATTGCCTCTAGAAGAGTTTCAGCGCTGGTTCATCAACCAGATTGATTGAGTCTCTCCGACACGTCTTTTAACCGCGATCCTATTTATCATTTCCTATTCTCGATTCCCTCCTCTGTCAGAGGAGGGGCTCACCAAGCATGTCTACTTTGTTGCTTGAGATCCTTTTTATCTACTGCCGAATGAGCATTCGCCAAATCAATTAATTTGGCGCATTTATTTTTTCGAAGGGCATCTGATCTCCGTTTATTTACATCGCTGTGCCGAGATCACAGAAGCGTGCAAACATCGGAGCAATCGTTTGCATTTGTGGGGCATTCTCTTACTATCGCGGCGACACTGATGCCTGTTCCGAGGAAAGAAAATGCGAAAACAAAATTTAATCGTTGCGGCGATGGCCAGCTTAAGCTTGTTCTCTGCCATGAGCCATGCTCAATCCGATGCGGATTTGATGATCACTGATGCCATGGTACTGACGATGAATGGTGATAAAACCGTGTATCAAAATGGTACGGTGGTGGTGAAAGAGAACAAGATCATTGCGGTGGGAGGTGCAGAATTAGCCAAGCAGTATCAAGCGAAACAAGTGCTGGATGTGGATGGTGATATTCTGATGCCGGGGTTGATTAATACCCATACTCACGTTTCGATGACTGTCTTTCGCTCGTTGGGGGATGACGTGCCCGATCGGCTGCATCGTTATATTTTTCCGCTAGAGTCGAAACTGGTATCACGCGATATGGTGCGCATCGGTGCCAATTTAGGTAACGTTGAGATGCTCAAAGGTGGCGTTACTACTTATGCGGACATGTACTACTTTGAAGATGAAGTGGCGAAGACCGTAGACAAGATTGGAATGCGTGCGGTGCTAGGCCAAAGCGTGATTCAATTTCCGGTCGCTGATGCGAAAAATGCCGATGAAGGCATTCAGTATGCGCTGAACTTTATCGAGCAATATAAAAATCACCCCCGAATTACGCCTGCATTTGCTCCTCACGCGCCATATACCAATACCACGGAGACGTTGCAAAAAATCGCTAAGCTCTCTTTAGAGAAGCATGTGCCCGTGTTGATCCACTTAGCGGAATCTGACCGTGAGCAAGAGAAAATTGCCGAGCGAGCTAACGGCTTATCTCCTGTGCAGTATATGCATCAGATTGGCGCGTTGAACGCCAACTTGGTGGGGGCGCACATGATTTTGGTCGATGACAAAGATATCGAGCTGGTGAAAGCATCGGATATGGGTGTTGCCCACAACATGAGTGCAAACATTAAAGCGGCGAAAGGCGTTTCGCCGGCCCTGAAAATGTACGATCAGGGTGTACGCATTGGTCTGGGGACGGATGGCCCGATGTCGGGCAACACGCTGAGTACCATTGATGAATTCAACCAAGTTGCCAAGGTGCACAAACTGGTCAATCACGATCGTGCGGCAATGCCTCCTTTAAAAGTGATCGATATGGCGACCATGGGCGCGGCTAAAGCGCTGCATATGGAAGAGAAAATCGGCTCGTTAGAAGTAGGCAAGCTTGCCGATATGATTGTGATTGATACCAAGGCTCCCAACATGGTACCGATTTACAACCCGTACTCGGCACTGGTTTACTCGGCCAACAGCGGCAATGTGCGCCATGCCATTATTGATGGCAAGTTGGTGATGCAAGATCGCCAAATCTATACCGTTGATGAAGAGCAAATCCGTCAAGAAGCGTTAGCCTTTACTGACATTGTGCGTAAGAGCGTTTTGGAATCAGGTGAAGAGATCCGCTAATCCACGCTCAATTCTGTCGTACAACATTCATCGTTTCAGGGCAACAAAGTATGTTGCCCAGATTTCTTTCTTGTTCTCTTTTGCTCTCTCTTACGATTCCCAAGCCCTGACAAGCGGTGAGCCAATCAGACGCAACGTTCGTATATCTTCAAATTAAATAACTAACGTGATACTCGGTGTAGGGTGACTTCGCATAAAAAAGCCTATTTGGCGCAGAAAATCTGTCCTGTCTGTCAGAGACCTTTTGCTTGGCGTAAAAAATGGCAGCAGTGTTGGGATGAAGTCAAATATTGTTCGGAGCGCTGTCGGCGTCATCGTTCATCGCAGCCGCTCGGCGTTGCTTAAGGCTGATGCCAATAACTGAATGCGACACGTGACCAGTGCGTCATGATGTAATCAATCAGGGCTTGAGTGCGCTCAGGTAAAAAACGGCGCTGCGGATGGAGCAGATACACATCTGCGCCTTCAATTTCCCACTCGGGGAGCAGCTCGATGAGCTGACCGCTACGCAGGAGTGGCTCCATTAATCCTCTTGGTAAGCGGGCGATGCCCATGCCTTGCAAGGTGGCTTGCACTATCGTATCCAATTCGTCGGAGCACAAACGCGCAGTCGGAATAAATTGCACTTTTTGCGCGACGTTGTGGTGATGAAAAATCCACGGCAGCTTGTGGTTGAGACTGAGTAGGGGATGCTCTTTTAACTGCTCGGGATGCGCTAAGGCAGGCGTTACTGTGCTGAGTTTAGCGGCAAGCTCTGCACTGGCACAGAGTACGGAAGGGTTACGCGCCAGTTTACGCGCTACCCAGTCGGACTCCGGCTGCGGGCCAAAACGCAGCGCGATATCCAGATCCCGCTGGCTGAAATAGTCGAGCCCTGAGCCAACTTGCATGCGCAGTGTGACATTCGGATGCAGCTCGGCAAACTCCAGCGCTAAAGGGGTTAATTGATGGCGCAGAGGTAACACGGGGGCACTTATCGCGATTTCGCCGCGGTAATCGCGCTTCGCTTGCTCGACCTCTTCTTGTTTGCGCTCTATTTGGGCAAACAGCTCGGCGTAGCTGTGAAATAGCTGTTCACCTTCTTTAGTCAGTACCAACTCTTTACTGTTGCGGATCAGCAAAATACTGCCCGTATCTTGTTCAAGTTGCTGAATACGGCGGCTCAATGTGCTGGTGGACATCGATTTCTGTTTCGCTGCTAGCGCAAAACTGCCGCAGCGCACTACGGTTAAAAACAGCGCCAGATCATCAAGTTTCATGATTAATCCCATTTTTGCAATTTCGCGTCCCATTCTATCCTATTTTCGGATGGCTGTGATTTGGTTATCTTGTGCCACAGCAAATCCATTCCCTTTGACTTTATCTTGAAAGAGAGCTCATGCATTCCGATCCTATTCCCGCTGCCGATGCCCCTCATCCGCGAATTATTTTTGCTAGCGTTGCGCTAGTGATTGCCCTTGGTTCACTAGAAAAAAGCATCGTGACCACACCGCTGGCCTTGATTGGGCAAGAGCTCTCGGCGGGAAGCGCCTTAACTTGGGTGATCACCGCCTACTTACTCGCTGCCACCGCCGTATTGCCTGTGTATGGCAAATTGAGTGATCTGTTTGGCCGTGTACGCATGCTCAATATCAGCATCGGCATTTTTATTGTTGGCTCAGCGATGTGTACCTTTGCCGTTGACTTACCAACCCTGATTGGGGCGCGAGTGGTGCAGGGAATTGGCGGCGGCGGTTTGATTGCTTTGGCGTTCACCGTGATTGCCGATTCCATTCCGGCGCGTGAAGTCGGCAAATACCAAGGCTATATCTCGGCGGTGTATGCGGTTTCCAGTGTCGCTGGCCCTTTATTGGGCGGCTATTTTGCCGATCATCTTAGCTGGCGCTGGGTGTTTGGCATTAATTTACCGCTGGGAATGGTGGCTCTGTATATGGTCAACCGCCATCTCAAACACCTTAACCAAAAACGTCACAGTCGATTTGACTGGCTGGGCGCTGGGCTTTTAATGCTCACCACCACCTTGTTGCTGCTTCAACTTTCCTCACACTCCTTTTTGCCTGCGGGGTGGGGAGCCTTTGCTCTGTTACTCTGCTTGGTGCTGTTAATCCTTGTGGAAAGACAGGTGAGTGACCCGATTTTGCCTGCGCGTTTGGCTCGTTTACCCAGTTACCTGACCGCGATTGGTCTAATCATGGCCTCACAAATGTTGATGTTCGCGCTTTTGGTTTATATGCCGCTGCAATTGCAGTGGCAGAAAGGCTTTTCACCGTCGCAAAGTGGCACCGTGATGGTGATTTTCATGTTCAGTATCACTACCGGAGCTTATCTTGGTGGCAAATGGGTGGCTCGCTCAGGGCGATACAAAGCGCTGGTGGTGAGCGGTTTTCTGCTTGCTGCCGTCGCCATCTGGCAGATTCACTACGATTTGTGGGTTCATCTCTCGCTAGGTATTGGCGGTCTTGGGCTTGGTTTCACTCTGCCTTCTCTTAATGTGGTGGTACAGAGTGTGTTGCCTGCCCGTGATAGGGGTATTGGCATGTCACTGTTTAACTTTGGTCGTGAGCTTGGTGGTGCGCTTGGGGTGGCGTTCTGTTCTGCGCTGTTTTATCTGCGTGTGTCGCAAAGTGTCACGGTAAGTGAGCATGGCAGCCAAGCCTCATCAGTAACGCCTGACGTGCTCGCTCAAGGTTTTAGTTTGGTGTACATCGGCATGAGTGCGTTGGCGGTTGTGGCGATGGTACTGACCGCTTGGCGTCTACGTAAAGATGCGCTGAAAGCCGAGTAACTGGTTCGTTAAGTAGCCAAGCGCATCTGACTTAGGTAGGATGCGCTTTACATCAGGAAGTGAGGACGACCTCACCACTCCATCTTTTCTTCGGGGACGACCCCATATATGAGGTGTATATATGGCGTGGTTAATCCTCTTTCTCGCCGGCATTTGTGAAATCGCTTGGGCTATTGGCCTCAAATACAGTGAAGGTTTTAGCAAACCGCTGGCTTCTGTCGCTACCTTATCGGCGCTGGTCATTAGTTTTGTGTTACTCGGGATCGCGTTGCGCACTCTGCCTCTTGGCGTGGCTTACGGCATTTGGGTGGGAATTGGCGCAGTAGGAACGGCACTGGCTGCCGCATTTTTATTTGGCGAAACCTTAACCTTGATTAAGCTGATCAGTTTATTTCTGATCGTCGCGGGTATCTCTGGACTCAAAATGAGTGCTTAACGGCAGAAGTTAGTATAAAGCCAGAGCCGTGAGTTTCGGCTCTGGCTAGTTAGGCTAAAATAGCTCAATTTTCGGTAATGGATTTGAAGTGGATAACGTCGATTGCTTTGTGCTGTTCATATCTGTATCGCGATAATTACAGTGTCTTTCAAAGTCGTGCCTATACTCCAACGACAGGCGGCGCAGGGTTTCTGTGTATTCTAGTTCCCGATGACCTGCACTAGATGCAAAGCTTTACATGTTCATTAAAATAAAGTGGTAACTTATTTATATTCTTATTAAACAATGAATTAGATTAATTGTGGTGAACGGGTTTAAGCATTCTTAGTTTCATAATCTAAAATACTTAAGCAAAGGCTTAAATTTAAAACAAACAAAAAGAAAAATTTGTACTAGAGGTTAGTACCTCGCGTCGGCTAGCGGTTTTTTCTATCTACTTAAAGGCTTTGATGCCGAGTAGGTTGAGACTCTTTTGGAGCCATATTTTATGGCATGTGACATGGAACGTGAGGCGCACTGTGATGAAAGGGTTTAATAATTTATCGATTACCCAAAAAATGATTGCTCTGGTTGGGTGCTTACTTGCTCTAACGTTAATGGTTTCCACTTATTCTATTACTAAGATGAAACGAGTAGCGGTTGAGATAGAGGCGATAGCTCACGATAACTTACCTTTGGCCAAATTGATGACCGACATGACCGTTCATCAACTCGAAGGGGCGATTACTCTTGAGCGAGTCTTCCGCGCAGCAGGCATCGAAAGTAGTCAAGGCAAGCAGCAGCAAAATCAGTATCAAGCGCAGCTCATGGAGTTAGTGAATAAATTCAAGCAAGAATTTAACCAATCTCGTCAACTACTTGAATCTTCTATAGAACATGCGATTTCCCCCTCAATACGTAGCTATCTGGCTAATCTAGAGCAAGACCTTGACTCATTAGGTCGTGAACATGAAGAATTTGAAAGAAAGCTCAACGACTTGCTGAATGAACTTCGTTCTGGCCGAGAGGTTAAATTATTAGTAGCAGATGCCGAGCAGATTGAACAATTACAAATCAATCTAGATCAACATTTAATCGATATTCTGCGTAAAATCGAGCAAGCAACTGAGCAATCTGTCTTAGTGACAGAGCAAGAAGAACGTGAGGCGCTATGGGGAATGATTTATTTAAGCGCCTTTGCGATTTTATTCGGGTTAATTCTCGGGTTTGCGTTTAGTAAACAAATCGTTATGGCGATTGCTAGAGCCCGTAAGTTTGCCAATGAAATGGCTGAAGGAAATTTTAGCAAGCGAGCTAAAGTCACTACAGGTGACGAAATTGGCCAGCTCATTACCAGTATGAATACCATGGCTCAATCTCTGAGCCACATCGTCGGTGAGGTAATAGACAGAGCAAATACGATTGCCTCAACCGTGACACAACTTGCTTCTTCGGCAGAAAGCAATAAGAAGTCAGTACAACAGCAGCAAGCCAATACAGAACAAGTCACCAGCGCAATGGCGCAAATGGCAATCACGATTACGGAAGTGGCGAGCAGTGCGGAAGAGTCCTCCGCTGCGACAGCAAGGGCACAGGAAAATGCACGCTACAGCTGCGATGTCTTGGGTAAAACTGAGACGGTTTCTAGTCAACTGGTTGCTAATGCCCAGCAATCACAGCAAATGATTGTTGAGTTAGAGGCCAGTACTCGGCAGATCGAAAGTTTTGTGTTAGTCGTAGAAGGAATTTCGGAACAAACTAACCTACTGGCTTTAAATGCAGCGATCGAAGCGGCTCGTGCCGGTGAACAAGGCCGTGGATTTGCTGTGGTTGCGGATGAGGTGCGAGCTCTGGCATCTCGCAGCCAACAGGCAACACATGAAATTAAGGGCTTGATCCAGACCTTAGTGGAACGTGCGCAATCGGCAACTAAGATGATTGACTCAAGCGATCGTCAGATAGAAGAAAGCTTTTCATCGATTACCGCCGCAAAAAAACAGCTCGATTCGATTAATCTTGCTCTTCTAGAACTCACATCAGCCAATACCCAAGTAGCGGCAGCCAGTGAGGAACAATCGGTTGCCGCAGATGAGATTAGCCACAACATGACGGATATTCGTGATGCAGGGGAAACCATCATGCTCAGTGCACAAGAAACGGCTCAAGCGAGTGAAGAGTTGGCACAACAAGCACAAGGATTAAAATTATTGATGGGACGTTTTGTTATTTTGTAACAGTGTGTTGTCACTAAACGAGTAGAGTATTACAACATAAAAGATAAGGCTCTTTACTATAATGAGTTTGAGAGTCATTGATTTGGAAGCCATTTATGCCATTTTGGAAAAAAGCTGCCGCCCAATCAGAGGCGGAACAACACAATCATGACAGCGACATTGTCTCTGCACTTAAAAAGAACCTTGCGTATATCGAGTTTGATCCGCAAGGCAAAATTTTAGATGCAAACGCACTTTTTTTGAGCGCAATGGGGTACACCAAAGAAGAAGTGATTGGTCAACATCACAAAATTTTTTGTGATCCCGAGACTGTTAACTCCTTGGAATATGCACAATTTTGGAAAAGCCTAGCCCAAGGACAAGCGCAACGAAAAATGTTTCACCGACTCAGGAAAGATGGTTCGAGTATCTGGATAGAGGCAACGTATATGCCAGTACGTAATCGTGCGGGCGATGTATATAAGGTGACCAAAGTTGCCCATGATGTGACGAAAGCCAAAATTACGGCGGACAAACAGGCTGCGGTATTTCATGCTCTGGATCGTTCATCAGCCATGATTCAGTTTAATCCGGATGGAACCATCAAAGAGGCGAATGAAAACTTTCTCAAAGCCACGGGTTATCGGCTGAAAGAGATTGTTGGCAAACATCACCGTATGTTTTGTGATGACCGTTTCTATAAAGAAAATCCAAACTTTTGGCGTGAGCTCGCAAAAGGGGAGTTTAAATCCGGTTTATTCCATCGGCGCACTCGCCACGGTCAAGATCTTTGGCTAGAGGCGACGTATAACCCGATTTTTAATGATGCCGGTGTCGTGACTCAAGTTGTTAAATTTGCTTCAGACGTTACAGATCAAGTGTTAAAAGCTCATGCAACCAAAGAAGCGTCGCAAATGGCTCAGCAAACGTCTGCAGAAACGGTTCGTGTGGCAGAGTCGGGGCGCGAGATGATTGATGTTGCGGCAACGATAGCGAGTGGTATTACAGAGTCAATTGTAGGTGCAAATGCATTGATGACGGATCTCTCATCTCAATCTCAGCGAATCACGCAAATAGTCACAACCATCAACAAAATTGCTGAGCAGACCAATTTGTTAGCTTTAAATGCCGCCATTGAGGCCGCTCGAGCAGGTGAATATGGACGTGGCTTTGCTGTAGTGGCTGATGAGGTGCGCAGTTTAGCGTCGAATACCAGTCAAGCGACTAGCGAAATTGACAACATTGTCAAACGCAACAGCCAACTCACCGAACAGTCAGGGCAAACCATGGAGCAGATCCAAGCCAAAGTCACTGAATTCAATCATATGCTGCAACAAACCCAGTCTTTGATTGAGCAAATTCAGCATGCAGCGGAAAATGTACAAAAAACGGTGAGTGATATTGTGGATGAATAAGATGAGCCGAAAAGCCATCCAGTAGTGAGCCTAAACCATGGCTTCATTCATCATCTCATGTTGAAACAATAGCGTTGTAAGAAGAAAAAACACAGCGGTTGCTTGGGTTAGTGTTAGAATCTGACCCTTCTATATTTAGGCTAGGCCTCTGTTAGGTCTGGCAGTAAGCTCGAGTAAATTCATGTCTTTTTCTCAACTTGGATTAAGTGACGTTCTGGTACAAACCGTAGCGCAACTTGGTTACCAAAAACCGACCCATATTCAAACCCAAGCGATTCCAGTGATTTTGCAGGGACGTGATCTGATTGCCGCTGCGCAAACGGGCACGGGTAAAACCGCCAGTTTCGTACTGCCTATTTTGGAAAAACTGCGCCAAGGGCAAACGCAACGTAAAAAACGTGTCCGCGCCTTGATTTTAGTGCCAACCCGCGAGCTTGCGATGCAAGTGGCGGAAAAAGTAGAGCAATACGGTAAAGACACGGGCTTAAAGAGCCTCGCGGTGTTTGGTGGCGTCGATGAACAAGCACAGAAGCAGCGCTTGATTGATGGCTTGGATGTGCTGGTGGCAACACCGGGGCGTTTGATGGATCTCTATGGGCAACGCGCCGTCTATTTCGAAGAGATAGAAATGGTGGTACTTGACGAAGCCGACCGCATGCTCGATTTGGGCTTTATTGAGTCGATCAACAAAATCATTGACTGCCTGCCGAGTGAAGTACAGTTTCTGCTTTTTTCCGCGACACTGTCACGTAAAGTGCGTGAGTTAGCGAAAACCGCAGTACGCGATCCGCATGAAATCAGTATTGCCGCCAACCAAGCCTCAAAAAGCAATATTAGCCAATGGCTGATCACCGTTGATAAAGAGACCAAATCCGCATTGTTGAGCCATTTAATCAATGAGCAGCAGTGGGATCAGGCATTGATTTTTATTGAAACCAAACATGGTGCAGCCAAGCTCGTCTCTCAACTTGAAAAGCGGGGCATCCATGCGGAAGCGTTTCATAGCGGCCGTAGCCAAGCCATTCGTGCCCAGCTGCTTGAAGATTTTAAGTCAGGAAAAATCAAATACTTGGTTGCGACAGGTGTCGCAGCACGCGGTATTGATATTGACCAGCTATCGCGCGTAGTGAACTACGATTTGCCCTTCCCAGCCGATGAATATGTCCACCGGATCGGTCGAACAGGGCGTGCAGAGGCGGTCGGCGAAGCCATTTCGTTTGTCTCAAAAGACAACTTCAAAAATCTGTGCATGATTGAAAGCCGCTTAGGCCATTTGATTGAGCGTCGCGTGGTAGAAGGCTTTGAGCCGAAAAAGCCCGTACCGATTTCGATTTTGAACTATGTGCCCAAACACAAGCGTGCGGTGCAAGAGCAGTAAGTTAGGTGTTCTTCGGATCCGATGATGCTCAATGCAGAACTGTGATACAGAATTCAGTCGCTGATGTGCTTCTTGCTGTTCACAATAAAAGGAACCCCACATTTCGTGGGGTTCGTGAAAGATTACTTCAGATAGCGCTGACTCAAATGAGCTTTAAAATGCTCTGGATTAAGGGTTTCCCCCGTTGCTTGTTTAACCAATTCATCGGTACTGAATAAGCTGCCCTTGCTCCAAATATTCTCAGACAACCAAGTAAAAATCGGTGAGAGATCGCCGCGGCGAATCGCGCCATCCACATCCACGGTTTTCTTCATGGCCGCCATAAATTGCGCTGCATACATGGCACCTAAGGTGTAGCTTGGGAAGTAACCAAAGCTGCCATCGGTCCAGTGAATATCCTGCATACACCCATTTTGATCGTTGCCTTTGGTGCTTAGGCCTAAGTAAGCCTGCATCTTTTGATCCCAAAGTTCTGGCACATAAGTGTGTTTGATTTTGCCGTTCATCAAATCTCGTTCGATTTCAAAACGCAGGATCACATGGGCTGGGTAGGTGAGCTCATCCGCATCGACGCGGATAAAATCTTTCTGCACGCGCGTGTAAAGTTTTTGAATGTTTTCCACTCGGAAGACCGGATCATTCATCGCCGAAAAATGTTTGCCTGCCAGTTCAGCGAGATGGGCAATAAACGCAGGGCTACGACCCACTTGCATCTCAAAGAACAGAGATTGTGATTCATGAATGCCCATCGAACGCGCTTCGCCAGCCGGAGTGCCGGCCAAATGCTTAGGTAAACCTTGCTCGTAACGCGCATGGCCAGTTTCATGCACAATGCCCATTAGCGATTGTACAAACTCGCTTTCGTTGTAGCGTGTAGTAATGCGCACATCACTCGGTACGCCGCCACAGAAGGGGTGCACACTTTCATCAAGTCGGCCGTGGTTAAAATCAAACTGAAGTAGCTTCATCACATCCAGCCCCAGCGCTTTTTGGCTTTCAGCAGGATAGTGACCTTTAGGTGCGATAAAGCTTTCTCTACTCTGCTTTTCAATCACCACATCAATTAAGCTTGGTAGCCAAGTTTTCACATCACTAAATACGCGATTGAGCTGTTCGGTTGTTGTGCCGGGCTCATAAAGCTCCAGCATCGCATCGTAAGGGGTTTTCCCAGTTGCTTCGGCACGAATTTGCGCTTCTTCTTGAGAAAGCTTGACCACTTCCGCCCAGTTTTTCTCAAAACCTGCCCAATCGTTATTTTTGCGTTGGCTGCGCCAAGCGTGCTCACATTTGGAGCCAGCCAGGGATTGCGCTTCGACTAAGGCTTCAGGCAGAACCGTCGCTTGTTGCCATTGGCGTTTCATTTCACGCAGGGTGGCTTGCTGCTCGGTATTGAGCGTTTCACCTTCTGCCTCGGCAAACCAATCAGCCAATTGTGGCTGGGTCATCAGGCCATGGATATGCACAGAAAGCTCAGCCACAGCTTGCGAGCGTGCTTCAGCGCCGCCACTGGGCATAACGGCGGCTTGGTCCCAACCCACGATGGACGACAAATGATTAAAGTTAGAAATCTTTTTAGAATGTTTTACTAATTTATTGAACGCATTCATGGAAATAGCCTTCCGTGACGATAAACGAAAGCGAAGTGTATCAATCAAGGTGCAGATAACCAAGTGATGAGAAGCGCGTTTTTTCATCAAGAGGATTTTTGCCCGCCAAGCAAGATCTTGCTCAGCGTTGGGCAGTTTTTTGCTTTGTTGACGGGATTGTTTCTATAACTTATTGATTTTGAATGGTGTGAAAGTTGGCATCCCACTTGCTCTTTGTATCGCGACGGTGCGCAGAGCGCGTTAACTCATTCATTGACTTAAAAATGATTTATTGAAAGGAAATAGCCATGCCAACTCCATGTTATATCTCTATCGAAGGCCAAACTCAGGGTCTTATCACTGCAGGTGCATGTACTGCTGACTCTATCGGCGATTCATTCGTTGAAGGCCACGAAGATGAGATGCTGGTTCAGCAGTTTGACCACGTCGTAACCGTACCGACTGACCCACAATCTGGTCAGCCTTCAGGCCAACGTGTGCACAAGCCATTCAAATTCACGGTTGCGCTGAACAAAGCGGTTCCTCTGCTGTACAACGCGCTCTCTTCAGGTGAGAAGCTGAAAACCGTTGAGCTGAAATGGTACCGTACCTCTATCGAAGGTAAACAAGAAAACTTCTTCACCACTAAGCTGGAAAACGCGTCTATCGTTGATATCCACTGTGAAATGCCACACTGCCAAGACCCAGCAAAATCTGATTTTACTCAGAATGTGACTGTGTCTCTGTCTTACCGCAAAATCACTTGGGACCACGTTAACGCGGGCACCTCAGGCTCTGATGACTGGCGTAAGCCAATCGAAGCGTAATTTACGCTGCGAGAATGTCGCTCACCTTCGGGTGGGCGGCTGTGAACCTTAAACCCAGAGTATCGTTTGGCGCGGTATTGTGGGTTTAAGGTTTTGCCATTTTTAATGTAGGGGAAGGAAAGGCAGGATGGCGACATTAGCGTACAGCATTGAGGTGGAAGGGCTGGAAGATGAGACTCTGGTGGTCAGAGGCTTCCACGGGCAGGAGTCACTCTCTAATAGTGTTTTTTTAGGGCAAGCCTGTTACGGGTTTCGCTACGAAGTGCAACTGGCGAGTCGGTTATCCAATCTGACTGCCGAGCAGATGGTCGATAAGCGTGCTGAGCTCAAGCTTTACCGCAATTCAGAATTGGTGCAGCGCGTGCACGGCATTGTACGTGCTTTCAGCCAAGGCGATATCGGCCATCACCACACCTTCTACGAACTCACCTTAGTGCCTGCCTTAGAGCGCTTATCCCTGCGCCACAATAGCCGCATTTTCCAAAAGCAGACTGTCCCTGAGATTCTCTCTATCTTGCTGCAAGAGATGGGCATCAACGATTACGCTTTTGCGCTCAAACGTGATTGCGTGCAGCGTGAGTTTTGTATGCAGTATCGTGAAAGTGATATCGACTTTCTGCACCGCCTCGCTGCTGAAGAAGGCTTGGTGTACAGCTTTGTCCATGAAGCGGGCAAACATACCCTCTATTTCAGTGATGCCAGTGACAGCTTAAGCAAACTGCCGGAGCCCATCCCGTACAACGCCTTAGCGGGCGGTACGATGGATACGCCGTACATCCATGGCTTAACCTATCGCACCCAAGCAGAAGTGAGCGAAGTTCAGCTCAAAGACTACAGCTTCAAAAAGCCAGCCTACTCCTTTTTACAAACCGTGCAGGGTACTGAGCTGGATTATCAGCAAACCCGCTACCAACATTTTGATGCACCGGGGCGCTATAAAGATGATGTGAACGGCGCCGCCTTTAGCCAAATCCGTTTAGATTACCTGCGCCGCCATGCTCACACCGCGACAGGGCAGAGCAACGAGCCGCTCTTGCGTGCCGGCTATAAGTTCGACCTGCAAGAGCACCTTGACCCCGCGATGAACCGCGATTGGGTGGTGGTGTCGATTAACCATCAAGGTGAGCAGCCGCAGGCGCTACAAGAAGACGGTGGCAGCGGCGCCACTACTTACAGTAACCAATTTAGTTTAATTCCGGGGCATCTTCACTGGCGCGCCGAGCCACAACCTAAACCGCAAGTCGATGGCCCAATGATAGCGACGGTCGTCGGTCCTGAAGGGGAAGAAATCTTCTGTGATGAACACGGGCGCGTGAAAATCCATTTCCCGTGGGACCGCTACTCGAACGGTAACGAGCAAAGCTCCTGTTGGGTACGGGTGTCGCAAGGTTGGGCGGGCAGCCAATATGGTTTTATCGCTATTCCGCGCATCGGTCATGAAGTGATTGTAGAGTTTTTAAACGGTGACCCTGACCAACCGATTATCACCGGACGTACTTATCATGCGACCAACACGCCACCATACAGCTTGCCAGAGCACAAAACCAAAACCGTGCTGCGCACCGAGACGCACCAAGGGCAAGGGTTTAACGAGCTCAGTTTTGAAGACCAAGCGGGCAAAGAGCAAATCTACCTGCATGCGCAGAAAGACTTCGATGGTTTGATTGAAAACGACCACACCACGGTCATTCGCCATGACCAACACCTGACCGTTGAAAACGACCAGTTCACCCAGATTAAGCACAACCAACACCTGACGGTGGAAGGGGAGAGTCGAGAGGCAGTAACTGGCGAGCAAGTGCTGAGTATTGAAGGCTCGCTGCATGTGAAAACAGGCAAAGTTTGGGTCAATGAAGCGGGTACAGAGATCCATGTGAAAGCGGGACAGAAAGTCGTGATTGAAGCGGGCTCCGAGATTACCGTTAAAGCGGGCGGCAGCTTTGTTAAAGTCGATCCTGCGGGTGTGCATCTGTCCGGTGCTTTGGTCAATCTCAACTCTGGCGGCAGTGCCGGAAGTGGTAGCGGCTTTGGCGGTGCAATGCCCACCTTACCGGGCGGCTTAGAGCCCGCCGTGACACTGGCTCCACCGCAAACCATCTCTTATCAAGCGTTGCTACAGGCCGAGCAAGCGAATGTGCCTGCGGTGAAGGTGTGTCCGTTACCGAGAGAAAACTCATGATTAAGCAGTGGTTAATGGAACAACAAGTACCCATCTTCTGGTTATTAGATCAACAAGCTTTTAAATGCGTCATCGCAGCGAATAACGGAATAGGGTTTGACGGCACTCAGATTCTATTTCACGGCGAAACATTTGCTCCTGTGATGAGTTTGTCTCCCTGGTTAATTCCTGTCTCCGACAAGGTGCTGGAATTGCCCGATGAGCTGTTACAGCAAGGCATTTTCTTAACCAGTCATAGTTCTACAAGTGAATTATTAAGCCATCTCCAAAGCCTTTTAATAGCCGCACTAGAAGGCGAAGAAGTACTGTTTCGTTTTTATGATAGGCAGGTCATTTTGCTTATGTTGGATGCGATGCGAGATCTGGAACGCAACGATTTTTTAGGGCCGGTAGAGAAATTAGCCATCGTTAAACAAGGAATATTTCAAGAATGGGTAAATACGCGTAGTTCCGAGTTTATCTATCAGCCTGCACCTTGGTGGAAAATACAGCCTTATCATTTGATGCCTCTGTATCGAACCGAAGTGCATGCCCAAGTTTTAGAACGACGTTTTTGGGAAAAGCTTCCTTACGTAATGGAACAGCTTGACGACCCACATCAATGGATTAAAACCATTTTAGATGAAGCTAAGCAGGCTAATTTGGGGCACGATAATGCAGAGTACTTAGTTTTAAATCACTTGTGGAAAGCCTCATTTACCACTCTAGAGCAGTTGAGTGATGCACTTCAGCTTAATCAACAAGAACTTCAGGAAATAATGCAAATTCGGGAGAAATTAGCATGAGTAGCACAGGTGCCCATCCACATTGTCAACCTTGTGAGAATCTCAAACATTGGATTGAAATTATTGTGCGGGATGAACATAACCAGCCCTTTGAAGGTGTGAGTGGTGTTTTGATTGACGCAATGAAAAATAAGCATCCAATTGAACTTAATGCTTCACCTATCCTGATTGAAAATCTTGCGCCCGGTCCTGTTGAAATTGAGTTGGATTACGATCAGTGGTTAAAAGCTGCGCAAGATAAAAGTCACCCAAGAAATGAAGAGAAAGCTAAACCGGTTGAAGAGTTTTCTAGCAGTTACAGTGCCCACAAGAGTGGCCCGGTGGTTTATCAAGAAATTACGACGGGTGATTTGACCAAATTACCGAAAGAGATCGTATTGCCAACTAACCATCAAAAAGGCAAAGCCGGAACGTTAAAACTCTTTACAGATAAAACCTATATTCTTCAAGTCAGAGCATACAAGTTTATTACTCTTCGAGTCGGAATGTTCTTTGATGGTACCGCTAACAATACCTACAGCGCCCAATGGGGAAAACAACAATTAGAAAATTATTATCGTAAATGGAAAGCAAAGTACGATGCTGAATGCGAGGTTAATTCCAAAAACGGTAATGGAACAAAAAAAGAAGTTCCAATTACGACACTTTCTAATGATTGTTTTACCTATCCGAAAAAAGACAATTTTATTCTCTTCTTATTTAAAAATGATGAGGGAGAAATGGAAACGGTTGCGGGTAGTGCAAGTAATGAATTAACCAATGTTCAAAAACTGTTCGATTTATACTCTCAAGACAAATTTTTTAAAGAAAAAAATATGTTTAGCCATGCTGAGTATATCACTGGGATTGGTACGGGAAATAGTACCGCGATTGCTCCTGCAGATGAGTCGAACGTTGTCGGGCAAGGCTTAGGAATTGGTAAGTATGGAGTAACGGCTAAAGTTACAACGGGAATTGAAGCTCTTTCTAAGAATATGGATAAAGTAGCGACTATAGTCAAAGATGGGCTCGGAATAAAAGCAGATGGAATCGAAAAGCTTCAACTCGATGTGTTTGGTTTTAGTCGAGGAGCTGCCGCAGCAAGGCATTTTGTTAATGTGGTGCTGGATGGTGAAAAGGGTGAATTTTCGACTACGTTTTCAAAAGCATGTCAGGAAGCTAAATTTCCGCTAGTGTATGGTTTCGATTGGAATGAATCGAATGAATTAAAAGCCAATTGTGAAATTACCTTTGCTGGTTTGTTTGATACAGTGGCTTCAGTAGTCAATATTTTCTCTAAAAACTCCTCTTTTGGCCTAGATCTCAATACGCATACGGACAATGGTGATGTAAGACTATGGATTGATCCTAGGCGGGTGAGGCGTGCCGTACATTTAACTGCGGATCCGACCATTGAATGCCGAGATAATTTTAGTTTGAACCATCTCAATTCTACGGATGAAGAACATTTTCATGAATTTGTTTTGCCAGGCGCTCACTCAGATATTGGGGGCGGCTATCACTCTAGGCTCAGTTTTGACAATCCAGACTATTTGTTACCTGTTTTAGAGAAGAAGCTTGTTAAGCGTGTGAGTCGTACGTTTTCCGATCGCTGGGACGAAGAGAAAACTAAGCAGTATGTGTTAAATGAGCTAGAAAAATATAAAGTACGAGATAGGCTTACGGGGTGGCAAGAAGAGGATTACGTGATTGAGCCGTTGGACGTTCGCCAAGAAGGTAAGAACGATGGTGGGCGAGTGACAGGCAAACTTTATATTCAACGTCAAGTAGAAGGTGACCTCTCACGTTTATACTTACGTTTAATGTACGGTTTGGCAGAGTTTCATGGAGTTCCCATGTCCGACGAAAATTCCGAAGTCTGGGATAATAAAGATATGCGTCACTACAACATCGAAGATTATGGTAGCGGCTTTGCCAAGATCAATCAAAGCGTACTAGAACTAGCTAAAAATGGGCAATATTCAGAGTTGAAGCAGAAACTCTCAACCCCAGAGCTAAAGAGAAGTTTCATGGCGTTAAATCTTTTTCACCATTCATCGGGTGATGATATTGGAATGTCTCCGTTGTGGGACAAAAAAGAACATTGTTATAAAAGAGCTAGCTATTTATGTGAGGAAGGAAAATGAAAAGGTCGTTTCTAATACTATCCATTGTCTTATTGAGTGCTTGCTCGTCTAATGCGGCTTCTGTTCCCGGTAAAGCTTGGTATGTAGGTGTAACAATGCCTTCGTTTTATCCAGTAAAAATTACCCAAATATATGGTGTTAATGAAAAAGAAAACTGGACTGTATTAATTCATAATATTATCCCCCGTATGAGTGATAGCGATATTGAGTATATACGTAATAGATTTCCAGAGTATGACGGATTTGGGCTTCCACATGCATTAGGTATTACAAGCAGAAACCAAATTGGTATTGGTACTAATCATCTTCCTGATACGCTCTACGTACATTGGGTTTCTTTATTTGATACTAAGTTTTACGTCACTAAGTATGATATTCCTGAAAATGTAAAACAGTTGAGTGCTACAGAGGTCAGTTACACTCGAAGCGATGGAGCTGTCTTTGAATCTTGTTATCGTACTCAATTTGTTTTTGGTTTATTGCCCAATGGGCGAGCGAAGGTATGGTTGAGTGATTGCGGAGAGACTATTTATCTTACGGAGTTAGCTCCTGACCAAACTCCTGATCGTGATAGCAATGGGTTTAAAGCCGATACATATAAAGAATCTTCTTATCTTAGAAATATCCAACAACGCGCTAAGGATGCAGGTGTTGAGCTAGAGCCGATCCCTTGGGATAAAGTGAATAAAGTCTATTCCATCAATGAGATTAAAACGCTTGGCGAGTAACTTAGCGTGAGTTGAAAAATCTTCATAAGACACATGAGAGGCTTTGCGGTATAAGAAAGGCTTGCTGATTTTCCGTCAAGGATTGATATGGTTATCCAGAATTTCGAAGCTTTTCTTATCGCTATTACTATTTTGACTTTAACACCGGGGCTAGATACTGCTTTGGTGATCCGTAACACTTCGCGGGCTGGGTTTGCCGATGGATGCACGACCAGCTTGGGTATCTGTTTTGGCTTATTCGTTCACGCCACTTTTTCTGCTATTGGTATCTCTGCGATTCTTGCTCAATCAGCTGAGCTATTTCAAATCGTTAAAATGGTGGGAGCGGCTTATCTGATTTGGTTGGGCATTTCGAGCTTGCGATCATTAATGAAAACAGGGCAGGGCATTGAGGTTGCGAGCCTAGCTCATGCACAATTTCGTTTAACCCGATCGCTGCGTGAAGGTTTCCTCTCGAATGTGCTGAACCCGAAAACTGCCGTCTTTTACTTAGCTTTTTTGCCTCAATTCATTAATCCTGACTATTCACCGTTAGCGCAATCTTTGTTGATGGCGTTGATTCATTTTGCGATTGCGATGGTATGGCAATGTGGTTTAGCCGGTGCTTTGAGTAGCGCTAAAAACCTTCTGAAAAACGCTTCTTTTATGCGTTGGATGGAAGGTACAACGGGAGTTGTTTTGGTCGCATTAGGTATCAAACTGCTCTTAGAGAAACCTCAAGCCTAGCTTGTAATAAAGGTTTAAAAGTAGAAAAGCGCCGTTGGGCGCTTTTTCTTTGTGCTTAGACCGACTAGGTATTATTGAACTTGGGCTTCGGCTTCGGTGTATTGATAACGCGCGGCAAAATATTGCTTCGTTTCTTCCACGACCACATGGCGTAAGGCAACAAGGCCAATAAGGTTCGGAATGGCCATTAAACCATTTACAATGTCGGCGATAATCCAAATCAAATCGAGGTGCAGGAATGCGCCTGAGGCAATCAAGCCAATAAAGACGATTTTATAAGGCAGTACCGCTTTGGTTCCGAATAAGAACACCATGCAGCGTTCGCCGTAGTAGTTCCAACCCAGAATGGTCGTAAAGGCAAAGAACATCAAACCAATGGAAACCAGCATCGGACCGATAGTTTGTGCATTTAAGCCTGTGGCAAAGGCGTAGGTGGTCATCGCTGCACCGGAAAGATCGTTTTGCCAAGCGCCCGTTAGAATGAGAGCCAAGCCAGTCATCGTACAGATGATGATGGTATCGAAGAAGGTCCCCGTCATAGAGATAAGACCTTGTTCAACGCAGGAGTCAGTTTTCGCCGCCGCCGCCGCCATAGGCGCACTGCCTAAGCCAGATTCATTGGAGAACACGCCGCGAGCAATACCCGATTGAATCGCGAGCATAATGCTCGCACCTAAGAATCCACCTGTCGCAGCAGTCGAGGTGAACGCGGATACCAGCACCAATTCCACTGCCTCTGCGAGTTTGTCCGCATTGGTAACAATCACACTTAAGCAGGCGACGATGTAAAACAGCGCCATCGCAGGAACCATTTTTCCTGCCACTTTAGCGATGGATTGAATACCACCGATAGTGACAATGGCAACCAGTACGGTCAGTACCACCGCAGAGGCTTCACGAGGGACGCCAAAAGAGATTTGAGTGGCATCTAAGATCGCGTTCACTTGTGGGAAAGTACCAATACCGAAGCAGGCAACCCCTACGGCAAACACAGCAAATAATACTGCCAGTGTTTTTGAACCCACACCATCACGCAGGTAGTACATTGGCCCGCCGACCATTTGCCCTTTGTCATCGATTTGGCGATATTTCACCGCGAGTAAGCATTCTGCGTATTTGGTTGCCATGCCAAACAGGGCGGCGAGCCACATCCAGAACAGGGCACCTGGGCCGCCGAGCTTGATTGCGGTCGCAACACCCACGATGTTTCCTGTACCAATGGTGGCAGAAAGAGCAGTACACAATGCGGCGAAGCTTGATACATCACCTTGTTTGTCTGAAGATTTTTCGCGGCCAAATACCATAGCTAAAGCCGTCGGCAGGCGTCGAAATTGCAGTAAGCCCAAGCGGAAGGTGAAATAGACACCGGTGCCGACCAGAAGAATTAACAGTGGTGGACCCCACACTAAACTATCAACAGTTTGCAGAAAAGATTGCAGGTTATTCATGATTTCCCCTTAAAAAATAAACATAAGGAGAAGAGAGAAAGGGTGCGAAAAATGCACAGCAGAGCTCTAGCGAGCTCACTAAAAGATTGGCCTTTCACTCCTCTGTCCTTTTGCCTGAGAGTTTCACTCTACATATGCGCAGAGCTTGCTCCTTCGGCGACCGATTAAACGGTTCTCTCCAGAGGTTCCTCCAACTACAGTCCTCGCTTATTCGTTGCCAATAAATGGCTAAGAATAATGCACCTGAAAGATTTACTTCTTCGGCGGGTTATTTGGCTCAGATGTTAAAATCTGGTTAACAACCACTCTCCTGCAGTCTTCAACGGAACAATCGTCTTGAATAAAACGATTTGCAAGGCGGATACTAGCGGAAAGAAAATGTGATGTCACCTACAAAAGAAATCAACTGATGAAATGTTGCGCAAGTCTTTTGCTAATCCACTTTTCTCTGACGTTAAACTACGTATAAGTGTTATAAGATAATCGCGCTTGGAGGCGGGAGATGGTGAGATTAATTGCAATAGCCTTATTGATAGCATTAGCGTTTGTGTTGATTCGCTACCATACCAATGAAAAATTGCAGAAGGGGGTCGTTATCGTTATTTTGGCGACCTTTGTCACCTATACGGCCTTCTTGATGATTTCTGAACTGATTCGCTGACGCAAGAGGAGCGAGCGTGAATAAACATAATGAGTTTGACGACAACGAAGAAGTTGTTGTTATCGAACGAAGAGATAAACAGAGCTATCTCTATATCGCGATTGCTGCAGTATTAGGTATTGCCTTGGGTGGTCTGATTGGTTCCTCTGTCACCACCAGTCGTTGGGAGACGTCTTACCAAGCACTGCAAAACCAGCTTGAACAACTCAATAATGCGAAAGCAGAAGTTTCTAAAGCGGCTGAGCTTTCTGAGAAAAATCAAGAGGATGTGTGGCAACATAAAATGGATCAGGCTTTAGAGAAGCAAAGAGAAGAGTGGCAGGCAGAGGCTGTACAGCGTGATAAATACGTCGCTGAACTCGAAAAGCAAAATCTTAATTTAGAACAGCAACTGAACGAGCAGAAAATGGCATTGGAACTGGCCAATACACAAAATAATCAGCTTAATCGTCAAGCCGATATGCAAGTGACCATGCTTGAGCGTTCTCGAGAGTTGTTCCAACGTGAACTAAAAATCAAACAAGAACTCGAGGGATTACAAAAAGAACGCGATTCTCTGGTTCCAAAGCTCAAAGTACTGAAAAAAGAGTGTGATATTTATCTTGAAGGGAAATCTTGGGATGCGAAGTCGGATGCCTGTGATAAACAAGATGAAGCGAATTCACGAGTAAGCCAAATTGATCAGATGATCCGTGTGCATCAAATGGATCTGGAAGAGATTAAGGCGCTCTCAGAAGAGATAGGTTTATAAGTGATTTAATCTATCAGGCTGAATTAAATCGATTATTTTCGTCACATGACTTGAGCGTTCGCTTTTTCACTCTCTAGAGTGAATCGCATTCTGAAGATACAAAAAAGCCACCGTCGTCGGTGGCTTTTTAATGGGTGATAGAAAAGGCTTAATCGTTCACTTTTAGCTTTTGGAAATATTCATCGTAAAGCACGCTAGCCTCTCCAACTTCATTTTGCCACTCGCCATTGTCTATCACCGATTGTGGTGGGTAGATGCTTGGGTCATTAGCAAACTCTTTGGGCAGTAGGTCATGCGCGGTTTTGACTGGTGTTGGATATCCGATTTCTAAGGCGATTTTTGCAGCATTTTCTGGACGCAGTAAGAAATCAATCATCTTGTGGGCGGCCTCGATATTTTTGGCTCCGGTAGGAATCGAGATGCTGTCCATCCAAAAAATGGTGCCTTTTTCAGGCCAGATAATCTGGATTGGTGCGCCTTCTTGGCGGGCCATATACGCTGAGCCATTCCATAACATACCTAGTGACACTTCACCAGCGAGGTAAGGGTTGGCTGGGAAGTCAGAGTTAAACACTAAGACATTTGGCATCAGCTTTTTCAGCTCACGGTAAGCGGCTTTAATCTCTTTGGGATTGGTCGTGTTAGGCGAGTATCCCAGCTTACTCAGAGCGATATGGAAGACTTCACGAGCGTCATCCATCAGCATTAATTGCCCTGCCCATTTGGCATCCCACAGATCGCCCCAGTTTTTGAGTGATTTTTTATCCAGCATATCGGTGTTAATGCCGATACCCGTCGCTCCCCAGATATAAGGGATAGAGAATTTATTGCCTGGATCAAAAGGCTTATTGAGATAGTTTGGATCCAAGTCTTTGAAATGTGAAAGTTTTGAATGGTCAATCTCTTGCAGCATGCCTTCTTTGCGCATCTTAGAGACAAAATAAGTGGAAGGAACCACAAGATCATAACCAGCGCCTTGCGTTTTGAGCTTGGCATACATGCTTTCATTGGATTCGTAGGTAGAGTAGATAACCTTGATTCCGGTTTCTTTGGTAAAGTCTTCTAGGACTTCGCTCGGGATATATTCAGACCAGTTGTAGAAATAAAGTTCTTGGTCTTTAGCCATTGCATTGGTGGTGAACAATGCTGCTGCGCACAGAGCACTCGCAAACAGTTTATTTTTCATTACGTTCCCATAGTGTATAGAAAGAACCTAACTAGGCGTTGGAGAGGAGAGTATAACAAGATAAAAAAAAATAGGCAGCAATGGCTGCCTATTTGATGCTTTTCTTAGACCTTATTGGCCAGCTTTCAACTTCATGAAGTACTCTTCGTACTTCACTGTCTTATCGCCAACGGCAGATTGCCACTCAACACGGTCCAGATCTTCTTGAGACGGGAACAGTGGTGCGACATCTTGGAATTTGTCGTTTGAGGCTTTAACGCCAGTCAGATAACCTGTGTCGCGTGAAATTTGCTCTGCAATTTCAGGGCGTAACAAGAAATCGATCATCTTGTGTGCTGCATCGACGTTTTTGGCACCAGAAGAGATGGCGAAGTTATCAACCCAACCAATACCGCCTTCTTTCGGGAAGACTAACTTGATTGGTAAACCTTCTTTCTGTGCCGCCGCTGCTGAGCCGTTCCACAGCATACCAAGACCTACTTCACCTGAAAGGTAAGGAGCTGCAGGGTTATCAGAGTTGAAAACCAGTACGTTTGGCATCAGCTTTTGTAGCTCGGCATACGCTTCATCGATCTGCTTGTCGTCCGTTGAGTTACCTGAGTAACCCAGTTTGCGCAGAGCGATATGGAAGACTTCACGCGTATCATCCATCAACATCAGTTGACCTTTTAGCTCAGGCTTCCATAGGTCGCCCCAGCTTTGGAAGTCATTAGGATCATACATGTCGGTGTTAACCGCGAGACCGGTAATCGCTACAACGTGTGGAATTGAGTAGTCGTTGTTTGGGTCGTAAGGTTTGTCTAGGTAGTTGGAATCTAGGTTTTTGAAGTTGCTCAGCTTAGATTTGTCAATCTTTTGCAGCATCCCTTCATCACGCATTTTTGCCACGAAGTAGGTAGAAGGAACTACCAGATCATAACCTTGATTGTGCGTTTTGAGTTTTGCATACAAAGTTTCATTTGACTCATAAGTTGAGTAAATCACTTTGATTCCCGTTTCCTTGGTGAACTGTTCTAGGATGCTGCTATTGATATACGGCCCCCAGTTCATAAACACCAGTTCCTTATCTTCCGCTGCCGCTGTGCCAGACAACAGAGAAAGCGCACATGCGCTACCTGCTAAAAGAGTAGCCAGTTTTTTCATCGACGTTAGCTCCAAACTAAACGTTGCCCTTTTGGGCGTTGCAAAGAAAAACAGAATGACTTCCGTCATTCTGTTTCGCGTGTTTCCAAACGGACGTGGATTCTACTTCACTTTTTCTCTTGCTAACAACTGTGAAGCGATAACAAGCACTAAAGAAACCACAAGCATGACGGTTGCCAGTGCGTTTACTTCAGGTGAAATACCCACTTTCACCATTGAGTATATCTTCAATGGCAGAATTTCGTAGGTTGGCCCAGTCACAAATGAACTGATGATCACATCATCCAGAGATAGGGTGAAGCTCAGTAACCAACCTGCGGCTACGGCAGGTTTCGCCAGTGGCAGGATAATTTTCTTTAAAATGACCCATTCACCAGCTCCAAGGTCCTTTGCTGCTTCAAGCATCTTAACGTCAAAGCCGTTGAGTCGTGTGTAAACCGTCACCACAACGAAAGGCAGACAGAAAGTGATGTGCGCAATCAACAAGGTAAAGAAGCCCAGTTGTGCACCCAGCACTAAGAATAGGGCAAGCAGTGCAATAGCCATCACGATATCGGGTGACATCATCACGACAAACAGCATGCCACTCACCACTTTCTTACCTTTAAACTGGTAGCGGAACAGGGCGACCGCTGTCAAACTACCGATCAAGGTTGCTGCAGTAGCAGAAAATACGGCTACGTTGATGGAGTGCCAAGCGGCTTGCACTAAGCTGTCGTTATTCATCAGTGCGTGGTACCACTTGGTGGTAACCCCCCCCCATTTGATACCAAACTTGTTTTCGTTAAATGAGTTTGCAATCAGAACAATGATTGGTAGGTACAAAAATAAGTACACCAAACTCATAAAGCTAAATCTAATTGAACGTCCCATTAGTCTAGCTCCACCTTCTTATTCAAAAGTTTACCTGCACGATAGTAGGCGTACAGCATGATCGCCATGGCCAGAGTCAGGGCAATACTGGTTGCGGCACCAAATGGCCAGTCACGGGCGTTGAGCACTTGGCTCTTAATCACGTTACCGATCAGTAGGTTTTTCGCACCGCCAAGTAGGTCTGCGATGTAGAACATACCGAGGGCTGGGAGTAGAACCAACAGACAACCACCAATAATGCCAGGCATAGTCAGAGGTAAAATCACGCGAACCAAGGTTTGAAACTTGTTGGCACCGAGATCGCGCGCCGCTTCAATATAAGTGCCATCCAACTTTTCGATAGCCGAATAGAGCGGAAGGATCATAAACGGCAACAAAATGTATACCAGACCGATCATGACGGCTGTTTCGGTAAACATAATGCGCAGGGGGGCATCAATCAGGCCCAGCGACATCAGTGCTTGATTAAGAATGCCTTGCGTGCCGAGTACGATTTTTAAACCATAGGTGCGGATTAGTGAGTTGGTCCAGAAAGGAACAATGATCAAAAACAGCATAAATGGACGCCATTTTTCAGGCATTTTCGCCACTATGTACGCAAAAGGATAGCCAATCACTAGACAGATTAACGTTGCAACAATCGCCATGTAGAACGAGTGCAGCATGACTTTTCCGTACAGAGGATCAAGCAGACGCGTGTAGTTTTCAAAGGTGAGCACGAACTTAATCAAGTTCGCTTCATCACGAGTCAGAAAACTGGTACCAATAATCATCAGGTTGGGGAAGAGTACAAACAGCACTAACCAACCTACGATTAAGGTAACAATCGCATTTTGTAGATTAAGCTTTTTGCTCATCATTGAGGACTACCTCCCAGCTTTCAACCCAAGTGACGGCAACTTTCTGTCCGATAGAGTGATCAACATCTGGATCATCTTCGTTAAAGAATTCGCTAACCATCACACACATACCGGATTCCAGTTCTACCACTGATTCCAGAGTCATGCCTTTGTAAGTCCGGTCAGTCACGTGACCTACAATGCCTTTTTCTTCTGACTCTTTAATTTCTTCGATACGTAAGTCTTCAGGACGGAGGAGCACTTGCAGCTTGTCACCAGCCTTCACTTCATCGTCATAGTAAACAATCGACTCGATACCCTCGATGTCAACACGGATGCGTTTTTCATCGATACGATCTATGGTCGTTGCTTGGAATACGTTGATTTCGCCGATAAAACGAGCAACAAAGAGATTTTTTGGATCTTCGTAGATTTCACGAGGAGAGCCGTCTTGTTCAATTTTGCCTGAACGCATAACGATGATGCGATCTGACATAGACAGCGCTTCTTCTTGATCGTGAGTAACGAAGATAAAGGTAATGCCTAATTGACGTTGTAGTTGTTTGAGCTCGCTCTGCATTTGTTTACGCAATTTGTAATCCAAAGCGGAGAGCGATTCGTCAAGTAGCAGTACTTTAGGTTTGTTAACCACTGCGCGCGCAATAGCAATACGCTGCTGCTGGCCACCAGAAAGTTGATGCGGTTTACGCTGTGCCATTTCGGCAAGGCGCACCATGCGTAGTGCTTCCATCACACGAGGTTCGATTTCGCTTTGAGGGACTTTTTGCATGCGCAAACCAAAAGCGACGTTTTCGAACACTGTCATGTGGGGGAATAGAGCATAGCTTTGGAAGACCGTATTGACGTGTCGTTGTTCAGCAGGAACTTGAGTAACGTCTTGACCATCTAGCAGAATCTCACCTTGATCTGCAGTTTCAAAACCAGCAATCATTCTTAACACCGTCGTTTTACCACAGCCCGATGGACCTAGGATGGTTAAGAACTCGCCATGATTCACATCAAGATTTAGGTTACCAATGATTTCCTTACCATCGAAACTTTTGCTAATGCCAGATAAACGAATGACTGGCTTTCCTACTGAATGTTGTTCGTTCAACGTCTGTATTTCTCCCACCTCGGCCTGTAGAAAATCCTACTTGTTGGACCTGTAGTTAAACAAAAATAAGGGGCGCATCATAAACACCAAGAGCACGATTTCAAAGTCTTTTTCTCACCTTGAAACAGAAAAATTTTTGCCAGTTTGAATAGAGTTTGTCTAGCATACTGATTTTGCTTAACTCTTAATGCTATCAAGCGGTTAATTATCAATCATATCGACAATAAAGCAAGATGATATTGGTAATCAGATTTTAGCCTGAGCAGCATTTCAGTATAATGAACACAATTTTCACGTTGAAGCGTGACGTTATCCGCGCATTCGACCGAACTAGGGCATTTTATGAATAACGATATCGAAAGAGAGTTCAATCTTGGCGGCTCGGTAGAGAAAGCGCTATCGGGAAGTTATGAATTAAAAGTGGGTGATGTACTCAAGGAAGCTTGGGGTATTACAGTCAAGCACTTTATTAATTTCACGCCTGCCATTTTTGCGCTGATTTTGGTGCAGTTGGCGATTTTTTATTTTGCGTTCAAATTGCAGATCGGCGATCTCTCCGTGATTCTGTCTGTGTTTCAGGAGGGCGGTGCGCTGCCCGAAGGCCTAGTCCAAGCCATGTTTATTGCTAACTTTAGCTATGAAGTGATCAGCGCGCCGATTTATGCAGGCATCAGTTTAATGGCGATGAGTCACGCGGCAGGGCTAAAAACCCAAACTCGGCATATCACGAAAGGATTACAGTTTACGATCCCTGTTATCCTCGCCACTCTGTTCAGTTTATTGTTACAAGGTGTGGCAGGGATGATTTTGCCATTCCTTTCTATGTATCTCTCAGTGGCTTTCAGTAACTCATTACTACTGATTTGTGAAAAGAAAGTCCCACCTATGCAATCTTTGTTATTGTCATTGCGAGCAGTGAATAAAAAGATTTTCCCGTTAATCGCTATCTATTCGATCTTGATGGTGCTGTTCATGATGGCCGTACTTCTGTACGGTATTGGTTTAGTGTTGTTCTTGCCTTTCTTCTTTCATGTAAAAGGCATCATTTATCGCAACATGTTTGGCATTCGCTTGAAAATCATCGCAACGGATCAAGCTCAGCCTGACCAACCTGATAGCAACAACTCTTCTGGAATTTTTGATGCATAAGCGAATAACCATTACCCTGGTTTGGCTAATCATTGTCGTTATCGCCATGTTTGGCGTGTATCGATTTGAGAAACCGAAGAAGTTCAAGTTACCTTTGCTCAGAGGAGAAGTGGTCGGTGCAGCCCCTGATTTCTCTGCAATCCACGACATTGCTGAGCGGAAAGAGGCTTTTTTTAATTACTTAAAACCCGGTGTGAGGTATGAAAATTCGCGGATTCTTCAAGAGCGAACACTGTTGAAGCGAATAAAAAAGGATTTTGCTGACGGTCAGCTCTCATCTCACAATCTGGCACAAGCACAACATTTAGCCACTGCGTATTCTGTGGCACTGATAGAAAACAACGTTGATAACGCTTGGTTACAGGAAATGTTTCATCGCGTCGATGTGATACCTGAAGCCTTAGTCTTAACTCAAGCTGCGAATGAGTCGGCATGGGGAACCTCAAGATTTGCCAAAGAAGCCAACAACTATTTTGGTCAATGGTGTTATAGCGTGGGATGTGGCTTAGTACCGTTAGCGAGAGCGGAGGGAGCGTTCCATGAAGTGGCTAAATTTGACAGCGTTCAAGACTCAATTCAAAGCTATTTTATGAATGTCAATCGTAATCCGGCTTATCGAGAATTACGTGAAATACGCTTTCAGCTTCGCCAGCAGAAAATCAATCCCAACAGCGATGAAAGTGCTAAAGCGATGAGCAATGGCCTTTTAAAATATTCCGAGCGTGGTGAAGCCTATGTGCGTGATTTACAAGCCATGATGTTAGCGAATCAAGAATATTGGAACGATAATTAGAATGAAGTCAAAATCTTACCTCCTACTTGCCCCTTTGTTTTTAAGCCTAAGTGCTCCAGCTTTGGCGCAGCAATATATGTTTACCTACAGCAAGTTGTTCTCTCAAATGAAAAGCAACACAAAAGAAGATCATCCTGATGTAAAAATGGGGATTTTCTTTGTTGATGCACAGAGTAAACAAAACTGCGTGATAGAAAAAGCGTGGATGGAAAAGGAAGAACACTACGAAGAGTTACCCATTGGCCCTAGTAATGAGCTGGTGATCCCACTCGATAACAATCTGAGACAGGCGAATCCACTGGTTTTTGTGAATACACCGCAAGATAAACGCTGTGATTATTCTATGGTGGTGATGGCGAAAAAGTCGTTTGAGGGTAAGGTGACTTATCAGGAAGTTGAGGTCTTGTTGCCGCAGATGCAGGTAATGCTTGAACAGCTTGGCGGTATGTTCGCCAGTTGGTTTACGCCCGCGGTTGAAGGCGTCACCTTAGAATTCGCCCCAGAGACAGAGGGCATGATTACGTTCAGTAATGGCCAATCGATTGCTATTGTGAATCACAAGGCGCAAGTAGCGCTAACGCAAATTGGTAAAGAAGGGTGGATGCAACTGCCGGCTCCAGCTTTGCGAGTTTTACCTTACTTACCTTCTGCAAAAAAGTAAGCTTTAGCGATTGAAAGACATAAAACAAAGGCTGTCAGTAGACAGCCTTTGTTTATTTTTATGCTTTTGAAGCCACCTAGATATTGGTGACATTTAACTGGAGTGATGGATCAAACTCCATCACTAAGTCTTCATCTTCCACGACTTGCGGTGCAATTTCTTCTTTATCAAAGCCAATATCACCACCATTAATGACGCCAGAGTTTTTATCAATCGATTTAAAATCGAACAAAGAGAAGTCCGCAAGGTGGCTTGGTACCACGTTTTGCATGGCTCTAAACATGGTTTCAATACGACCAGGGAAGCGCTTATCCCAGTCATTAAGCATCTGTTTTACCGCTTGGCGCTGTAAGTTAGGCTGTGAGCCACACAAGTTACATGGAATGATCGGGTAGCCGCGCATATCTGAATATTTGATGATGTCTTTTTCACGGCAGTAGGCCAACGGGCGAATAACCACATGTTCGCCGTTGTCTGATACTAGCTTAGGTGGCATACCTTTCATTTTGCCGCCGTAGAACATATTCAAGAACAGAGTTTCTAAGATGTCATCACGATGGTGACCTAAAGCAATCTTGGTTGCTCCTAATTCTTTGGCGGTACGGTATAAGATACCGCGACGCAGGCGAGAGCATAGTGCACAGGTGGTTTTGCCTTCAGGGACTTTATCTTGCACGATGGAGTAGGTGTCTTCTTCTACGATCTTGTACTGAACCCCCAGACTCTCTAAGTATTCAGGCAAGACATGCGCAGGAAATCCCGGTTGTTTTTGGTCGAGATTGACAGCAACCAATTCAAAAGAAATAGGCGCACTTTTCTGCAGGCTCATCAAAATATCCAGCATGGTAAAGCTGTCTTTACCGCCAGATAGACATACCATAATCCGGTCGCCATCTTCGATCATATTGAAGTCTGCAATTGCTTGACCAGTATTACGACGAATACGTTTTTGCAACTTATTGAAATTGTATTGTTGAGCTTTGGTCAACTCTTGAGTTTGCGCTGTCATTGCTTGCTATCTTAAATCTCAGAACAAAATGAAGTGCGTATGATACGGATAAATAGAAGAGATGCTAGATCTATAGCATGAAGAGATAAAAAATCCCTGCCATACGGCAGGGATTACTGAGGAGAATTAAATGGCTGTTTGTGGATCGAGGGGGCTTACGTAGCCATTGGGTTTGAGGGCAAGGACATCACAGTTAATTTTATCGATGACATGTTCTGCGGTGTTGCCGATAAATACCGCTGAAAGTCCCGTTCTACCTGTCGTGCCCAGAATCACCATGGCTGCATTAAGCTGTTTGGCCGCTTCTGGGATCACATCTTCGGGCAATCCTTGTTGAACAAGTGTTTGCTCTTCACTTAAGCCATGTTTTTGGCGAAGAGCCTTCATCGCCGTAAGGTGATGTCCTCGAACCGCATCGGTATAGGTGGTTGGATCAAACTCCGGCAGCTCAATAGTGATGTTGGCTGGAGTGACTGGATAAGCGTTGACAAGATAAGGACTCGCTCCTAAGCGTTTGCTCAAATTAAGGAGCTGTTCGACCATACGATCATTCAAATCAATATGGGTTTCTAGCTCAGAGCCAACATGCACAGAAGCAATGATATTGGCATTTTCTGGCCAGTCAGCATTTTTGACTAACAAGACTGGTGTCGGACACTTACGCATCAAGTGCCAATCGGTTGGAGTGAAAATAACGGACTCTAGCATGTCGTGTTTGCGGGTCGCTTTGATCAGGATATCGTGTTCACCCGCAAATATTTCACCAATAATCGCTTCGTAAGGGCGGTTATGCCACACCACTTTAATGTCAAACTGAACGGATTTATCTAGATAAGGCTCTGCAATAGAGCGCATCCACTGTTCTCGTTGATGGATCACTCCCTTGCGCATGGCATCACGCTCTTCGAGAGAAAGCATGGAGGTCATGTCATAAGAAAAATCGTAAATCGATAGGAAGAAAGTGATATGGCTGACGGAGGTGCTTTTTTGCGCCAGTTGCATTGCCCGAGCCAAAGCAGGTTGTTCATCATGGTTGATATCAGCCACGACAAGAATTTTACTGTAAATGCTCATGAGAAACTCCTTGTTCAGTGAGGAGGTTTGTTAGCTTCACTTTAGCTTAGTTATGAGCAGAGTTTTAGTAAAAAGAAGAGGTATTTGGAAGAAATATGATGTAGCTCATTAAGAGCTACATCATTGAAGTTATTTAGATTCTTTAGAGACGCCAGCCAATTCCATCAATTCTGCATGGTTGAGAATAGTGATGTATTTGCCTTTAACACTTAGGATTTCTGATTTTTGGAAACGACCGAGCAAGCGGCTGATGGTTTCAACAGTAAGACCAAGGTAGTTACCAATATCACCACGTGTCATGGTGAGACGAAACTCTCTTGGGCTAAAACCGCGTTGAGAGAAACGAGTAGAAAGGTTGTACAAGAAGGCCGCTAAACGTTCTTCAGCGTTCTTCTTTGAAAGCAGCAGGATCATCTCCTGATCGCCTTTAATTTCGTTACTCATTAAACGCATGATTTGTTGACGCAGTTTCGGCATTTTGCCAGACAGGTCATCCAAGATTTCATACGGGATTTCACAAACCATGGAGGTCTCAAGCGCTTGAGCAAAGCTTGGGTGCTGATCTCCAGTAATTGCATCAAAACCAACTAAATCACCAGCCAGATGAAAGGCTGTGATCTGCTCATCACCTTGTTCAGTGATGGTGTAGCTTTTAATCGTACCAGAACGAATTGCGTATAAAGATCTCAGTTCGTCACCCGCTTTAAACAGCTCCTGACCTTTCTGGATCGGTTTTTTACGCTCAATGATCTGGTCAAGCTGATCAAGCTCAGACTCATTCAAGGTAAAAGGGATACAGAGTTGGCTAATACTGCAATCTTGACAGTGAATAGCACAACCACCCGATTGAATGCGCTTCGCAGCAGGCTTTTCAGAAATCATAACAACCTTTCACTAATTGATGTACGTCAATATTTTAGCATCGCTTAACCCTAAAGGGTAGTTAAAATACATCAGCGACCTCTAAACAATTAACCCAGATTAATCATCAGCTTTACTGCGTCGTAGGCAGTGAAGAGCCCATACCCAATCACCAGTATTGCCGCACATTGACGAAATAAATGCGAATTTTGCCAATGCATTAATTTATTGGCTCCCCAGCCACTGGCTAGCATGGCGGGTAGGGTGCCGAACCCAAATGACAACATAATAAGTGCCCCTTGTGAGAAACTGCCTGCCACGGCAGACCAAGTCAACATAGAGTAGACCAAACCACAAGGAAGCCAGCCCCACACAAGGCCGAAGGGTAGTGCATGCCACTGTTTTTTTAGCGGTAAAAGAGTTTTGCCTAGCGGTGAAATCCATGGCCAGATTTTCTGGCCGACTTTTTCAAGCCACAGTAGTCCAAACCACCAGCGTCCGATGTAAAGGCCTAATACAATCATCAACACAGCTGCGAAAATTCGAAGCCATACTAAAGCGGATTGAACATCAATGAGCTCTGTCAGTGAAGCGGTGATGCCACCGACAATACCGCCGATTAAGGCGTAGCTCAGCAGGCGACCTAGATTGTAATAAAGTAGCAGTACTGGTGAGCTTTTAGACGGATCAAGGGTGAGCAAAGCGCTAATGCCGCCGCACATGCCCAAACAGTGACCTGCTCCCAGCAGGCCTACCACCCAAGCCCCCAAATAATCAGGACTCACCGTTTATCCTTATCTTGGATCTCTTCATCTTCAAATAAGATGTTGTGGCCTTGGCGCTCAAGATCTTCGAATTGCTCACTTTTGACTGCCCACAAAAAAATACCGACCGCGACACAAACTAACACAATCGCAATTGGAATGAGCAAATATAAGCTTTCCACCGGTTATCTCCCTTGCTTTTTTAGCAGACGAAGTGAGTTGGTCACGACAATAATCGAACTTCCCGACATCCCTACCACTGCAATATAGGGTGCGACTAATCCTGCCACGGCAAGAGGTAAAATCAGTAAATTGTAACCCAACGACCAAGCGAGGTTTTCGCGAATGATTTTACGCGTTTTCAGCGCGAGCTCTCTTGCCTCAAGTAATTTATCTAAGCGATCACCAATGAGTACCATATCTGCTGAGGCTTTAGCGACATCCGTACCTCCGCCCATCGCAACAGAAATATGAGCACCAGCTAGTGTTGGAGCATCGTTAATACCATCGCCAACCATCATAGTCACGTCGGTTTTATTCAATTCTCGTAGATAGGTAAGCTTGTCTTCGGGTTTAGCTTGGGCGACTACCTTATCGATTTGCATCTCATTAGCAACGCTTTGTGCATTGGTTTGTGAGTCTCCTGTCAATAAAGTGATTTTGATTCCTGCGGCATGGAATTTCTCTATAAACGCTTTAGCTTCTTTACGAATTGGATCTCGGTAGTGGAAGGTGGCAATATGTCGTCCATCCAGTGATAAGAAAACACAATTGTGAGCGGAGTCTAGTGAATTGCCTAACACAAATTCTGCGCTGCCAATTTTGACTTTTTGTCCTGCAAAGACACCTTCAATCCCGCTTCCGATGATATTTCTTACTTCGCTCACCGTGACATTTTCTGCCTTATAAGGACGAAAGGCTTTGGCTATTGGGTGGTTGGCATGGCTCTCAAGCTCAGCCGCTATCGCTAGACAAGATTCTTTCGTTAATGAGTCCAGTGTTTCGACAGTGCTAATTTCAATATTGCCATGGGTGAGGGTACCCGTTTTGTCGATAACTAAATGATTCACTTTACAAAGCGTTTCGAACACGTGATTTTTGCGTAACATTACCCCAACGCTACCCATACTGGAGGTCGCGCAGGTCAAGGCGGTCGGTGTTGCGAGAGAAAGTGCGCAAGGGCAGGTGGCGACTAATACCGAAAGCATAATCCAAAACGCATCTTCAGGTCGTACCTGATGCCAGAAAAACCATGTGCCTGCAGCAATAACTAATATGATGGCAACAAAGTAACGCGCCACAATATCGGCAATTTCCGCAATTTTTGGCTTGGAGGATTGAGCGTCATCTTGCAGTCTCACAATATTGGAAATGACTGAATCGGCTTTTGAAGCGGTGACACGCAGATCAAACGACTCATCACCATTCAGTGTTCCAGCAAAGACGTGATCCCCTGTCGCTTTTACAACGGGTAAAGACTCACCCGTTAACATAGATTCATCAATATGAACTCGGTTATTAATGATTTCACCATCTGCTGGAATGTGTTCACCAGGCAAAACTCGTACACAGTCGCCGGGCTTGAGCGTTTTTACCGGTACTTGTTGACCGTCTAACGTTGTTGCAATCGAGGGAATGAGTTTCAATAGGTTACCACTTGCGGCAGCCGCCTTACGTCTCGCTCTCATCTCTAAAAAACGGCCTACCAATAAGAAGAAGGTAAACATGGAGATCGATTCGAAGAACACTTCACCTTGTTCGGTAATGGTTGCGACTAAGCTTGCTATATAAGCAAAGATGAGTGCGAGAGAGACGGGGACATCCATGCCTAAAGTGCGGCCACGAATACTGCGCCATGCATTTAGGTAAAATGGCAGTGCCGAGTAGAGTAAGACAGGAGTAGCAAAAATTAAGCTCACCCAGCGGAAATAGTTTTTAAACTCAGCATCCAGATCGCCAAACGCCTCGAGATAAAGTGCGACAGCCAGCATCATCACCTGCATGCTCGCCAATCCCGCGATACCAAGACGATACAAGTATGTTTTCATGGCATCGTGGTATTGCGCTTCATGTTTGTCAGCTTCAAAAGGCGCGGCTTTATAACCCAGTTTATGAATTTGAGCTAATACATGGCTGAGCTGGGTTTGGGTTCGGTCCCAGCTGAGGAGTGCTCGATTAGTTGTAGTATTGACTCGAATAGAGACGACGCCCGGCTCGGTGTGTAGCTGTTTTTCAATTAACCACGCACAGGCGGCACATGAAACACCATCGAGTGACAATGTCACCTCAGAATGGTCATCTTTGTTACGCACAAACTCGGCTTGGACATCACTATTGTCGTAGTGAATCAAAGCTTTCAATTGCTCGGGAACCAATTCCACTTTTTCAGCTGGCGCGGTGCGGAATTGGTAGTAAGAAACGAGGCCACTATCGACAATGGTTTGAGCAACCGTTTGGCAGCCGGGGCAGCACATATCACGTTGTTCACCCAAAATATCAACGTGGAAATTTGTGCCGGCAGGTACATCCTCACCGCAGTGATAACACGTTTTGTCCATGATCTTAATTCATTAATGCCGTTGGAGAAGAGGGGAAGGTGACGCGACCTTGGACAAGCCATTGGCCATCATGTGGAGTCAGTTCGATAAACCAAGGGCCTTGCAGTTCATTCTCCAGATTTAAGCGATAAATTCCTTTTGCATCTGCCGTTATCAGCTGAGAAAAATCGCGATCAGGTAGTGTGCGATGAGCAAACATGGCTTGAATAGCAGGGAAGTGAGCAAGTTGACCTTTGTCGAATTCAATGATGACCGTACTACCTTCAGAGTGAACGGTAGCGTTCAATCCCAACTCTTTGGCGACATTGATTTTAGTAAGATCAATATTAATGCCTTTACCTTTTTTATAGTAATCCTCAGTGACTAATGAAACGGAGTTATTTGCAAAAACAATAACGGTGACGACCGTCCAGATCACTACAGTGAGAGGTAGTATGATCAGGAACCAAGGCCAAAATTGTTTATACCAAGGCTTTACCATAAGAAAGTTCTCTACAACGAAAAGAGGCTAAAAAATATAAGAAAGACAGCCCCTTGAAAAGGGGCTGTTATTAGAATGTTACTTATTCTCTGAGTTGCTTAAACTCCATACGTAGGCAGAGACTAATTGCACTTTGTCTTCACCTAAGATATCGATCCAAGCAGGCATTACGCCAGAACGGCCATTCATCACAGTTTCTGTTACATCTGCACGTGAATCACCAAATAACCAGTCATTATCCGTTAGGTTGGGTGCCCCAAAGGCTGGGTTACCTTTACCGTCTGTACCATGACACGCAGAGCAAACGGCAAAACGAGCTTTACCTGCTTCTGCTTCTTTAGCATTCACAGAACGACCCGACAGGCTTAAGGTGTAACTAACGACTTCCTTCACACCTTGTTCACCTAAAATGTCTTTCCATGCTGGCATTTGGCCAATACGGCCATGGCGAATGGTGGTCACAATCGCTTGTGGTTCGCCACCGTACAGCCATGCATCATCAGTCAAGTTAGGAAAGCCTTTTTGGCCGCGAGCATCTGAGCCGTGACATTGAGAGCAGTTTTGTAAAAATAGGCGCTGACCCACTTTTAAAGCATCACTATCGGCAGCGATATCGGGGATTTCGCGTAAGTTAGTGGTGCCGTCTTGATAAGCCAAACGTTTAAAAGCTTCACCATAGTAGGCTTCAGCGTCGTCCAGTTCTTTTGAATACTGAATCAGTTGCTTGTTTTGCTGTGCGGCAGCAATCGAAGCACGTGATTCTTCAAGAGAACGTATGGTCTGGTCTGAACTTTGCCAGCCGAGAATGCCTTTAAAGCTGCCTAAACCTGGGTAAAGGGTTAAATAAATGGCTGCAAAAATGAAAGTACCAATAAATAGATAGGTCCACCATTTTGGCAACGGGTTGTTCAACTCGCGAATGCCATCGTACTCATGGCCCATGTCAACGCCTTCTTCAACACCCATTTTGTCTTTCAGACACCAAACGAGCAGAATAGCGCAACCGAGCAAAGTACCCACAGTAATCACGATGATCCAAAGACTCCAGAATGTAGTCATTACTTAGTCACTCCTTGTTTTTCGAGGTATTTTGCTCTTCATCGGCGAAGATGAGGTTTGCAGCTTCATCAAAACGCGCTTTACGCTTTTTGCCATAAGCCCACCAAACCACGCCTATAAAGCATACGAACAGCACTATGGTCCAAATACTGTGAATAGTACCGATATCCATAATTACCTCTGCTATTTCATTGCATGACCAAGAGATTGAAGATAAGCAATGATGGCATCCATCTCTGTTTTACCTTCTACATCTTTTGTCGCATTTGCGATTTGTTCATCTGTGTACGGAACACCAAACTTGTCACGGAACAAGGTCATCTTTTGTTGCGTGTATTTACCGTCCAGAGTGTTTTTTGCCAGCCATGGGAATGCAGGCATATTTGACTCAGGAACCAGTTCACGTGGGTTCAATAGGTGAACACGATGCCATTCATCAGAATAACGACCACCCACACGTGCTAAGTCAGGACCAGTACGCTTAGAGCCCCATAAAAATGGGTGTTCCCAAACACTTTCACCTGCCACAGAGTAATGGCCATAACGCTCGGTTTCAGAACGGAATGGACGCACCATCTGGCTGTGACAAACGTTACAACCTTCACGGATGTAAATGTCGCGACCTTCGAGTTGCAACGCAGTATAAGGTTTGAGGTTCTGTACTTCTTCCGTGGTCTGTTTTTGGAAAATCAATGGAGTAATCTCAACCAGAGCCCCCCAACTGATGGCAAAAACAATGAAAATAGCCAGTAAGCCGACATTACGCTCAAGTAGTTCATGGCGATTATTAGAATTAGAACTCATTGCTTAATTCTCCTTATGCCGGTTGCACAATAGCTTTTAGGCTATTTTTAGGTGCAGAAATGGTCTTATAGGCGTTGTAAGCCATCAGGAACATCCCAGACAAGAAGATGAAACCACCGATGAAACGCACGGTATAGAACGGATATGACGCTTGCACTGACTCGACAAAGCTGTATGTCAGTGTGCCGTCAGAGTTCACTGCACGCCACATCAAACCTTGCATTACGCCGGAGATCCACATTGCAACGATGTACAGAACTGTACCAATCGTGGCTAACCAGAAGTGAGCATTGATCAGACTGACAGAGTACATGCGCTCTTGTCCAAAAAGACGTGGGATCAGATGGTATACAGAACCAATCGACACCATTGCTACCCAACCAAGCGCACCAGAGTGAACGTGACCAATCGTCCAGTCGGTGTAGTGGGATAGAGCATTGACGGTCTTGATTGACATCATCGGTCCTTCAAACGTAGACATGCCGTAGAAAGACAGAGAAACGATCAAGAAACGAAGAATCGGATCATAGCGCAGCTTATGCCATGCACCAGAAAGAGTCATGATACCGTTGATCATCCCACCCCAAGAGGGTGCGAACAGCACGAGAGACATTACCATACCCAAAGACTGAGTCCAGTCAGGTAGTGCGGTGTAATGCAAATGGTGCGGACCTGCCCAAATGTAGAGAGAAATCAGAGCCCAAAAGTGAACGATAGACAGACGGTAAGAGTAGACTGGGCGTTCAGCTTGTTTAGGAACAAAGTAGTACATCATGCCGAGGAAGCCAGCCGTGAGCAGGAAACCTACAGCGTTGTGACCATACCACCATTGCACCATGGCATCGACGGCACCAGCGTAGATTGAGTAAGACTTACCCATCGAAACGGGGAGCGCCATACTGTTTACAATGTGCAATACCGCAACGGTAATAATAAAGGCACCGAAGAACCAGTTAGCCACGTAAATATGAGATGTTTTACGTTTTACTAGGGTTCCAAAGAACACAACCGCATAAGCGACCCAAACCGCTGCGATGGCGATGTCGATTGGCCATTCCAGTTCTGCGTACTCTTTACCTGAGGTGTAACCCAAAGGTAAGGTGATTGCAGCGGAAACGATAATCGCTTGCCATCCCCAAAAGGTAAAGGGAACTAACGGTCCACCGAACAGACGAGTTTGGCAAGTACGCTGCACAACATAATATGATGTTGCAAACAGGGCACTTGTACCAAACGCAAAAATTACCGCATTAGTATGCAGAGGACGTAAGCGACTGTACGTCAACCACGGCGTATCAAAGTTTAGCTGTGGCCAAACTAATTGAGCGGCAATCAAAACCCCTACAGCCATACCGACGATACCCCAGAGAATTGTTACCAGGGTAAATTGGCGGACCACGGTATAGTTGTAGTTTTGTTCAAGCTGCTTTTCTTGGCTCATTTGCATGCTTCCAATGTTTAATTAACTACACTTTTACTTCCAACACGACTTTCGTCGTAACACCACCCAAATCCACAACAAAAACAATGACATCTAAACTGTTAATTTTTGTTGCTGACTTTATGAAAAAGTGGCATTTTCAACGTCTAACTATACTTCAATTAACAATTCAATGACAGTGTAGTAACCTTACACTCCATCAGGTTTTGGCCTTTTATTTCAAAAATTTGAAGTTTGTTACACGAGGAACCCGCGTTCATGGCAGCCGAAAAACTTACAAAAGCCAGACTTGCTCAAATCCTAATCACCTTGCAGGTGTTGATTAGTGCTTTTCTATGGCGAACCTTCTCACATGAAAGTGGTACGCTCATCACCTGTGGGATGGAGAAACCTTGCCAATTCTATATAGAGGGTAAGCGTATTACTGTTTCTCAGCTCGAGTCCCAAGACGCCCCAAAGTATTCCTTGTCACCATGGGATGAGCGATGGTCACTCCAAGTAAATGGAGTGGCTGAATATCAGTCGGGAGTGTTGTTACTTTCCCCAAAAAATCAAGAAAACATTGAGCTTAAAATTAACCATGGCATCACACTAAAACTGCGTTACCTACCGTAAAATCATCACTCAAAGCCTCAACCATAGATTGGCGCTATTTAAACAATCCGATGTATCAGGTATAAACAGTGTCATCTTAGGTATACAAAACTCATTCAATGCGGCTAAAAACAACCGTTTCTACTCAAATTGATGTCTATTCTTGTATCCATGAACTTCAACAGTCTATGGATGGTGAAGGGTTATCGAATTTAATCTGCTATTTCACCGAAGAATTTGATGCTCAACATCTTTCATCTGTGTTAAAAGCTGCTTTTCCCAATATCCCCATTATCGGGTGTTCTTCCTTTCGTGGTGTGATGACGCAGGATGGCTATTTTCCCAATCCGGCAGTGGGATTAATGGGGATTTATGACCATTCCCAAGCAGCCTATGGCACTGCTTTGATCTCTCTGTCTGATAACAGCCCGATCTCTGAGTTAGTTGATCAGGCAATTGATAATGCACTAGAAAATGCTAATAGAGCGGGAGAATTACCTAGTCTTGTGCTTTTGCATGCCACACCTGGCATTGAAGAAGCATTAATTGAAAGTATTGATAATAAGTTTGGTTCTCAAGTCCCAATTATTGGAGGGAGCGCTGCGGATAATTTTATCAGTCAAAATTGGTCTATCTTTACGCAGGAAGGCGCAACCGATAAAGGCATTGCATTGCAAATGATGTTTCCATCACAGCCTGTTTTTAGTGGATTTAGTGCCGGATACTCTCCAACAGAATTTTCTGGTGTCATTACTAAAGCTAAAGGCAGGGTGATTGAGGAGATCGATAACGAAACTGCGAGTCGGCTATATAAAGAGTGGGTCGGCGATCACTCGGGAATTCAAATTACTGAACAATATCTATTCGAACATGTAACTCGTTTCCCTCTGGGAAGAGTTGTTGGAAAAGGGGAGACTTGTTCAACGCAATATAAGCTTACCCACCCGGTTAGAAAAACTGAAAATGGTGGGCTTGAAATGTTTGCTAATGTGGAAGTCGGAGAGCAAGTCTGTTTGATGACGGGATCGCAAAATCAACTCATTGAACGTGTGACCCGTGTTATTCAGGAAGCAAGTTATAAAAGTTACCAAGATAAAGCTTTATTTGGGTCTCTAACTATATTCTGTGCAGGATCCATGTTAAGGCTGGGGCAAGACATACATAAGGTTCAACTAAAAATAATGGAGCAACTAAATGGTTGCGCTTTTATTTGCCCATTTACATTTGGAGAGCAAGGCCGTTTTATCAATGGTGAAAATGCGCATGGTAACTTAATGATTTCATCTGTTGTATTTTATGAGGCATGAAAATGGATTCTGAATACACAGAAAAAGTGAATGAACTTACTCTTGAGTTACAAAGAAGCATTGAGCGAGGAAAGCAGCTTGCGGAGGAAAATAGGGTAATTCTAGCTGCCATCTCTGCATTCAGTGTCGCTACCAACAAAAATCACATCTTTGAAGAATTAAAAACATTGTTGAATCGATATATTAAGTTTGATGATTTTATTGTTATTTCCAAAGATAAAAATTGCTATCATTTCCATACAACTATCGCCTCAAATTCAACATTTAACAATGTGCTTTGGCCAAATGGAACTAAATTTCAGCGTGTGCTTAATGGTGAATGTATTCTGTTATTTGAACCTTGTAAGTTAGATGAGTTTTCGTGTTTAGTTGAGTCTATTGATAGGCCGATTTATTCCGCTTTGATTACAGGAATTCAAGCTCAAATCAGCGATTCTGTTCTGATTTTATTAGGGAATAATAAAGGTCAATTTTCTTTAGAAGCAAAAGAGACGTTGTCACGTTTTAGACCGTTGTTAGAAAGGGCTATTTCAGATATTGAACATAAAGAAGAGCTGCAAAAGCTCGTGGAAATAAGAACTCGCGAATTACGCTTGGCGCAAAAATTAGCTGAACAAGCGAATCAATCTAAGTCAAACTTCCTTGCAATGATGAGCCATGAATTAAGAACACCTTTGAATGCCGTTCTTGGTTTGATTGATATATTGAGAGTAGAGTCAACAAGTTATCAAATTGAGTTGCTTGAACAGATGGAGAATTCTGCTGAGCTACTTCTCATTATTATCAATGATATTCTAGATTTAAGCCGAATCGAGTCTGGGCACTTTTCATTACACTGTCACTGGTTGGATCTGGAAAAGAAACTAGACCAATCTTTGGTTTATCACAGACAGATTGCGCAAGATAAAGGTGTGCACTTTTATGTTCAATCTAATAAGAATCCAACATTAGAGTACTACACCGACTCGGCAAGACTCACTCAAATATTGTTTAATATTGTTGGTAATGCCATTAAGTTCACCAAACAAGGTCGAGTAGACATTGTATTAGACTACACCATGGATGGGGTTATATTCCAAGTCAAAGACACAGGGATTGGCATTGAAAGAAAACGAGTCAACCAATTATTCACTCCTTTTATTCAAGCTGATAATTCAATTACAAGAAATTATGGTGGAACGGGATTAGGCCTTGCGATTACCAAGCATTTAGTTGAATTGATGGGAGGCACAATCCAAGTTGAAAGTGAAATCAGTGTAGGCACGACTTTTACTTTAAATATTCCACTTCAATCTCGCTTAAAATGTATTAAACAGAATGATCTTACATTACAACAAAGTGTTCATTTGAAAAATCATCACATTCTTGTTGTTGAAGATACTAAAACCAATCAAATGGTCATTCAACTTTTGCTTAATAAGGTAGGTTATGATGTGACGATTGCTGAAAATGGGTTGCAAGCCGTGGATCTTTTAGAAAAAAAACATGGGTTTGATCTTGTGTTAATGGATATATCGATGCCTATTATGGATGGTATTGCCGCGACGAAGATAATTCGAGATAAGAATATTGACATCCCAATCATCGCACTTACTGCCCATACTGCAGGAAGTGATAAACAAAGCTGTATAGATGCAGGGATGAATGACATTGTGCTAAAGCCAATCCGAAGCAAAGACATCATGCATGTCGTTAAACGCTTCTTAAGCTAAAGCTAATAATTATACTTAACATTGGCAAATGATAAATATAGTTATTAGGTATTTTATGGTAAATGCAGTTATGTTTAATGCCTGATGAAAAAGAGGGAGCTGATTGGGGTTATCAACTCGTTCTGATGTCGTATTTAACATAATGCACGTAATACGCAGTTAAATATAGCCTCACTATGGGCGCCATGGCTTAACACCAATGCACTACATTTATTGACAATGTCCGTAAAATGATATCCAGGCATGCATTTTTTGATGTGTTCTCAGTTACACAGAATTATTTATATAGCCTCGGTCTTGAGCTATTTTGAAACAAGCTGAACCCTTATGTATTTCTCAGGCCAATCATAAACATACTTATTGCCCACCTTGATAGTTTTCTTGGCAATTAAGCAAAGCTCGTTGTCACCTAATGTGGAAACTTTCTTTACGACAGCATTTTTCGGATGTGTGTAATCTAAATCAACAAAAACATCACAGTAACCTTCAAGTGGTTTTTTGCTCTTTTTGATCGACTTTTCAATTTGAGTCTTGATTTTCTTTGCCACTCGATTCAATTCCGCATCGTCTGCAATCGTTGATTGACTAAAAATTGTGAGGAAAATGCTCAACATTACTCGCCTCAAAAACTTCATCAAATTCATCTCACCAAGATTAAGCTAGGAGGAAAATGTAACCGAAATATCTTCTTGGCGAGTTTGAACTTGTGCTGTTTGGAGCTTAACCAGCTTTTTCTTGCAATGACGATGTCGAGCAAGGATGATTAATACGCTTAGCGACCTTTCTTTAATGTCGAGCTTTGGCGTGTAAAGCCTTGGTGTGGGAATACGTTGCGGATTCTTTGCTGGATCTTTTTCGGGACTTGCTTCGAAAACGCCAGCTTGGCTCCAGTCCTTTTTTGATACACCTTAATTTCCCCTGAAAAAGGTTCATGTTGAGCGATATCGATAAGGTTATGTTTGAATGTTGGCGGAAAATGTCCCTTGCTACGAACAAGATGACCTTCTTTGAAGCTGACCACCAAGATGGGTCTATCGATCGCGACTAGCCAGAAGATAATTATCGCCGCAACAAGTATTACATACAGCATATCCATAAGAGACATCTCCTTATTCTGCTAATAACCGACTGAGATCTTCTTTTAAACTGTTGACGGTTTTGCTTGCCTTTTCACTTCTTGAAGCCTCGCTGAGTAGATACTCAATCGCATCGGATAATGTACAACCTAACTCATTGGCTTTTAGGGATAACTTTTCCCAAACTCGGTAATCTAAATCAATAGATTTCTTGCGTGTATGGATTTGTTCTGCATTAAAGTGGCGCTTACGCTTGGCTCTGATCGCTTGTTTAAGTTTGTTATCGAGCTCGGAAGACATATGTTCTTCAATCCAAGACAGTACATGAGTCGGTTCATGTTCTATCGCCTTGAGCTTCTGTACCGCAGCTTCAATTTCACTTTTATCAATATAGCGAGTAACGGGCTCTCCATCCTTCCATTTATTGATGAGATACTGCCATTTCCAACCACATTCTAAATTTTCAAGTTGTTGATATTTCATCTTCGGCCACTTTCCATTGTTATACAGTGACAGCGTAACCCACTGTCTGTAGACTTGCAATTCTCCCTATCAAAAAAGCGAGAAAGATCATCGTCGACTTTCACTGTTCGCTGCTCGGCTTTTTCTATATAATTTGGCTCTTTTCAATCAGTTCGATATCTCAATGACCCAAAGCATCTGGCGCAGTGTAACGCCTCAATTTGAGCAGTTTAACAAAGTCTTTGAAAACTACCCTAACCTAGCTCCCATTTCACTGATCGAGATTCAGCCTCGTTTAACCAGCGCGCTTGAACAGTTTGTTCACCTTAAAGGGTTTAGTCGAATCCTCTTGATTAATGCTCCCGATAACTCGATTTATCGCTCTCTCTTTAAAGACGCATTACTTGAGCAGGAGCTTGATGTTCCTGTCGTAAGCACAGAGACGTTAGATATCTCAGAGATTCTAGGCCAAGTCAAAGTTGAACATGGTGGTCTAGTTCATAAAACGTCAGGATATCTCGAACAAGCGAATGGCGGTTATTTGATTGTTTCAGCGAATTTATTGCTAGCTAATCCACGCTATTGGCCAACAGTAAAAGCCGCCGTTTTGGGTGAAACTGTCTCTCCTATCAATTGCGATCCAAAGTCTCCGCTCCCTAGCCGTTTAGGTTCAAGTTACGACGTTAAACTCATTGTTGTCGGTGATCGCACGCAACTTGGCGATCTGGATTTTTTAGATGCTGACATTCATTCAGGTTTGTGTTTGTTTTCAGAGCTCGAATTAGATCTCAAGATAGAAGAGGAAACGATTGAAGATTACCTCGGCTACCTACGCTGGTTGTGTGAACAGTACAATTTGCCTTCATTAACCTGCTCTGCCATCCAGTCTCTAATGACGGCAGGTGCTCGTTATACTGAAGATCAACATTACGCTCCCCTTTGTTTAATGTGGCACCGAGCGTTACTTGAAGAAGCTCGCCTTGAGTCTGAAGGAGCGTTAATTGACGCTGAACATATTGAAATTGCTCTAGATAAACGCTATCTGCGCGAGTCTTATTTACCCGAAAGAGCTCTAGACGACATTCTTGACGGTCAAGTGATCATCGAAACCCAGGGTGAACAAGTCGGGCAAGTTAATGGCTTGACAGTCATCGAAGTAACTGGGCACCCAATGCCTTACGGTGAGCCTGCTCGTATTTCCTGCGTGATCCATTTTGGTGATGGTGACATTGCGGATGTAGAGAGAAAAGTTGAGCTAGGCGGCAACCTGCATGCTAAAGGCATGATGATTATGCAAGCTTTTGTGAGTAGCGCCTTGAATCTTGATGGTTCTCTGCCCTTTTCTGCTTCGATTGTTTTTGAGCAGTCTTATAGTGAAGTTGATGGTGATAGCGCTTCACTGGCGGAATTATGTTCATTAGTGAGTGCGCTTTCTGAGTATCCGATTGACCAACAGATTGCCGTTACTGGCGCTGTTGACCAATTTGGACGAGTTCAAGCGGTCGGTGGTCTGAATGAAAAAATTGAAGGATTTTATCGCGTCTGTTGTCACCAAGGCTTAACTGGAGAACAGGGTGTGATTTTGCCAAGTTCGAACCTGAAACACTTGGCGCTTCATAAATCAGTTGTAGAAAGCATTAAGAATGGTGAATTCAACATCTGGCCTGTTTCGACGGTGGATGAAGCGATTCCTCTTCTCATGGGTAAACCTTTCCGTGGAGAAGATGAAGACAGCGTGATCGCAAAGATCGCTGAAAGAATTGATAATTTTGAAAAACTTGTGCAACCGCACGGAATTGTGGAACGGATCAAAAACTGGCTTAGCTGGCACTGATCGGAGTTGTTTGGCGTACACGTGTTCACTAACATGCACCCAACAAAAAATGGAGTAATCAATAATGCAGAACAAACGTGATTCGTATAATCGAGAAGATCTTTTAGCGTCAAGCCAAGGTGAGTTGTTTGGTGAGGGCTATCCTCAACTTCCAGCGCCAAATATGTTGATGATGGATCGCATTACCAAGATGTCAGAAACTGAAGGTGAATTTGGTAAAGGTTTGATCTTAGCTGAGCTCGATATCACGCCTGATTTATGGTTTTTTGATTGCCATTTCCCAGGAGACCCAGTGATGCCGGGATGCTTGGGCTTAGATGCCATGTGGCAACTGGTGGGTTTTTTCCTTGGCTGGGTTGGCGGTAAAGGTAAAGGTCGCGCGCTTGGCGTTGGCGAAGTGAAATTTACAGGACAAATTTTACCAACCGCTAAAAAAGTCACCTACGAAATTAACATGAAACGTGTGGTGAACCGTAAGTTAGTGATGGGTTTAGCCGATGGTCGCGTACTTGTTGATGGCAAAGAAATCTACGTAGCCAAAGATCTTAAAGTTGGCTTGTTCCAAGATACGTCTGCGTTTTAAAGATAGAATCTCTAAACGAATAACAGCCCGTTTCGGGCTGTTTTCCTAGCGATAAGCCTTTTCAAGCTTTGTTGTATGGGAAATTATTTGCAGAGACCAGAAAGTTTATCGTTTCTAGCATCACGCCAACCACCTAACCAATAAGAGCGTACTTCCGTCTGTTGATAGGGACATTCGTCATGGGATCGACCGTTTAGACCGGCTTTGTATCCTTGCGATTGAGCTCTTTCTAGGCGATCACGCTTTTGTCTCTTCATAGTTCTGTCCTCATACGGTAACTTTGGTGTAACGTACAACTATTAAACTTGTGTGGATCTTTTATGACCACACCAATACAGAATCGATCAATTATTCGCCTTTCTCAAGCAATAAAAAAGGCACAAACCCAAATCTGTGAGCTTGTGCCCTTCCTGACAAAAATCTCTATTTTCTACGGAACCCTAGTGCACTAAGCACTATCAAAAGCCCTAATCCGAAGCTTCCCCCTTTACGTTCAGAGGCTTGCTCTTCAGTTGAGCGCTGTTGAATCTTTGCAACTGAAGGATCTGATATTGGAATCAACTTCACGGCAACGACGGTTTCTTCGCGGTTACTGCACAATGAATTATGTGCCGTCGTATCGTATCCACCTGAACATTTCAGCGCGGTTGCAGAGATAACGCCAGCATCATTAATATCAGTAGCGTCAATAATACGGAACTGGTTGTTGTTGCTTGTCGCTGCATCATCGTTAGTGAGATCATCTAACCACCAAGCTTTATTGGCAAAAATAGCCATGCGACTAGGGTCACTACCATTGGTACTGTATGGATAAATAAATCCTCTTTTGCGGCGTGGCTTTCCATCATTCTCACGAGTGTCGTTCGCGTCAACTTGACCGACAATCTCGTTATAGTTGTTAATTGCCCCAGCCTTACCGCCAGCTCCTGTGAAGAAGATGCCACCTGTTAAGAAGTTGGCTGTCGGAATGTTGGCAGAAACATCTTCGATAACAAATAATCGATTGCCTGCTGCTCCATTCTCTGGTCGGCTACCAGCGCGTTTAGCGGAACCTAACGCGACGAGGTTTTTGTTTACATCGGTGACTACCGAATTACTGTGAATATAATCGCCACCAATTTTAACTTCAGCACCTGAAACCGCTTTGGTTACCCAGCTCGCAGCATTAGAAAAATTACTGGTGTCATCCAGTAGGAAAACAGAGGCTTGCATGTAATTATTGTCAGGGTCATAGGTGCTATACCCAACAGCATATAGCTTGCCACCACTTTCAAGCACATCTCGCATGCTACCTTGTGCTAGCCGATTGTCTTTATTTTCAAGGTTGCTTGGCCAGTTAAGTTCGACAGCGGTTCCATCATTTTTCCATATAGCGGGTTTTGAAGAGAAATAATCACCTTCATTACTTCTAAAAGGACGAGATACACTGCCCACTGTATAACTTCTATCAGGAGAAGTGTATTCACGGTTTTTCCAAGCGCGAGTATAAAGAAAGCCTGTTGTTAAATTAGGAGCAGTTCCAGTACTAACAGCGGTAATAGTACCAGCGTTTCGACGATACGTTGTCACTTCGCCTGTTTTAATTCGTATACCAATCGCATCAGAAGTCGATGGGCCGATAAGACTATTAATTACAATATTTTCATTTTGAGCATTGGGAATTGTAGCCCCTGTAGTGTCGGTACCAACAAAAGCAATTGAGTTCACTTCTCTGCCGCCAATCTCTGCTTCCCAACGATTCCAATGAGGGTCTGCCCAGGTATTACATGTCGAATACAAAAGCTCGCTGTAACAGTAGCGTTCAAAGTCGTCTCGATCCTGTACATATAAGAACGCATTATCAATCCCGAAAGCAACTTCATCACGGTAACTTAAACCATCCACTGCTTTACCTGTGCTGGCTTTTTCAATGCGGGTCTCACCTGCCAAAGCAAAGTTTTGACAATTCACACCACCGACGGTTGAACTGGTAAAACAGCTATCATTGCCTGTACTTGGTTGGATTGCCACACCCCATGCACTACCGTAGCTTTGCCCTGTACTTGGGGTCACTTCCATCACTTGGTAGAGTGCCGCGTTGGCAGTATGGGTAGCAAGCAATACTGCGCTGGCTAAAATCGAACGTTTAAAAGTAATACGACTCATGTTTTCTATTCACTTTCCTGTTGCATCGCTTCAAGCTCTTCCCAACGCTCAAAAGCAATTTCGAGTTCCTGCTCTGTTGCAGTTAACTTGTCTAAAATGGGTTGCGTTTTATCGACAGGCTGACTGAAAAAGTCTGGATTATTGACGATGTCTTGTAACGCTGCGATCTCAACTTCCAGCTCTTCTAATCTTTGCGGAAGAGCTTCAAGTTCGCGTTGCAGTTTATAAGATAACTTCTTCTGCTTAGTTTTCGATGGTGCGGATTTGGGAGACTCCTCAACCACTTTTTCTTTTTTGACGATATTTTCAGCAGCTCTGCTTTGTAAAACTTGGGCACGCTGTTGCTGAGCGTCATGGTAGCCACCGACAAATTCTTCAATCTTGCCGTCACCTTCAAAAATCCAACTTGAGGTGACGGTGTTATCGACAAATTCACGATCGTGGCTGACCAGCAATAAAGTGCCTTGGTAATTGGCAAGCAATTCTTCCAAAAGTTCCAAAGTTTCGATATCTAAATCGTTGGTTGGTTCATCAAGCACTAATAGGTTGTTGGCTTTAAGCAAAATTCGCGCAAGCAGCAAACGGTTCTTTTCTCCGCCAGATAACGCTTTTACTGGGGTTCTTGCCCGCTTGGGTGAGAATAAAAAGTCCTGTAGATAGCTTAACGCGTGGCGAAGACGCCCGCCTACCATCACTTCTTGTTTACCATCCGCTAAGTTATCGATAACGGTTTTTTCAGGATCAAGTAACTCGCGGTATTGATCAAAGTAGGCGACCTCAAGCTTAGTACCACAGTGTACTTTGCCGCTATCGGGCTGTAAGTCACCTAGCAAAATTTTGAGTAAGGTACTTTTGCCACAACCATTAGGACCAATTAACGCAATTCGGTCACCGCGCATAATGTTGAAGCTGAAACCATCAACAATGGTTTTGCCACCGATCGAGTAATGAAGATTTTCGGCTTCAAAAACGATTTTCCCTGAGCGGTTGGAATCATCGATTTGCAGGTTGACTTTACCCTGTACTTCACGACGTTCACTTCGTTCTTGACGAAGACGTTTCAGTGCCCGAACTCGCCCTTCATTACGAGTTCTTCGTGCTTTAATACCTTGACGGATCCAAACCTCTTCCTGAGCGAGCTTTTTATCAAACTCGGCATTTTGCAGCTCTTCAACCCGCAGCATCTCTTCTTTTTCAGTAAGGTAATTTTCATAATCTCCTGGGAAAGAGCTGAGTTGACCGCGATCGAGATCCACAATGCGGGTTGCCATAGACTTAATAAAAGCACGGTCATGGGAAATGAAAATGATAGAACCTCGGAAATCTTTCAGAAAACCTTCTAACCATTCAATCGTTGTTACATCGAGGTGGTTGGTTGGTTCGTCAAGAAGCAGGACATCGGGATCACACGCCAGTGCACGCGCTAATGCGGCTTTACGCTGCCAACCACCAGACAGGTCGGTTAATTTGGTGTGTCCATCTAGTTTTAAGGAACCCAGCACATTTTTGATTCGATCTTCAAAGCGCCAAGCACCAGAAACTTCAAGCTGCTCTTGAATATGTGCAAGCTTATTAATGTTGGATTCTGTTGGGTCTGTTGCTACGAGATCTAATTGATCTTGATAGATCTTGAGTTGTTCGCCAATGCCTTGCAGACCACCTGAAACATAATCAAATACAGTACCCTCTTGATTGCGAGGCGGATCTTGCTCTAAACGGGATACGACGACATCTTGCATGACTTGCATCTTGCCATCATCCAGCAGAATCTCGCCTGCGAGTACTTTCATCAGTGTGGATTTTCCGGCGCCATTACGCCCAACCAGACACACTCTTTCATTTTCTTGTAAGGCGAAATCAGCGTGATCCAGTAATGGGTGATCGCCAAAGGCCAGCAAACCGTTATGGATGGTAATTAATGCCATTATGTTTTAACCACTCTCTTAATTCTTGTATGTCAAAAGGCCAATTCAGTTCATTACCTTGGTAAGCGACAACCGGTATAGTGACCGCGTAACGAGAAAATAGCTCGTCATTAAAGGCAATCTCTACCACGTTAACTTGTTTGGTGAGCCCTACTTCATTGAGTAACGCATAGGCCATCTCACAGAGATGGCATCCTTCAGTGCTGTACAAGGTTATCATTGAATTTCCTAACTCTGATGGGTGATCAGCCAGCAGTTATGAATTTGTTTATTTCGCTCAAAATCCAGCGGTAAGGTTTGATGCGAGATATTTTGAGCGTTGAGCCCCAAAGCGTGTAGCGCTTCCATATCCATCTTGAAATAGCGCTTGTTATTAGAGAAAACAATTGTCCCTTCTGGGCGCAGCAATCGTTTAAGATTGGTCATAAGCGTGACGTGGTCACGTTGCACATCAAAAGTTTGATCCATACGTTTAGAATTGGAAAACGTTGGCGGATCAATAAAGATAAGGTCGTACTGGCTTTGGGCATTCGTGAGCCACTGTAGACAGTCGGCCTGAACGTACTGGTGCTGACGCCCAACCTGCCCGTTTAGCTGCATATTCTCTTTGGCCCATTCAAGATAAGTTTTCGACATATCGACGGTCGTCGTCGATTTTGCACCGCCACAAGCAGCATGTACTGTCGCAGAGCCGGTATAGGCAAATAAATTGAGAAAATCTTTGCCTTGTGCCATTTGCCCTAAACGACGACGAGTAATTTTGTGGTCAAGGAATAAGCCAGTATCGAGATAATCGTATAGGTTGACGATCAACTTCACGCCATACTCGGTAATTTGCATGGTCTGTGCTTGCTGGCCGAGTTTCTCGTATTGCGAAGTGCCTTTTTGTCTTTCGCGAACTTTAAGCACGACGTTATTCGCATCGACATCCAACACTTGAATGGCAGCGCGAATAATATCGGTTAAGCGACGCTTCGCTTTCTCTTCAGGAATATCCTTTGGCGCTGCATATTCTTGGATCATGAGATGATCTTGGTAGACATCAATAGCCACATTGTATTCGGGAAGATCCGCATCATAGAGGCGGAAGCAATCGAGCCCTTCACGCTTAGCCCACTTGCCAATCTTGTTGAAGTTTTTCTTCAAACGGTTGGCAAAATCTGGGGCAATAAAGATTTCTTGAGTGCCTTCATTGCTGACGCTGTTTTGCTCTCGTACGGCTATGGTGTAATTTTTTTGGTGACATGGTAACGCACCATTATTCAGTTTGAATTGTTTGTCCGCACGCATGCGCAAACAACTGAGTAATTCGTCAGAACTCGAGAAAATAGAAGCGTGGCAACCACCAAACTCAGCTTTAAGCTGTGCACCAAATGCAGTGTACAGGGCGATCAAACCGGGATGAGTACCTAGGCGCTCACCGTACGGCGGGTTACAAATCACAATGCCTTCAGCGAAGTTTTCTGGACGTTTTACCTTTGCCGCATCGCCCAAAGTAAAGCTGATTAACTCTTCTACTCCGGCACGACGGGCGTTATCTTTAGCCGTCTGCAATACGCGGTTATCGTTATCTACGCCGTAGAAATGAGTTTCTACCTTTTTGACTCCACGTTTACCTTGAACGCTGGCTTCTGATTTCACACTTGCCCAGAGTTCTGGTTCGAAATCTTCTAATGCTTCGAAGCCCCACTTTTTACGTTGTAAGCCTGGAGCAATATTGGCAGCCATCATCGCCGCTTCAATCAGTAAGGTACCGGAGCCACACATAGGATCGAGAAGCGGTTTACTGGCATCCCAACCACTGCGCAGAATGATTGCGGCGGCTAATGTTTCACGTAATGGCGCTTTACCTGCCTCAGTTCGGTAGCCGCGAGCATGCAAGCCTGAACCCACCATATCGATACCCAGCAGAGCATTCTCTTTGTGTAAGCGAACATGGATATGAAGATCCGCAAGATCTTTGCTGATCGATGGACGAGGCAGATTTTTCTTAGTGAAGCAATCTACGATAGCGTCTTTGACTTTCATCGCACCGTATTGGCTATTACGAATTTCTCGGTTCGTGCCATTGAAATCAACAACGAGCTTTTTAGAACTGTGGAAATAGTTGACCCAGTTGACTGAAGTTGTTGAAAGATAGAGATCTAAGTCATTCTGACACTTAAATTCAGCCACAATACGAACAAATCTTGATGCGAGACGACTCCATAGACAGCAGCGATAGATCTGTTCATTGGTTGCTTTAAATTTAACCCCGGCCTGAACGGGTTTGGCATCGTTAATACCCAGTTGGGTTAATTCTTCAACTAATAGATTCTCAAGGCCGTTAGACGTCACCGCTAGATACTGATTCATAGTGTTCTTTTGCTGATAAAAATGGTCTCAGATTATAACTGACAATGTGAACCATACCTAAAGCTAACTCATCACCAAGCCAAAAAATCTCGCTTTTACCCATTCGATCCTCTCTATGCCGATCATATCGGTCAGTGTGTACACACTCCTGTTCTATCGCTTGCTAACTAAGCATTTATTCTCGTTAGTGACTACTTATGCATGCTTGTTTTGGACTATACCAGATGTATTTTTACACTGTAAATAAGTTACAAAAGGCCATAAAACGGGAATTTTTGACTTAAAATGACAAAGTGAATGCCTTGTTTCGTTGTGTTTAAGTAAAAAATAGATGTCTAAATTTTGTACCGAGCTCACATTGCCTAACGGATTAGCTCGATTTAAAGGCAAAAAAAATCGGCTTACGCCGATAAGAAATGAAGGAACGAAATAGGAAAGGAACGAATATTGAATATAAAATTAACTGACCATGGCCATTTGGGGTGTATACAAAAGTGTATTCACATCCGACATTCTGTCGTGCATCACTTTAATTACTTGACCAAATTCCAGTGTTTTGCTGCCGTTTAAAGCAAAAGAAACCAAATCACTGTACGCGCAAAGAGTGGCGTTCTCCCCCACTTCTAACGCAATAAAAATACCGCTGTTAAGGGAGTTTCGTAGAGATATCAGCTGACCTTGTTGTGGGGTATAACCGGTGGTTCCCTGTACATCAAAAAACCAGCTTTTAGGCTGTACGGGTTTGTGGAAGCGTTTTGCGGCCACACAGTACAGCGCCAACTCCGCTTTACGAGGCTCACTCAGAGGTAGACAGGCAATGTGTTCTTTGTACAACTGAAAATCAGAAGCGTCATCTACGGTGAAGGGGTTCTCGATGAATGCACAATCCACCAAAAGATTGCGACTGAGATTGGTACGAAACAGCATATCGTCACCAAGGTTGAGCATCAGATAACCTTCGCTATCTGAGAAGTACCAACTCCATTTGTCACTTGGTTTAAGCATTGTTCCACTCTCAACGATACATTTGGGAGGATGAGGTAAGCTATGTGACCTACCCTTGCCTATGAATATCGGTAATTCTATGAAGGTGCAGAGAAAAAAAAAGAGGAAATGCGTTAGACATTTCCTCAGTAATTCCGCTGATAAATCGGGGAGCTTACAGGTTCTTGACGATATCAGCGACCAACCCTGGCCCTTGATAAATAAAGCCGCTATAGACCTGAACTAATTTTGCTCCTGCTAAGAGCTTTTCTTTGGCGGAGATGTAGGAATCGATACCACCGACCCCGATGATCGGAATTTCTTCACCGAGTTCTTTATACAGACACTTAATAACTTCTGTACTGCGGTTTTGCAAAGGTCGTCCACTGAGGCCGCCAGCTTCGTTGGCAAACTTCATCCCTTCAACCAATGAACGATCTAAGGTGGTGTTTGTCGCGATGACACCATCGATTTTGTTTTTCAAAAGTGATTGGCAGATTTGCTGAATTTCATCGTCACTTAAATCTGGTGCAATCTTAAGTGCAAGCGGGACATATTTATCGTGTTTCGCTGCTAATTCAGCTTGGCGAGTTTTCAATGCAGCAAGCAGTTCATCCAGCGCTTCACCGTATTGTAGAGAGCGAAGTCCTGGTGTGTTCGGAGAAGAGATATTTACGGCGATGTAACCTGCGTAAGGATAAACTTTATCCATACAGATCAAATAGTCCTCTGCCCCTTTCTCAATCGGAGTATCTTTGTTTTTACCGATGTTGATCCCGATGATCCCATCGTATTGGGCTCGCTTAACATTCTCAACCAAGTGATCAACACCCAGATTGTTAAAGCCCATTCGATTGATGATGCCTTCAGCATGCACTAAACGAAACAGGCGTGGTTTGTCGTTACCTGCTTGTGGTCTTGGTGTGACCGTGCCTACTTCAACAAATCCGAAGCCCATCGCGCCAAACGCTTCGATGCACTCACCGTTTTTGTCGAGCCCTGCTGCTAAACCGACTGGATTTTTAAAGGTTAAGCCCATGCATTGAACTGGACGATGAGGAAGTTGTTGACGATAGAAGAGATCGAAAGGAGTGCCAGTGAAACGTTTGAAATTAGAGATGGCCAGATCGTGTGCCTTTTCGGCATCCAATTGGAAAAAGCCAGCTCTGGCTAAGCGGTAAAGCATAATGCCTCCGAAAGAAAAAAGCCCCGAATAAACGGGGCGTTATTATTGACTCATTCGTCAGGCAATTCAATGCTTATTCTACAGTGAGACAATTTAAGTTGAGCAAGGTCAACTCTCGCAATGCCACTGAGAATTTGGCAAATTCATGAACGGTACCGACTTTAAACTCGCTGAGGATGTTCTCCCAGCGGCTGATTGAGACTTGGTTACGCTCTAACCATTTATCAAGTGCCAGTTCAATTTCCTGTTGAGCATCACTCAAATTGCTACTGAGCACTTGAGCCGTCAACTGGCGTTGCTGCCAATCGAGATCCTCACGGAAAGAGGCTCTTGCTAATGCTTGCCAATGGTTATCCACGGCCTGATGGTTGATTTGTTTCAAGAACCAGTGCAGAGATAATCGATCGCCGAGATGGTAATAAAGCTTCGCCGTTTGAGTAACAGCCATGCTTTTCTCTTTTGCCACTGCTGAAATATCCAGTGCAGAATAGAGGCTAGAAAGGCGCGCCACATAATGCGCAAGTTCTTTCTCGATGCCCTTCTCTATCCAGTTTTCAGCCATAGAATTATGCTCAACAATCTCCTCTTTCACCAAAACCTTATCCAATTGTTCGGTGATAGCTTTGACATCCTCTTGATAGCGTTCGACCATTGCTATCACGGATGGCTTACCTGTACGGTTGCGCAGTAACCAGCGAGTCAGGCGACGCAAAGTGCGGCGCACGAGGAACATCACATCATATTGGGCGCTACTTTGCGCTATGTTGTCCAGTTTGCGTACTTTTTCGAGCACGGTACCTAAACCGTAAATCTCCCGCGCGGCCGCATACGCATTCGCAATATCGACCACGCTAGAGCCGGTCTCTTCTTGTAAACGCGTAACGAAGTTGCAGCCCATTTCGTTAACCATTTGGTTTGCTAAGGCTGTCGCGATGATTTCTACTCGTAGCGGATGGTTCACCATCTGCTGTACATAGTGACCGCGTAACTCAGTTGGGAAGTAGTTAACCAATTGTTTGGCATGGAATTCATCTTGCGCAATCTCTTCACTGGCCAGCTCTTCTTTCAACGCCATTTTGCCGTAGGCCGTCAACACCGAAAGTTCAGGACGTGTTAATCCCATGCCCTGTCTTTCACGCTCAAGTAGAGTTTCATCATCCGGAATATGCTCTAAAGCTCGATCCAAATACCCCGCTTTTTCCATGTGATGGATAAAGCGGATCTGCTCTTTCATGAGTGATACGCCCTGCGCTTCGGTCACGGAAATCGATTCAGATTGTCCATAAGCATCTTCAATCACGATGCTTCCTACTTCATCTTTCATCGACTCAAGGATCTGGTTGCGCTGTTTGAGTGTTAAATCACCATTAGCCACCAAGCCATTGAGGAAGATCTTGATGTTCACTTCGTTATCGGAACAGTCTACGCCACCGACGTTATCCACGAAGTCCGTGTTAACGCGTCCACCTTTGAGTGCAAACTCGATACGACCGCGCTGAGTCATACCAAGGTTGCCGCCTTCGCCGATGATTTTAGCGTTTACTTCACGTCCATCGACACGTAATCCGTCATTGGCTCGGTCACCGACATCGGTATGTGTTTCAATGGATGATTTCACATAGGTACCGATACCACCATTCCAGAGGAGATCGACTTCCATTTTCAGGATCATCTTGATCAACTCATTGGGTGCCAACGTGGTTTTTTTAGTGTTGAGCATCTTCTGCATTTCAGGTGTCAGCGTAATCGCTTTTGCTTTACGCGAGAAGACGCCACCACCTTTAGAAATCAGCTTCGGATTGTAATCTTCCCAACTTGAACGAGGCAGATTAAACAAGCGATTACGCTCTTCCCAACTGCTCGCAGAATCCGGGGTGGGATCAATGAAGATATGAATATGGTTAAAGGCCGCCAGTAAGCGAATATGTTTTGATAACAACATACCGTTACCAAACACGTCGCCGGCCATGTCACCGATGCCAATCGCGGTAAAATCGGTGGTTTGACAATCAATGCCCATTTCACGGAAATGACGTTTTACCGATTCCCAACCCCCTTTGGCGGTAATGCCCATCGCTTTGTGGTCATAACCGTTTGACCCCCCTGAAGCAAAAGCATCACCGAGCCAGAATTGGTATTCCGCCGACACTGAGTTTGCTAAATCAGAAAAGGTTGCGGTGCCTTTATCCGCAGCCACCACCAAATAAGGGTCATCTTCATCATGACGAACCACGTTCTTAGGCGGAACCACTTGCCCTTCAATAATGTTATCCGTTACGTCGAGTAAAGCGCGAATAAAGCGTTTGTAGCAGCGTTGACCTTCTGCAAAAATCTCATCGCGTGTGGTGTAGAGATACTGTTTCTTACAAACAAAGCCACCTTTTGCACCAACAGGCACGATGACCGTATTTTTCACTTGTTGTGCTTTGACCAAGCCTAAAATTTCAGTACGGAAATCTTCTTGGCGATCAGACCAACGCAGCCCACCACGAGCGACTTTACCACCGCGTAAATGCACCCCTTCAATGTCTGGGGCATACACGAAGATTTCGAACGCAGGCACAGGTGCAGGAATTTCAGGGATCTCACTTGGCTTCATTTTGAGAGATAACCAAGGTTTGTTCTGCTTGTTCTCATCCAACTGGTAGTAGTTGGTGCGCAGCGTTGCTGTGATCATCTCCATATAACGACGGATAATTCGATCGTCGTCGAGACTCTGTACTTGATCTAATTGCTCTGTCAGAGATTTGATGATCTCAGCTTGGCCCTTTTCTCCGCCTTTGTATTTCGGATCGAAACGACGCAGGAAAAGATCCACTAATCCTTGTGCAAGATCGGGATGGTGGCTGAGCGTATCTTCAATATAGTGCTGGCTAAATGGGAAACCGACTTGACGCATATAACGCGCATAAGCACGCAGGATCGAAACTTCACGACCGGATAGTGATGCACCTAAAATCAAACGGTTAAAGCCATCACTCTCTAGCTCTCCTGCCCAGATTGCGGCAAACGCTTGTTGGAATCGATCGCGAGCTTCACGCAGATCCACCTGCTTATCACTCTTATGCAGCATAGAGAAATCAAGGATCCAGTACACTTGGCCATTAGCTTTCACTACTTCATAAGGCGATTCACCAATCACGCGTAAGCCGAGGTTTTCTAGCATCGGCATAACGTCTGATAGATGGATGGGTTCGTCTTTGTGATAGAGCTTTAAGCGTACCGCTTTGGAATCTTTGGCGCTCTCTTGTAAACGATAGAACAGCATGCCGAGTTTATTATGCTCATCTAACGCTTCAAGATGCTCAATATCGGCCAATGCAGAGCCTGGTAATACGTCTTCTTTGTAAGAACGTGGGAAGGCACGTTGATACTCTTTTGACAGCGGTAATCCACGGCTTTCACCGAAATTGGCGACGATGGCTTCTGCGAGACGATCATCCCACGAGGTTGAGGCTTCCATTAAATTCTGCTCTATCTTTTTCACATCTACGTTGATGTTGTTATTGTCGACACGCACAATGTAGTGAGTTCTCGCCAGTGGGCTTTCTGAGAAATAGGTTGTAAATTCAACATCTTGCTCACAACCAAAATACTGTTTGAACACTTGTTGGGTCTTACGACGCAGCTCAGTGTTGTAACGTTCCTTGGTTACATACACCATGCAACTGAAGAAACGTCCGAATGGATCTTTACGTACAAATAGGCGCAGTAAATCACGATCTTGCATCTGTACAACGCCCATGCCTACTTCAAGCAGCTCTTCTTCACGGGCTTGTAACAGCTCATCGCGTGGGTAGTTTTCAAGAATATTGTGCAGAGCTTTGTAGGCGTAAGAGCCTTGGCGGTAGCCGCTGGCGGCAAGAATGCGCCCTACTTTTTCGCGGATCAGCGGGATGCCTTCAACACTTTGGTTGTACACAGCGGAAGTGTATAAGCCAGTAAAGCGATGCTCACCGATCACCTTGCCTTTCGCGTCAAACTTTTTGATCCCGATATAGTCGGTATAAGCAGGACGATGGATTCGCGATTGCTTGTTGCCTTTGGTTAAGATCAACAGGAATGGCTTTTTGGCTTCGAGCCTTGCCGAATCTGGGAATTGAGAGAGTTTAACGCTGCGTACTCGCTCGTTGTCAGAGAACAAGCCAAGTCCATTATCATCGGTCGGAGTCAGTTCGGTATCGCCATTTTTCTCTACCAAATCAAACTCTTTGTAACCCATAAAGGTGAAGTTATGGTTACCCAGCCAGCGTAAGAACTGAATGGTTTCTTGCAGGCGTTCGGCTTCAACGGGGATCTGTTTTTTATCCACTTCCAGCTGATTGATCACTTGTTCAAGCTTGGTCACCATTGGTTTCCAATCTTTCACAACCAGAGCGGTGTCATGCAGAATATCCAGCAATTCGTTTTTCAGCTCTGTCATCTCTTCCTTGCTGCTTAGGCGATCAACTTCAATGTGGAACATTGAGGTCAGTTGCCCTTCTCCTTGATTAATGCTTTTGATCGAACCATCGTCGTGACGTGCAATATGAGCAGGTCCGTTGAGCATTAAGTGCGATGCCAGTCCTAGGCGGCTTAATGCCATTTTGATTGAATCAACCAGAAAGGGACTATCTGGTAAAACAATCTCAACAATAGTGTGGGTCGATTGCCAACCTTGGCGACTTACCGTTGGGTTAAATACTCGTACTGAGCGTTCATCGGCTTTTTTCTCATTGATGTGGTGCCATAAACTGAGCACTGCACCATAAAGATCCGATTCGTTACGCTCCACTAGGTCGTCTTGTGAAATGTTACTGAACAGGTGTTGTCCAAGTTGAGTCACTAAGGGTTGTTGAGCAAGCTCTAGTTTGTCTTGAATCAGTTGATAGACTTTTTCAAGCAAAACCGGCATCAAAGTTTCACGCGCAGTCATGGTCGACTCCAGAATTTGATTCTTATTTTTGTAGGGGGTGTGCAGTAAGCATAGCGCTTACTGATGGTAATGCAGGGCGTATTGTAAGAGTTTTATTTATAAATAGTTAATTGTTTTGGGGTTGTTATGGGGTAAAAGTGTGAGATTGTGACTAAAGTACCTATTTAAACCACTACAAAATAATGCTTTTACAGAACTTCTAACTTAACGAAACGATTATTTTGGTCAGTTGTTAATCGAAATCGACCTTTTACTCCAATTTGGCTTAAAAATGGACGCAAACGTGTTGCAGGGAGTTGTAAACGCAAACCTTGCTCGGTGGTGACCATGACATGACTTGCTACGCCCGAGTAATGCGTAACAAAGGTTTGATAAGAAATGTTTAGCGAGAAAAAATAATAGTTCATTGGAAAATAAGGTGGCACAGAGTGCCACCGAGTTTACCTATTGAGTTTGGTTTATGCTTCCAGCGCTTTGCTGACTTTTTCAAACAGATCACGCGCGAGGTTATCCATCGCTTTTAATTGCTCCAGCTCTTGTTTAATCAGTGCTTGGCGCTGTTCATCGTAGAGTCGGAATTTAAGTAATGGGTCAATCAAACGTGAAGCCACTTGTGGGTTACTACTGTTAAGTTCACGCAGAATGTGTCCAGCAAAGCGATAGCCTTCCCCAGTTTTCGCGTGGAAATTGACTGGATTGGCATTTAAAAATGCCCCAATCAGACTGCGAGTACGGTTCGGGTTTTTCAAGCTAAACGCTTCATGTTGCATGGCTTGCTGGATCACATCTAATACTTGTGGTGATGGGTTTGAGCCTTGCAGCGTGAACCACTTATCCATTACCAAGCCATCGTGTTTCCACTTCTCGCTGTAGTCTTGCATCAAGCTTTCACGGCACGCCAACTGCGCTTGGTTAGCCGCCGTCATGGCCGCAATGGTGTCGGTTATGTTGTTCGCTTGAGCGTACTGTTTTTGTACCAACGCGTTACCTTGAGCAGTGTAGGCAAGATAGCTCAAACACACGTTGCGCAGCGTACGTTTACCAATCGCCGCATGTTCAATCGAGTAAGTATCTTGTTTTAACGTATGGTAGGTTGCACTGAGCTCATCTTCTAGCTCGGTCGCCAAAATGGTTTTGAGTGAGGTGAGCACCTGGGCAATCGCATCAACATCCACACGCTTATACCAGCCTGACACTTCGTTATGGCTTGGTAACGAGAGCATTTCGGCCACAAATTCAGCGTCGAGGTTGTCACTGAGTAACACGCCGCGGAACGCGTCAATCACCGACTCTGCCAATTCGACAGGTTGACCTTGTTGGACTCGTTCTACGTTGGTACGAATGTATTTAGCAAGTAACATCTGCCCTGCATCCCAACGTGCAAATTCGTTACGAGCATGCACCATCAGGAAAATCAGCTCTTCATCACTGTAGGCGTATTCCAATTTCACAGGCGCAGAAAACTCACGCAACAGTGACGGAATCGGCGGCTGTTTGACCTGTTCAAAGCGGAAGGTTTGCTTAGCTTGTTTCACATCCAACACGTTAGAAACAGATTTTCCGTTACACTGTAGCGCAATCACATCGCCGTTTGGCGCATACAGTTCAATATCCAGCGGGATATGCAGTGGTTGTTTTTCTTTCTGCTCGTGAGTGGGCTCGGTATGCTGTTCTACAGTTAACTCATAAGTTTGGCTTGCGGCATGATAAGTACTGCTGACTTTAAGCGTCGGAGTACCGGACTGGCTATACCATAAACGGAACTGTTGTAAGTCGATGCCAGAAGCTTCTTCCATGGCTGCCACGAAATCTTCGCAAGTGGCTGCGGTGCCATCATGACGTTTAAAGTACAGCTTCATGCCACATTGGAATTTTTCTTCACCTAGCAAGGTGTGCATCATTCGAATCACTTCGCTGCCCTTTTCATAAACGGTCAGGGTATAGAAGTTATTCATTTCAATCACTTTATCCGGACGGATTGGATGCGACATTGGGCTAGCATCTTCAGCAAATTGCGGGCCTCGAATGATGCGCACATTTCCAATTCGGTTGACGGCTCGTGAGCCTAAGTCTGAAGAGAACTCTTGATCGCGGAATACGGTTAAGCCCTCTTTCAAGCTTAATTGGAACCAATCACGGCATGTCACACGGTTACCCGTCCAGTTATGGAAGTATTCGTGACCAATCACGGCTTCAATCCCGAGGTAATCGGTGTCGGTGGCGGTTTTCTCATTGGCTAGTACAAACTTGGAGTTAAAGATATTCAACCCTTTGTTTTCCATAGCGCCCATATTGAAGAAATCCACCGCCACGATCATGTAAATGTCGAGGTCATATTCAAGGCCAAAACGTTGCTCGTCCCAACGCATAGAGTTGATGAGTGACGTCATGGCATGACCAGCGCGATCCAAATTGCCTTTATCGACAAAAATTTCTAGCGCAACTTGGCGGCCCGATTGTGTGACGTACTGATCGCGCAGCACATCAAAATCCCCAGCCACCAAAGCAAACAGATACGCAGGTTTGGGATGAGGATCTTGCCATTTCATCCAATGACGCCCCGCTTCCTGCTCGCCTTGTGCAATCTTGTTACCATTGCTCAGTAAGTAAGGATATTGCGCTTTATCGGCAATAACCGTTGTGGTGTAACGCGCCAGAACATCCGGACGATCCAAATAATAAGTAATGCGGCGAAAGCCTTCGGCTTCACACTGGGTACAAAATGCACCACCTGATTTGTAAAGACCTTCTAAAGCGGTGTTGGCTTGCGGATTGATCTTTGTCACGACGGTGAGAGTAAACTCACTCGGCAAACCACGAATTTCAAGGGAAGCTTCACCTACGCTGTAGTCTTGCCAATCCTGGCCATCGACTTTGAGCGCTTTCAGTTCAAGCGTTTCACCATCAAGAATTAAGGTATTGCTCTCCTGCTGCTGTTTTACTTGAGAGACAGCGGTGACCAGAGTCGCATCATCGTATAGATCAAACACCAAATCGATATCGGTGATGGTGTGTGAAGGCGGTTGGTAATCAAGGCGGTATTTGGCTTGAGGTGTGTGAGCCATTGTCGTGATCCTTTTGACTTTATGTTCTGTGACGTTAATGAATACAGGAAGAAAAGCGTTATTGAAGCAAGATCTTAGGCCGCAGTGAATGAATAACAAGCCCTGAACGCAAAAAAACAGGGAGTTTATCTGTAAACTCCCTGCCACTTTTGCTTTTTGGCCGCCCATTATCAAAACAGGTGGCATACCGCATGAGTGTTATTGCACGCGGTTCATGACGACCGTCATGCTGTCATCAATTTCCAAGGTGAGTCTATCTTGATCGAGCACATAACGGGTATCGTGCTCACCTTCCGAATAGAGCAAAACCAAGCGATTACCTTCAGTGTAATAGACGCCGCGATGGGTAGCCTCGTTACCATCTTGATTAGTGATGTGGAAAGAGAAGATAAAATCTGGCTGTAAGGTTAATTGGATCAGGCTTTGATCAAGGCTTTCGCCATCAAGATCTTTGATATGTGCACTGCTCCAGCTACCGGCCAAGGTATTGGGTAAACCTTTAGTGAAGGTTACACCATTCAATGTCAGCAAATGATGGTTATTTTCATACTGGTAAGTTTGGGGATCTGAACTATCTAGGCCGAGAATAAGGGTTTTCTCATCTGCAGAATAAGCGCCATTCCAGTGGTCAACACTGAAATCTTTCTTTTGGATATCAATCGAGAAATGGTAGTCCGAAGCCAAACTGAGCTTAATGACTCGAAAGTTTTCGCTAGATTGCTCTGGGTTGGGATTGAGCAAATACCAGTCGCCGAGCAATAAAGGTTGATCAAATTGAGTTAAGTCGGCACGGCTAAGATTATTTGCACTGAGAAACGGTGATGAGGCGGTAAAAAGTAAGCTCATCACGCAAGTAAATATCCATTTCATGTCACTTCTCCTCACATTTTTTGTAAGCGTAGGCATTGAGTGCATGAAATGCGAAATTATTTGATGTTCATCACATTAATTTTACGAATTAAAAAAGTGTAAAAAAACGGACCATGAGGTCCGTTTTGATTAAAGATAAAGTAAATCAATGAATTAGCGGGATATCATGTCAAGCATAATGTTAACCGATTCATCGAGATAAGCATCCGGTGCTTCATAATCTTTCGGTATATCTTGCAAGCTCGCATAGGTCGATTTACCTAACGCTTTTTGGCGTTGATTGATGCGAGCTAAGCGCTCTTCATCAGCCTTAGCACTCTCTTCTTTGCGTACTTTTTCATTCAGCGAAAGTAGGTTGTCATCTTTCTCTGCACGGTATTTCGCAATATCTTGCTCGATAAAACCAAATTCTAAATCATTCGCGACACGTTGTTGGTGTTTAGCTTCCAAGCTAGCAATGATGGTGTTGAAGTTATTCAAACGCTCATATTTTGCTTTATCAATGCTGTCCCACGGTAGTGCGTTATCTTCAACACTTTCCCCTGTTTCGGAAGGGTCAATCGCGGTTGGATACGCGATATCAGGAACGACACCTTTGTTTTGGGTACTACCACCATCAATACGGTAAAATTTTTGAATCGTGTATTGTACGTAGCCAAGCTCTTTATCAAACAAATCATAGATATGATTGAGAGAGCGATGCTGCTGTACGGTACCTTTACCAAATGAGTTTTCACCGAGAATGATCGCGCGGCCATAGTCTTGCATTGCGGCAGCAAAGATTTCTGAAGCCGATGCACTGTAGCGGTTAATCAGCACGGTCATTGGTCCGCTATAGCTAATGCTACCATCGGTATCCGAGTTAACGTTGACTCGACCATAGCTATCACGCACCTGAACTACAGGGCCACTGGTAATGAACAAACCAGAAAGCGCGGTAGCTTCGGTTAATGCACCACCACCGTTATTGCGTAAATCAACAATGATGCCGTCGACTTTTTTCGCTTTTAGCTCCGCCAGTAGTTTTTCCGTGTCTTGAGCTAAGCCAACGTAGAAACTCGGTACTTCTAGTACACCAATTTTCTTCCCTGCTTTTTCAATCACTTCAGATTTTACGGCGCGATCTTCTAAGCGAATTTTGTCTCGCACAATAGTGACAACGTGACTTTTTGCGTCTTTGCCTTCAGGTAACACGAGCAGTTTCACCTTGCTACCTTTAGGTCCTTTAATCAGTTGAACGACATCGTCTAAGCGCCAACCGACTACATCAACCACGTCTTCGCCTTCTTGACCGACACCGATAATGCGGTCACCCTCACCCAATTGTTTGCTCAATGCTGCAGGACCACCTGCAACCAATGAGCGGATGATGGTGTAATCGTCGGTCATTTGTAACACGGCACCAATCCCTTCCAACGAGAGATTCATTTCAGATTGGAATTGTTCTGCGTTACGCGGTGACAAATAGCTGGTATGCGGATCAACTTCACGAGCAAACGCATTCATGTAAGTTTGAAATACGTCTTCACTTTTTGTCTGAGTGAGGCGCTTGATGGCATTGTTGTAGCGTTTATCGAGCGTTTCTTTGATTTCTGGCCACTCTTTACCTGCCAGTTTCAAGCTTAACGCATCGTATTTAACTCGTTGTCTCCAAAGCTCGTTAATCTCTTTAAGATCTTTCGGCCAAGGCGATTTCGTGCGATCAAGCTCAATAGACTCATCAGCATCAAACGTCATCTCTTGATCAAGCAGAGAAAGTGCGTATTGAAAGCGCTCAAAACGTTTTTCCATTGACAGGTTATACAGATCGTAAGCGATTTGATTATCACCCGCTTTTAATTGGTCATCCAATTGCAAAGAACGAGCTTTGAAGCTGTCTATGTCCGCTTGAGTAAAGATATTTCGACTGTAATCCAGCATCTCAAGGTAGCGTTCAAGCATGGCTTGAGAAAACTGATCGTCTAAATTGAATTGTTTGTAATGAGAACGGGTAAAACGTGAGGTAACACGTTTCGCTGCCGTTGCGTGTTGAGCTTCAGGAACAAGAAGAGGGAGATCTTCTGGTTTGAGTTTGGCTTCTAGAGCCTGAGCTGAAAAGGCTGCCAGCCATAGGCTAGCAGCAATCAGAGATATTTTTGAACGGCATTTCATGCGTAGGAGTATCTCCTTTATGCGCGCAAGTGCTCCGCTTTCACAACCATTTGTAGGCCGTTGGCAAGTTGAACACGCACATCTTCCTTATTGACTTCAACGATGGTCGCAGCCATGTTGCCTTTACCCATATTCACATTGACTTGATTGCCAACGTTAAGCTCAGACGCAGCCAGTGCGCGAGTTTCTACAGGCTTTTTCTCCACTTTCGGTGCGTTTTGCGGACGGCGAGCTTGCTGTGGCTTTTTCGCCTTTGGCTTGTTCGCTTTCGCTTCTTCACGCACTTTCTTTACTTGTTCTTTACGACGAGCTTCTACGCGAGCTTTGCTCTCCGCTAGTGCCGCTTGTGCGTGTTCTACGTGCTGTTCTTCCAGCTCACCACAAGGGTTGCCGTCCAGATCAACACGAGTTGCGCCAGGTTTTACACCATGTAAATAACGCCAAGAAGAGGTGTATTGTCTTAACGCGGCACGAAGCTGAGTTTTGCTTACTTTAGGGTCGTCATTCAAGCGATCAGCAAGATCCTGAAAAATACCAATTTTCAGAGGCTTTGCTTCACCTTCTAAAGTAAAGCAGTTAGGGAAACATTCAGCAATGTACGCGATCACTTCTTTGCTGTTTTTTAACTTTTCAGTGTTTTCCATGAGGATTCCTGGTTATTGCGGCTGCCCGCCAAACATTGATGTGTAAATATGTGCGGTATTATAAAGACCTGCAAAGGAAAAACCACAGGCAAAGGGCAATTTATGCCTTATTAGCCTGTGAATTGAGCAGCTTTTCTACTTCGCTCATCAAATAGGTTAGGCCTTGCTCGTCAATTTCACTGAAACGACCAATGTTTGGACTGTCAATGTCCAACACTCCGGCGACTTTTCCGTTAATCGAGAATGGGATAACGATTTCTGAGTTACTCGCGGCATCACAAGCAATATGACCTTCGAATTGATGAACGTCGTATACACGTTGAACCTTATTTTCTGCAACTGCAGTACCACAAACTCCCCTGCCTACGGGAATGCGCACGCAAGCGGGTTTGCCCTGAAATGGGCCCAACACCAACTCGTTCTCTTGCATTAAATAAAAACCCACCCAGTTGAGCTCGGTGAGTTCCATATTCAGTAACGCACTTAAGTTGGCAAGATTTGCGATGAGATTGGTTTCACCTTCTAATAAAGCGACCGCTTGCTTGGTGAGGCGTTGGTACTGTTCTAGGTTCATAATAACTTCCATTTGAAAAATAAAGACTTCACTTCGCGAACTACGTACAATGCGCATCACTAAAATAGGATGCATTCTCATTAATATGACGTATTTCAACGACACTATTAGCCGCTCTTGGCTGATAACTCAAGTAAAAAAACATCGCGCCAAACTGTTGTTTGCTAACTTTATTGCCGTCGTCGCGACGCTAATCAGTGTTCCTATCCCACTGCTCATGCCGTTAATGGTGGATGAAGTGCTGCTCAATCATCCGGCAAAAGGTGTGGAGGTGATGAACCAGTTCCTGCCACAAGGGTGGCAGACCGCAACGGGTTACATCATGCTGACTTTGCTGATGGTGGTGGTGATGCGTATTGCCAGTCAGTTGTTGAATATCCTACAAAGTCGTCAGTTTACCTTGGTTTCCAAAACCATCACTTACGAAATGCGCCGTAAGATGATTGAAAAGCTGGGGCGGATCAGTATTCGTCAGTATGAAACGCGCGGCAGTGGCGGGATTAACGCTCACCTCATCACAGATATTGAAACTATCGACCAGTTTATTGGCTCGACACTGAGTAAGTTTTTGATTTCTTTGCTTACTGTGATTGGTACCGCCATTGTATTGCTTTGGTTGGAGTGGCGACTTGGCCTGTTTATTCTGTTAGTGAACCCCATTGTTATCTACTTTTCTCGAATGCTGGGCAGCCAAGTTAAACATTTGAAAAAACGCGAAAACCAAGCGTTTGAGCGTTTTCAAAACCGCTTAGTGGAAACGTTAGATGGTATCTATCAGTTGCGTGCCGCAAACAAGGAGCGCGAGTTCCTCAACCGCCTTATCAGCGATGCTGACGCAGTACGCGAAAATGCTGACAAATACGCATGGCAATCTGAAGCCGCTGGTCGCCTCTCCTTCTTACTGTTTTTACTCGGTTTTGAGCTGTTTCGTGCCGTAGCCATGTTAATGGTGGTGTTCAGTGACCTCACCATAGGCCAGATTTTTGCGGTGTTTGGCTACTTGTGGTTTATGCTCAGCCCAGTGCAAGAGCTGTTGGGTATCCAGTTTTCTTGGTATGCCGCTAAGGCCGCTTTAAAAAGAATCAATAGCTTATTAGAGCTAGAAGAAGAGTACCGACCCATCAGCAAAGTCAATCCCTTTACTCAGCCGGGAGAAGTCGATATTGAGATCAACAATATCCATTTCTCCTACGATGGTGAAAGCCAAGTACTGAATGATTTGTCACTTCATATCCCAGCGGGGAAAAAGGTGGCGTTAGTCGGAGCCAGTGGCGGAGGGAAATCGACGCTGATTCAGCTCTTAATTGGCGTTTATCGCGCGCAAAGTGGCGCAATCCGCTTTAATGGACAACACTGTGATGACATTAGCTTTGATGTGATTCGCGATCAAATTGCCGTTGTTTTACAACAACCTATACTGTTTAATGACACTTTGCGGCATAATCTGACCCTTGGTGGTCAATTTAGCGATGATGCCTTGTGGCAAGCGTTGGACATCGCCCAACTGCAAGATGTGATCACCAAACTCGACCAAGGGTTAGAGAGCCAAATTGGTCGTAATGGCATTCGATTGTCAGGCGGACAAAGACAGCGGCTAGCGATTGCGCGCATGGTGCTGAGTAATCCAAAATTCGTTATTTTGGATGAAGCCACTTCCGCCTTGGATACGGCTACTGAAGCCGCATTGCACCTTGCGTTGTCAAAGTTTTTGCATGGTCGAACTACCTTGATTGTTGCCCATCGCCTCTCTGCGGTGAAACAAGCGGACTTAATTTATGTATTGGAAGATGGACATGTCAGCCAGTCAGGAACTCACCACGAGTTACTCGAACAAGAAGGCTTGTACCAAACCCTTTATGGGAGTATTCAGTCGCAGCACTAATGGTGTTACTAATGGTGTTAATGGCGGCTCCTATGGTGTTGTCCGCCTATGACCTCCTCATCCTCTTTATCTCATCATGCATCGCAGTCGGGTCAAGTTCGTTTGTGCCCTGGCTGCGAACTGCCTATTGATGCGATTACGGTTGACCAAGCCCACAGCGCTCATTGCCCCCGTTGTGGCACGCTACTCTATCGTGGCGGTAGCCCTTCTCTCTCCGGCGATCTTGCTCTTGCGGTCACTTGTTTGCTGCTGTTTATTCCTTCCCACTTTTTCAGTTACATCGATATTCGACTGTTTGGTGTGATGATCCCAGCCACGTTGCCGCAAGGCGTATTCGCCTTGTGGAATGAAGGTTACATCGCCTTGGCGTTATTGGTGCTGTTTTGTAGCTCGATTGCGCCACTGGTTTTATGTTTGAGTGTGGTCAGTGCTCATCTTGCCCTGCGTTTTCGCTACTTTCAGACGCTGCGTTACTCACTGCTCTTTATTCATCATCTCAAAGTCTGGGTTATGATCGATGTGTTTCTGGTTAGCGTGGCCGTGTCCTGCTTTAAGCTAAAAGATTACTCAGATATTTTTATCGGTCCCGGATTGTTAGGGTTGGTGCTTCTACAACTGTTTACGGTCTTACTGCTCAGTCGTATCAGTACTCGCCGCTATTGGGAAACCTGGCAAGCTGAAACGGAATATGATTTGCCCGTCAAGCAGGTGCATTGCCATAACTGCCATCTTTCACAGCCAGAAAATGGTCACTGTGTTCGCTGTCAGCACAAGCTTTACCACAGAAAACCTAACTCTATAGAACGAACATGGGCTTATGTTTTAGCAGCTACGGTGGCGATTTTTCCTGCTAACTTGATCCCTATTTCTATTTTGATCACCAATGGTCAGCGCTTGGAAGATACGATTTTTTCTGGTGTGGCTTCGCTTGTGAAAAATGGCATGTGGGGTATTGCGCTGATCATTTTTGTTGCCAGTATTGTGGTTCCCGTGATCAAAATTATTGGCCTCGCCTATCTCTTAATGGCCATCAAACTGAAACGCCACATGCATCAGCGCCAACGTATGATGATTTATCGTGGCATCAAATGGATTGGTAAATGGTCGGTGATGGATCTGTTTGTCATCTCTATCATGCTGACATTGGTTGACCGAGGTCAGATCCTCGATTTTACTCCCGGTTACGGGGCTGTCGCTTTTGGTATGGTCGTGGTGCTCACCATGTTAGCCGCGGAAAGTTTAGATCCGCGCTTACTGTGGGATGAGCCCGACTCCACTCGTACTCAACAATAGGTTGTTTGAATGAGTCAAGAAAATACAACGCAAACGTCATACACACCGGAAATTCGCAAACGTCGGGGCATCTCTCCGTTGTGGATTTTACCCATAGTGACCATGATTTTAGCGGGTTGGCTGGTGTTTAAAGCGGTGCATGATGCGGGAGTGCGGATTCAAATCCATTTTGAAAACGCGCAAGGCTTAATCGCAGGACGTACCACCATTCGCTATCAAGGATTGGAAGTGGGGATGGTGCGCGACATCAAACTCTCCGAAGGATTGGATAGTATCTACGTCGAGGCGGATATTTATCCGGAAGCCACCAAGCTTCTCTCCAATGAAACGCGTTTTTGGATGGTCAAACCGACGGCAAGTTTATCCGGCGTTTCTGGGCTAGATGCCCTTGTGTCGGGAAACTATATTGCGATCCAACCGGGTTCAACGCATCAAGCGGATTATCCAACACAATATCAAGCGCTGGACTCAGCCCCCTCGGATCTGCTGGCACAACGCGGCTTGACCATTTCTCTCAAAGCTCGCGATTTGGGTGGCATCTCGGTCGGCTCGCAGATTGTGTATAAAAAAATCCCGATTGGTGAAGTGTTTAGCTATCAGTTGGATGATGATGCGCAGTCGGTGATTATCCAAGCCTCGATCAAAGAGGAGTACCAACACATCATTAATACGGAAAGCCGTTTTTGGAACGTGAGTGGTATTGGTGCCAGTATCGGCTTTGAAGGAGTCGATGTTCGTCTAGAAAGCTTAAGCGCGCTGATTGGCGGCTCGATTGCGGTCGACTCACCTGATGAAGGCAAACCCGTAGAACAAAATGCGCAGTTTCGTCTCTATCGCGATTTAAAAACCGCGGGGCGCGGTATTGCGGTATCGATCACTTTACCGGATGACAATAACATCTCGGCGTCCGGCGCCCCCATCATGTATCGTGGTATTGAAATTGGCCAAATTACTGATTTGCAGCTGGCCGAAAACCGCAAAAGTATCGTGGCCTCTGCTGCGATTCAGCCTGCGTTTAGCGATATGCTGAATCGCGGCAGCCAGTTTGTCCTTGAAGAAGCACAAGTCTCTTTAACTGGGGTAGAAAACCTGACCAATCTTGTGAAGGGTAACTACCTCACCCTGATCCCCGGAGCCGGAGAGCGCACGCGTAACTTTCAGGCCGTACGCAAAAATGAGTTTAAGTATGCTCGCTCCAACAGCATCCGCTTCAATCTCGTGGCAGATAACGCATTTGGTTTAGAAGCGGGTACCCCGATTTTGTATCGCGGCGTAGCGGTAGGTAGCGTCACAGCTGTGAATCTCAAACTCGATTATGTTGAGTTTAACGTATTGATTGATGAGCAATATGGCGCGTTGATCCGCTCCCAAAACCGTTTCTATGTCACTGGCAGTGCGGCGGCTGAGCTTACGGAGTCGGGGCTTTCTGTTTCTATTCCACCTGCGAAACAACTGTTGCTTGGGTCGATCAGTTTTGCCAGTGAAGGCAGTAGCACACCGCTTGAACAGTATCGACTCTACTCGAGTCAGTCTCTGGCTGAATTGGCGAAATACAATCAGTCTGGCTCTCGCTCATTAACGCTGTTTGCTCATGAACTGCCTTCAATCAATGCTGGCTCTCCCCTTTTGTATCGCAATTTGAAAGTCGGCAGTATCTCGGGCTTTACTCTTACGCCTAAAGGCGTACAGATTGAAGCGACCATCGAAAAGCAGTATCAGCATTTATTGACGCCAGATACGGTCTTTTGGAACCGCTCAGGCGTAGAAATCAAAGCGTCGATGGATGGCGTAGATGTAAAAGCCGCACCATTACAAACTCTGATCCGCGGTGGCATCGCCTTTGATAATCTGCCCGGAATTGAAAACAAAGTCGGTTCGATGTGGAAACTCTACAGCGACTATGATCATGCACGTCGTTATGGTGAGAAAATCACGCTGACCGCACTTGGCACATTGGGAGTCAAAGTGGGCACGCCAGTGCAATACCAAGGCGTACAAATTGGCGAGGTATTTGAAATCATTCCTGATTTTGAATCGGATTTCGTCAAACTCGCCGCGCGCATCGAGCCACAATACGCCCCGAAAATTGCCAAGCAGAATTCACAATTCTGGCTTTCGCAAGCCAAAATTGGCCTAAGCGGTATTGAAAACGTGCAGAACCTGTTGGGACAAAGCATTGAAGTACAACCTGGCAATGGTGAAAGTCGTTTTGAGTTTGAACTGCACAAAGAGGCGCGCCATGGTGGTGCTGGCAATACTTACACTTTGCAGAGTGAAAAACGCGGCTCGGTGAGTGTGGGTACCCCGATTCTGTATCGTGATATTGAAGTGGGCAAAGTGATTGATGTGCGTTTAGGTGAATTTGCCGACCGCGTGATCACCACCATTCGTATTGCTCCGCAGTACACCTATTTGCTGCGTCAAAACAGCGTATTCTGGAATGTCTCTGGGCTCGATATGTCGATTGGTATTACTGGTGCGAATGTGAAAGCCGGTACTTTTGACAGCATGTTGCGCGGCGGGATCACCTTCGCGACGCCAGAGCAGAAACAGCTAACGCCGGCGGCGCCTGAAGGGCATACTTTCTACCTCTACCCTCAAGCCCAAGAGGAATGGACCAAGTGGCGCACACCTATCCCTAAGCCTTAGTCGCAAAAGATAAAGTGAAGAAAAGCAGCCTTGTGCTGCTTTTCTACTTTTCAGCTAACCTTTATGTCACCGCCTTATCTGGTTATAATCGCCGCCCTTATTCATCTACGGAACTCGCTTGTGCATCCGAACATTTCCCTTCCCGAACCATTCATCGCGTCGATGGCGAAAATACTGCCAGATCCCACTCAGCTTGCTGATTTTATTGCAGCTTGCCAAAGGCCTCTGCGCAAAAGTATTCGCGTTAATACACTCAAAATTTCTGTCGCAGAGTTTTGTCAGCGCGCCGCTGAGAAAGAGTGGCAACTGACGTCAGTACCTTGGTGTGAGAATGGGTTTTGGATTGATGCCGATGAAAGCTTAGTCCCGCTAGGTAATACCGCTGAGCATATGGCTGGGCTGTTTTATATCCAAGAAGCCAGTTCGATGATGCCTGTTTCTGCCCTGTTTATGGGGAATGCGCACTATGACTCTGTGTTGGATATGGCGGCGGCTCCGGGCTCGAAAACCACGCAAATGGCAGCCTTGATGGACAACCAAGGCGTGTTGGTTGCCAATGAATTTTCCGCAAGCCGAGTGAAAGTGCTGCACGCCAACATTGAGCGCTGTGGGATTCGTAATACCGCACTGAGTAATTTTGATGGTTGTGTGTTTGGAGGTTGGTTGCCTGAGCGTTTTGATGCGGTGTTGATCGACGCGCCCTGCTCTGGTGAAGGTACGATTCGCAAAGATCCTGATGCGATGAAAAACTGGAGCCTTGAGTCGATTCAAAGTATTGCCAACACTCAAAAAGCCTTAATTGAAAGCGCATTTCAGGCGCTCAAAGTGGGCGGCACGCTGGTGTATTCAACCTGTACTTTGAGCCGTGAAGAGAATCAGCAAGTGTGCTGGCACTTAAAGCAGACATATGGTGATGCGGTTAGCTTTGAATCACTGGGGAATTTGTTTGAGCACGCATCGCTCGCCCTTACCGAAGAAGGCTTCCTGCACATTTTTCCGCAAATGTACGATTGTGAAGGCTTTTTTGTCGCGAAAATTCGTAAACTAGCCTCCGTGCCAACGCCAGAGGTCAACAAGCGATTAGGCAAGTTTCCGTTTAACAAAGCAAGCCATAAGCAGCAAGCTGAGATTGCTCAGCAACTTCAAAAGTCTCTTGGCGTAGAGCTGCCCTCAGATTCACAGGTCTGGCTGCGCGATAACGATGTGTGGCTATTCCCCGAAGCTTTAGAGCCCTTATTGGGTGAGCTGCGCTTTTCTCGTATGGGAATCAAAATTGCTGAAGCACATAAATCGGGTTATCGATGGCAGCATCAAGTGGCGACTTGTCTTGCATCCTCAAGTGCGAGTCACAGTGTCGAACTGGATACCACGCAAGCACGAGAATGGTTTATGGGCAGAGATGTCAGACCAGAAGGACAAAGTGGTCAAGGTGAAGTGATTGTCCGTTACGCTAACGATGTGATTGGGTTAGGAAAATGGGTAGGCAATCGCGTGAAGAATGGACTGCCAAGAGAGCTAGTTAGAGACAAAAATCTATTTTGATTGGCTGAACTATAGTATGAAATTCTAAAAACCTGTCGCTAATTTCAGTATCTGTACTAGGCTTAGAACTAAGCAACTGACTAGATTTTCCATTAGCGTAGGCTCTTTGGAGCCATTCCCCTAGGCCCTAAAACCTTACGTTTTGGGCCTTTTTTTCGGGTTCTTTTTATGAAAGAGAGGGTTAGGCTAAACGAATTCCATCATTTTCAATGACGATTTTGCCTTGCTTATACAAACCGCCGATGGTCTTTTTGAACGTGCCTTTACTGGTGCGAAAAGTGGCAAAAATGGCTTCAGGTGTCGATTTATCGCTCAGCGGTAAGAAACCTCCTTTCTTCTCTAAGGTTTCTAAGATCTTAGTACTGAGCTCATCCATTTTTTCTACCCCTACTTTTTGCAGGGACAGGTCGATTTTGCCATCTTCGCGTACACTCTTGATGTAGCCCTTGAGCTTCTTACCGATGAACAGTTTGCCAAAGACATCTGAGGAGAAGATCATGCCCCAGTGTGTGCCATTCACAATCGCTTTGAAGCCAAGTTCAGAACGTTCCGCAATCAGTAAATCAACTTGTTGGTTTGGCGTGTATTTCGCTGGTGTTTTATCAAGCCACTTGTTGAACTTGGTTGTGCCGACAATACGCCCCGATGCTTTATCGGTGTAGACGTAAACTAAGACGGTTTGGCCAGCGGTAAAACGGGCACGCTGCTCACTGTATGGAATAAGCAGATCTTTGTTTTTGATGCCCCAGTTGGCAAACGCCCCAGTGCTATTTACTCCCTCGATCTTCATTAAGCCCCACTCGCCGACTTGCGCGATTGGCGTTTCAGTTGTGGCCGCGAGTTGGTTTTCAGAGTCAAAATACAAGAAAACGTCAATAAACTGCCCAATTTCAATACCTTCTGGCACGAAACGCTTAGGCAGCAAGGTAGTTCCGTATTCTCCTGCATCCAAAAAAACACCAAATTCGGCGAATTTCACCACTTCTAAACTATTAATTTGACCAATGTTAATCATATAAAACTGTCTCACAGCAAATTTGCAGAGATTATACGTTATCTCTGTTATGCTTTCTCGCATTCGAGCAATAAATCGGGCAATTTTTACAGGAGTTTTCGTTGATTACCGTACAGCAGCAAGATGCGGCAACCTTGACGATTGTCAGCCAGATGACGGGCAGTAAAGAGCTCGATCTTCATTTTTATCTCTTTATTCCTGGTGAGTTGGATATTTCACCCGAAGTGATTTCGGAGTCGGAGTTTTTCTACAGTTCAATCCACCAGCAACGTGCCTATTACAGCGACCAGATCCTTTTACCTCTGGTTCACAGCCGCCTTGCCCAACGTGGCCATCTCTCCACAACCCAATATCGGGTGAGCTTGAGCTTGTTTGCTTATCAGTATGTGATTGCGTTGGATAAAGCGGTTTCTCAGCTCAACAACACCAGCGATACGGTGACGGCAGAAGAAGTCGATAGCGTGATTGAGCTGTCGCTGGATATTTTGCGTCGCCTGCGCCGCAGTATTCCTTACGAAGAGCAACTCAAGCGTTACTACGCCAACATTGATAACTACCTCTCTTGGTACACTGAGCAGAGCTTCTTATCCATGATTGCGCACATGACCCGTGATAATGAATACAAAACCATTAAAGACCGGTTGATAACGCTGGTTGAGAAAGAGCAAGCACATCGCACCCTTAACCAGTACAACTCAGATAAGGCCAACCAAGATATTACTCGTCTCAGTAATAAAATGCGTTTACTGCGCCGCCTGATTGAGCACCCGGTCATCCTCAATGAAAAAGTGTCATCGCTGGGGAATAACACCAAACGTGCGGTGAAAGGTTTAGCCACAGGTTTAGTGATGGTGGCAGTGACCATTACCGCCATTTCCGCGCGTGATTACTGGGGAGAAATTACCGCCTCATTCATCATTGCTATGTCCTTTATCTATGCTCTTCGGGAAATCTTTAAAGACGACCTGCGCGATATGCTGTGGCGCTGGATAAGCAAAGGAAAAGCAAAATGGCGACGTCACTACTTCGACCCGACGACCGGTAAGCAAGTGGGCGACAAAGAAGAGTGGCTGGATTACAAAAAGCTAAGTGAGCTGCCGGATCGCATTCAAGCGATTCGGAAAAAACGTATTGTGCAGCGTGAAGAGCAGATCCTGCATTATCGTTCTCATACGGAAATGTCGACATCCCGTTTTATGAGTGGCTATGAAGAGACACGAGAAACCATGATGATTGATTTGCGCGCCATCATGCGCCAGATGGATAAAGGCTCAAATCATATTTATCAGCTCAACAACGGACAAGTCAGTCGCGAATCGGTGGAAAAACGCCATCTGTTAAATCTGATCGTGAAAGAAAAACACCATAAAGGTGAGCCGACTTACTACCGCTGGAAAATCGTGTTGAACCGTAGTCGAATTGTGGATATCGAATCTATCCCCCTTACTTAGCGATTTTCAGTGAAAGGGTTAACCAAAACTCCGCCATTGGCTCATCACCATGCAGCGTAGGACAGGTAGCAATAATGTGTACTTCTTGGTTAACCCGCTCTCCGGTGCGCGCGGTTTCGTCTAGCATACGATCAATCTTCTCACCTTCCACACAATGAAAATGCACCGCCGCTTCTGGGCGTTTGTGAAATTCGCCTCTCACCGATTTGAACGCCAAGGAAACCGATTTACCACGTTGATTGGCTTTGTGCATCGCCATGTAACCGCCCGCGACATCGGCGCCCACCGAAAGTACACCGAAATACATACTATTGAGGTGATTTTTATTGCGTCTTTTCAGAGGGATACGCACCTCAACCGCTTGATCGTTTAGCGAAAGAATTTTCGGACGACACGCCCAGATCAAAGGAACTTTGAAAAAGCCGAACAGATTAAGATAGAGGTTGGCTTTTGCTAAGGGTGACAGCATAAAAACTCCGCAATAGTAAGTTGTCCGACCACTTCAATCGATCGCTGAATAAATGTCAAATAAATGTTAACAAAATGCAGAATCAAGACGATTTCTGAGCAAAGTGAAGGAATAAGTCTGCTTGGTTGTGATGGGGTTACGCAGGTGGTTTGGTCAAATGCTCGATTTTTACTTCAATTTACACCCCTTTCCTCAGCTGTTTTCGGCGTAATGGTTTATTCTCGTTGACAAATTCGTTATCTTTAGCGCTTCGCAATAAAAGGACAGGCGCTCCTATGCCACTGAAAACCGATGAATTAAGAACCCAAGCATTGGGACCTATGCCTACTCCGGCAGAATTAAGTCACGCACATCCAATTACTGATGAAGTTGCGCTACGGATTGCGCAGTCTCGTCGCCAAATTGAAAGCATTCTTACCGGTGAAGATGATCGCCTATTAGTGATAGTGGGGCCTTGTTCGGTGCATGATACCGATGCCGCACTCGACTACGCTCGCCGCCTTGCTGCGCTACAAGAAAACTATACTGATGAGCTTTTTGTGGTGATGCGGACCTATTTCGAAAAACCACGTACTGTGGTGGGTTGGAAAGGACTGATCACCGATCCAAATCTAGATGGCTCTTACGCTTTAGAAACCGGTCTCAATAAAGCGCGAAAATTGCTGCTTGATGTAAACAAGCTCGGATTGGCTACCGCGACCGAGTTTCTTGATATGATCACAGGCCAATACATCGCTGACCTCATCACGTGGGGCGCAATTGGTGCGCGTACCACTGAGTCGCAAATTCACCGTGAGATGGCCTCTGCGCTCTCCTGCCCTGTGGGTTTTAAAAATGGCACTAACGGTAATGTGAAAATCGCGATTGATGCGATCCGCGCGGCCAAAGCGTCACATTACTTCTATTCGCCAGATAAGAATGGTCGTATGACGGTTTACCGTACCAGTGGTAACCCATTTGGTCATATTATTCTGCGTGGTGGTGACAGCGGACCGAACTTTGATGCGGTTTCGATAAATGAAGCTTGCCAGCAGTTGGCGCAATTCAACTTACCAGAGCGTTTAGTGGTGGATTTCAGCCACGCGAACTGTCAAAAACAACACCGGAAACAAGTGGATGTCGCGCGCGATATTTGCCAGCAAATTGAAGCTGGCAGCCACAAAATTGCGGGCATCATGGCGGAAAGCTTCCTTGTGGAAGGCAATCAACCAATGCACGATCTCAATAACCTGACTTATGGACTTTCAATCACAGATCCTTGCTTAGGCTGGGATGATACCGCCATGATGCTCGACATGCTGGCACAATCCATCAAAGTCCGTCGTTCTCGTCACTAAGGAAATACCTCATGCCTTCTTTTGATATTGTTTCAGAAATTGATGCGGTTGAGCTGCGTAACGCAGTCGAAAACTCAACGCGTGAACTCGCTAGCCGATTTGATTTTCGTAACGTAGATGCCAGTTTTGAGCTGAAAGAAGAGACCGTAAAACTGGCCGCCGAAGATGATTTCCAACTCGGTCAGATGATGGACATTTTGCGCGGTAACCTCGCCAAACGCGGTGTGGATGCTCGTGCGATGAAAGCCAAAGATTCTGTGCATATCGGTAAAAACTGGTATAAAGAAGCAGAATTCAAGCAAGGTTTGGAAGCCCTACTGGCAAAGAAGATCGTGAAATTGATTAAAGATGCCAAAATCAAAGTGCAAGCCTCAATTCAAGGCGACAAAGTGCGCGTGACGGGTAAAAAGCGTGATGATTTGCAAGAAGTGATGGCAATGCTGCGCGAAGCGAATTTGGAACAACCGCTGCAGTACAACAACTTCCGCGATTAATCTTGTCGTTGGAATGCCAATACTAGGATAAAAAAAGCCCCGTTTAGCGGGGCTTTTTTTATCGGTTCACGTACTCACTCATCGCCATTAAGCATGTTTGTACTGTTTACTGGCAGAGTGATGCATAGCACGTTTTTGCGACGCCAAAATTTCTTCCACTAACCTTGGCACTTCAATACTCGCTTTGCCATAGCGCTTCTCAGCAAACTCGCTTTCCACCGCACTAGGTTCTAAATTGATTTCTATCGTATGTGCACCATGCATGCGTGCATCATGCACAAAGCCCGCTGCGGGATAAACCACCCCTGATGTACCAATAGAAACAAACAGATCCGCTTGCTCAAGCGCGGCATAAATATCCCCCATGCGCAGCGGCATTTCACCAAACCAAACAATGTGTGGACGCATTTGTGCAGGCATTTGGCAGCAGTGGCATAAATCGCCGTTACGGATATCCTCTTTTTGCTCCACTGTTTGATTGGATTCAGGACAACGCGCTCTCAGCAATTCACCATGCATATGAATAATATTCTGGCTGCCGCCACGTTCGTGCAGGTTATCGATGTTTTGAGTAATCACCGTGACACTGCCCTGCAACTCTTTTTCCAGTTTACCTAGGGCAAGATGTGCCGGATTAGGCTGAATCGCATCAGAGAGCAGCTTACGGCGGCGTTGGTTATAAAACTCCAGCACCATATCTGGATCGCGTTGAAACCCTTCTGGTGTCGCCACATCTTCAATACGATGATTTTCCCATAGCCCATCCTGAGCGCGGAAAGTTTGAATACCAGACTCCGCAGAGATGCCTGCTCCAGTCAGTATCACAATATGTCGATACGGTAAGCTCATAACCCATTCCTTTTTTCGGCTTTTGTTTAAGCTTAACACCGAAGCGTTATCAACCCTAGAAAACGCAGATTAGACCATAGTAGTAACAAGGCTATTGATGGGAAGAAAGAGAGAGCGTTGCAGAATGAGTCATAGTGGAATTGAGGGCTTCTCGAACCGAGAAGCCCATCCAAATCGGAATTACTCTTCGCTGGTTGCGGAGATTTTGTGAATGGCTAAATCTGCGCCATTAAACTCATCTTCTTGTGATAAACGTAACCCCATCACTTTATGCAAGATGCCATAAACCATCAGTGCGCCACTTAACGCAATCGCGATGCCCATTAAGGTTCCAACAATCTGTGTGCTGAAGCTTACGCCCCCTAAGCCACCGAAAGCCGTTTGGCCAAAAATGCCTGCGGCAATGCCACCCCACGCCCCACACACGCCATGCAGCGGCCATACACCGAGCACATCATCAATTTTGGTTTTATTTTGTAATTGAGTGAACAGCCAAACAAATACGGCACCCGCAATCACCCCTGTGACCAATGCACCTAAAGGATGCATTAAATCCGATCCTGCACACACGGCGACCAAACCCGCTAATGGACCGTTATGGATAAAACCTGGGTCATTTTTCCCAACAATTAACGCGGCGAGAATACCGCCCGTCATTGCCATTAAAGAGTTCATCGCCACTAATCCGCTGATGCCATTCAAAGTTTGTGCTGACATCACGTTAAAGCCGAACCAACCGACACTTAGAATCCATGCACCAAGCGCTAAAAAGGGAATGTTGGAGGGAGCAAAGTTGGTGTGCTTGCCAGCGCGCACGCGGCCACGACGCATGCCTAAGAAAGCAACGGCAACCAGCGCAATCCAGCCACCGACGGCGTGAACAACCACTGAGCCTGCAAAGTCGTGAAATGGTGCGCCTAAATTGGCGGTAAACCAGTCTTGTACACCAAAGTTACTATTCCAAATGATCCCTTCAAAGAAAGGGTAAACCAGCCCGACCGAAAAAAATGTCGCTAAAAGAATAGGATAGAATCGGGCGCGTTCAGCAATACCGCCAGACACAATCGCAGGAATGGCCGCCGCAAAGGTAAGTAGGAAAAAGAACTTAACTAAATCATAACCATTGCCTTGTGAGAGTGTTGCGGCATCAGCAAAGAAATGATGCCCATACGCAACCCAATAACCAATAAAGAAATAGGCAATCGTAGAAACCCCGAAATCTGCCAAAATTTTCACCAGCGCGTTAACCTGATTTTTCTTCCGAACCGTGCCGACTTCAAGAAAAGCAAAGCCTGCATGCATCAAAAACACCATGATGGCGCCGAGCAGCAAAAATAAAGTGTCTGAACTTTGGGTCAGGGTTTGAACGGCACCTTGAACCTGACTTACGCTATCGCTCATCGATATGATACTCCATCGTCTGTTATGCACTTTTCCTGTGCTTTGTTGCTATTTTCACCAAGTTGGTGAGAAAGAAGATTTAAGCTCGACTGAGCAAAAGCTGTTCCAGTTTTTGCGCTGATGATGAAATAGAGAATAATTTTTCTAATATATTGATAAATAAGGTAGTTAGTCGGGGAATTCCCGAGCAAGCAGAAGTTGGTTGTTACATTTAGCAACAGAATTGCACCAATTTGGCGCTTTAGCACCAAAACAACGCGCACAAGAACTCAGCAAAATGTTGCAGGGTAAAAAATACCCGGCTGTTTGGCCGGGTATGGAATTACAGATTAGGCCCTTTGGAGGGAGAATGCGGTAAGTTATTTTGATACTGTTGCATGCCTTGGATTATACGCCAGATCCAGATCGAGATGGCTCCGACGGCAATGATTGCGCCCACATAAGGAATGCCATGTCCAAGCTTGGCAAGCCAAGACTCCGGCATCCAGTAGCGATTCACGCCCATGATAATGCCGTTCGTGGTCGCTACCGTGACAATCAGTACCACAAAGAACGTGAGATAGAGGAAGAAACTGCGAATGAGCCCATAGTAGTGGGAATTCGCGACTTCACCATCTTGGTTTTTGTCCAAGCGATAACCCGCATAGATAATGCCGATCATGCCCGATAGCAAACAGGTAAATGGCGTCAGCAAGCTTGCAATGTAGACAAACCACACGGACTTGTGCGCTCTATCTTGATTCATGGCTCACCTCTCCTTTCACTTGATTCAATGCCGTCGTTTCAGATTCGGCACTGGCATCTTCAATTTCACCGCGGCGTTTTACTTCTTCATACCACAGGTCATGATGCTCTTTCGCCCACGTTTCATCCACTTTGCCTGTCACCATGCCTTCTAATGCGCCTTCCATCCCAAACAGACCAATATAGATATGAAAGATAAAGCCACAGATTAAGATCAGGGCTGAAAACATATGAATCAGATTAGACAATTCCATGTGGCGACGCGTCTGGTCGAAAATCGGAAAATCGAGCACCAAGCCACTAATGGCCGCAAAGGTTCCAAACACAATCAGTAACCAGTAAATAGCTTTCTCCCCAGCATTAGAAAAGCCCGCTGAAGGGTGTGTGCCTTTGTGTTTACCAACCATGCCACCGAGTTTCATAAACCATTGCACATCCACTTTATTGAAAATGGATTTGCGCCACCACTTGAGCAGCACAAACATCAGCAGAATGAAAAACAGTGGCCCCATGTAGTTGTGATACTGCTTCGCGGCATAGATGATCCAGCCCCACAGCTCACTCGGGATATACGGTTTTAAGAAGTGCTTGCCATACACCAGCATCAGCCCGCTGAACGCCAAGGTCAGGAAAGTAAACGCCATGCTCCAGTGCAGCGCCCTATCTGAGCGTGACCAGCGATTGAGCTTACGTCCGGTGCGCGGCTTACTCAGCATCAGCGGACCGACTGCGATATACGCTAGCACGACCATTGCTATGCTGCCGAAAATCGCCACCGCACCAGCCGGAGACATCCATTTCTCTTTAAGGATAAACCAAGTTTCACCCGGTTTACTGATCAACACGCCATGTTCAGGAGACTGAGAAGTGGTATAACCCGCTTCGCCTTGCCGTACCTGACGCCAAAAGTCTGCGCCTGCCAGTTGGGTCATCTCTTTTTGCACCACATCCGGTTTTGCGTTCTCTTCTGCCATCACTGGTTGAGCCAACCAGCACAGCAGTGCTGCCAATAAAGGCAGCACAAAACGAGTGGCGCGAGAAAGTTTTTGTCTCATAGCCACTTAACTCCGAGTTGCGTCATACGCGAGATCTTCACCGTTAGTCCAACCGGCACCTTTCGCACCACGTTCAACCACGCGCTGACGGAAAATATCAGAGATTTTCTCCGCATCACCCGCCAGCAGCGCTTTGGTAGAACAGAGAGAAGCGCACATGGGCAGTTTACCTTCCGCAATACGGTTGGCTCCGTATTTACGACGTTCCTCTTCTGAACCCGGCTCTGTTTCAGGGCCGCCAGCACAGAAGGTGCATTTGTCCATCTTACCGCGTTCACCAAACGCCGCCTGTTTCGGAAACTGCGGCGCACCAAACGGGCAAGCAAACAAGCAGTAACCACAACCGATACAGAGATCTTTGTTGTGCAGTACGATGCCATCTTCGGTATGCACAAAGCAGTCTGCCGGACACACCGCCATACAAGGTGCATCGGTGCAGTGCATGCAAGCCACGGAAATCGAGTTTTCACCCGGTTCACCATCGTTGAGCGTAACTACGCGGCGACGCTGGATGCCCCATTCCAGCGCATCATCGTTTTCATTTTTACAGGCCGTGACACAGCCGTTACATTCGATACAGCGTTTGGTGTCACACAGGAATTTCATTCTTGCCATGGGTAAGCTCCTTACGCTTTACGAATGTTACAGAGGGTGACTTTGGTTTCCTGCATCAAGGTGACAGGATCGTAGCCGTAGGTCGTGGCGGTGTTTGCCGCTTCCCCAACCACGTAAGGCTGTGTCCCTTCTGGGTATTTTGGACGCAGATCTTCACCTTGGAATTTGCCACCAAAGTGGAATGGTAAGAACGCCATGCCCGGTTTCACGCGACGTGTCACCATAGCTTTGACTTTGATGCGGCCTTTCTCTGCACCTTCAACCCAAACCATATCGCCATCCATAAAGCCTAAATCGTTGGCATCTTTCGGGTTCACTTCAACAAACATCTCTTGTTGTAGCTCTGCTAGCCAAGGGTTAGAACGGGTTTCTTCACCACCGCCTTCGTACTCCACTAAGCGACCGGAGGTAAGAATGATCGGGTATTCCACTGATTTATCTTGCGCTTGAATCGATTTGTACAGGGTTGGCACACGGAAGATGAATGCTTGGTCGTCCCACGTGGGGTAATCAGCCAGCAGATCACGGCGTGGTGTATACAGCGGTTCACGGTGCAGCGGTACGCGATCTGGGAATGTCCACACAATCGCACGCGCTTTCGCGTTACCGAATGGAATACAGCCGTGTTTGATCGCGACACGCTGAATACCGCCAGAAAGGTCAGTTTTCCAGTTTTTGCCTTCTGCAGCCGCTTTCTCTTCCGCGGTTAAATCATCCCACCATCCGAGTTGTTTCAGTAGCTTATCGCTAAATTCTGGATAGCCGTCTTGCAGCTCACATCCTTTCGAGTAGCTGTCTTCAGCCAGCAGGCTCTTACCTTCAAACTCCACACCAAAACGGGTACGGAAATTACCGCCACCTTCAGCGACCGTTTTCGAGGTATCGTAAAGAATGTGCGTGCCGGGGTGTTTCATCTCTGGCGTTCCCCAACATGGCCAAGGCATACCGTAAGTATCGCCATTCGCAGGGCCACCTTCGGCAGCAAGCGTGGTTTTGTGGAAGGTGTGCCAGTTCTGTTGGTGCGTTTTCAAACGCTCTGGGCTTTGTCCGGTGTAACCAATCGTCCACATACCGCGGTTAAATTCGCGCGTAATGTCTTCAATCAGTGGCTGATTGTTCTCAACACGAATGTTTTTTACACAGTTGATCGACGATCCCCAGTTTTTGGCTGAGCAGATACATGATTTCGTGGTCAGGTTTGGATTCAAACAGCGGCTCAATCACCTGATCACGCCACTGAATAGAGCGGTTAGACGCCGTCACACTGCCATACGTTTCAAACTGAGTGGTCGCAGGAAGTAGATACACTCCATCCGTGCGATCGTTCATTACCGCCGCAACCGTTGGGTATGGGTCAACAATCACCATCATATCCAGCTTTTGCATCGCTTTTTTCATTTCCACGCCGCGGGTTTGCGAGTTCACCGCATGACCCCAATAGAACATGGCGCGAATGTTTTCACGTTGCTGCAGGTTGTCTTTGTTTTCCAATACACCATCGATCCAGCGAGATACAGGGATCCCCGGAGTTTCCATTGGCAACGCGCCATTGTAGGTACCTTGGTCAAAGCGGTTTTTGATCCACTCAAAATCCACACCCCAAACGCTTGCCCAGTGTTTCCATGAACCTTCGGTCAAACCGTAGTAACCCGGCAGCGTATCGGAAAGCACGCCTAAGTCGGTTGCGCCTTGCACGTTATCGTGACCACGGAAAATGTTGGCGCCGCCGCCCGATTTGCCGATGTTACCCAGTGCCAGCTCAAGGATGCAGTACGCACGAGTATTGTTGTTACCTGTGGTGTGTTGAGTACCACCCATACACCAAACCACACAACCCGGACGGTTTTCCGCAAGGATTTTCGCTGTGTTATAGACTTCTTCTTCGCTTACGCCAGTGACACGCTCAACTTCTGCTGGCGTCCATTTGGCCACTTCAGCGCGGATTTCATCCATACCGAATACACGTTGACGGATGTACTCTTTGTCTTCCCAGTTATTTTTGAACACGTGCCACAGCACGCCCCAAATAAAGGCAACATCACTACCGGGACGCAGTGAGACAAAGTAATCCGCTTTTGCGGCAGTACGGGTACGACGAGGATCGGCAACCACGATTTTGCAGCTGTTTTTCTCTTTCGCGATCAAAATATGCTGCATCGCAACTGGGTGAGCTTCTGCAGGGTTAGAACCAATGAACAGCATCGACTTACAGTTGTGCATGTCATTGAATGAGTTGGTCATTGCACCATAACCCCAAGTGTTTGCTACACCCGCAACCGTGGTGGAGTGGCAAATACGTGCTTGGTGGTCAACGTTGTTGGTGCCCCACAGAGAAGCCATTTTGCGGAACAAATAGGCCTGCTCGTTGCTGTGCTTAGCACTGCCGAGGAAGTAAACTGAATCTGGGCCTGACTCTTCACGGATCTTCAGCGCTTTGTCACCAATTTCATTGATGGCTTGTTCCCAAGAGATCTTCTTCCACTTGCCGCCTTCTAACTTCATTGGGTATTTCAGGCGACGTTCGCCGTGGCCGTGTTCGCGTAATGCTGCGCCTTTTGCACAGTGACCGCCTGCGTTAAATGGGTGATCAAAAGCCGGCTCTTGGCCAGTCCATACACCGTTTTGTACTTCAGCGTAGATACCGCAACCGACGGAACAGTGTGAACAGATGGTACGCTTTACTTCCGTTTTTGCGCTGCGATCCACGTCGCTGGCCTGAGCTTTACGAATCATGCCCGGCGTAAACAAAGAGGCACCTACCGCCGCTCCGCCCGCTGCCAGTGACGTGTTTTTCATAAAGGCACGACGACTAATACCGAGCTGATTTTGCTCTTTGGTCACGCTGTCTGAACGTTTGATGAGTCTCATCGGGTTGGCTCCTATAGCGTGTTGTAGTAATCACGAATGTGTTGAGTTTCGTGATAGCCTTTTTTCAGCGGCTCTTTGCTCTCGGTGCTTGATTCACTGGCGACCGTTTGAGTGCTGACCCCCGCTACGACAGCGCCAGCGACAGCCGCTGTGCCTAACCCTTTAAGCAGATCGCGTCTGCTTTGGTTTACTTGGTTCTCTTTTTTCATCGATTGCTTCCTTATTGCTTAAGTTTTAGCAACTTAGCTGTGCGTCTTAAGACGTCTGTTTTCTAATTCCGGTTTGTTCACTGCTCAGCTTTATCAGTCAGGTTTTTCACCTCGATCCGATATCGATTCTTGCGACTGCTTGGTGCTTGTGTCATCGCCACTTGTTCTAAACTCAAAAAAGCGTCCAGAAGCTGTGCGACGGCTAAATAAAATTGGGCATGAGGAGCCTGACGAATTTGGCTCACCAGCTTGCCAAACCACGGTGCGATATGACGGTTGAAGAACGCTTGTTGCGTCTGCGCATCCGCATTTTCGTCATCACCTTGCTCACATAAATAAGCCATGGTTTCGCACAGCGCCGAGATATGATCTTCTGGTTCACGCACTTGCTCATCACGCTCTAGCCCTAAGCGGCTCAAATCATCACGAATCTCAGCCAGCGGCTTTTCCATCAATGAACCAGTTAGATGCCATGAGGCAAAAGGCACGACTTCACCACGACCGATACCAATAAACAGCTCTTGATACTCGTCAGCCAAAGAGTCAGCTTGAGCGTTTTGTGCGGCGGCGGACATCGCCTGCCACGCTTTCGCCATTTCGGTGCCATTGGTTTCAAAGTCCAATTCGGCTAGAAAGCTGCACAGCTCTGCTGAGGGCACATCGCGCAGCAGTGTGGCGAGCAGCAGGTAAATGTCTGAACGCATAGATTGTGAACCTATGGATTGCTCTTGCATTGCTTTCTCCTTAATACTTGAGCTGCTGCTCAGGGTCATGTGCCATGGCTTCAAACATGTCGACTACCCGACAGTCTTCGCACATCGCAATCCGATTGAGCGCTTCCGGCGTGGCGAAATGCGAGTGACCGCGTAACTTGGCTTGCAACATGGTAATCATGGATTGTGGCGCGAAAGGCTTATGGCAGCGCAGGCACTTAGCGGGTTCTTCTTGATGCAAGGTCACCACACCTTGGCGTGCCGCTTGGTTCCAGTTGAGTTGTGGCGTCGCGCTAAGCGCTTGTTCAGGGCAAGCTTTGACACACAAACCACACTGCACACAATCTTGCTCAATAAAGCGTAGTGCTGGGCTATCACCCACCGGATGCAGTGCACGCGTTGGGCAAACCGCAACACAGCTCATGCATAAAGTACAATCGCTTGCTTGGCATTCAATGGTGCCGTAAGGCGCGCTAATACTGAGTGGTTGAACGCTCGACTGTGCATTGAGTGTTTCTGCTAACGCATCCAGCGCGGTAAACAGACGTTCGCGCTTATTACCGATTAAGTCACCCAACTTAAGCCCAAGCGGCTGTTCACACAGTACCGGCATCCCCTCGCGTAGCGATTCGAGATAAAGAATATCAATCGTCTCTTTGGGCAAACCCAAGTGAGTCAGCAAGCTCTGCGCCATGCTCACTTCTTGGTTGAGAATACGCTGGATAGTGGGCGGCATATGACGGCTCGCTGCAAACAGCACTTGAGTTGCACCGTTAACTAAAGCAGCAAACCAGCTGTCGATGCCGACGGAAGGCAGCTCTTCTACCACCACAGGAATCACGTTATCTGGCAATACCTTAAGTGCCATGACGTTGTAACTTTCATGTCGAGAGCTGCAGATCAGCACTATAGGTTTTTCACCACCAGCTTGATGGTAATTCGCCAGTAATCGCTCAATAAATTTTTGCGTATCGGTAGGATTAGGCAGTGCGTAGTGAATTGCTTCCGTCGGGCAAGCCGTCGCGCAGGTTCCGACGCCCTGACACAGATAAGGGTTAATTTGAATGCGATGGCCTGTTTGATCAGAGCCTTCACTGGACAGTGCGCCAGCAGGACACGCATCCACACAGCGTTCACACCCTTTCACTCCACGTGAGCTGTGCGCGCACAAGTCTGTATCCAGACGGAAATACTTAGGTTTATCGAAGGTACCCATCAGAGTTGGGATCTCTTCCAGCGCATCCGCCAGCTTTGGATAACCGCGTCCTACTGGGAAATAACCGGGCACAGGAACCTCTTCACTCATTAAACCGTTGAGTGACATATCCAATACGATATCAAAGGTGTTTCCATCTATCGCGGCTTGCGCCAAATTGGCTCGTTTACCGTGGTTTTCTACGTTCACCGAGAATGCGCCGAGGAAACCGCTGATTTCTACCGTATCGGCATAGTACAAATTGCTTTGTGTGCCAGGCTCACCATCCACAGAAAGGAGCGTGATTGAAGCCATACTGCTTAGTGGCTCGGTAATACGCTCAATGAGCATCGTGGGTCCAATAATTAAGGTATGGCCGCCACTTTCGTAACTTACGGTAGGAGGAATAAGATTGGTCAACTCAACCGTATGCTCAATCGCATACTGTCTCGCCCGACCGTTTGGAGACGTCGCTTGTTGTAGTAGGTTGTTTAACATTGCTTGCTTCCGCTTATAAGAATCACGAGCGTGTTGGCTCGTTTTACATAAGCTAAAGCAAATAGCGTTCCAAATTTATTTTATTGAAAAATCAGAGAATTTATCGATAACGGGGATGAGAAATGAAAAGCCACAATAAGAGTGAGACATTATGTCTCACTCTACCTATTGAGTAGTAAGTCAAAATGTCCCTAATCTCTATGCGGTATATTTTGTCTCACTATTCAGTGTGTCAGATGCCGCAGTATCGCAAGAAGAAAGCGTATTGTGATCAGAAAGTCGCGCAGAATCCTCAGCGAATTCGAGCGCAGAAGCTGTCGTTTCATCAGGCATACTTTGATCAGGCATCGTTTGTTCAGACATAGCTTTTTCCGGTATAGCTTGTTCAGACTTAACCTCTGGCGTCGTTTCTAGCTCATTACACCATTGGCGTAATGTTTGTGCGACTTGCGTGGTGAGGGTTGCTGTGTTGCTGTAATCCGCGTTGTAATCATCCAGCATACACACTTCACTAAACTCGCCGCTTAAAAACAGCTTACGCAATGCGGCTTTCTTCAGTTCTTGCGAAGCACCGGATACCAACAAACTCGCTACGCTGGGTTCATTATTCTCGGCTGAATGAGGTTGTTCGACCGCATCACTCACCAAACCACTTTTAGTTTCTACCGAAGATTGATTAGCAATCGACTCTGCCTGCACAGGCTCAGAGTTCAAACTCTTTGTGGTATCAAGCGCTTGGTCTGATTCTGCGGTTAATTTACGTTGTGACCAACGAGAGAAAAACGTGTTTTCAGTTGCCACAAGACCTCCCCGCGCCTTCACGTTTCTTGCGGCGAATTTCCAGTAGCTCTCCGTGACGACCAATATAGGCTTCCATCCACGCCTGAACGGGTAGCGGCATATCGGCCGACAGCACCAGATAATCGCTGTCCATATAACGGCTGGCGACGGCTTGCGATGCGCTCAATTGCACGATTTTAAGCGGCTGATCTTCAATCGGATCTTCGGCAACCAAGAACAGTTTTGGCGCTTGTGAGCTCAGATTGAAGCGATAGTCAGTACGCTCGTCACGATACAAGTGTAAGGTTGCGACATATTGACTCTGTGCCTCTGGTGTTAAACTGAAACCGTGCAACATCCACTGCGTGGTTTGCCAACGGCCACGCGAGACCAAACGCGGCTCAAGGTTGCAAGCGAGCGGCCAAGCGCTGTCGGTTTTACTATGAGCGGCATCCGTTAAGGATTCAGGAGAAGTTTGTTCAGTCATAACCCATACTAAATTAACAATCAGAGTAGAAATTAAAGCAATAATTGCGCCATTGGGTACCAGTACCTTGCTTTAAGTAGAGCGACATCATCACTTTTGTTCAGTTTGTTTTTGATTCGGCACCCTTTTTGCTACATTGACGGCACTTTTTCTTATTCGCTCTACCCCAAGATCTGCACTGACAGATCGGCGGTGAATAAAGCGAGCATCACACAGGAATCCAGCGTGGCTAAACCTTCCATCATCAAAACCAGCGAAAATCCTCTGCAAACCATTGAAGTTGAAGTGTATGACGAATACGGCGAAAAACTGGTGAAATCGATCGCTTGCGAACGCCCTCTCACTGTCCTGCTCAACTGGAAAGAGATTGTGACCTTGATGACGCTCGGTTCGCGGCCAGAAGCTTTAGTGCTGGGTTATTTGAAGAACCAAAGTTTTATTTCCGATCCGGAAGCGCTCGATTCCATCATCATTGATTGGGAAACCCATTCGGCCGCGGTGGTCACCCGTGAAAACATTGACCATTTAGAGCCTGCGCTGAAGAAAAAAACCGTCACCTCCGGCTGTGGCCAAGGCACCATGTATGGCAACGTGATGAAGCAGCTTGAGAGTTACCAAGTGCCACAGCAGCCAATTAAACAGTCACAAATTTACGCTGCTCTGGAAGCATTGACTCACTACAACGATACTTACAAAAAAGCCGGCGCGGTGCATGGCTGTGCAATTTGCCAAGAGGATCGGGTGATCTCTTTTGTGGAAGATGTCGGTCGCCACAATGCAGTGGATACTTTGGCCGGTGAAATGTGGCTCAATGGCATGCGTGGGGATGACAAAATTTTCTACACCACAGGCCGTTTAACCTCCGAGATGGTGATTAAAGTGGCGCAAATGGGGATTCCTGTGCTGCTATCGCGCTCGGGTGTGACTCAAATGGGGCTTGAGCTTGCGCAACGTTTTGGTATTACCACGATTGCTCGCGCTTCCGGTCGTCGCTTCCATGTGTACAGTGGCGCAAACAAAGTAGTGTTTGATGTAAAAGGGCAAGCAGAGCACCTGGACTGACTTGTAAATCTCCTCCTATAAGCTATTAGTTGAATGTTGTGGCAATAAAATGAAACAAAAATGCAACATGCAAAACACTCAGTTATCAACGTCATAGGCTTATGGGAGGTGTCCATGTCCGGATCACCTGTAAAAAAAGATCGTATTTTTTCTCTATCGATCAGAGCAAAACTTTTTTAATTAACTTCACATTGCTACTCGGGGTCGGTTTTTACTCATTCTATGAAAATGTCAGTGCTAATCGGCTCACCACTCTCGAAAATGCCGCTACTGAGAATTTATTGAGTGCGATTGATCTCCTCATGCTTCGTCGGCATGAAAAAGATTATTTTGCTCGGCGAAATGAACAGTACATTGAGATATTCGATAAAACCTATCAGCAACTGCAATCTAGGCTAAGTGATTTAGCCAAAACACTATCGGCCGAGTTCCTTTCTACTAACATCTTCTTGGTTCTTTACACCAAATTCACAATGAATAAAAAAGTCAGAGTTGTGTGAATACTCATACAATAAGATCGAATTATAGATTCACCATGTTAATATAAATGTCAACTTTGATATTTACAGGATTATATATTGTGAAATTAAGACCTCTTGCTATTTTTGTTGCACTGGCAACCGTCTCTAGTCATGCGGTCGCAAACCAAGCGATCCTATTTCCAACAGATTCTGCTCAATATGAGAGCTCTACCTTCCGTGTTGGTTCGCAATCCACTAGCAACACTCTCAACCTCGCGGTCGATGATCTGAGTAATAGAGTTAAGACCGTTGTCATACCAGAGCATTATCAGATACAACCAGAATTAGTTGCCGAATTGACAGAAGTTGGTATTCAACAGGGATTTACCGTACTAACCCAAAGCCCAATGTATTTGTGGACGGAAGATAATATGTGGCTGTCTAGAGACGGTGCAAAAGTTTTTCGGCCAACTGCATCATTAGGCTATTCGAAAGATGAGTTTCATAATTTTATTGGTGGATTGGATAAAACTTCACCGTTGGCAATCCTTGAAGGGCATCACAGCAATGGCTCTTTAGATACTCAGGGATTATACGACAGTATGTATAGCCTAGCAGATAGTTATGCTGAAAGATCTGGTGCAGAGCTTGTTAAAACTTTCTCAATCATCGATGGTGGCAACATGCTTGTTGGACATAGAGAGAATGGTTCGCAATACGTACTTGTCGGACGTGATTCTGTTCTGCAAACGGCTTTGTTGTACACCAGATATGACAATGAAAGAGTGGAAGCTAAGAAGCAACAAATGGAACAAACCGGTGGTTTTACCCTCAGCATTGCTAAGCCCAAGATTCATAATATAGAACTAGATCACTATATTCAGTCAAACAATGATCCTGAAATAGATCGACTGATGCTTGATGCACTAGGCTTGCTTCCATCCAATCTCGATTCATTGGAAAAACAAATTGAGTATGCCAAATTTGTACGAGCTAAATATAAGCTTCTCCCCTACTCTCAAGATGAGTCAAAGATCATTATTGATGAATCAAAGTTAAATATTGTTCGTGCGAAAATAAAGTCTCGCTACGAGCAGGTATTGGGGAGAACACTGCCAAAAGAGTTTAATTGGGAACATGAAGTTACAGATGCATATAAACAGCTAACCTACGCAGCGAATCATGCTCAGGACTTTGATCTTTCACTGATTGATGACAAGATTAGAACAATAGCAAGTGATCCAGCTTTGGAAAAACATTATGTGGCAATGTTAGAGGCTGGAGGGCAAATGCGTAAAGGACTTCCTGACTCAGAAGCTCGAACAATAGCAAAGCGTTTTATCGCAATGACCGAAATTGTTGAAGAGAAAATGGCAGAGGAACTGGGAGTAACACGAGATAATCTAATTATACTCACACAGCCAGGCTTCCATATTGATATGCAACTTCGTCCGCTAGAGAAAGGCAAAGTATTAATTAATGATCATGAGTACAACAAAGCCATTGTTAAGTATGCGGCGAATAGTCCGTCTATCACTGAAGAAGAACGAGTCGAGTTGCAAAAAGCACTGACTGATCTCGATAATCAAGCGAAAGATTACAATGAAATACATAAAAAAATTCGCCAACAACTTACTGAGGCCGGTCTAACTCCGGTAAGAACAGCAGGTGCATTCCGTTATGGTAATAAAGATGTCAATTGGATGAATGGCATTATGGGAACTGGTAACTCTAAGTTTTACATTACCAATGCATCCAGCATTTCTGTTTTGAATGATGCTTTTCAACAATGGATCCAACATACTGTACCAGGAATCTCGGTATACTTTGTTGGTAAAGAAGCTGCACCTGATAGCTTCCGAGGAAAGCTAAATCAAGCTGAAAGACTACTCGCAGCACAAGGAGGGCTTGACTGCGTTACTATTCACTTTGAATAAAACTTCACATAGTGGTTTTAAGAGCAGGTCATTAAAAATGAGCGCCCTCATTATAAAAAACGGCCCCACATAGGGGCCGTTCATATTAGTAAACGTGCTATTTAGTTCACTATTTTTATAAAGCACAATGTAATGACAATTAACCCTCAACACCACGTGAACGCAGGAACTCAGCGTAAGTGCCTTTGAAGTCAGTGATTTTACCATCACGAATTTCGATGATGCGGGTTGCCAGTGAGTCTACGAATACGCGGTCATGCGATACAAAGAACAGCGTGCCTTTATATTGCTCTAAGGCGTTGTTCAAAGACTCGATCGATTCCATATCCATGTGGTTGGTTGGCTCATCGAGCAGCAGCATGTTTGGCTTGTGCATCATCAGTTTGCCAAGCAACATACGACCTTGCTCACCACCCGACAGCACTTTCACGGATTTCTTGATGTCATCTTGGCCAAACAGCATACGACCCAAGAAGCTGCGCACCACTTGCTCGTCATCTCCCTCTTGACGCCACTGACCCATCCACTCCATCAAGTTCATGTCTTCGGCGAACTCATGAGCGTGGTCTTGCGCGTAGTAACCAATGTTGGCATTTTCAGACCATTTGTAGCTGCCGCTGCGCGGCTCAAGTACACCCGCTAGTGTGTTCAGCAGTGTCGTTTTACCCGCACCGTTCTCACCGATAATAGCGACACGCTCACCCACTTCAAAAATCGCGTTGAAGTTGCTGAACAGGTCATGATCAAAACCTTGGCTGAGGTTTTCAACAATCAGGGCGTTACGGAACAGCTCTTTCGATTGTTCAAAACGAATGAACGGGTTTTGGCGGCTAGATGCCTTCACTTCATCCAGTTTGATCTTATCAATCTGTCTTGCGCGAGAAGTCGCTTGTTTTGCTTTCGATGCGTTCGCCGAGAAGCGCGCTACGAAGGTTTGCAGTTCAGCAATTTGCGCTTTCTTCTTCGCGTTATCAGACAACAGACGCTCACGCGCTTGAGTTGCCGCGGTCATGTATTCGTCGTAGTTGCCTGGGTAAATACGCAGCTCGCCGTAATCCAAGTCCGCCATGTGGGTACACACTGAGTTTAAGAAGTGGCGGTCATGCGAGATGATGATCATGGTGCAGTTACGCGCATTCAGCGTATCTTCCAACCAGCGAATGGTGTCGATGTCCAAGTTGTTGGTCGGTTCGTCAAGCAGCATGATATCTGGGTCTGCAAACAGGATTTGCGCTAGCAGCACACGCAGTTTCCAACCCGGAGCCACACTGCTCATCAGGCCGTAATGTTGCTCAAGAGGAATACCTACCGCCAGCAGCAGTTCACCCGCTTTGGATTCCGCCATGTAGCCATCCATCTCGGCGAATTCCACTTCGAGATCGGCAACACGCATACCATCTTCTTCGGTCATTTCTGGCAGCGCATAAATACGGTCGCGCTCTTGTTTTACCTTCCACAACTCTTTGTGACCCATGATAACGGTGTCGATGACCGTGAACTCTTCGTACGCAAACTGATCCTGATTCAGTTTAGCGACGCGCTCGTTTGGATCGTAGCTCACGTTACCGCCACTTGGTTCGAGCTCACCACTGAGGATTTTCATGAAGGTGGATTTACCACAGCCATTTGCCCCGATTAGACCGTAGCGATTACCTTCGCCAAACTTAACTGAAATGTTTTCAAACAGTGGCTTAGCGCCAAATTGTTGAGTGATATTCGCTGTAGAAATCAAAGCCTGTACCTTAGTGCGTTAACATTCCCGCCACTTAAAACGGCGCACTTTGAGTGGCTAAATTAAGCTGACAGGGATCACAAATAGAAAAATCTGCGCAACGTTACTTGTTCAGCGCCCAGACTACAAGCCCTGATTTACATAACGCGCATGAAAGTCGGTCATCTCAAGTGAAATGACCGATAAAATAGAACATTTTTCGGATGACTATTATTGAATCAGCAAGGTCTCGCGAAGTTTTGCTTCATTTTTGGAAGGCAGGAAGATACTGAAAGTGCTACCCACACCCAATTCAGACTGCACTTTAATTTCTCCGCCAGATTGGCTAAGCAGACTTTGTGATACAGAAAGTCCAAGCCCCGTACCCTCACGCTTGGTGGTGTAAAACGGATCGAAAATACGTTTGAGGTTTTCCGGCTTAATGCCACAACCTTGATCTTCAATATGGATGACCGCACCGCGACTTTGTCCCTCTTCAACCCAATCTTCGCTACGAATAGTGATACGACCTTTGCCGTTCATGGCATGAATCGCGTTCATCTGTAGGTTAACCAGAATTTGCAGCAGTTGATGGCGATTGACCTCCACCGAATTATGCGCTTTCAGTTCCAGCACAAATTCAATATCGCGCTTTTTCGAACCGGTTTTGACTAAGGTAATACTCTCATCAATGATCGGATTGACGTGCTGCCACGTGATTTCGTCCTGCACTCCGCCTTGGCGACTGTATTGCAACAAGCTGCGGGTGATGTTTCGGATCCGCTCGATTTGCAGCAAGATGGCATCAATTTCCTCTTCGACTCTGCTCGCATCAGCACCAAGCTCAAAACGAATTAGCTCGGTATTACCGAGAATCACGGCGGTAGGGTTATTGATTTCATGGGCAATCCCAGCGGTTAGCTCACCAAGTGCCGCCAGTTTTTCATGCACCACTAACTTATTGCGCGTTTGGTTAAGCAAGGCAATGTGGTGCTCAAGCTGCGCAGTTTTCTCTTGCAAACTGGCGGTGCGCGATTGCACTTTTTCTTCTAACTCATGCGCGGCTTGCACGATTTCTTCATTCCGTTGCTGCAATTGATCCAACATATTGTCGAACTGTTTGGCAAGCTGTGCGAGTTCATGTTTGTCATCAAGCCCAATTTGACCAATACGCTGGTTTTTACCAAGTTGCACCATTTTCACTACACGGTGAATGCGCTCGATTGGACGAAACAGATCGCGTGAGCCGCGGTACACAAACAGGCCTGAAATCACCAGCAGGAAAAGCGTGATGATCCCTACTTCTAAAATATTGGTCACGTAAGCTTTTAAAAACGGCCACATTAAGTAGCCGGTGTACAGCATGCCAATTTCGTTGTGGTATTGATCGCGAATCGGCTCATACGCGGTGATGTACCAAGCATCATACACATACGCCAGATTAACCCACTGCTGACCACCTTTGAGCACTTGATTAAACACTTCGGATGACACCCGTGTGCCTATCGCGCGCCCAGCGTGAATTGTGCTATCCAGTGGCACATTAGTACTGACGCGTAAGTCATCCAAAAACAGGGTTAAAGTGCCCGTTGGGCGAAGCTGGTCTTGATGGCTTGGGTAGATGAGATCTCGAATTTGATCGACTAAGGTTGTGCTGTTATTGAGCAGTAAACCACCATCCAAAAAACCTATGATCTCACCGAACTCATTGTGCACTGGAATCACGGTACGACTGACTAATCCCCGAGTCTCGATCTGTTGAGCATTAAGAATCGGGATTTGCGCTTGCTTGGCTAAATCGGGATCGAGCTTTTCTAGCTCATCAGCATTAAGTACATCAAAGAAAGATTCACGCTTGGTGAGATCGAGATAGCGAAACTTCTGCTCTAAACTATCCACGCGCTCAAAACTTAAGAAATCTAAGCCATAGCGATTTTTTTGATTTTGCACCCAACGCGGCAAGGTACTGAGGGTTTCCGGCTCTTGTAGACGCTTGCGGAAATCGTACGATTCTGCAAAGGCTCGCACGTGATTGGCTTGTTTCTGTTGCAGCAGAGTTACACTGTTTTGCGCCACGCCTAACCGCTCAGACACATCAATTAAAGCGCTGTTCCAGGTGTAGTGCAGTGACCAGTAAATGGTGATCGCAATCAGCGCCAGCAGTGTGAGAAAAATTGGCGCTGAGGTCAGAATCCACAGCCGATAGCGTACGGTGGTTTGAAAACGGTGTCGCCATTTTTGCCACCAAGCCCATCTAGCTTTCATGGCTGAGATCCTCGCTTTCCCACTCTTTGTATTTACGCTCTAGCGTTTTACGTGCCACGCCTAAATCGCGGGCGGCAGCCGATTTATTGCCGTCATACAAGGCCACAATTTGCTGAATATGCGCTTTTTCTACGGAACGCAGAGGCCAATCATTGGGGTATCCAAAGCTAGATTTCGTGACATTGTCACCAGAAGAAACTTTGGCACTGACACTTGGTGACATTGTCACTTCAGGTTCTGCATGAATAGGCAGACCATTGAGCTCTCGCCAATAATGCGCAGGCGGTTTGCCCAATAACAAGCAGCGCTCAATTAAGTTTTTCAACTCGCGAATATTGCCCGGCCAATCATAGTCTTGCATCGAAGAGATATCTTCATACGCCCATTTAGGCATTGGCATCCCCAGTTCCGCACAGAGCATTTTGGTGAAAAACGGCAGCAGTTCGTGCAGATCTTGTTTGCGCTCACGCAGTGGGCTCACTTCGATTTTCAACACATTAAGCCGGTAGTAAAGATCGCCGCGGAAACGCCCATTTTCGACTTCTTGTTGCAAATTGCGGTTGGTGGCGGCCACCACTCGCACGTCCACACTCACCTCTTTTTCCGATCCAACCGGACGAACAGTACGCTGTTCTAACACTCGTAATAAGGAAGCTTGCATGGTCAGTGGCATTTCGCCAATTTCATCCAAAAACAAGGTGCCACCGTTGGCAACGCGAAACAATCCTTCACGACTCTTCTTCGCGCCGGTAAATGCCCCAGAGGTGTGCCCAAACAGTTCACTTTCCAGCAGTTCTGGCGCAATCGCGCCGCAGTTGATCGGCACAAAAGGACCTTGGCGACCACTTGCTTCATGGATGCCACGCGCAACTAACTCTTTACCGGTACCCGATTCCCCTTCAATCAGCACCGAAGCGCGTGACGGAGCAAATTGAACAATGCGCTGCTTGAGCAATTCGGTTTGTACTGAGCTACCGATGATTTGTGTTGTGCAGTGGCGCTGAAAATCACGCTGCAAGGCGTACTGCAAACGCTCATTGAGGCGTTTATTCATACAGCGTTGCACCGCTTGCAGCATTTGTTCGAGGTTAAATGGCTTGAGGATAAAATCGCTTGCCCCCAGTTTGAGAGCACTGATGGCGGTCTCAAGATCCGCGTATCCGGTCATAAAAATCACATCCGCGCGGTGATCCGGATCGGTAAACGCTTCTTCCCATTCAATCCCTGAGCGTCCCGGTAGGTTGATGTCTAAAATCAGCAAGTCGTAGTGATGCTCACTACGCAGCACCTCGGCGTCTTCAATGCTGCCTGCCAAATCGACGCGCGAAAACCATTTACTCAGCGCTTTTTTCAGTACCAGTTGCATACCGACTTCGTCATCAACAACTAAAACAGAGAAAGCTTGATATAAATGGGTTTGATTGAGATCCAAAACTGGTGACATAGAGGGATTCCATAACGTATTGAGACAGAACGACTCAATTAACCTTACATTGGCTAGGCGTAATTTGCGACATTTTGTCCCACACTGTTTAAAGTGTCACTATCTTTAGGTCAGATTTGCCACAAATCACCGACTTTTTGCAGGGAAAATAGCCCTCAATGAGTAAGAATGACGTTGGCATCCCATTTGCTATACCTCTGTTTCGTATAAACTCATCAGCAATTGATTTCATTCAGTGTTATCAGTGTATTAGCTGATCTAGATCGCTGACTTAACCTCCAACGTACCGTCATGGAATTCACAATGAAAAAAACGACCTTTACTCTCGCAGCAGCTTCGTTAATTTTGGTCAGTTACTCGGCTTCCAGTGCCGATGACACTCGTATTCGTCTTGCGACCACCACCAGTACTTACGATTCTGGCTTGCTTGATTACCTCCTGCCAAAATTTGAGCAAGATACGGGCTATAAAGTGGATGTGATCGCCACTGGCACGGGTAAAGCGCTGAAAATGGGCGAAAATGGCGATGTGGATTTGGTGATGACCCATGCACCGAAAGCGGAAGCCAGCTTTGTTGAGGCAGGTTTCGGTGTTTTACCACGTAAACTGATGTACAACGACTTTGTGGTGGTTGGGCCAGACAGTGATCCTGCCAAAATCGCCGATGAAAAGAACATCGCGAAAGTGTTTGAAAATATCGCTAAGAGCGGCGCGGTGTTCATTTCTCGCGGTGATGATTCAGGCACACACAAGAAAGAACTCGGTATTTGGGCACAAAACAAAATTGAACCGAACTTCGGTGGCTACCGTTCTATTGGTCAAGGCATGGGGCCAACGCTGAACATGGCGTCTGAAATGCAAGCGTATACCCTCACAGACCGCGGGACTTGGCTGGCTTACAACAATAAGCTGGATCTCAAAGTGCTGTTTGAAGGCGATGAACAACTGTTTAACCCTTACCAAGTGATTATTGTCAATCCTGAGCGTTACCCTACAACTCAATACCAAGCCGCTAAAGTATTTAGTGATTGGCTGGTGAACCCTAAAGGTCAGCAATTGATTAACGATTACAAAGTGAATGGCCAGCAACTCTTTGTTGCCAATGCGGATAAACAGTAATCACTCATGAGTCTTTGGCAAACAACTCTTGATGCTTTACATCTGTTGGTGAGCCTAGACGCTAAGCTATGGGAGATCGTTGCGGTCTCCTTTAGTGTTTCGCTAACGGCCATTGCTCTGGTGCTCATCCCCTCTGTGGTGCTCTCTTTTGTGCTGGCGTACACCAACTTTCGCGGTAAATGGACTCTGCTGTCGCTGATCAATACCTTGCAAGCGGTTCCGACTGTGGTGATCGGCTTGTTGTTGTATATGTTGCTCTCACGCGCAGGCCCGCTGGGTGATTGGCAGATGCTGTTTACCCAGCAAGCGATGGTTTTAGGTCAAGCACTGATCTGTTTTCCGATTCTGGTTGCCATGATGCATGGTGCGTTGCAATCGACCGATCGCCGCTCGCTAGAAACTTCAATGACCCTAGGAGCTTCCGTACCTAGGCTCTTTGCAACCTTAGTCTGGGAAGCGCGCTTTCCTTTAATGGCCGCCACCATCGCCGGTTTTTCCCGTATTGTGACCGAAGTCGGCTGCTCAATGATGGTCGGTGGTAATATCATGGGTTTGACCCGCAATATCCCAACCGCTATTTCATTAGAAAGCAATAAAGGGGCATTTGCTCAAGGCGTCGCGCTTGGCATGGTGCTGCTCGCATTGGCACTAGGGCTAAACTTTCTGCTTTCTTCCCTACGGGGCAAAGGCTATTTGAGAACATAAGGCCAATCATGACGATCAAACTTACCGCACAGCAGCTTTCCATGCGTTTTAAAGATCGCGTGTTATTTCATATTCCAGAGATCGCCATCGGCCCTAATGATGCCATTTACCTTAAAGGCGACAATGGTGTGGGTAAAACCACCTTATTGAAAATTCTCGCGGGCTTGTTAGAGCCGAGCAATGGTAGAGTGCTTGGCCGTAAACCTTGGTGGCAGCGCTTATTTTTGACCTCTGCGACATCTGAAGTTGTCTATCTTCATCAAAGCCCCTACCTGTTTGATGACACGGTTTATCAAAATGTGGTGTACGGCATCCGTTTCAGTGGCTTGTCTGCGCATGAAAAACGCGCGCAAGTGATCACGGCCTTGCGTATGGTCGGGCTAGAAACGCTGGCCGATGAGCATATTTCTGTGCTTTCCGGCGGAGAAAAACAGCGCGTGGCGATGGCGCGAGCGTGGATCCTCAAACCTTCTATTTTGTTGATGGATGAGCCGAGTGCGTCATTGGATCAAGAATCTATCGAGAGATTGGTTATAATGGCGCGAGATTTATTAGAGCGCGGCTCCAGTCTTGTGATCACTAGCCACCAAACCAATGCCCTCACGGCGCTGTGTAAAAAGCAGTGGTGGATTAAAAATCGTCAACTGATTGAGTCGCCTTTGCTGCAAATTGTGAAAGAAAAAAATGACAACCACACAAACACTTCCCACTCTTCAAACCTCGGACACTAGCTGGGTTATTCTCGCTGGCGGACAAGCCAGCCGTATGGGAGGACAAGACAAAGGCCTGATCCTGCTAAATGGTCAGCCCCTGATTCAACATGTGATCGATAAGTTGGCCCCACAAACGCCGACTTTGCTCATCAACGCCAATCGCAACCAAAGCCAATACCAACAATTTGCGCCGGTGATCAGTGATGAGTTTCCAGATTATCCGGGCCCTTTAGGCGGCATTCATGCAGGTTTAAGCCATGCTCCAACCGATTGGGTCGGTTTTGTCCCTTGTGATAGCCCGTTAATTTGCGATGATTTAGTCGCCCGTTTCTGTCAGGCTGTCAAACCCGAGAGCGATATCTTAGTGGCTCATGATGGTGAACATCAGCAACCTGTGTTTACCCTATTTCATAAACGCGTGTTACCCAAACTCAGCGCCTTTTTAGCCCGTGGCGATCGCAAAATCATCTTGCTTTACGATGAATGCCATACTTCTTACGTCGATTTTAGCGATGCACCGAGCTGCTTTTTTAATTTGAATACGCCACAAGAGTTGGCGCAATTTGGAGCGTTACATCCATGATTGCTTCTGTACACCAGAATCCTCAACGCCCTAACCTGCCACTACTCGGTTTCGCCGCCTATTCTGGCACCGGAAAAACCACGTTGCTAGAAGCCCTGCTGCCTAAGCTGACGGCGGCTGGTTTGCGCATTGGCCTGCTGAAACACGCGCACCACGATTTTGATGTCGATAAGCCGGGCAAAGACAGCTACCGCTTACGTAAAGCGGGAGCCTCTCAAATGCTGATTGCGTCGCGTAACCGTCATGCGCTAATGACCGAAACCCCCGATGCCGAAGCGGAGTTTGATTATCTGTTGACTCGATTTGATGCTGAAAAGCTCGATGTGATTTTGGTTGAAGGCTGTAAAAATATCGCTTTTCCAAAAATTGAACTGCACCGCGCGGAAGTCGGCAAGCCTTGGCTTTACCCTCATGATGAAAACATCATGGCGATTGCTGTGGATGAGACGGTCGAAACGGCTCTGCCGCAAATGCACATTAATGCTCTCGATGCGATCGCTGATTTCGTTTTGGATTATGTTGAGAAGTGGAATGAACAGAAAACGCAGCAATCTGTAGGTTCAGATTCAAAAAACAGTGCGGCGGCATGCTGCGACACCTTATCCCCTGCTTTTCTTTCTGTGGAGCAAGGCCGCGAGAAGATCCTTTCGCTCATTTCGCCTTTGGCAGAGACAGAATCGGTAGCGATTCAAGAGTGCTATCAACGCGTACTGGCGCGTGAAGTTTTCTCTCCGATCAATGTCCCCGCCTATCGCAACTCAGCGATGGATGGTTATGCACTGCGCAGTGATGATCTTGAAAGAGACAGCTACCGTGTGGTGGCAGAAGTGCTCGCAGGCAGTCATTACGCAAAAACGGTTGAACTGGGCGAAGCAGTTAAGATTATGACTGGCGCGCCAATGCCGCAAGGTGCCGATACAGTGGTCATGCGTGAGCAAGCCACGCAAAACGGCGATGTGGTCAGTTTTGCGGGTGTAAAAATCAAAGCAGGACAAAACGTGCGCCAAGCGGGTGAAGATTTGGCGCAAGGCCAAGCGGTGTTTAACTCTGGCCAGCGTTTACTTTCTCCAGAAATGGGCATGTTGGCGTCACTGGGTTTCGCGCACACAGACGTATTTCGCTCGCTTAAAGTCGCGATTTTCTCGACTGGCGATGAAGTACAAGCGCCCGGCGGTGAAATTGAGCCCAACTCTATTTTTGATTCCAACCGTTTCACCCTGACGGGGTTACTCAAACAGTTCGGTTGCCAAGTGATCGATCTCGGCATCATCGAAGATGATGAAGCTAAAATGATGCAAGTGCTTGAGCAAGCGGCTGAACAAGCCGATGTGGTGATCACCTCTGGCGGTGTTTCTGTGGGCGATGCGGATTTCATCAAATCCGCGCTAGAGAAGCTGGGGCAAATTGATTTTTGGCGTATCAATATGCGTCCGGGACGCCCGCTGGCGTTTGGTCAGATTGCTGGAAAACCTTTCTTCGGGCTACCGGGCAACCCTGTCGCAGTAATGGTTTCTTTCATCAACTTTGTGGAACCTGCTCTGCGTAAAATGCAAGGTGAACAAGGTTGGCAACCTCTGAAAGTCAATGCGATTGCGTTGGAAGATCTGCGCTCTCGCCAAGGCAGAACTGAGTTCAGCCGTGGGGTTTATGCGTTCAATGCGCAAGGACAACTGACGGTGCGCACCACAGGCAAGCAAGGTTCGGGGATTTTGCGCTCAATGAGTGAAGCGAACTGCTTAATTGAGATTGCTCCGGCGATTGATACGGTAAAAGTCGGCGAAAGCGTGACAATTATCCCACTTCAAGGCAGAATCTAGCCCGTTTATTTAGCGTTGAGAGAGAAACATGGCTCGTACCATCATCTATACCTACAAAAACCAAGAGAAAACGCTGACTTTCTCATACGAAAAGCATCACAACATTCATGAAGCGGTAGCCGAAGCGGAAGGCATTGATTTGACCGAATTTTTGAAGATGGAGATGCAGCTGGAAGCGATTTCCGATACCAAATCGGTACGCAACTTCCGTGATAACCACTTTAAAAAGCTCGGTTTCGGCATCATCACGCTACAACCTAAAGAGAATTTTGGTGTAGGCAAAAAACCAAAAGCGACTCGCTAAGCACCAAAACACAGTTGCGACTTGAATAGTAAAAGGGCTTGCACTGCAAGCCCTTAATTTATTCTGTTTATCTTCAACTTATTTAATGTTGAGGAAAGCCGCTCCGCGCACACCGCCGGAGTCGCCATGTTTGGCTTTAACGATTTTCGGGCATTTCGCAACAGAGAGCAGATGCTTAGGCACACGCTTTGGCATCTCTTCATAAATCAGATCGTAGTTTGACAAACCACCACCTAACACAACGACATGCGGATCGTTCGCGGTAAAAATGTTACCGAAACAGATCGCCAACAGCTCCATAAAGCGCTCAACGTGCTCAACTGCTTTGGCTTCACCCTCTTTCTGTGCGTTGATGATCTCAATCGCCTTTTTCTTTTCGCCGTAGTAGTGCTCATACAACAGCTCAAAACCACGGCCAGAGAGATAGTTATCCATACAACCTTTGTTACCACAACCACAGCTGAGCAATGGCGCTTTTTCACCAAGATGGAACCAGGCATCAATCGGTAGGCGCATGTGACCAATTTCGCCAGCAACGTGGTTACGACCTGAGAACACTTTACCTTCGTAGACCAGTCCGCCACCAAAACCGGTACCTAGAATCAGTCCCATCACGGAAGCCGCTTCTTTTAGCTCATCATCCCAAGCTTCAGAGAGCGCAAAACAGTTCGCATCATTTTCCACTTTCACTGCGCGGCCGAGTTTGGTTTCCAGATCGGCACGCAGCGGTTTGCCTTTGGCTGCAGGCACGTTAACGGTCAATACGCAGCCATTATCGGCATCTTCCATGCCCGGAATACCCAGACCAACCGTGCCTTCGACGCCAAATTGCGCATCGTATTTATGGACTAACCCGGCAATAGTCTCCACCAATTTGGCATAGTCATCCGTTGGTGTCGCGACGCGTTCCGTGGCAACGCGTTCTAACTGTTCATTGAACGCACCAAATTCAATTTTGGTTCCGCCCACATCAAAGCCGTAATACATGGCCTTCTCTCCTCAATTTCCTATCCCAGCCTTGGGGAAAAAATAAAAACACAAAAGTGAGGCGTATTATCCACAAGCTACCCTCAACAGTCCGTGACAAAGCACTTATTTATCTGGCCAATGGCACTGATTGCACAATAAGCGACCAAGGTCACACGCAAGTTTAGAGGCAGTTCGCGTTTTGTTGATGTGCTATCCATCGTTGCAATGCGGGTTTAGTAATACTCGGCTTATTGCGCGATTTGCAGGTCAGGTAAGTTTCTTTAAATGCCTCGAACCACAGCGATAAAGTCATTGCGGAGTGTCGATCACCGAACATGTCCAACACCAAGCTAGCCACTTCTGCCGTTGCCAAGTGCTGTTCGTTTTCCGATTTACGCATGATGTATTGCGATAAGCGTTCCGGCTCCACCGATACCAAAGGCAATGATGCAAGATACGGAGATTTGCGAAAGATGCGTTTCGCTTCACGCCAACTGCCATCAATCAATACCAATAATGGTTTTTTGCCTGCAAACTCAGTGGGGATTGGGCTTAACACGCGAGTTTTGTCCTAATATCAGGCTGATGAGCACACAAGCAGTGCGTCAACTCAACCAGGCAGTACAAGCAGCGTTTAATCTTGCCACCCCGCGCCAAAAATGGCTTGGTTGAACGTTCTAGGCGATATTGATATAAGTGATGGAAAGCGTGAATTCTCATGGCTCGGGCTACTGGCGGAAAAATGGCTGCGATTTTACTGACCACAGGGCTTTTGCGCCAGTAAAGATTCTCGACGTGGCCCAAATCAAGGAGAACCCAATGAGTGAACCAATTGAGCTGATCCGCTTAGCGATTTTTTTCTCTGTATTAGTGATTTGTGCCTTGTGGGAATCGAATCGTCCACGCAAAACCTTGTCACAAAGTAAGCGGGTTCGCTGGCTGAATAACCTCGGATTGGTTGGCTTTAATAGCCTTTTGATCACCGCGCTGATGCCAATTTTAGCCTTCAGTGCCGCACAATGGGCACAAAGCCAACAGTTTGGCTTGCTGTATTGGTTGGAGATCCCACCTTTCATCGCGCTCTTCGTTGCGGTGGTATTACTGGATGCGGTGATTTATTGGCAGCACCTGTTGTTTCACCGTATTCCTTGGTTGTGGCGGCTACACCGCATGCACCATGCGGATCAAGATATTGACGTCACCACTGGCAGCCGCTTTCATCCGCTCGAAATAATGATTTCTGTGTGGATAAAAATCGGCGCAGTGACGCTATTAGGGGTATCACCGCTGGCCGTCGTGGTGTTTGAAATTTTGCTCAATGCCAGCGCGATGTTTAATCACAGCAATGCTAAGCTGCCCTATAAAATCGACCAGTGGCTGCGTTTACTGGTCGTTACACCGGACATGCACCGAGTCCACCACTCCGTTTTAGTACACGAGACCCACTCCAACTTCGGCTTTTTTCTTTCGATATGGGACAAGATGTTTCATACCTATATTGCGCAGCCAGAAATGGGTCATGAGCGAATGAAAATCGGCTTGCCACTGTTTCGTCAAGCACGAGAACAGTGGCTGGATAAAATGCTGACTCAACCGTTTCGCGAACGTTAAATCAGTTCAACTCGTACTTATGCAACATCGCTTGTTGATGGCCGGCAATCTCTGCGACCTGTTCAGCGCTTTCCAACATGGCATCCAACTGACGTTTGGTTTCTTGCCCTTGTTCGGAAATTTGCGCTACCGCTTTGTTTACATCTGCCGTGGCTCGTTTTTGTTCTTCGGTCGCTTGAGTGATCTGCTCTACTCGAGTGCGAATATGCGCCACTGCACGCTCAATCTGCATAAAGGTGCTTTTTACTTCTTCACTCGATTGCAGGGCGGTGACCATCTCTTTACGCGACTCATCCACCGCTTGGCGTGATTTACTGGCCGCAGTCACCAACTCATTCATCATGTCACGAATATTGGTGGTCTGTTTGCTGGTATCACTGGCCAATTTACGAACTTCGTCAGCCACTACGGCAAAACCGCGGCCTTGCTCTCCGGCGCGAGCGGCTTCAATCGCCGCATTCAGCGCTAACAAATTGGTGCTATCGGCAATGCCACTGATCATATCCACCATCTCACGAATACTGCTTACGCGCTGATTGAGTTCAGACATCGCCGCATCATTAACCGCTAAGGTGGTTTCTAATGCTTGTAAACGCTGTTGATTCTGCCCTATCACCATCACACCTTGCGCGGAATGTTCCGCCGCTTCCACAGAATCCGTGTACGAGTCGTGACTCACTCCGGCGATTTCGCGAATTGATGCGTCCAGTTGATTAATGGTTGCAGCCATGGTCAACAAGGCTTGATTTTGCGCCGCTAAGCTTTGGTTTGATTGTTCTGCGGAACCATGGCTCAGCTCAGCCGTTTGGTAGAGCGTTTCGCAGTTGCGCGTGACTAATGCGAGTGACTCATGCGTTGATACGATCACTTGATTGAGTTGCGCTGCGACATTTTGAAAATCTTGCGGCCCGACTAAATCTAATCTGTGGTTAAGCTTATGTTGTGTTAACTGCGCGAGATGACGAGTGATGTTGTTCAGCGCTCGCCCTATCCAACGGCGCAAGCCAAACCACACCGCCAAAATCGCCAACACCAAGAGAGTGCCGCTGATTTGCTGTGTGAGGGTGACGGCAGAAATGGTTGATGTCACCTCTTGCTTACCCTGCACAATGTGTTGTTGAGCCAATGTTGACCACTGATTGAGCTGCGTGACAAGTTGCTGCGCAACCTCTGCAGCGCTTGCAAAATTCTTATTTTGTTGTTGCGCGTCTTCCAGTTTATTAATGATCTGCTCTATCACGGCTTGCGCTTGAAAGCCGGCTAACACCATTTCATAGGGGGCAGTTAAGCTCGCGTAATCTTTAATTTCTGGGTACCACTCTTTGAAGTCATCAAACGCCAGTTCCAATCCCGCTACCCGATTTTTTAACTCTTGGCGGTATTTTTGCGCTGCTGACATCTCTTCTTCGATAAACAGCAATAAAAAAGCACTTTCCATTGCGCTGGCACTGGCAGTAAATCGGTTCGCTGCATCCATGGCTTCTGGGTTATCCACCGCTAAAAACGAGGCGATACGGCCCATTTCAGGTCCGATTGAACTCAAGCCATAACGAAATTGTTTCGCTTGCTCACTGATTTGTGCCGTTTTACTCAATTGCAGTTGTTGAAGCTTGAGAATCGATTGGGCTAACTGTTGAAAATGAAGGATCTCTCGCTGTAACTGCTCGGCTTGTTGAACCGCTTCAGCGCTAGAGAGCAATTGTACGTTCTGCTGCAATCTTGTTACTTCATCTCCCGCTTGAGCATCCAGCTTTTGCCATTCATCGAGCACTTGATTGAGCTCTTGCTCAGATTGGCTACGAGTGCCATAACCTAGGTACTTCACTTGTTCGAGAAAATTTTGCGTTAACGCTGCATTATTGAGCGCAAAGGGCAAAGCTTGTTCAGACAGTTGATTAAACTGAGCGCCAACCCGCTCTATGCCACGTAAACTGGTGACAGATAAGCTAATCATCAGTATGGTTATGCATAGAAACACCGCACCGAGTGTTTGGGTTAAGGATAAATTTTTTGTCAAAGCCATGTAAATGCGTCTTAGGTTTGAGAGTCGATGCCATGGTAGGTAGTGGCTGTTTCAGTTTTATTTCATTTTTTTGTCAATAAGGTGACTCATGTTGACGGTCAAGCAAACGTTTTCTCTGCTTATTCTAGGATTCCTTGTCGGGTGTACAGCCACTCCGCCTTCAGAACCAGATACTTCTGTATCCGAACCGAATTCGAGTAACCTACCATTGGCGAACTTTTCGAGTGTATTCACAGAGTGGCGCGGCGTACCCTATCGTTTAGGCGGGAATAGCAAAAACGGCATTGATTGCTCAGCTTTCGTACAAATTGCTTACCGCGACGCATGGCAACGAGATTTACCGCGCACCACACAGTCTCAAGCGCAAACGGGTCAGAAAATCGCGTATGAACATGCTCAATATGGGGATCTGGTATTTTTTAAGACATCCCGCACCAATATTCACGTCGGTGTCTATTTAGGTGATAAGCAGTTTATGCACGCTTCAACGTCGAAAGGCGTGATCATTTCGAGGATGGATAACCCTTACTGGGCTTCAAAATTTTGGCATTTTAGGCGGATTGAGAATCCGCCTTTGTTGTCAAACTAATGAATGGGGGTTAGTCGTATTTCGCAACGGCTGAGTCAAACAGGTTTTTCACTAGGGCGATGTATTCATCCAAAAAGGCGATCTGCTCATTAGTCGCTGGGCGATACCAAACCCCCGCTAACACTTCGCCTAAGTCTTCGACCACCGAATCGGCTTCTTTCAGTAATTGGAAGCGAACACTAGAATGAAGCTCAGGGTTTTGTTCAAAAATAGCCATGATGTTGCTTGCCACCATATCTGTGATGACATCTTCAACACTTTCAGTTCCCGTATCCCCTTCCTGAGTGAAAACATCTATATTGAATGACAGATGTTCAATCAGGGCTAGGTATCCATCGGTTTCTACAACCACATTCTTTCTCCGCTTTACTGCTGCTAATCGCCAGTTAGTTTGTATCTTGTTTAATACTAAGACATGAATAGCCATTTTCACAGATGGCAAATGCTAGTTGCTGCACTTTCCACCAAGAGTTCGATAAATTCGCTCAGTACGGCTTAATTATGAGCTAAAACTGGCTGACTGAGAGGAGTTTTATCCCATTATTCGAAAAATTGTTTGCAGTGCCATCTCATGCCGCACGCTGTGAACGATACTATGAGAGCGAACATAATGATTTTATGAGTTAAATCACATTTAGATATTTCTGTTTCTGCAATGTTTACTCAAGTTCGATTTATGTGCACTCATAAACTTTCATATTGGTGAGCTTGGCATAAACTTGCCAGTAAGCAGACAAACAACCGAGAGCTTGAATTATGTGGCCAGCAATTATTCAACAATTGTCCGAACAGTTGGGCAAAGATTTTCACTTAGTTGAAAAAGAAAAAGTGCATGGAGGTGACATTAATGAATGCTTTATGGTCAGCGATGGGATAGATCGTTATTTTGTGAAAACAAACCAACGCGAGTATCTGGCCAAATTTACCTCCGAAGTGGAAAACTTACGCGTGATGCGCGAATCCAATACTGTTCAAGTACCGGATTACATTCTGCAGGGTACTAGCAAAACGCACGCTTATCTGGTACTTAACTATTTAGCGATTAAGCCATTGGATGACGCGGAGCGAAGTTACGAGTTTGGGGTACAACTGGCTAATCTGCATCGCTGGGGAGAACAAAAAGAGTTTGGTTTCGATATTGATAATTACATCGGTTCAACAGTTCAACCTAACCCTTGGCACAAAAAATGGGCGTTATTTTTTGCAGAGCAACGCATCGGTTGGCAATTACAGTTGATACAAGAAAAAGGAGTCAATCTCATCGATATCGATGAGTTTGTTGAGATGATCAAAACTCGTTTGGCCAACCACTCTCCGCGCCCTTCTCTACTGCATGGCGATCTCTGGTTTGGCAATGTCGCCAACACCGTTAATGGCCCCTTGTGCTTTGACCCTGCTTGTTATTGGGGAGATCGCGAGTGTGATATTGCTCTCGCTGAATGGTTTGGTGGTTTTCAACCTGAGTTCTTCCAAGGTTATGAAAGCGTGTGGCCACTCGATTGGGGCTATGAAGAACGAAAAGATATCTACAACCTTTATCATGTACTAAACCACTATAACCAGTTTGGTGGACATTACTTAGATGAAGCACAGAAATTAATTGAGAAGGTATTATCCTACTGAATGGAATGCATGCTACCCATTGATTTCATTAAGATCATAGCCAATTAACTTAATTGTTAATTTTATGTTCACCTTCAAACTTTAGACTTAATTTTGCGCTTTAAGAAACTTACCTGCTTAGTATTACTGTATCTCAAAGGACGTAAGGAAGAGAGATATGAGAAACTTCACGGAAAAGTCTGTTACCTGCCCACATTGTGGCCATGGCATTCGCTTGACTCTCGATGCATCGAACGGAAGTCAGGATTTTTATGATGACTGCCCAGCCTGCTGTCACGCAATCCATCTCAATATGACGGTTGATGAGCTGCACGACACCATTGAACTATATGTCGATGCAGACGATGAACAAATCTTCTAATGGATTCGATTTTTGGATTCGATTTTGTACAGAGCGCCCATCGCGGTGCTCTTTTTACAAGCTTGAAAATATAGGCTTAGAACCGAAAGCCCCCACTCTAGTCCTCATCGTCTTATCATCAATCCCCCGACAATCTGTGATTTAAATCAGTTTTTCGTGGAGCTTAATGCGACATTTCATTATCATGCCATCCATTGCCATAAGTTGAGTATCCCGCGACTCACTGTTTAGGCTCCTCTTTGCTTGTCCCTCTTTGGAGAACTCTGTGCATCGTTACAAAAAAGAAGCATCAAATTTAATTAAACTCGCGACACCCGTACTGATTGCCTCAGTCGCGCAAACGGGTATGGGCTTTGTCGATACCATCATGGCGGGTGGTGTCAGTGCTATAGACATGGCCGCGGTATCGATCGCAGCCAGTATTTGGCTACCTTCCATTTTGTTTGGCGTGGGTTTGCTGATGGCTTTAGTGCCGGTCGTTGCCCAGCTCAATGGCGCGGGTCGCCAACACAAGATTCCGTTTGAAGTTCATCAGGGGTTGATCCTCGCGTTATTGGTTTCGATCCCGATCATTGCGGTACTCTTTCAAACCCAATTCATCATTCGGTTTATGGATGTAGAAGAGGCAATGGCGACCAAAACCGTCGGTTATATGCACGCCGTCATTTTTGCGGTTCCCGCTTACTTACTGTTTCAGGCACTGCGCAGTTTTACCGATGGTATGTCACTGACCAAACCTGCGATGGTGATTGGTTTTATTGGGTTATTGCTCAATATTCCTCTCAACTGGATTTTCGTTTACGGGAAATTTGGCGCACCAGAGCTAGGCGGTGTGGGTTGTGGTGTTGCAACCGCGATTGTGTATTGGATCATGTTGCTGCTGCTACTGTTTTACATCGTGACCTCTAAGCGTCTGGCACATGTAAAAGTGTTTGAGACTTTCCATAAACCACAGCCAAAAGAGTTGATCCGTCTATTTCGCTTAGGTTTTCCTGTTGCAGCCGCCCTCTTTTTTGAAGTGACTCTTTTTGCTGTGGTCGCACTTTTAGTGGCACCATTAGGGTCAACTGTCGTGGCGGCGCACCAAGTGGCGCTCAATTTCTCTTCTTTGGTGTTTATGTTCCCAATGAGTATTGGTGCCGCAGTCTCCATTCGTGTTGGCCATAAGTTAGGTGAGCAAGATACGAAAGGCGCTGCGATTGCAGCCAATGTCGGTTTAATGACTGGCCTTGCTACCGCTTGTATTACCGCGTTGCTCACCGTGTTGTTTCGTGAACAGATCGCGCTGCTGTATACCGAAAACCAAGTGGTGGTAGCGTTAGCGATGCAGCTCTTACTGTTTGCAGCAATCTATCAATGTATGGATGCGGTACAAGTTGTCGCCGCAGGATCACTGCGTGGCTATAAAGATATGACAGCGATTTTCCACCGTACATTTATCTCCTACTGGGTACTTGGCTTACCCACCGGTTATATCCTGGGGATGACCAACTGGCTGACGGAGCAACCCTTAGGTGCTAAAGGTTTCTGGCTCGGATTTATCATCGGACTCTCGGCGGCCGCACTGATGCTAGGGCAGCGTTTGTACTGGCTGCAAAAACAGAGTGATGACGTGCAGTTACACCTTGCAGCAAAATAATCGAGAGAAAATCCCATCAAGGCCAGCCAATCTATGCTGGCCTTTTTATTGATGGAGAAGAACCATAAACGCAGTATTACGTATATCTAAAGGACTTGGCGTTATAGGTTGGTGTACCCCACAAAAAGTAGACAGCACATAACTACCTACTTTCGTACTCAACTGGGCTGACATACCCCAACGCTGAGTGTCTTCTTCTGCGATTGTAAAATACCTCGATGTATTCGAAGATGCCCATCCGAGCTTCTTCAACAGTTTGATAGTCTTCTGCGTATATCAGTTCGACTTTCAGTCGACTGTAGAACGACTCCATCACCGCATTATCCCAACAGTTGCCCTGTCGACTCATGCTCGGTACACCTCCATGCTTGCGCATGAAGTCTTGATATTTATAGGCCCTGTATTGTACACCTCGGTCCGAGTGAATAATGACTCCCTTAGGCGGCTTACGTGACTCGAACGCCATTTTTAGAGCATTGGTGATGAGCTCGACTGTCATCGTTGTTTCTAGCGACCAACCCACAATGCGTCTTGAATGCAAGTCCATCACTGTCGCCAAGAAGAGCCAACGACTCTTCACCCAGATATACGTAATGTCCGTGACCCACTTCTGATTGGGTGTCTCTGATTCAAAGTCTCTTCGCAGTAAATTGTCGGCAACATTCGTCATAGCCGCTACATCCTTGCTGTATTTAAACCCTTTACCATTACGTGCCATGATACCTTTTTCCTTCATGATATCAGCCACATAGTTCACGCAGCAGGCATAGCCTGCTTCGTTTAGCTCTTCGGCTATGCGCACTGAACCGTAACGCGCCCGATATTGGGCAAAGGTACACATCACTAGCTGTTCAAAGCGCTCTCGCCGCTTTGAACGCTCACTCGGCGTATGATGACACCATTTATAGTAACCGCCTCGACTCACTTCTAAGGTGCGGCACATTAAGCTAATCGAGTACTCGCCGGTGTAGCTTTCAATGAACTCGTACTTCACTCTTGCTGCTTCGCGAAGTACGCCGAGACCTTTTTTAGGAATTCCATTTCATCTTTGAGCCGCTTGTTCTCGCGCCTTAGCGCTCGAAGCTCTTCGGACTCTTTCTTCGAATAATCGACACCATCTAAGGTGTTAAACTGTTTATCAGATAGGCGTGTGAACTGGCGCTTCCAGTTCCGGATCTGCTGGGCACTGATACCCAGCTCTTTAGCAACAGAGACGGCAGTTCGGCCGGGAAGGCTGGCCAGCCGAACTGCTTCTTTGCGAAACTCTTCGGTGTACGCTGGATTACGATGTTTAGCCATAAATCACCTCTCAATTAGACCCTAGATCTAACTTAGTAAAGTGTCTACTAAACGTGGGGTACTCGGAGGTAGACGGTCTGTGACTGACAAATTAATCGGGAACAAACTTTCACCGCCATCAGTCAGCCTTTAGTGAGCGCCAAGAATGCATGTCATCCCCATGGATAGAGACAGACGATGTGATTGGGGTGAGCCAACGTAGCTAACACCGCTGCAGCTTCAATTAAGAAAGGGATAGTAAAAGGAACAATTGAGAGGGAAATATGCGTTTAAGCGTTTTACTGACTGCACTTTTGCTGCTTACTGGATGCGAACCACGTCTAGCAATAGACGCGGATTTTGATCGCTACTTATCGCGTATCGCTAGTGTTCAGCAGCGCGATGCCGTATCACCGCCGGCGATGGCCGCTCAATCGCTTCCCGAAAAACGTGAGTTGTTGATAGCTATAGACCCCGTAACCATTAGCTTGCTCGACAGTTACGAACTGCGTCAATGCGACTTATTTGAGCTGATTGCGGAGCGTAATTCGATTTTAGGTAAAGTGCAGGACGAATTTCGCGAGTGGGATTACCAGGTTGCTTTATTAAATGGCATTCAAGGCTGTTTAACCTCACCGCAACTTAGCCAATCCTTAAAAGCACAGTTGCTCGATATACAAAACATCAAACAGCAGGAGCTGGCTTCACGTTGGCATAACTTGCTATACACCAGTGATACCATGCGTACTCAACTCAGCGGTTCGCAGTGGTACGATGAACAATGGAGCCACAGTGAGCTGCTGTTAGCACTAGAGCAACTCAACACGATTCAACACCAACTCCTTTCAGAGCAACCCATAGCTTCCGAACCATTAGTCACTCAGCAAGAAGTGCTAGAGAAACAGCGCTTATTAGGTCACTTAAAATTTTCCTTGGATCGCGCGAGCGTCTGGCTAAAGGTCGTGACGCAGCAGTTAGAGAACAATGATGATGCGATTGTCTGTGGGCCTCATCGTGATAACACCAAGCTCAACTACTTACGCAATGTATTTCAAAGCCAATACGTTGAAAAAATACAACCTTATCTCGCTTCACTGGATAAAACCTACTACCAGTTATCAGCACAACTTGGCCTGTTTGAGCAACCTCACTCACCGTTTCCGATTCAAGCTAGCCATCAAACTTTCCGTCTTACGACTCAACAGCATGCTCAATATTGGCAGCGGCTGTTTGCGCGTTGCCGTATTGCGGTTGGGCAAGCTCAATAGCTTGCCTCAATAGTTTTCTCTGACTCGAACAAAACGGGCAAATCTTGGTTTGCCTTCCGTCGTGAGTCCGTTGTAGCGGTAGGTGATTAAACTACCAATCTCGGGCGGATCTGCGCGCTCGACATCGCTAAATCCACTGCCGATATAAAATTCCAGCCCCTCCGAGGTGCGCACCAGTATCGAGCCCATTTTACCTTTGTATTTTCCCATCCCAAGTCGATAACCAATCACAGTTGCTTCCGCATCTTGGTGCCTTTTCAGCTTCAACAGATCATTGCTTCGCCCAGCCTGATAGCGAGCGCTGATTTTGCGCAGCATTACCCCTTCTCCCGATTTATCACTAATGTTATCGAGGTAGGAAAGCAGTTCCGCCTCAGATTTTATCGGGGTGTGTTCGACATATCGGATGTGCTTGAGATCAAGGCTGTTCACCAAATGGATTAGGTTGTAATAGCGCTTGCTGTAATCGCCTGCCGCATCAGGCATATCGAACAGCATTAGGCTGATTTTGCGCCATGCGGACTCGGCAGGTTGGCTATCTAAAACCGTTTGCTGTACCAGTGAGAAGTTGCCACGCCCTGCCCACAGCTCACCTTCGAGTGAATAAGGCGGTAGGGACTCCGTAAACCAAGCGGGTGCAGAGATAGGATTACCATTACGTGTGACCAATTGCTTCCCCGTCCAAATCGCGCGGACACCGTCAAGCTTCTCACTTTTCCAGTAATCGAAAATATCAATGCCGTGTTGGTAGTTGTTGGCGTAAGTAATTGGAATAAAAGCCAGCGGCCCATCATTGGCCAGCGTTTGCTGGGCCAGCATGATCGCGGCAGCGGTGAGCGTCAGTCGTATCAGCATGGTCACGTCCCTAATGAGAATGCGCAAACATTGTCATTAGGGACGCTGATGTGTGGAAGGGTGAAGCATTCACGATGCGAAACAGTTCATTAAATCTCGTTATTGAGCAAACAGAGAATTACATAGCAAAGCTGACTGCATCACTTGTTTTTTGCCTCTATACCCAAACGACTTGGAGTTGCAGGTAGGCGGCAAGTAAGTGAATCCCCATGAGCATAGGCAAACTATGTAATTGGGGTGAACGAACGTAGCCAACACCGCTGCAACTTCAAGTAGAAAGGGTATATCTCGAACTCTAGAACATCGCTACGAGTCTTGGGTGGATTGAGTGTGACGCTGCTGCGACAAATATTTGATCCACTGTTTGGCGCTTTCTGATGATTGGAGGCTGTCTGCTCGTTTAGCTTGCACCAATGCGGCCTCAAATTGATTGAGCTTATACAAAGCACGCGTTTTCGCTAAAGCGACTTGCGCTTGTTTATCACGCTCTTTGACCTGATCCAGTTCAGAAAGTGCTTGTTGATAATGGCCCTCTTGCAGCAATAACTGTGCGACATGCCAGTGATATTTAGCATCTTTTGTCGCCGCTAAACGCCACGTAGCGATCGCTTTATCCCACTCTTTCGCACGTTGCCAGTAGATGGCTCGCTCCGTAATGAGCTGCTGATTGCTCTGTGCCTCATCTAGGCTTTCCATCACTTGTGCTGCACGCTCTGGAATGCCATTTTGTGCATAGAGCTGAGCAAGCAAACGCAAATCTTGTTGGTTAAGTGCCACTTTTTGCATCTTCGCCAATGCCAGTGTGCTGAGCGCCTCTTTCTTCTGGCCAACTCGCAGCTCTAGGCTCACTAACTGACGCCACCACTCGGTTTTCTGTGGCTCCAACACCAATAAGCGTTGTAGGGTGCGAATTCCCGGCTTCCACTGTTCCAAATTAAGCTGTGCGCCTAATTGTAGTGAAAGTGGCAATACCGCATCCTTGGTTTGGAACTGAGCATACTGTTGCAGCCCATTCAGTACCGCCTTCCACTCTTGCATTTGGAAGTGCAACTGACTAATGCGCAACCAGAGTTCATCCCCTTTTTGATCGGCAGGAATGGCTTGCGCTAGCGTGTAGTAATGTTTGAGTGCTGAACGATACTCTTGTTGGCTTATCAAAAGATCCGCCAACATTTTGCGTGTTGTCCACGCTTGATCGTCTTGTAACTCGTTGCTCTCTACCGCCAACTTCAAGGATGCTATCGCCGCAGGGATTTGCTCATTCTGCCAATAAAACACCCCAAGCATACGCGCCACATAAGCGCGATCATAACTGCGGCTGAGTTCTGCTTGTTTTAGGATCTGAATCGCTTCTTTCACCTTATTCTCTTGTGCTAGCTGATTCGCTTTCACCACTTTACTGACCGTGTACGGTGTCAGCTCCGCGGCGTAAGTCGTCACGGATAGGCAAGACAGCAAGAGATAACTTAAGATTCGTCGTTTCATTTGTTCAGTTTAAACTCCAGTCGAACCGTTTGTCCGGGTTGGCTTACGGGTTGACCATCCACTATCTTAGGCTGGTATTTCCAGTTACGCAGAGCCAGCATCGCCTCACGCTCAAAATAGCGTTTCGGGTTAGCATCCACCACTTCGATATCGCGCGTTTTTCCCAACTCATCGATGGTAAAACGCAAGATCACGTAACCCTCCACTCCCCGTTGCAGAGCTTTCGCTGGATAGTTGGGCTCAACCCTGTGTAGCGGCATCACCTGCTGGTTAACCGCGAAATCACCAAACTGAGGCGCGTTAACGGCAACTCCTTCCATAGCGGTACTGAGGTTTAAGTCCATCACCGGATTGAGGTCTGAAACATCGAGTGCCGCCGTTTGTTCAGCTTTTGCAGGCGCTTGTGTCGGCACCTGCGGGACTTGTGGCTGTTCTGGTACGCTACGTTGTCTGCGTTGTACATCTTGCTCCTGCTCAGCCATAACCATGGTAAAGCTGAGCGCAGCGGTCGGTTTAGGAATGCTCTTTCCGCCGTTATCCACCATCCAAGCCATCAAGCTAAACAGCGCCAGTGTCACTAACAACGCAATCGGGCTGGCTAAGATCAAGCGTCCCATTAGGGTTTCTCCGCCGCTAATGCAATGCTTTTTACTCCTGCGCCTTTCGCCGCATCCATCACTTTGACCACGGTGCCGTTAAAGGCATGCTCATCAGCTTGAATCACTAAGGAAGCATCCGGTTGGTCTAACAACAGATGCTCTAAAGTCGCTTGCACTCGCTCCACGTCTACCTGACGTTTATCAATGTAGATGTCGTTGGCCGCGGTAATCGCCACAAAAATCCCAGCCTGTTTTTGGCTTACGGCATGCGCCGCTGTCGGGCGATTGACTTCCACACCCGATTCGCGCACAAACGAGCTGGTCACAATGAAGAAAATTAACATGATAAAGACGATGTCGAGCATCGAAGTCAGATCGATCTGCGCTTCTTCTTGCTTTGACGTTCTGCGCCCTAGCCTCATGATTGGCTCCTTAACGCTTGTTCTAATTTCATTTCAAGTCCACGACAGGTTTTGCTCAAACGTGCGTGGACGAAGAGTCCCGCTAATGCGGCCACCATGCCCGCCATGGTGGGTAAGGTGGCGAGTGAAATGCCCGAAGCCATCAATTTAGGATCACTACTGCCTTGTGTGGCCATCACATCAAACACGGAAATCATTCCGGTGACGGTTCCAAGTAAGCCAAGCATAGGACAAATGGCTACCAGAACCTTAATTAAGTTGAGATTCTGATTGAGCGCATTGTGCGCTTCGCCTAGCCATTGTTCACGAATGGAGCGAGCAAACCAGCTGTGTTGATCCGCACGTTGCAACCAGAGGTCAACCCAATGTTGGCGCTGTTTAGGAAAGGTCACGCTCAAAAACAACAGACGCTCAATCACTAACAGCCAACAGAGTAAAACAACCACCGCTAACCACCAGAGCACAGCGCCGCCTTGAGCCATAAACTCATCCAGCGGTTGCCAGTAATCCAGTAGGAAAGAGAATGCTGAATTCATCACTCGCCCTTATGCTGCTTGTTCAACACGAGATTGAGTAACCGCGGCACCACAATCACGTTCTGCTTGCTGTGCCACAAGACCAATCCCTTGTTTCTCAAGGATGTTGCGGATCGCTTCCGCTTGCGCGCTCAAAATATTATGCGCCAGTAGCAGTGGGATCGCCGCAATCAAGCCTTCCACGGTAGTGACTAGGGCCATCGAGATCCCCCCCGCCATTACTTTCGGGTCGCCATTACCAAACTGGGTGATCACTTGGAAGGTTTCAATCATCCCGGTCACGGTGCCGAGTAATCCAAGCATAGGAGCCAGCGCAGCCAGCAATTTCAGCATCGACAGACCCGTCTCAAGATGATTTTGCTCATCCACAACAGCTTCCAGCAAACGCAGCTCAAGCGCTTCGACACTGCGTTGCTGCTCTTTGTTGTAAACCGCCAAAATGCGTCCGAGTGGGTTATTCCCCGGCTGCTCTGGGTTTTTGAGTTGCGCTTTGATCTTTTGACGCAGAGTGGCCAATATCGCGCCACGGTACAAAGCAATAATTAATCCCACACCCAGTAACACGAGGATCACGTTACCAATCACACCACCCGCTTGTAGGCGTTGGCTAAGTGTTGGGGTGAGCGCCAGTTGCTCGAGCAACACACCGCGTGCTGGGTCGACTTTCATAGTGACAACGTCACCATCAACTAAAGTGCGGATATGACTGAAGGTTGGGAAATCGGATGGTAACTGCTGATAGCTCAATGCTTGCTGACGTGCATTATCCCACTTCACATAGCCTTGCTCGGAAATTAATCCAAGCGAACCTAAACGTAACGCGGGTACGGTCTGCGTTTCACCCTGCCCGTTGAGCCACTGAATTTCGGTGGTTTGGATTTGTCCACTCGCACGGATCTCTTCACTCATGGCTTGCCATAAACCACGCAGTTGAGCCATTGACGGTAAGGTTTTGGCGGCCACCACGTCATCAATGCTCTGCTGATGAGCACGAGGCTCAACGCCAGTCACTGATTGATCCAGTTCACTTTGCAGCTCTTTCGCGTTTTGACGTACTACGCCAAACATCTCACCTAAGCTACCGGTTTCCAAACGCAGTGTTTCTTCAAGACGCGCGAGCGTATTTTCGTTATCACTGAACTGGCTAGATAGCTGATCCGCCTCTTTCTGTAAGCGATTACGCTCAGCCAGTAACTCGGCTTTCGCGGCTTGTAGTTCTTGCGCCGTTTGTACAAAACCCGCTTCACGCTGCTGGTTGTGTTGTTGCTGTTGCGCTTTTTCCTGCGTCGCTTGTTGAACGAGGCTATTCGTCGAAGCGTTAGCAACACTTGCAAAGGCGAATGGCAGACTTAATGCCAGTGCTAAGGTGGTCTTTCTAAGTGTCATTATTTAGCCTCCGCAGCGGTCAACGAAACAGGCAAGTTCAGCAGGGTCGGTGCAATCTGTTGCTTAGCCAATTGGTAAGCGGCAGTGAGATCGCTTTTGTTGGCATCCGTGATTGCTTGCCATGCGTTCTGCTTGGAATTCCAAGTCCAGAACTGCTCGCCATCCAAACTGCGTGCTAATAGCGACAGACGACCTAAATAGAGCACATCCGCTTCCACTTCTTGTGCAGAAGGAAGAGTGATTTTGGCTTGATAGGTACCAAGCTTATTGCCGTAGTCGAGTTCAATCTGATATGCCTCGAGAATACGACGGTACTTTTCAGCATCACTGACATCTGCCCGAGGCATCAGTTCTTTGAGTTTCTCAATGCGTTCTTGACGTGCCGCAAGACGAATCGGTTTATCTTGCGCAACCCACTCCTCCAGCCCTTCAATCATGTCATACATCAAAGGAACTATGCCTTGGCGCGTGCGTTTGATCTCTTCGGTTTGCTGTTCAAGACTGGCCATCTCTTGCTGTTGATTAGCCACCAAAGATTGTAAGTGATTACGGTACACCTGAAGATTTTTGACTTCTTCGTTCAACTGTTCGATTTCCGCACGCAGTAACAAACTCTGCTCGGCACTGCGGTCAATTTTTTGCTGGCTCTGTGCAGAAGCTTGGTTAGTACTGTTTTGAATCGCTTGCGCTTGATCGAGCGAAGCGGCATGCGCTGGCAAAAGTGCCGAAACGCAAAGAAGTAAGAGACATCTTTTCATGGGTTGTGATTAGCCGTTTAAGGAATGGTTGGGATTCTATTGAGAAACGCTCTCATTATCAACCAAGTTCAATCATCGTTTTTTCTATCCTACCTTTTAATTCGCGCTCCGTACTCCTCTTAAGTCAATTATGACTGCTGAGTCGAGAACGCCATCGCCTTATTCGCGGTGCCCCCCACATCGGACTGTCATACCTTTTCCATATATCTTTCATATTTTTGCCATTTTTCAGCCACGGCGCTGTAACTTTTGCTCGCCAGTATACCTTCTAACGAAACACAAACAGTCTCGTTCGAAACTTACAAGGAATGAATCAATGAATAAGGTATGGTTAACCGGTTTGCTGACAGCAACCGCTTCTGGCGTTTTTTCAGCCTCAACATTAGCGGCAACCGAAATTACTTGGTGGCATGCCATGGGTGGTCAACTGGGTGAAACGGTCAATCAGTTGGCAACTGACTTTAATGCCTCACAAAGCGACTATAAGCTCACTCCCGTTTATAAAGGTTCGTACACAGAAACACTGACCGCAGGAATTGCGGCGTTTCGTGCTGGCCAAGCACCCAATATTTTGCAAGTGTTTGATGCTGGTGCCGCCACCATTATGAGCAGCAAAGGCGTTGCCAAACCCATGCAAGATCTGATGATCGAGTCAGGCTATCCGTTCACCGCACAAGATTACATTGCTGGGGTACGTAACTTTTATGCCGATAACACGGGAAAAATGGTCGGCATGCCATTCAACAGCTCAACGCCTGTGCTGTACTACAACAAAGACATGTTGGCTTCCGTTAACGCGCAAGCGCCACAAACTTATGAGCAGCTAGAGCAAGTCGCTGCTAAGTTAGCCGAAAAAGGTCAAGCGGGATTTGCCCAATCCTTAACGCCGTGGATCATGTTTGAGAACTTCAAATCTCGCCACAACCTACCGCTTTCTGATAAGCAAAATGGCTATCAAGATCTCTCGACGAAAATCATGTTTAACTCTGACGATATGCTGATGCATGTGAAAAAACTCAAAGAGTGGTCAGATAAAGGTTATTACAAGTATTACGGCAGTGATTGGGATGCCAACCAAACGCCATTCGAACGTGGCGAAGTGGCAATGTGGATGGGATCTTCTGGCTCATTCGGTGGCCTACGTAACCGCGTGAAATTCAATCTCGGTACGACCTACCTGCCTTACTGGGAATCGGTCACCAAAAACCCAACCCATACCTTTATTGGTGGTGCCGCGCTGTTTGCACTGCAGGGTCACACTCCAGCGCAGGATAAAGGTGTCGCGGCTTTCTTCGCTTACCTGACCAAGCCCGAAACGCAAATGAATTGGCATAAAACCACAGGTTATGTGCCCGTCACCAATGCAGCCTACGACCTGACCAAACAATCGGGCTACTACCAAGAAAACCCGGATGCAGAAGTGGGCGTAAAGCAGCTTAGCTTGCCTGATGGTGAATGGACCAAAGGCTATCGCCTCGGCTACTACCCACAAGTGCGTGAAGTCATGCATCGCGAGTTCGATAACATTTTCTCTGGCCGCTCAACTGTCGAGAGCAGCTTGAATAAAGTAGAAGATGAAAGCGCTAAGTTACTGAATCGCTTTGCTCGTACCGTGCAATAACCCCAAACGCCGCCAGCATTATCCTGATATTTTGCTGGCGGCTTGTTATTTTTACTGTCTAATTTGAGTTTTCCTGTGCAACGTCGACAACATTTCGCTCACACTCCGCTGCCCTATTTGCTGCTTGCGCCGCAAATCGTGATCATCGCGGTGTTCTTTATTTATCCTGCCGCACAAGCGATTTATCTCTCTTTTATGTTGGAAGATCCTTGGGGGCTCTCCTCGACTTTTGTTTGGTTTGAAAACTATCAGGTACTGTTTAGCTCAGCCGACTATCTTGACTCACTGGGCTTTACTCTGCTGTTTTCGGTGATTGTCTCTTTTCTTTCGCTGGCGCTTGCGCTGTTGCTCGCGGTAAAAGCCGACAACATCATTCATGGCCAAGGTTCGTATCGTGTCACGCTAACGTGGGTGTATGCCGTCGCGCCGGCCGTCGCGGGCATCATTGGCGGTTTTCTGTTTAATCCGCACATTGGTGTCCTGACCGACTTTTTCCAATACATCGGCTGGCAATTTAGCTTTCAGACCGACCCTGTGGATGCCACGGTTGCGCTGATTTTGGTCTCAGTCTGGAAACAGGTTTCGGTCAACTTCCTCTATTTTTTGGCCGGTTTACAGTCAATTTCCTACGCGGTACGCGAAGCGGCACTGCTCGATTGCCAAAGCGACAGCAAACGTTTTTGGAGCATCACCTTTCCTCTGCTTGCCCCGACTGGTTTTTTCCTGCTGGTGATCAACCTTACTTACGCTTTTTTCGACACTTTCGGCGTGATTGACACCATGACCAATGGCGGCCCCGGCGGCAGTACCACCTCACTGGTGTACAAGGTGTATCGCGATGGTTTTGTTGGTGCAGACCTTGGCGGCAGCTCAGCGCAATCGGTGGTGTTACTCGTGTTGGTGCTGGCGCTGACTTGGTTGCAGTTCCGTTTTGTTGAAAAACGTGTTCATTACTAAGGAGTTACGATGAAAAGTAATCGACTCTCCGATCATTTGATCCTTATCGCTGGCGCACTGTTTATGCTAGTGCCGCTGTGGCTGATTTTCGCGAGTTCAACCCATCAGCCAAACACCATTGTCTCGGAAGGTTTGCAATGGACTCTTGGCGATAACCTCAGCGCAGTTTATCAAGAAGCATGGAATAAAAGCCTCGGTTTTGCCGGTAATGTCACCGCGCAAACCATGATCGTCAACTCGATGATCATGGGCTTGGGTTTTGCGATTGGCAAAATCGTAATTTCGATGATGGCCGCTTACGCTTTGGTCTACTTTCGTTTGCCTTATGCCAGCGCGTGGTTTTGGCTGATTTTCATTACCCTACTGCTGCCGCTTGAAGTGCGGATCATTCCCTCTTATGAAGTGGTGTCCAATTTAGGCATGCTCAATAGCTACACAGGCTTAGTGCTGCCACTCATCGCCTCAGCTACCGCGACGTTTTTCTTCCGTCAGTTTTTTAAAACCATACCGGATGAACTGTTGGAAGCGGCTCAGCTTGATAACGCAGGCCCTATACGTTTTTTTATCGATATTTTATTTCCCCTCTCGAAAACCATGATGGCCGCGATTTTCATCATCATGTTTGTGGTGGGTTGGAACCAATACCTGTGGCCGATCATGATGACCACGGATGAGCAATACAACACCATAGTGATGGGCATAAAACAGATTCTCAATAACATCAATGAAACCAGCTTGCCGCGTTATGACTACGCGTTTGCCATGGTGATCCTCGCCATGCTGCCACCGGTTTTGGTGGTGGTGATTTTCCAACGTTGGTTTGTAAAAGGATTAGTCGAAAGTGAAAAATAATCAGAACTCCAATATCCATCTGCTACGCAGCGCCAAACACGCGGAGCCTGTTATGTTAGACATCAAACAGTTAGTCAAAACTTACGATAACGGCCATCAAGCGGTGAAAGGCGTGGATCTGTCGATTCATCAAGGGGAATTTATCGTTTTAGTCGGCCCATCGGGCTGCGGCAAATCCTCCATTCTGCGCTCCATCGCAGGCTTAGAGAGCATTACTTCCGGCGAAATTCATCTCGCGGGACGCCGCGTCGATAACGAAAAACCGGCCAATCGCGACATCGCTATGGTGTTCCAAAACTATGCCTTGTACCCACACATGAGTGTCTACGATAACCTTGCCTACGGCCTTAAAAACCGTGGTGTGGATAAACAAACTATCGCAGAAAAAATTGCTAAGGTCGCGAAAACCCTAAAAATTGAAGAGTACTTAGACAGAAAACCGGCCAAGCTTTCCGGCGGACAACGCCAGCGAGTGGCGATGGGACGAGCGATTGTGCGCGATCCGCAGCTGTTTTTGTTTGATGAGCCGCTCTCAAACTTGGATGCGGCGCTGCGTGCGCACATGCGCTTAGAAATCAAAAAACTACAGCGTGAACTTGGCGTAACCAGTGTTTACGTAACCCATGACCAGGTGGAAGCGATGACGCTTGCGGACCGAATTGTCGTGGTTAAACAGGGAGAAATTGAGCAAGTCGGCACACCCGCCGAAGTTTACCATCAGCCAGCCAGTACCTTTGTCGCGAGCTTTATCGGCAGCCCTGCCATGAATTTCCTTCCTGCTTGCATCAAGCAAGGTCGATTGCACATCGCTGGCAAGTACTGTGACTTGCCACAGTTCGACGCCATAAGTTCCGAAAACATCACGTTAGGTATTCGCCCCGAACACGCCTCGCTGCAACCGCTAGCCAATGCCATTGAATTAAAACTGGATATTCAAGTGGTAGAGCCGCTAGGCCCGAATCAGCTCGTGCATGGCAAGATTTTAGGCCTAGGGAGCGAACAGGATTTCATCGCGGTGACCGCAGAAATTCCGCTCGATGTGCATCAAACATTGCCGATTTGGGTTGCATTTGATCAGCTGCATCTTTTTGATCAACAAGGAAAAAGGCTTGCTACTCAGCCACATGCTTGTTCTTTAAACAGTAAAATCGCTACACGTTAATAGCGACAATAAGGAAAGTTGTGAGCCTATTATCATCCCGCCAAAAACAGATCTTGGAATATTTACAACAAACCCACGGGGTGCTTTCGAGCGCCCTACTCTCTGAACGCTTTGAGGTGTCGGTACAAACCATTCGCAAAGACATGAACGATTTGAGCGACAAAGGTATGGTACGCCGCGTACATGGCGGCATTTCTCTGCCCAGTCCGAATGATAATTTATCGTTCAGTAATCGCGATCTGATCAATCTCTCCGCAAAACAGCGAATCGCGCAGAGGGTGGCGCAAGAATTACCGGAAGGATGCAGTATCTTTCTGGGTATCGGGACAACCCCAAAACAAGTGGCGCAAGCGCTGCTCGATCATCCCGGTTTGACTGTGGTGACCAACAACCTCAATGCCGCACTGACCTTAAGCCGTAACCCCAACATCAATTTGCACCTCGCGGGTGGATTGGTTCGCCACTCCGATGAAGATACCGTCGGCGAAGCGACAACCCGCTTTTATCGTAGCTTTAATATTAAGGTTGGGGTTTTTGGTGTAGGCGGGCTCAATTCTCGCGGTCAATTGCTTGATTTTACGCCAGAAGAAGCCAATTTAACCCGCGCCATCATAGAACATAGCGAACAGTGTTGGTTAGTTGCAGACAAAAGCAAATTAGAGCGCTATGCTCCCGTGGTCAGTGGTGAACTGTCTGAAATGCATCGCCTCTTCGTCGATAAAAGTACGCCTGCTTTTCAACAGTTGTCCCTTTTGCACCACGTCGAACTTATTGAATCGTGATTTGAGTGTGATTCTCACTAAGGAAGCATGATGCCTTCAATCATCGTCGGCCACCGTGGGGTGGCTGGAACGTATCCAGAAAATACCCGTGTCAGTGTACAAGCCGCTATCAACCTTGGTTTATCTTGGGTGGAAGTGGATGTGCAGCCGACCAAAGACAATGTACTGGTTGTGTGTCATGACCATACGATTGACCGTTGCAGTAATGGCAAAGGTCGCATTGATGAGTACACACTCGCCGAACTCAAGCAGCTTGATTTCGGTGCTTGGTTTGATCCTCGTTTTGCGGGCGAAACCATCATGACGCTGGAAGAGCTGCTTGAGCTTGCGGCAGAGCACGATTTAGGGCTGAATATCGAAATTAAAGTCGACAAGCACGATGTGGCCAGTGTCGTACAAAACTTAAAAGAACAGCTAGACCAGAGCCCACTGGTTGCCGAAAAAATCTTACTGTCGAGCTTTAGCCACGACATTATTTTGCAACTGCACCAGCATTGTCCGGGTTACAAATTGGGCATTTTGAGTGAGCGTTTGACTCAGCGGGATCGCCAAGTGCTTAAACAGGTGAATGCGTTTAGCTGTCACCTCAATTATCGCTGGATCACAGAAAAACACGTCCGCGATTTGAAAAATGGCGGCTACCAGATTTGGTGTTACACCCTCAATCAAGTGGATAAATTCCGCTATTTAGACAAAGTCGATGCCATTTTCTCCGACTTCCCAGAGCGCTTTATCAGCTAATTTCTTCTTTCGGACTTCAGCAAAACGCCCATATAAATGGGCGTTTTTTATGGTTTCACTTCAGCAACTCAGTTTTTACTCAAAAAAAGCTTTATCAACCTTGATCACCACTTTACGTACAGGCTCACCCTCACCTTCTACCGCAATCAGTGGACGATGCGGTTGACCGGGATAGAACACAATGAAATCTCCCGCCGCCAAATCGACAAAGCGCTCTTCGACAAGTTGTGCACTGAACGCCACATCGCGTGTTGCCAGCAAATCTTCGTCCAAGCCATTGAACGGCGCTAGGCTGTAACCAAAGCGCTCACGCCCTTGCAGTAAAATCTGCACATCCAAATAACGAGCATGGCACTCGCTACGACGCAGAGCGAGCGGTTGGGTATGATCTTCCATCACCAGAAAAAACGCCGAATCACCCTGCAACTCGTGTTTACCCGTCGGTAACGGTGTCGCGACACGCTCTAATACTTTATCAATCAGCCGTTGTAACTGAGGTGACAGTGCAGCGCAAAACTGGCGCTGCGTGATATGACCAATAAACATCGGTGTTTCCTTATTGATACTGCTCGCCCGCAGCCGCCACAAAAGCCATTTCCACTTTATAATCTGGGTCAGCCAGCTCCGCTTTCACGCACGCTCGGCTTGGGGCGCAGCCTTCTGGAAACCAAGCATCCCAAATTTGGTTAAGCACTGGGAGGTCGGCAAAATCCGTGACATAAATCGTCACCGATAAGATGCGTGAACGATCGCTGCCAATCTTCGCCAATTGGCGCTCTGCTTGCGCGAGAACCTGCTCAACTTGGCCTTGCATATCGGCCGACGTGTCGCTATCGGCGACTTCAACAAAATGGGCAATGCCGTTAAACACGGTGATATCAGACCAACGAGTGCCTGGATTAATACGATGTATCGTCATAGTGTTCTCTTTTACGTTATTCGCTAAGAAGCATGTTGCCTCTTCACTTATCTATATCGGGGAGCAGGATAGCCAAGATGAAGCGTAAAATCGCGCTCTGTCCCCGCAATTTTACTGACAAGTTGCTGTTTTACTCATAGTTTGAGCGCTATGGTGGATTCACGGGCGATCAAACTCCCTTGATAGAGCCTGTGCTGTGCATCTTGTGGTTTTTTATTAGCAATCTCGACAGCCAAACTGATTGCTTGCTGAGTTAACTCGCCGATCGGTAGACTCACGCTCGATAAACTCGGGATAGCAAAAGCCGCCGCGGGTTCATTATCAATCCCGATTATGGAAACTTGCTTGGGTACATGAATGCCATGTTCATGCATGGCACGCATTGCGCCGAGCGCCATATCATCGTTACAGGCAAAAACCGCCGTCATGGAAATGCCTTGTTGCAGCAGTTGTTGCATTGCCTGATAACCACCAAGCAGCGTGTTATCCCCTTCAATGACCAAGGACGAGTTCAACTCAACCCCTTGTTCATGTAACGCTTGTTGATACACCTGATAACGAATTTTTCCCGTCTCGCTCACCAGCGGCGATGTAATACAGGCGATATGACGATGCCCTAAATTCAACAAATGCTGCATCGCTAACTGAGCAATTTGCGTTTGATCGAGACCAAAGCTGTGTAATTGCGGATGATGTAAACGGCGATTGAGGATCACTAAGGGAGACGGATATTGCTGCTGTAATTCAAGTAATTGCACTTCACCCAAATGACGACTGTACAGCAAGATCGCATCACAACGCTGCGCCGCTAATGTGGCGACCGCTTCTTTTTCGCCTTGCTCACTGTTTTTGCTGTTCACAACCAGCAGTTTTTTTCCCAGCTTTCTGCGCGCCTTGTTCGGCTTCAAACAAAATCGAACCAAAATAGCTGCTCTCAAAATGCGGCAGCACCAAGCCAATCGAATTGGTAGTATTGGTGGCGAGCGCCTGCGCCAAACTGTTAGGCTGATAACCGAGCTGCTGCATGGCGGCAAGTATCGCTTCACGCGTTTGTGCTTTGACTTGACCTGTCTCATTCAGCACTCGTGATACCGTGGCTTTGGAGACACCCGCCAATTTACACACATCGTTTATGGTTACCATCAACAATCCTTCAAACTGAATCCGCAAAAATTAAGCGGCGACCCAAAGGCCGCCGACACGATTTAAAGCTTTTCACCGTTACTGGCGATCACTTGTTGATACCAGTAGAAGCTCTTTTTCTTAGCGCGCGCCATGGTGCCACTGCCATCATCGTGCTTATCCACATAGATAAAGCCGTAGCGTTTTTTGTACTCGCCAGTGGTGAACGATACACAGTCGATACAGCCCCAAGGGGTGTAACCCATCACTTCAACCCCGTCGTAGTCGATCGCTTGTTTGACTGCCGCGATATGCTCAGAGAGGTAGCGAATTCGGTAATCATCGTTGATTGAACCATCCGCTTCGACGGTGTCCAGCGCGCCGAGGCCATTTTCTACCACAAAAATCGGTTTTTGGTAACGCTCATACAGCTCAGAAAGCGCATAACGTAAACCTTGTGGATCAATCTGCCATCCCCAATCGGACGCAGGAAGATACGGGTTTAAGCGGCTGGTTTCAAACAAAGAAGTGGTTTCACCCTCTTGCTCTGGCGCGGCAGAGACAATATTGGTCATGTAGTAGCTGATGGCGAGGTAATCGGCGCAGCCTTGGCGCAGGATCTGCTCATCACCAGCTTGCATCTCAATCTCGATGCCTTTACGTTGCCACTCTTTGCGCAGATAACTGGGGTAATAGCCACGAACCTGTACATCACTGAACAGATATTTCTCACGCATCAACTCTTGTGCCAACAACACATCTTCCGGACGTGAGGTGGCAGGATACAGCGGCATCATATGGATCATGCTGCCAATTTTAAAATCCGGATTGATCTCGTGCCCCAGTTTCACCACTAATGCGCTGGCAATAAATTGGTGATGTAGCACTTGGTACATGGCTTGTTCTGGGTGGTCTTGCTCAGCGTAAAGCATACCTGAGTTGCAATAACCAAAGATCGGCAGCTTCCAGTTGCGTTGGTTATTGATTTCATTAAAGGTGATCCAATATTTCACCTTATGCTGGTAACGGGTCATCACCACTTGCGCAAATTTGGTGAAGTGATCAATCAAATCGCGGTTGAGCCAACTGCCATACTGCTTTACCAGATGCAGTGGCATTTCGAAATGTGACAACGTAATGACAGGTTCGATCTTATGCTTTAACAGCTCATCAAACAGATCATCATAAAACTGTAATCCGGCTTCATTGGGCTCGGCTTCATCGCCATTCGGGAAAATCCGTGTCCACGCAATAGATGTACGGAAACACTTAAAACCCATTTCAGCAAACAGCGCGATATCTTCTTTATAGTAATGATAAAAATCGACCGCTTGATGGTTTGGGTAAAATTCGCCTTCCATAACCCCATCGGTAATACGGCGTGGCACTTCGTGCGCACCGCGAGTCAGCACATCAACAATGCTCACGCCTTTACCACCTTGATCCCAACCGCCTTCCACTTGATGCGCCGCTACCGCACCACCCCACAAAAAATCGTTAGGAAAAACAGACTTACTCATTGATGACCCCTATCACAAAATTAGAAATTCATTCTCAGATCGATAAAACTCCCGACACTATAACTTAAACTTTCTTACAATGTAACCGGTTTCAGAAATCGGTTACTGAGTGAAATATCCTCATTATGAGAACGGTCAATATTACCTATCACAAGTATCGGCAATTCTAATTAGTCTTAGTGGGGATCCGTGTCTAGACTCTAAACGTCAACACAGTATCTCAACTCATTCGAATACAAGCTGATTTTCTGCTTTCGAGTGATCATACAATTAGGCAAGGAGCAATATAATGGATAACCATAAAACAGGTTCTAGTGGCCAATGTCCTGTGATGCACGGCGGTGCAACTTCGGCAGGCATCTCTAATATGGATTGGTGGCCGAAAGCGCTAAACCTCGACATCCTTCATCAGCATGACAGCAAAACCAATCCACTTGGTGCTGATTTTAATTATCGCGAAGAGCTGAAAAAGCTTGATGTAGAAGCGCTAAAGCGCGATCTGAAAGCGTTAATGACCAATAGCCAAGAGTGGTGGCCAGCTGACTGGGGACACTATGGCGGTTTGATGATTCGTATGGCATGGCACTCTGCGGGCACTTACCGTATTGCCGATGGTCGTGGCGGCGGCGGTACCGGTAACCAACGTTTTGCCCCACTTAACTCATGGCCCGATAACGCCAACTTAGATAAAGCACGCCGTTTGCTGTGGCCTATCAAACAAAAGTACGGTAACAAAATCAGCTGGGCGGATTTGATGATCCTCGCGGGGAACATGGCTTATGAATCGATGGGCCTCAAAACCTTTGGTTTTGCCTTTGGCCGCGAAGACATCTGGCATCCAGAAAAAGACATCTACTGGGGTTCTGAAAAAGAGTGGCTTGCCAAATCTGGCGGTGAAAATAGCCGTTATTCCGGCCAGCGCGATCTCGAAAACCCACTCGCGGCCGTCATGATGGGGCTTATCTACGTCAACCCAGAAGGTGTGGATGGAAACCCAGATCCACTCAAAACCGCGCAAGATATGCGTGTCACTTTTGCTCGCATGGCAATGAATGACGAAGAGACCGTTGCTCTGACGGCGGGCGGCCATACCGTCGGTAAAGCGCACGGTAATGGTAACGCTTCTAACCTTGGCCCTGATCCTGAAGGCGCTGAACTGCACGAACAAGGCTTAGGTTGGAACAACCACACCAGCCGTGGGATTGGTCGAAACACCGTCACCAGTGGTATCGAAGGTGCGTGGACCACTCACCCAACCAAATGGGATAACGGTTTCTTCTACCTACTGTTCACTTATGAGTGGCAGCTCACTAAGAGCCCTGCGGGCGCATGGCAATGGGAACCTGTCAACATCAAAGAGGAAGACAAACCGGTTGATGTGGAAGACCCAAGTATTCGCTACAACCCTATGATGACCGATGCCGATATGGCTCTGAAAATGGATCCTGAATATCGCAAGATTTCAGAGCGCTTCTACAAAGACCCTGCTTACTTCTCAGAAGTGTTTGCGCGAGCTTGGTTTAAGCTCACTCACCGCGATATGGGACCGAAAGCGCGCTACTTCGGCCCAGATGTTCCGGCAGAAGAGTTGATCTGGCAAGACCCTGTTCCAGCAGGTCGTAAAGACTATGATGTCAATGCGGTCAAAGCAAAAATCGCGGCGAGCGGTCTAAGCATCAGTGAAATGGTCAGCACTGCTTGGGATAGCGCTCGTACTTTCCGTGGTTCCGATAAACGTGGTGGTGCCAACGGGGCGCGTATTCGCCTCGCTCCGCAAAAAGATTGGGAAGGTAACGAACCTGCGCGTCTTGGCAAAGTGCTGGCGGTGTTAGAGAAAATTGCCGCTGAATCAGGCATCAGTATCGCCGATACGATTGTTCTGGCTGGTAACGTAGGTATTGAACAAGCGGCCAAAGCCGCGGGCGTGAATGTGACCGTACCGTTCGCACCGGGACGTGGCGATGCGACAATCGAACAAACCGATGTTGAGTCGTTTGAAGTACTTGAGCCTCTCGCGGATGGCTTCCGTAACTGGCAGAAAAAGCATTATGTGGTCACACCGGAAGAAATGTTGCTCGACAAAGCGCAACTGCTGCGCCTCACCGCTCCAGAAATGACGGTGCTAATTGGCGGCATGCGTGTGCTTGGCACTAACTACGGTGGCAGCCAACACGGCGTGTTTACCGACCGCGTGGGTGCGTTGACCAACGATTTCTTCGTTAACCTAACCGACATGAGTTACACCTGGAAACCAACCGGTCGCAACTCTTACGAGATTGTTGAACGTAACAGCGGCAAAGTGAAGTGGACTGCAACTCGTGTTGATCTGGTATTTGGTTCTAACTCCATCCTACGTGCTTATGCGGAAGTGTACGCACAGGACGACAACAAAGAAAAATTCGTCAAAGACTTTGTTGCCGCATGGACCAAAGTAATGAATGCGGATCGATTTGATCTGGTGTAATCCATCTCACCATCCCTTTCAAGGCTGCCGAATGGCAGCCTTTTCTTTTAGTTAACGATCCTCTTTCTCTTACTTCGCCTAAGCTCAATTATTTTGCATTATTATCCTGCATTTAATTGAGTTCATTTTCTAGCCACTTATAAAATTCCCACATGAAATGTCGATATGTAACTAAATAAAACTGAACAGTTTCATCTTGCACTCCTACTTACATTTACATATTCAATATAAAAAACACACCTTAAATAATATTGAAAACTATTAACTACATTTTATTTAGTTGATAAAAACCAATGTGATAATCTCCTAAAAATTCAGCAATATTGTTTTGTTAAAACAGAAAATAATATAATTATGCTCCATAACAACAATCCAAACAAAAGGAAATATTATGAAACCTATAAAACTGCTCAGCTTATTAGCTCTTGTTTCTTCTATATCTGCAAATGCAACTATTATTTTCCCAGGAGAAAATGGTTACGCTCCAACCACACCAGGTAACTCTTCAACACCATCAGAAATCACTTTCCCAACGTTTTCAAAAACACCTTTTGATCTTTATAATGGCTATACCATCAAAGATGGAGTTTTTCAGTCAAATGTAAATACTTGTGAGGTTATTATCGATAACCCTGAATATGAAGCTAAGATCATTTGGGAAGGGAAAACACCTAAGCTAATGATTGTTGGTAATACAAATCCTTTTCCATGTCGTGCTCTTTTCACTACTAACATGGAGCTGGACCTTACCCAGTTTTTAGACAACGTTCCGGCTCGTATCTTGGAGCAATTAGAATTAGCTAACCGCGTAATTATGCTACGTAATTATTAATGTTGATTGCTTATAAATAAACTTATAATTTTAAGCTCAAAGGCTGCCTGCAAGGCAGCCTTTTTATTTAATGTAAAAAGTATACTTCATGTCACAAATAAATCTTTTAATTATATTAAACCTAATTTACAAAAACCAATGTGATAATCTACTAAAAAATTTACAATATTATTTTATTAAATAAGCAGATGTTATAGATTCTTACGTGAGAATAATCCCAACAAAAGGAAATATCATGAAACCTATCAAACTCATCAGCTTATTAGCTCTTTTTTCTTCTATATCTGCAAATGCAAACATTATTTTCCCTGGTGAGCATAATCCTGTTGCTACTTCACCAGTTAATTCATCTACATCATCAAATGTTATTCCTCCTATATTCTCAATATTGCCTCTTACTTTTTATGATGGCTACACGATTAAAGATGGAATTTTCCGTTCAGAAGTAAATATTTGCACTGTTGCAATCGACAATCCTCAATACGAAGCAAAGCTTATTTGGGAGGGGAGAACACCCAAAATCATGATTTTAGGTAACACGATACCTGACCCATGTCGTGGCCTTGCCACTGCTATAATTGAGCTGGACCTCACCCAGTTTTTGAAAGATATTCCAATCAATATCTTTCAACATTTAGAAGTCGCTAATCGAGTCCAATTCCTACATTCGAGTTCAATTTCTGCACAATAAAAAGCAAAATCATAATAAACCCTGATATACCCAATCAATTGGAGTTGCAGGTAGACGGAAAATTACTTTGTTGCTGCTTGGGCGAAAGTAATGAATGCCGATCGATTTGATTTGGTGTAATCCATCTTTCATTCCTTTCAAGGCTGCCTATTAGCAGCCTTTTGTTTCAGCTTAGTGGGGGCATTTCTTATCAATCTCCTCATCGACTAAATTTTTGATCTCCAGTCTCACCCATTGATGAATCGGGTTGCTGTGATGAATAAGATGCCAAAATTGTTCAACCTGAAAATCGGCTGTGTAAAAAGGTAGGTCAGCAACCGCAATGTTATAACGCATGCCTAAGTGAGTGACCAAACGTTTGGGTAAAGTCGCGATAAGATCGGTATCCATAAGCAGCTCTGGCACCATGGAAAAGTGCGGCAATGACGCAACGACTTCTCGCTCTTGAGTTAATCTTTTGAGCTCGCGATCCATATCTGTTTTACCTAAACCATTTCCCGAAATGATCACATGTCGACTTTGGCAATAACCTTCCAATGTCATCGGTTGATTGGCTAACGGATGATTTCTACACATCACCACAGCATAGTTGTCATTGAATAATCGCTGTTTAAACACATTGGTCGGGGATTCATCCGTCGAATACAACAGTAAGTCGGCTACTTTTTCCAAGTAATCATGCAGCGGCATATAAGCGTTATACGGTACGATTTGTAACTTCAAATTCGGTGCACGCTGCTGAAAGCGTGCCAATAATTTCGGCACAATCATCATCATTTCAAAATCCAACGCACCAATGGTGAAAACACCGGAATAGCGTAAAGGATCAAACTCATCATCCACCAAAATTTTTCGAATCGTATTTAATGAGCTTTCTAGCTCACGGTAAAGGCGCTCACCTTTTGCGGTTAAACGGTATTCATTTTTTACTTTGACCAGCAGCGGATCACCAAATTGAGCGCGTAAGCGCATCAGAGCACGGCTGACGGCGGGTTGACTCATATTTAATGCCTGAGCGGCTTGGCTAATGTGCTTATGAATCAATAACTTTTCTAAAATCGTTAATAAATTTAAATCAATGCTGCGCAAATTGATTTCGGGGGCGACCATCTCATCACCTAATAATTTCGTGCATAAATGATATACATACTATAACAAGCATGCATTTTTGATATGTTTGTTTCTCCCTTATCTTTCTCCTCACCTGATTGAGGAGAGAAAAATGAAACTATCCACCCTAACCTTAGTACCTATTGCAGCTGCCCTATTTGCGTTTAATGTCAGTGCTAGTGGTCATAACCACGATAATCAACGCGCGATCTTTTTCCATGGTGAGAAAGCGCCAATCACACAAACCGAGGTTGAACCCTCCGCGACTCAAACGCTCAAAGTCGGTCAAAAAATCAACAATTTGTATGAGCGCCAGTTTGATAACAACCAAGCCACCGTTCAAAAATTGGGCAAAAATACCTACTGGATCGGGGTCAATTATTACAACGCTACCATTGTGGTTAACGAAGACTCAGTATTGCTGATTGATCCACTCGGCGATGGCCGCATTGATGCGCTTTTTAAAGGGGTGCAATCCATCACCAATAAGCCGATTACTACCATTATGTATTCGCACTACCACCTAGATCATGTGGGCGGCGGTCATCAACTGGTTGACTTAATTAAGAAACATTATCCAAAAATAGATAAAGTTCGTGTTATTGCTAGCCAAAATGTTGCAGACAAGATCAACCAACACGCCGAAGTAGGCGAAAACGGTGTGAAAAACCCGAAAGTTCCAGCACCGAATGACATATACGACTTAAAGAAGCCTCAAACGGTTAAATTTGGCTCAATGAAAATCCAGATGATGGCACCAGAAGGCTCTGGCCATACACCAGATAACACCATGATTCTGATCCCAAGCGATCGCGTGCTGCATTTCGCGGACATGATTAACCCCGATCAACTGCCGTTTTACAATTTCGCGGGCGCAGAGCATTTCCACGGTTACGAGGAAGATCTACAGAGCCTTCTGAGCAAACCGCTTATCAAACAGTGGGACTTTATTAACGGTGGCCATGGCAACATTGGTTCAAAACAGGATGTAAAAGATCTGCTGGAATATATTGCTGACATCAGAACTGAAGTAGGCAAGCAGCTAGAAGTGGTACCCTACACCCCAGTGTTGAGTGATGGCAACCACTTCGTTTGGTTCAAACGCTGGCAAGATGAAATCACTAACAATGTGCATACCGTACTAGCGAACAAATACGGTCACATGTACGGTTTCGATTCGGGAGCAGTTGAAACTCACGCGGCGATGATTCTCGCAGATATGATTGATCACTAATTAGACGACCTTCTCTATCTCTTCTATTTTCACGAAGTAAGCCCTGTTCATACAGCATGGACAGGGCTTTTTATTTTTCCCTTCACATGTTAAAAAACAACGTTTTTTGAATTTTACTTATCATCCTTAGACTGAATCCCGTCTCTAATTGGTTATTGAAGCGCTGCTCAATGAACTGCACCGTGAAGATCGGACCATTATCGTCGTCAGTGATGAGCCCACGGCTTAACTACAACCTAATGATGCGCCGTTTGTTTGGATTCAAGTGTAGTAAAGGTCACAGATAGCTTAGATCGGTCGCTTTGCCTTTGAAAATCCGATACACAAAAAAGGTGTACAGCAGAATGGTTGGCATGACGATCACCACACCAATCCCCACCACCATCAAGGTTTCAGGTGATGACGCCGCCTGCTGCGCAGTCATGATTCCGGGGACGATCTCAGGAAAGAAGCTGTACGCGAGCCCGAGGAAACTCAATCCAAAAATCAGCACCACACCAAAGAAAGGCCATTGCACACCCGCATCATTCACCGTCGGTACGCGTTTGAGATAGCGATCCACCACTAAAATCGTGGCAAAAACGATAATAGGGATCGGCGCAAGTAGGATCACCTCAGGAAAACTAAACCAACGTTCTGCGACTGCAGAATTCACCCATGGGTTGACCAAACTCACCGACAGCACCCCTAACGCTGCCAGCCACCCCGCTTTACGCGACCAACGCGCGGCACGCACTTGCAGCTCCCCTTCGGTTTTGAGCACCAACCAAGCGCCACCAATATACACATAGGCGGCGGCCACACAGAGTGCACTCAGCACCGCAAAAGCATAAGCTTCAGGCGCAGATTCAAATCCGACGACATAGCGGCCAATCATATAGCCTTGGGTAAGCGCGGCCAGCAGAGAGCCGATTTTAAAGCAGAGATCCCAATGATCTTTGTGGTCGGCTTTGGCTTTTGCCCGAAAATCAAACGCGACTCCACGCATGATGAGCGCGATTAACATCAATGCAGTCGGCAGATAAAGCTCAGTAAATATCAGGCTATGTGCCGTAGGAAAGGCAATCAGCAAGATACCGACCGCCAACACTAACCAAGTTTCATTGGCATCCCAAAATGGACCAATCGAGGCGATCATTCGATCGCGCTGCGCCACATCATTACGCGGCAGTAAAATGCCCACGCCCAAGTCATAACCATCCAACACCGCGTACATAAACACGGTGAAACCCAACAACAACAAATAAATTTCTGGCAAATACTGCATCATAACGCGGCCTTTGTAGAGCTTGGTGAAACTTGCGGTGCGTGTCCGGTTTTACGCGCAAGGTAAAACAGGGTGTGAACATAAGCGACCAACAACACAACATAAGTGATGAGATAAAGCGTCAGCGAGATCCCAACCGAGCTACTGGCTACGGGGGTCACGGCTTCAGCGGTACGCAATACGCCACTCACCAGCCAAGGCTGGCGACCAATTTCCGTGACATACCAGCCCGCAATCGTGGCGACCCAACCCGAAAAGGTCATGCCGATTAAGGCATACATATAGGGTTTGGGCAGCGGTTTGTTACGCCATACACGCCAAGCGCCAAACCAACTGACCAATAGCATCAGCACACCCACTCCCACCATGACGCGAAAACCAAAAAACAGCGGTGCGACGGGGGGATGATCTGGCGCGAAGGCATCAAGTCCAACAATTTCCCCGTTCATATCATGGGTTAAAATCAAGCTGGCCAAATTCGGAATACCAAGAGCAAAATCATTGCTGCGAGTCTCTTCATTTGGCAGAGCAAACAGCAGTAACGGTGCGCCACGCTCGGTCTGCCATACGCCCTCCATCGCCGCGATTTTCGCTGGTTGATGTTCTAAGGTGTTGAGGCCATGTAAATCCCCTACCAAGATCTGCACAGGAATCGCTAACGCGGCCACACTCACGGCCACTTTTAAGCCCATTTTGGCGTCTTGATGCTTAGCATTACGCAGCACTTGATAAGCACTGATCCCGGCAATCAAAAAACTTGCCGTCAATGCCGATGCCAGCAAAGTATGCGCTAAGCGATATGGCATCGAGGGGTTAAAAATCACCTCCTTCCAACTGGTGACATGCACCACGCCATCAATCACTTCATAACCGGCTGGAGTGTGCATCCAACTGTTGAGCACCAGAATCCAAAACGCAGATAAACTGGTGCCCACAGCCACCAGCACAGTCGATAAGGTATGCAACCATTCCGGTACTCGCCCTCGGCCAAACAGCATCACGCCAAGAAACGTCGCTTCCATAAAGAAGGCGGTCATCACTTCATAGCCAAGTAAGGGACCTGCCACATTGCCCACCCGCTCCATAAAGCCCGGCCAGTTAGTGCCAAATTGAAAACTCATGGTAATGCCCGACACCACCCCAAGAGCAAAAGTCAGCGCAAACACTTTTACCCAGAAATAGTAGAGATCGAGCCATTCACTGACTTGTGTTCGTAAATAACGCCATTTGAAAAACACCAATATCCAACCCAACGCAATGGTTATGGTGGGAAACAGTATATGAAAGCTGATATTGGCAGCGAATTGGATCCGCGACAGCATGAGGGTATCTAACATCTCTTTTCCTCAAAAAATGAAACAAACCAGTGATGGGGTTAACACTAACGACCATCTTTAGTGACTCATACGTCATTAGCACTGGATTGGTTTAGTCCGCGCAGCGCAAATTGCCCGTGCCAGACAAATTTGATTTGTATCAATTTTGATGAAGGAAACCGAGAGAAAATGTGTATCTAAACTCAGAGAAATAATGACAAAACATTACCTGATAAGCATAAGAAATAACGCCTTAAGGGAGCGTTCAAACCGTCCAAGGATTTTTATACACAATTCGTCATTCCTGTTCGGGTTGGGCTGCTTTTTTCGTCCATAAACGCAAAAGTCGGTTGCAATCATCAGTAATGCGATAATAATTATCATTTAAAAAAGAAGGGGGAGATATGGAAAACAGAACGTGGTTATACAACGCCTTTTTTAAGGCGCAGGATCGATTTCTAGCGTATGAGGTGGAGAGCGTTTTTGAACCCGAAGTGATCTATGATTACATTCATTGCGCGCGCTTACTCGCCTCACACCATTACCAAGGTGCAAAAGAGCAAAACTTCCTACTGTGTGAACTGTTTCTACGCCAAATCTACTTCCATTTTTTAGATGCCATTCAAGACCCTACACGTAGCCGCATTTTCCGCCGAGTCTGCCTTGATTCCATCTATATCCTCTTGATGGAGCTCAACAAATGTTATCAACAAGTGGATAACGGTGAACTGCGTTTACGCCAACTCAAACAACAATTACAACGGATTCAAGCCCCGCTTGATTAACCAAAAGGATCTGTTATGACTCGCGAATACCGAATTGAAAAAGACAGCATGGGTGAAGTAAAAGTCCCTGCTGATGCGTTTTATCAAGCACAAACTCAACGTGCCGTAGATAACTTTACGTTAAGCCGCTACACCATGCCTAGCTTGTTTATTGCTGCCCTCGCCTACATTAAACAAGCGGCGGCGATGACCAATGCGCAGTTAGGTCATTTAGAAGGGGACATCGCCCAAGCGATTGCCAATGCATCGCAAGCGGTGATTGATGGTCAGTATGCCGAACAGTTCCCGATTGATGTTTTCCAGACAGGTTCAGGCACCAGCTCCAATATGAACGCCAATGAGGTGATTGCCACCCTCGCCTCGCGTGAATTGGGCTATGCGGTGAGTCCAAACGATCATGTCAACATGGGACAAAGCAGTAATGATGTGATCCCAACAGCAATCCAAGTCAGTGCGGCCATCAATATCGAGCAGCAACTGCTCCCCGCGTTGTCGCATTTAAGTCAAACTCTCGCGGATAAACAGTTAGAGTTGGCTGATTTGGTCAAAACTGGCCGCACTCATTTGATGGATGCGATGCCCGTGACTTTCGCACAAGAACTGGGCGGATGGAAAAGCCAAATCGACCACGCCGCGCAAGGCATCAGCCATGCGCTTTCCCCCATCAAAGCCTTGGCGCAAGGCGGCACAGCAGTCGGCACCGGCATTAATGCGGATCCGCGCTTTGCGCGAATTTTTGCCGATAACCTGAGCCAACTAAGTCATGTGGCTTTTCAGCCCAGCGACAATTTTTTCTATAACCTAAGCAGCCAAGACTGCGTAGTCGGCCTTTCTGGTCAGCTGAAAACCGCCGCGGTCGCGCTGATGAAAATCGCTAATGATTTGCGCTGGATGAACTCTGGCCCCTTGGCCGGTTTAGGGGAAATTGAGCTGCAAGGCTTACAACCGGGCTCCTCAATTATGCCGGGGAAAGTCAACCCTGTGATCCCAGAAGCCGTGACTATGGTCGCTGCGCAAGTGATTGGTAATGACACGACGATTACCGTGGCTGGCCAATCCGGTAATTTCCAACTGAATGTGATGTTGCCAGTCATTGCGCACAACCTATTGGAATCCATTGAGTTATTGACCAATGCCAGCTATGCGCTCGCCGATAAAGCCATCGCGACCTTTAAAGTGCGGCACAACAATCTGGAAAAAGCCTTGGCAAAGAACCCCATTCTCGTCACCGCCCTAAACCCTGTGATTGGTTATCTGAAAGCGGCGGATATTGCCAAAAAAGCCTACCAGCAGGGCCGCGCGATTTTGGATGTCGCCGCGGAAGAGACGGATCTGGATCGCGCCACGCTGGAATCTCTGCTTGACCCGAAAAAACTCACGCAAGGCGGGATTGCCCAATAAACACTAGCCATAAAACCTTAGCCATAAAACAATTCGCCCCTCATCGAGGGGCGAAATCTATGAAAGAGCAAGGCTCTACTCACCAATCCAACCCAGCCATTGCCACCAGAGATAATCGAGTGGCATCAACAGCAATAACGTGATCGCCGCTAACGGCAAGGTGATCTTCAATACCTTGGCTAAGGGCTCTTGCGCAAGCTGCATCGCCACCAGCAAGGGCGCTACCTGATAAGGAAAAATAACCGTTGAGAAACCTATCACTTGGGTCATCAATACCGCGGGCAGTGAAAAACCGGTGGCTTGCGCAAAATCCGCTGCCATTGGCGTTAATACAGTCGGTACTCCGGGCACGGTTGCCACTAGGCCAGTTAAGGTCGCAATCCATGACAAGGCCATAAAACTTTGAAATGGTGAGTTACCATCCGTAGGCAACATTTGACTTAGCCCTTTACCTAGTTCCGATCCCAACCCAGAGCTATTGACCAAGGCACCTAAGCCAAGGGCGGCCGCGACAAAAATCACACTGGAAAAATCGACCGAACTGTTAAAACTTTTCGCGTCTAAAACTCCCCATTTCGGTAAGAGTAAAATGATGGCTGTGACTAAGCCAATCCAAGCTGGATTGATACCGTGTAAGCCATCTGTTACCCAAAGTAGTAAGGTTATGCCAAGCAATAACGCCACTTTTCGCTGTTTCACCGCATCATTGACCGCTTGCTCCTTGACTCGCGAAGGTTGACTATTCAGATGATCTGGAAATACCCACAAGACTAACAGCACAATCAAAACCGATTTGATGAAACCTAAAATGGGGAAATGTAACAGCAGATATTCTGTGTATCCAAAGCGGATGCCAAATAACTGCTCACTGGCCCCTGATAAAATCATGTTCGGAATGTTGGAAGGCAATACCGCAAAACTGGGCATGTTACAGGACAAGGCTAACGCGGTTGCAACGCCAATTCGACCGTTACTGCCTCGAGCCAACCCTACCTGATCGGCTAACGCCATCCCAATCGGCACCAATATCACCGCTCTGCCCACCGAGGAAGGCATCACAAGCCCAAGCAAAGCCGCGCTGGCGACTAAACCCGCAATTAATTTTGGGTAGCTGGTCGTCAAAGCCGGTGCTATAGACGAGGCGAGACGTTGGCTAAACCCTGAAACGGAAATCGCACTGCCAATCACAAAACCAGAGATGATCAGCCATACTGCTGTTGAGCCGAATCCAGAAAAAAGCAGCTGCGGATCAAGCAAATGAAAAATCGTACTGAATGCGAAAAAAATTAGGCCAGCCATAAATGGCGGTACAAATCCGGTGATCCACAAGATCAGGGTAAGCAATACCACAGCAGCGCTGTAAGAAAAGTGTGCAGGATAAGTACTCAACGGAAAAATACCCAGCAACAATACGGCAGATAACCCAAAATACAATGGGATTTTTTTAAAGCTGAAATCACCTTGCATAATGATCTCCTTATGAATTGGTTGCTTAATGAACATATGCCTCCTACTATACTCCACCTTGAATGGCGCATTAAGGTAGTGATATGCCAAAGCCTATCTCCAAAACGACATTATTTACCCCTAGTTATGCTCCATTTATCCTCGATCCGAGCAAACCTGTGCTTACTCACGCACGAGATATGCAGGCTGAAACTGGCATTGAGCCGCACTCTCATCCACGTTCTCAGTTGCTTTGGGCAGCAAAAGGGGTGCTACGTGTGCGAAGTGACACTGCGGTTTGGGTGGTTCCGTCCACACATGCGGTTTGGATCCCTAGCGGCCTTCCCCATCAAGTGGTGTGCGAAACCTTAGCTCACACTCGTAACTTGTATATTGATCCAAGCTTTATCGTTCGTGCACAAGATGAAAAAGTAGTAATGGTGTCCATGAGCTCACTGATGCGTGAAATCATCCTCCGCCTCACGGAGAATGTTCAACCCCACAGGCCTGAGCCTTTACATCGCCTCGGGCTAGTTGCGATTGATGAGCTAGAACGGCTAGCCAGTGTCGATACTCACTTGCCTGCTGGTTCGGATCCACGGCTAAGCCGAGTGATCCAGCGTTTAATTCGCGAGCCTCAAGCCAACTTTTCGCTTGTGGAGCTCGCCGAAATTGGCGGAGCAAGCATCCGCACTATAGAAAGGCTATTCAAATCCGAAACTGGCTTAACTTATCGCCAGTGGCGTCAACGTTTTAGGTTACTCAACGCCTTAGAAAAGCTACATCAAGGAGGTAGCACAACGGCGGTTGCACATGATTTAGGATATTTGAGTGTGAGCAGTTTCAGTTCAGCATTCAAAGCGGAATTTGGTAGAACTCCGCAAGAATATGCGAGTCATAGAACGCTTAATTCAACATGCTCTAAAACGCTTCCCTGATGATTTATTCATCAATAAACCACTGTTGTAAAACGCGGAAGACTGCACCAATCAAGCATGCGATTGATGATGAGTCATCAGTCCAAATCCTGTGGCAAGAATGAACTCATAACACTGAATGTCTGTAATATACCCCAAGCCAATATTGGCTTGGGGATCTGGGTTGGTAGCGGAGTCATCATGAAACTAAGCTTAAAGTTCATTAAAAAGAGACGTCCTTTCTTATGGGGAGCAGCGATTTTTCTTGCTCTCATCACCCTATCTCTACTGGGCTTACGGGATAACGGCTCTTATTACCAATCGAGACATTGGATAGACTCCAATTCACCTTGGTATATTCAATTCTCGATTGCGATGCTCGGTGTCGCTTTAATGACCTACAGCCAAGCACCTCGATCTAAGCTCGGACAATTGGGCAAACAGATTTATCGGTTTATTCTTTGGGTAGTGCGACAAAAGCAAGCCAGAAAGCCACGTGTTTAATGGTGTTCATTCTCCACTAAGCAAACTTGCTGCGAAACGCGAAGTAGACCGCCCCCACCAGACAAAGCCCAGCCCACAAGTAATCGAGCTTTAATGGCTCACGCAGATAGAAGACTGAGAAAGGTACAAACACCATTAAGGTGATCACTTCTTGCAAAATTTTAAGTTGCCCAACATTCAGCGCGGTATAGCCAATTCGATTGGCTGGTACTTGCAGTAAGTATTCAAACAGCGCAATGCCCCAGCTCACCAACGCCGCAATAATCCAAGGTTTGTTATTCAACTCTTTAAGATGCGCGTACCAAGCAAAAGTCATAAACACATTGCTGCAAATCAGCAAACCGACACTGACCACAATCGGATTCATTTTTACTCTGTCCTCTTTGGATAACCGTCCCAAACTACGGCGACGCTAGTCTATAGGAGCGCCATGCCGTTTGCATCTTACCTTTGCGGCACTTTACTGCGGATAATCCGATACATATAAAGCACAATAACTAGGTTGATAAGCAGAGCCGCAATACTGAATACACCAGGATGGGTAAACAACTCATACACTTCAAATGGCAGATAGATGGCTCCGCTGAGCAGTGCAAACCACTCCGTCCACAATAAGTTGTGCCAAAGACCATAAGCTTCAATCAAACGGATCGCACCATACACTAGCGCACCTGCGGCCACCCAGTTGAAATTGAAATGGGTGAGAAGCCCCGCTTGATGCAGTAATTTCTCTGGCCAATAACTGGCAGGATTGAGGTGCAAGTGCTGCAACAGATCTTGCAACAACTGCTGTAGGCTATCGCCGGCAACATGGTGCAGCCCTAACCCCAACAATAGGGACACGATCCCTTTGGTCGACTCTAAAATCGCGACCGCTTTTAAGCCTTGGTGTTTATTCGACATGCTTATTTCACCATGATTCTTGCGCTCGATTACTTCGCTAGTTGATAAGTAATGACATACAGCTCATCGATATTGGGGTAAATCTCTTGTATCAATGCCTTGAGTTTGGGTAATTCTATCTCTTCTTGCTCAGCGTGAAACTCGTTGATCTCATCAAACTTGAGCGGTTCAACAGCCAGAATATCTATCTCACACACTTTACGATGGGTTTCTAAAGTGAACACTTCAACGCGAGTGCCGGGCACGTAATGGCTCTCCGATTTATCACGGATGGTGATGGTCTTCTGGCCAGAAGCCACCAAGGGGGTCAAAAATTCAAAAAAGGTAATTTGAGTTGGGATGGACATATTCAGAGCCTCGATAAATCGCGTATCAGGGGTGCTTTATGAAGCATTCCCCTAATGAGGTCAAGGGATTATCGAGGTCGTTTGAATGACAATTTTGCGAATCCGCTTCGCTGCCTAAAGCTGAGTAATTGAGCTTCTGAGAGTAATCCAAACTAGATTAGTTGAATGATTGAGTATGAGGCTGCACGGCCAATTTTTCTTGATGTAGTGCTTTTAACGTTTCAGATTGTCCGTACAACTCAGCAAACTCTTGCACCGAGAGTCCCGCTTTATTGCGAAGGTCATCCGCACACTCGGCTTGGTATAACGCTCTCGCGATTTGGATCTCCCGCTTTATTAACGCCCCCATTAAAGCAGTATTGCCACGTTTATCTTGCAAACAAGCATTCGCTCCGAAGCGCAGTAAGAGTTCCACGGTTTGCGCGTTGCCTTGGTAGGCGGCAACCATTAATGCGGTATAGCTTTCCGCGTTTCGTTGATTAATCGGGAAGCCAGCAGAAAGAAATTCATTCACGACTTCGTTATTTCCCGCTCTTGCTGCCGCGAAAAAGAGTGAGATCAGAGATTGATATTCTTGGTTTACATCTGACCGTGCAATGCCAGACGGCTCCGAAGCCGCAGCACTGAATCTAAAAGGTGATAGTACCAATAAACCTATTAAGGCGAGCTGCCATAGCCATTTCATCATTCCTCTCCTTTCCAATGGTGAATGCCCCACAAGAGCCCTATTTTCTGGGCAGAAAAGAGCGGATTTATCTCTTGTGGGGCAATTTTTTATCGGTTACATCGCGGCCAGTTTTACCACTTGTTGCAGATCGGTATTGGTCGCACTGGCTAAGCGAGTGCCATAATCCTTATCCGCTCGGTAGAAATGGCTGACCATAGTGGCTTTGATCTCTTTATCGGTCACTTTGTTTAAGTCACCTGCCAAGTTGATGATGAGATCTTGCTTGTCCTGTTCATTTAAGCTGCGATAAAGCACGCCAGCTTGGTAGAAGTTGCGTGGATTACTGATCGCATTTTGCTGCACAGTACCAACGAGTTTGGTTTCCACCGCTTTGAACTCAGGATCTTCCTTAAGATCAAGCTGGCGGCTTGGTTCGTAATTAATATCAGAGCTTGCTTGCGCGTTGTTACTAGATCCATCTTGGTTATGGCTGTTCACCTCTACCAACGGGCGGTTAATGGGTAATTGGAATAAATTCGCGCCTAAGCGATACAGCTGTGTATCGGCGTATGCAAATAAGCGGCCTTGCAACAAACGATCTTCCGATGGCTCAATACCTGGGATCAGGTTTGATGGCGCAAAGGCCGACTGTTCGGTTTCCAAAAAGAAGTTATCCGGCACCTTGTTTAAGGTCATCGTACCAACTTTCTTCTCGGGCACATCCAACCACACTTTGGTGGCATCTAAGCCGTTGTAATCGAGTTTGTTCAATTGTTCTGGAGTCAATACTTTCACATAAAGATCCCATTTCGGGTGATTACCTGTATTGATTTGCTGGTACAGATCATTGGTCAGGTGATTAAAATCTTGCCCCTGAACTTTGACTACCTCATCGGGGCGCAAGCTTTCAATCCCTTGCAGACTCTTCCAATGGAATTTCACATAGTTCACCTCGCCTTTTTGATTGATCCATTTGTAAGCATGAACCCCAAAACCATCCATGGTTCGATAGCTGGCTGGTGTGCCTAAATTGGTATACACCCAAGTCAACATATGTGTAGACCCTGGTTCATGACTGAAGAAATCAAAAAAGCGATTCGGATCCTGAAGATTGGTGACGGGCGATGGTTTCAGCGAGTGAACCATATCCGGAAACTTGATCGAATCACGAATGAAGAACACAGGTAAGTTGTTTCCAACCAAATCCCAGTTGCCTTGTTCGGTATAAAATTTGGTTGCAAAACCTCGAGGATCGCGCAGCGTTTCTGGCGAGCCTTTTGAATGAATCACCGTTGAAAAACGCACAAATACTGGCGTAATTTTGCCTTTGCTGGTGAACGGCGCTGAGAGCGTCAGATCACTAAAGTCACCGGATGCGACAAACTCACCATGCGCGCCTGTTCCTCTGGCGTGCACTACCCGCTCAGGAATACGTTCTCTGGCAAAACGCTGCAATTTTTGGATCAGATGAACGTCTTGCAGCAATACACTGCCATGTTCACCTGCCGTGATGGAATTTTGGTTATCGCCAACTGGCGCACCGTTGTCTCGCGTGAGAGTTTGTGCTTGTACGGATACCGCCACAAACCCCATTGAAATAATTAAAAAGCTTTTTGACATATGCATGGTTGCTCTCCAATGCGACCTGCCATTCTGACCGACGTTGCGGAGAATGAAGAAATCAAAAGCTCTTTTCTGCCCAGCAAGAATATACGGGCAAATAACCATTTTCACTAAATGGGAAATAACGATGAATTTAATAGAGAAAAACGATTTAAACCAAAGTTGTATTAATTTATCTTGATTGCTATTTATCGTATGGCGTTATTTTGCTCAGAGTATTTGTGACACTGCTTCATAATATTCATTAGTAATTATTAAATTAGCTCTCGATATTTTTCAGTTTCATAAAACCGTTCGATTTTTAAAAAGACGCATCTTAACTCCAAATGCGATACAGAAAATTGATCGAACCTCTCGCATTAACCATTCACGGATGAGTTGGGCTTACCCACTTTTTCAGGTCTCGTTATTTCTAATCTCATCGGCGTGACGAAGGTTATTATTGGAATACACTTATTCGTGGATTCCGATCACCAAAAGTAACTAACTATTCCTCACTTGCAGACATTATGATATTCATCACAACACTTAGCGTTTTAATTCCTACGCTATGAAACATAGACATTATCTGATGAAATGTCGGTACTAAATTTTCCTATTAAAAGATATCGTTATCTTGCTACCACAATTCAGGGACTTAAAAAAATAGTAGAGTGTATTTATTTCCTCATACAAACAATACCGTAATGCAATAATGGTAATGATCTACGATAACGGTGTTGGCTATGTTTGCTCATCCCAATCACATACTTTGACTTCAAACAACAAGAGTACAAACTCGATGCTATGCTGCAGAAAATTGGAGATTAATTAATAAAACTGTCATAACAACTCTCTAATCTTGCTGCGTTTAATGCATAAGTACTAGTGGACAACCATGAATCACATCCACCCCTACCAAAATGAATTGAGTGATATTTTGCGCAAACAGCGCATTACCCCGCTATTCCAACCCATTGTGCACCTTGCGAGCGAGCATGCTATAGGGTACGAGTCGCTCAGTCGAGGCCCTCAACAAAGTCCTCTTCATACGGCGGGTTCTCTGTTTGAAGCGGCTGAACAGTGCCAGCGCTTACCCGAGTTAGAGAAAATTTGTGTACACAAGGCGGCGGCAGCTTGGTCAAGCTTTGGGATCGATTCACAGCTTTTTATCAACCTGAGCCCAGATATGTTGCTGCATTCACAACAGCACCAGTGGGAATTACCACAATTGATGCAGCGTCACCGTCTATCCGCCAATCAGGTCGTGTTTGAAATTTCTGAGCGCACCCCTGCATTGCAGTTGGATGAGTTGAAAAACTCGGTTCAACATCTACAAGCACAAGGATTTTCAATAGCGATTGATGATATGGGCTCTGGGTATTCAGGATTAAAACTGTGGTCTGAATTACAGCCGGATTTTGTGAAAATTGATCGCTACTTTATCCATAACATTGACAGTAACCCAATCAAACTGAAATTTGTGCGTAGTTTGGTACAACTGGCAGAACAACTTGATTGCCAATTAATTGCAGAGGGAGTAGAAACGCGCTCCGAACTTTTGGCCATAGCGGATTTAGGTATCGAGTTAGTCCAAGGGTATTTATTCGGTCGCCCTCAACTTACGCCTCAGCGAATATATCATTCGCAGAGTTTTTCCTCTGCCACGGTCTTAAACATCGAGTCAGCTCGTACAGAAACGCCTCTTCAGTACCTAATGTTTCAAGATACTCCACGTATGTCTGCGTTATAGCCTCAAGTTATCTCCTGCTTACTTGCTGGGAAACCAAGGATTGGGATTAGCGTATATACACCGGATGTGATGAATAAAAAGAATGATGGACACAGATAACCGCTGGAGAATTGCGTTTCGCTCTATACGCGGAGAACTGATCATTATCGGGATGATAGCGGTCAGCATAGTATTGATTAACACGCCTAAGTTATTGTTTGAAGATAAGATCCACGCTTATGAAAAAGAGCAATTGCAACTGACTGTCGAACTACAGAAAACCCGTATTGACTACGCAAGCCTGATTCTAGAACATCTAGAAACCCACACATTGACTCCACAGTTGCAAGAATTCTTCAATCTGTACCATGGCAATTTATGTGTGCTGGATGAGAATTCCCCACAACAATGCCCGTTGAGCATTATCGATGCGGTTCAATCCACCACTTCAGCAAGTGATTTTGTCGCTTCTACCTCAGTAAACATCACGTTTGCAGAAGGTTCTATCCTATTTTTTCAAGTGCAAGGCAAACAGATCCGAGTGCTATGGTTCAACCATGCTTCATTTTGGCCAGCACCACAGAAAAACATCAGCTTGGTCTTGGTTCGCGGTAATCACATTCAGTTCTTAGATAATCCGATTGCACACTATAACGCTCTACTGAATTACACGATTTTGCGCCACCGAGATGATTACGGGACTTTGCAGTTTGAAAACATGGAGTTGAGCTTTCTTCGTTGGCACCTTGGTGAATATCAATTGATCAGTGTGCTTAACGACAAAGTACGCTTGTTTAATCTTATTTACTGGGTAATGTCGGCCAGTTTAACCCTGTTACTGACTTTGACTTGGTTCCTCACTCGACTCAATCTACAAAAAGTGGCGGCGCAGCGTCATGTTTATATCGACAACTTAACTCGGCTCAATAACCGACATTTTCTGAATAAAATCAGTACTAAGTTTATTGAACACCCTCACTCCATTGCCGCGATGATCGACATCGATCACTTTAAGAAAATTAATGACCAATATGGGCACATTACCGGAGATCGCATTCTACAGGCGGTGGCCTCTTGTCTGCGCAAAAATGTCCGAGATGGAGACACCATTATCCGCTTTGGTGGAGAAGAGTTTTTACTATTGTTCCAAGCCCATTCAAACAAAGAAGCTTGGCACATGCTCGACCGATTGCGTCAGCGAGTTAAAGACGATCATAGCTTGTACGGAACAACGATTTCGATTGGTTTTACTTTTATCGATGGTAGTTTACCCGCTGCTATTTCGCGGGCAGATACTGCACTCTATCAAGCAAAAGAAGCAGGACGTAACCAAGTGGTTGCCGACAGCGAGAAAGAGAATGACTCAGCAGCAGATTTACCGATTCAGTGCTGAGTCTTATGCCCAAGATGTTAAAAAACAAACTGATAGCGTGTTTGATAGCGATAGACTTCTCCGGGTTGCAGGATGCAGCTCGGTTGCGGCCATTCTGGATGACGAGGGGAATCGGGTAAAAACTGCGTTTCTAAAGCGAGGCCTGCATAATCCTTGTAGTGCGAACCAAGGCGATTGGGTGTTCCCGCCAACCAATTACCGGTATAAAGCTGCATAGCAGGTTTATCCGTACTGACGAGCAGTTGCACTTTCTCATCGGCAGACCACACCTTAGCGATAGGCGTGTGCATATCACGCTCTGGCGAAAAGAAATAACTGTGGTCATAGCCTTTCGCACGGATTTGCTGTTTATCTTGAAGCAAATCTTCCCCAACCCTTTTCGGTTGAGTGAAATCAAAACCGCTACCCAGTACCGATTGCAACTCCCCGAGCGGGATACCCGAGGCATCCGTTGGTAAGAACTGCTTTGCATCAATCCAGAGCTGATGATTGAGGCAATCACTACCTTGCTCAGCGCCATTCAAATTAAAGTAGGCGTGGTTCGTCAGATTCACGGAGGTCGCACGATCGGTGGTGGCTTGGTAGTCGATATTCACCCCACCTTGCTCATCCAACCGGTAGGTCACTGCAACGTGGAGGTTGCCCGGAAAGCCTTGATCTCCGTCAGCAGAAAGCAGTTGAAAGGTCACATGCTGTGCGCTTTGCTGCGTGATTTGCCAGCGACGACGATCAAACCCAACAACGCCACCGTGTAACGTATTGCCAGCTTGATTGACCGACAAAGCATATGTTTGTGTCCCTATCTTGAGTTCGCCACGCGCAATCCGATTGGCATAACGCCCCACCGTTGCGCCTAAATAACTGCCTTGGCGCACAAAATCATCCATGCTGCTTACGCCAAGTAGCACTTCTCTTGATTCATCGCCCATCGGTAAAGTGCAACTGAGCCAAGTGGCACCGATATCCATCACTACCACACGCATACCGCGGCGGTTAGTGAGCTCAATAAGCTTGGCAGGCTGACCATCATAGGCGGCCTGTGCTGTCATGCTGGTGAATAACGCGTTCATCTCTAACCTTGTGCAAGCTCAACCAATCCCGCGCCCGAAGTTGCATGGCAGACATAGATCGATGCCTTAAGCCCTGTCGCAGCTTCATAGTGTTCAGCCACTGCTTGCTGCACCGCTTCTACTTGCGTCGGATGTACGAGGGCAACCACACAACCACCAAAACCGCCGCCGGTCATCCGCACACCACCTTGATCGCCAATCACAGATTGAACAATCTCGACCAGCGTATCTATCTCCTTGACGGTAATTTCAAAATCATCACGCATCGAAGCGTGAGAAGCGGCCATTAACTCGCCTAAGCGCGTCATGTTTCCTTCACGCAGTGCCTGAGCGGCATGTAAAGTGCGTTCATTTTCCGTGATGACATGGCGCGCACGTTTGGCCACCACAGGATCAAGTTCGGCCTGCTTTGCAGTCAATTGCGCCAAAGTGACATCGCGAAGCGCTTTCACACCAAAAGTTTTGGCTGCGGCTTCGCATTGCTGACGACGGGTATTGTATTCACTCTCTACCAAGCCGCGTTTTTTATTGGAATTGAGGATCACCACTGCCATCTGCTCTGGCATCGCAACGGCCTCGGTTTGCAAGCTACGACAATCAAGCAACATGGCATGGTTCGCTTGCCCCTGCGCCGAGATCATCTGATCCATAATGCCGCAGTTACAACCGACAAACTGGTTCTCCGCTTGCTGGCCATTGAGGGCGATCTCCGCCTGACTGATTTTTAGCTGGTAAAGCTCTTTAAAAGTTTGCCCAATCACGACTTCTAAAGCCGCCGAGGAACTGAGCCCCGCCCCTTGAGGTACGTTACCTGAAACCACAATATCTGCGCCATTAAACTCAAAACCACGTTCAATCAAGCATTTAATGACGCCGCGAATGTAGTTCGACCACATTTTTTTAGGCTGAAAGGCAATCTCTTCTCGCAGGTCAAATTCGTCCGTGTCATTGTCGTAATCGACGGCGACCAAACGCACTCGAGAGTCTTCCCGTTTGGCTGTAGCCACGACGGTTTGGTAGTTAATCGCACAAGGCAGCACAAAGCCATCGTTGTAGTCGGTGTGCTCACCGATCAAATTGACCCGCCCCGGAGCTTGCACAAGGTGTGTAGCATCATAGCCAAAGAGTTGTGCAAAGGTTGTAGTCACGTTTTGGATTAATTCAGACATAGGGCTTCTCACTTTAAATGGGGAGAGCGGCGCTGGCATTGGCGATACGCTGCTCAAAATATCTCTTATTGATGGTTATGCTGTTCTTTGTAGTGAATATCACTCACCGCGCGTAAACGCTCTGCGGCCTGCTCTGCGGTTAAATCACGTTGGCTTTCTGCCAGCATTTCATAGCCAACCATAAACTTGCGAATGGTTGCGCTACGTAGCAGCGGCGGATAAAACAGCGCGTGCAACTGCCAGTGGTTAATGTCGGTACCCGCTTCAAAAAATGGCGCAAAGTGCCAGCCCATCGAATATGGAAAAGCACATTGGAATAAATTGTCGTAGCGGCTAGTCAGTTTTTTGATGGCAAGTGCAAGATCATCACGCTGCTCATCATTGAGCTCACTCATGCGGCGAATATGAGTTTTGGGCAACAACAGGGTTTCAAACGGCCAAGCCGCCCAATAGGGCACCACCGCTAACCAATGTTCGGTTTCCACCACGGTTCGCGCGCCATCTTTTCGCTCGGCTTGTACGTAATCCACCAGCAAATTGCGGCCATATTGTTGGTAATAAGCCTTGAGGTGCTGCTCTTTGCGTTCTATTTCGTTGGGTAAAAAACTGTTCGCCCAGATCTGTCCATGGGGATGCGGCTGAGAGCAGCCCATAGTTTCACCTTTGTTCTCAAAAGCTTGCACCCAAATATACTCTTTACCGAGCTCTTCGATTTGTTCGTTCCATGTCTCTATCACGCCACGAATCTTATGCACGGGTAACTCTGGCAGCGTTTTGCTATGATCAGGAGAAAAACAGATCACCCGACTCAAACCACGAACCCCTTGAGTTTTGAACAGCGGATTATCGGACTCTGGCGCTGCTGGAGAATCCGTCATCAGCGCAGCAAAATCGTTATTGAACACATAAGTGCCGCTATAGTTGGGATTCACATCCCCAGAAATACGAGCATTGCTTGGACACAAAAAGCATTGCGCATCATAGCTGGGCAACTCAGCGAGCGCCGGTTTCTCATCGGCCCCACTCCATGGACGCTTTGCTCGGTGAGGTGAAACGAGGATCCACTGCCCAGTCAATGGGTTATATCGACGGTGTGGATGATCGACAGGATTAAACTTAAGCTCAGACATGAACACTCTCTCACGCCCTCCACTGCAACAATCGAGTGAGAAGGCAGTTAGCAAAGATCAAACAGTAGGCTCACGACGCACAGTCCAGCCTTTTACCAAGCATAGCAATCCTACTATCGAACATTCTGTGAAGTGAATCGCACTGTGTAAACGCTTTCACAAGTTATCACTAAGGCAGCCAAAATCATCTACGCTAAACGCCGCATATTGTGAAGTCTGATAAAAAGGTAATGGATGTCAAAGCAATAGCAGACAAGGAACACCCAATCAACGGGAATGGTTGACGGTCAGTGACAGCGCATTGCGCGTGGTACTCCGCCAAATTGAGGGAGAGATGTCATGCTCTCATCAAGCATCAAAGTTAAACGTTTACACAAAGCGTACAGGGCGAGTCAATCTGGTTACTGCACCTGCAACTCCAAATCGTTTAGGTATAGTGATATTTAAGAGTCAAAGGCGTAATCATCCAACTGAATTTTCGGAGCGCGCAACGCATTCAATGCCCCGAGCAACGCAAGCAGCGCCGCAACCGCAAAGCCAATTTGAAAAGCATGCAAAATCTCACTTTGTGGCAATGCGGCAATCGCCTGCAAACCACTGTTTGGCGATAAACCGGGGAGTAAGGAGTAAATCAATGTACCAAAGAAAGCGGTGCCGACCGATGCCCCTAACGAGCGACTCAACGAAGCCATCGCAGTGATCCGCCCTAAATTGGCTTTACCTGCCAACGTTTGAACTAAAACTTGGGTTGAGGGCATCACAGTGCCTAAGCCTAAACCACATAAGGCAGCAATCGCACTCACCACGGGCGCAGAGAGCGAAAACATCGCCAACACAGCAAAGGCGCAGCTACTTAAACTCATACCAAACACAGGCAAAAATTTGGGCACTCCTGTTTTAGCAATCACTTTACCGGTCGTATAGGCGCCACCAATAATGCCGCACGACAGGGGGATAAGCAGTAGTCCCGATTGTGCTGCGTTAACTCGTAAGCCGAGCTGTAAAAAAATCGGCAAAAAGAAGATAAGCGCAAACAAACAGGCCGCGAAAATGAACGTGGAGAGCAGCGGAATATGTATTTCACGACGCGCCAATAAACGGAGTGGCAAAAAGGAAGCCGTGACTCGCTTTTGCTGGGCGATAAACAGCAAGCTCGTTAAAACAAATGCACTCACTAGGCTTATGCTGGTGACCGAGAACCACGGAAAATAGTGCCCGCCAGCCGAAAGCCAATAGATGATGAGAGTCATCATACTGGGAAACAGGATAAGCCCAGCCACATCAATTGAAGCCTCAGACTTACGCGAACTTTGCACAAATTGAAATCGTGCCAGTCGATACAAAGCGATGCCCACAAGCGGCAGGTTAAACCAAAACAGCCATTGCCAAGAAAGGTAGGTTACCAATACACCGCCTAACACTGGTCCACCAATACTGGCCACCGCAAACAGTGAGGAAAAATAGCCCTGAAAACGAGCACGCTCGCGGGGCGGTACTAATTCCCCGATCAAGGCTTGCGACAAGCTCATCAAGCCGCCGCTACCCAATCCTTGTACAATCCGCCCAGCCACCAACCACGGCATATTCATTGCAAAAGCACAAATGATTGAACCTAAAGCAAAAATACTCAGCGCAATCATTAACATCGGTTTACGTCCATACTGATCCCCTAACCAGCCGTAAACCGGAACACTGGCCGCACTTGCCAGCATGTAACCAATCGCAATCCAGGAAGAAAGTTGCAAGTTGCCCAGATCGCGCACAATCGCAGGCGTCGCGGTAGCCAGCAAGGTTTGATCAACGGCCGCCAAAAACATTGGCAAAAAAACCGTAAAAAAGATGCCCAAAAAGGTTTTTCTATCTACAGGCTGCGACATACCTTCCTCATCGATAACTCACTAGAACACGACAACACCCACTTAAGATATTCATAAAATCAGAATGATGTGGACATCTCGCGGTCAAGCTTACTCCTTAAATTTCGTCAACTGAATCAAAAAGCTGACAAAAATTAAACCATGATTTGTGAGTGAAGATTAGGAAGGAAACATCAAATGCTATTTGCGCTTCTTGGCTTCTCAAGTTCCGAAAAGCACAAAGCCCGCATTAAGCGGGCTTTGTGTGGTGTTCATATTGAACGAATTCTGGTGCGTCTAAGTGGACTCGAACCACCGACCCCCACCATGTCAAGGTGGTGCTCTAACCAACTGAGCTATAGACGCATACGGTTTTTTAGTTTCTCATGGTGCGTCCGAGTGGACTCGAACCACCGACCCCCACCATGTCAAGGTGGTGCTCTAACCAACTGAGCTACGGACGCATCGCTTGAGAACGAGGTGGATATTAGCGGCAGATTTTCTGACGTGCAAGCCCAATTTCTTTGTTTTTGAATCGTTTGGCTTTTCTCTCATCATTTTGATGTTTTTTTGTGCTTTTGCTGTTCTTTTTCAGCTTTCGTTTTTTGGACAGCTGATAATTTACAGAATTAGAGCGCCGTCTACTTTTGTGATATGCATTCAAGATCCATATTGATCAAGCGATTCAACTCTGTACTATAAACCCTTACGTTTAGCCCCGGAGAGGGTGAGCCCATGGATGCTAGGTTATTTGATAACACACAAACGCTTCGAGCTTCAGTGCTATGCGGCCTGAGCTTCTTTTGGGCTTTGATCGCCTTTTTGATGGCACTGATCAATTTTTGGTCGATACAAGTGATTGAACTCGCGTTACTTGAGCTAATTTGTGCTGTCTACTCTCTTTACATTTATTCACAGGCTAAGCGTCGCACTCACACTAAAGAACAAGTCTATCTCTATTTGTTTATATTAACTGGCACAACACTTTTTGCGACCTATATGAAACCCTTAATGATGGGGGTTTATATCTGGAGCTGCTTTGTGCCTATCCTGTTTTACATTTTCACCTCTGCCCGTTTTGCCTTTATCACCTCTAGCCTGTTTTTGGCCATTCAAAGCAATACTATTTATTGGCAATTACAACAAACTAGTACGGATATCTCTTGGTCCGTGCTTCTGCACCTATGCTTTGCTTACATTGGAATTTGGGTAGTTGCCCATGTTTACGAAGATAATCGACGTAAAATTGAAAATTCCCTACTCTATCTTGCTTCGCGAGATCCTTTAACCGGCGCGCACAACCGTTTGTCACTCACCACATCATTCCAACATTTTGAACAGTTTAATGATCAAACCTCACTCTGTTTACTCGTCATTGATTTGGATTTTTTCAAATCGATTAACGATCAATTTGGCCATGACACGGGAGATAAGGTTTTGATTGAAACCACTCGTCTTCTCACTCAAGTGGTCGGTGACAACAATTTATATCGAATTGGCGGTGAAGAGTTTTGTGTCACGTTATTTGATCAATCACTCGAACAGGCTGGACGAGTTTGCGAACGCTTGAGAGCGATTGTCAGTCAGCACCTATTTGCGTTTGGAGAAAAACGGGTACAAGTGACGATCAGCATTGGGGTGTGCGAGTATCAAGCAGGAGATCAACTGAACGATCTCCTGAAATTCGCAGATATAGAATTGTATCGAGCCAAAAAGGCGGGGAGAAATCAGGTTCGTTTATTCAGACATGCCTCAACTAACGCCGCGGTGGTCACTCAACAAACCGAGAATCTGTGAGTTGTATTAGTTCAGACTAGATCTGACACTGGTAGTGCTTTCCTCTTCTTCGAATTCATAAACTACGTTGTAATTTTCAGTGTAAGAGCAATGCGGTTGGCGACTACAGGTAAAGAATCGTCTGCCACGGTACTCCCCTTGTGTAGCGACTTTAATCACCATAGGACTGCCGCAACGTTTACAAAAACGCACTTCCTGTTCCGTTTGAATTAAATCGATATGAGCAGCCAGTAAGCGCCTTAACTTTCCGACTTGATAACTCATCCGAATATTGGTGCCAATCAGCGGGATGTTGGCCGATTTACATACATGCAGCAGCAACTTTTCTCGCTCCACTTTGCCCTTTTGCAGCTCTTTCCCGTCATCCAATTCGATAACGACTCTTGGCTCAAGCGTTCTTGCATCACACACTAAAAAATCAAAATAACTCTTCGAGATCTTGCTATAAGCAATAAACCAATGTTTTTTGTTCGCAACTTTACTCGGTGTGATCACATTAGCCATATTCACTTTCGCCAAGACCACACCGTGATCGCCAACCGCGCTAACCAGTGCGTTATAAAAAGCACTTTCCTTCATATCGAGCAGAGGGCCTTTCTTTTTATAGGCATAATCCTTCGTGTCATCATGACGAATGACATATTTTTGAATCACGAAAAAGAACAGTACTAACAGTATGACGACAACAAAAATTTCTACCATAAACGATTTGAACCACAGAAAGGGATACTCTGTCATTGATAACTGATGTTGTTCTGAAAAACCAGTTTCTATTACTGATTTTGTGCAGAAAATAAAGTGGTTACATGCATACGGGTTATTTATCTTCAACCGGTATCTGCAATTCAATCACCTGTCTTTGATTTAGCCTTAAAAATGAGAGTGACTCTCCCCAATATTTCTCTGTAAGTTCGCTCATTAAACCGGATTCTTGTGCCGTTTTCAGCGCTTGCTCTAATAGTGCCTTATGTTGAGCAGCTTGAGGGCTAAGGTAAAATTTGAAATCTCGTTGATATTGAAATAACAGATGCTGTTCTATGGCTAAGTGTGGATTGAGAATGGATTCTTGGTAGATCTCAGTCACACCACGCGGGAAGTAGTTAACCTCTCCCGATACAGAAAGTTTTTTGTACAGGTCACGCCACTCTCCGTATTGAATATAAAAGGGCAAATGGTTGTAACGCCAAACAGCGATATCTAACCATCCCTCACCTAGCCCAGCAACCAGTCGTGTTTTACGAAACTCATTTAAGTTGGCGACTTTGTCCAGCCGGCTTTGTAGGCTGGGAGGAATTAATAAAATACGCTGCCCAATCAACCCATTGGTTAAGGGCACATCTACATAGACAAACTTTTTATTGCGCTCAGGGCTTTCCAGCAGCCAAGTCAGTGAAAGTTGGTTGTTTTCAACCATTTTCACTACTCGTTTCTGCGGTACATGAGCGTATGGTGTTTCAATAATTAAAGAGATGCCTCGATCTGCTAAAGCACGAGCAAGCAGCTCATGATAGTAAGCATGTCCGTGGTCATGTTGTGCGGCCAAAACCAAGGTTATGGTTTGGTGCTCGGCAAAAGTATTTGTCGAAAACCATAGGAGAATAGATACCCAAGAGATACGCATATCGCCTCCACTGCTACTTCATCTTGCCAGCAAGATACAGATTATTCTTTACTGTAGGACACATGAGTGATGGCGACATTCTCGCGCCTGAGAAAAGCGGAGCAACGCTCCACCCATCTCACATATTGAGGATATATTTATCCATCATAGACACCATTTTGCCAATTTCTGGCTTAGTGATAGTGTCGTTTGCCCCCAGCGTTAAGGCTTTAGCACGGTTATCATCACTCATTAACGAGGAGAACATAACTATCGGCATCGAAGCGTAAGATTCATCGCCACGCAGCCGTTTGACTAAGTGCATGCCATCCATACGTGGCATTTCAACGTCAGTGACGACGGCATCGACAAGCTCACTGACCGAAATGTTTTCTTCCTTCGCGGCTTGCTTGATTTCCATTAACTTTTCAAATGCTTCACCACCGTCTTTACAAGCGATGATGTTATAACCTGCCGAGCTTAAGGTGTCCTGAATCAAACTACGAATAAAGGCTGAATCATCCACCACCATAACGGTTTTCGCATTCCGCTTAGTCACCATACGCTGATTGAGGTCGACTTTTCGGTCTACCGTCACATCGTATTTTTCCATGCTCAACTCAGGGTTAATATCCGCAATGATCTTCTCGAAATCTAGGATCATAATGAGTTTTTTATCTTGTCGAACGACCGCAACCACACAATCTTGCTCGCCCGCTTCAAGGAACTGGCTAGGTGACTCCACATCGTTCCACGAAATACGATGAATACGGCTGATACTGTCGATCAAGAAACCATTCGTCATACGGTTGAAATCAGTGACTATGACGTATTTCTTGCTGATATCGGTTGAAGTGGGCACTCCGAGCCATCCAGCCAAATCCACCAAGGGGGTTAAAATTTCCCGCGAGGAAAACACTCCAATCATGTGTGGCTGGGCATTCGGATAGTCTGTCGTTTCTGGAACCCGGATAACTTCACGAACCTTGGCAACGTTAATGCCGTAATAACAGGTTTTGGTTCGCCCGTCGGGAAGCACTTTTTCGAGATGAAATTCAATGATTTCTAGCTCGTTAGTGCCGCTTTCAGTCAAAATAGTACTGCTTGGATTACTCATAATCGTCACATCTTCTCGGGATGGTTATCAATATTTATCCAGTATTGCCTGATAACGATTTACACCATTCTCATTGACACTGTTTTTGATCAGTTCAATGCCTTTTTGTAAATCGTTCAATACCGACTTATCTATGTTTTTGTTAAATGCGTAATACAGTGAACCTTGCATCAAAACGTATACCGTTTCAAATTCTTCAACGGGATAGCTATCTTGACTCATCCACCAAAGTGCGGTTCTTTCATCATAAGCGAGCAGATCGATGCGTTTTTTTAGCAGTTGCTCTGCCAAGCTGCTGACGGTGGAACCTTCTACCATGGACTCCCGCGGTACACCAAGTTGCAGTAATTGCTGTTCACCGATGTCATCACGAATTACACCAATTCGGTAGTTCCCCAATTCGATAGGGTCATCCACTTTGATTTGACTCGACTTTCGTGCCAGCACTACCACTTTGATATCGGCAATAGGGCCGACCCAATTAAATAAATTTTCACGATGTGTTGTGCGTGTCGTAGAAAAAAGCACTCCATCCTGCTTTAACAACGCCGACCGATAAGAACGCGGCCAAGGTTGTACTAAAATCTGATCCGAGCTCAAGGTGACATTCACTGCCTCCGCCGCTTCTTGGAGTAGATCCACGGCTATCCCAGCAGGCTTGCCATCTTGAGCAAAGTTAAGTGGTGGATAGTTTTCGGTGTAATAGGTTAACGATTCCAGTCCCTTAGCCTGAACCTTCACACTAAGACTAAAGCTCAGAACAACACCCAGTACTGCTGTCAAACAAAAACGCCATTGCATCTGTCGACCTCATCACATTCGTGTAATCTGTTTAAACTTTAGATGCAGTTATCCAATCCGTCTAATCAGGATGTATGACGATGTAATTTACGGTACGTCCGCTCTGGTCGTCCCACCGTACCATAACTGAGATCGGCCTCCAACTCTCCAGCAGTGATAAGATACTCAAGATAACGCCGAGCTGTTGTGCGGCTAGCCCCAATTTTTTCACCAGCTTCATCCGCCGTCAGCATGGCAGCGCTTTGAAATAGTAACCGAATCTTATCCAATGTCACGGCGTCTATCCCTTTCGGTAAACGTTGCGGTAAGGCTTCTGATGAGTGTGTAGTAAACATTTTGTCGACTTTTTGCTGATCAAAATCCGCCAACTGTTTTAGCTCGGCTTGCCGCATTTGGTATTTTTTTAATGCGGTTTCGAGCCTTGGAAACATCACTGGTTTGAGCAAATAATCCACCACACCACCACGCATCGCTTGTTGCAGTGTCTCCACCTCGCGCGCCGCCGTAATTAAAATCACATCGCAATGAACATTACGTCCACGAATCCATTGCAACAGCTCAAGGCCCGTTCCATCCGGTAAATAAACGTCCAACAGCACCAAATCGGGGTTAAGCACTTCCATCTGTAAACGCGCATCCGACTGAGACGTCGCGATCCCCACTACCTCAAAGCCTTCTAACTGACTCAAATAGCGATGATGAAGCTGCGCTATCGCAGCATCATCTTCAATGATCAGGAGTCGGGTTTTCATTACAACTCATCCTTGGGTAAATACACTGTCATTCGGGTACCTTGCTCCTTGCTGTGCATGTCCAGTTGTCCTTGATAACGATCGGCGAGCTGTTTGACTAAAAACAGCCCTACCCCTCGGTTCTGCTTGGCTTTGCTCGATACGCCTTTTTCCGTTAGCTGCCAATGTTCCAGCTCTTTTGGTAAACCGCAACCTTGATCGTCCACTTCCAAAATGATTTCGTTACCGAAATCACTGATCGAGACCTCAATCACTCTTCGTTCCGACGGAATCGGCGACAACGTGCGAATCGCGGTTAAGGTCGCTTCAAACGCGTTGTCGATAAGGTTACCGAGAATGGTCACCACATCTTCCGCTTTAATATGAATCGGCAGGGTTTCTAAACGTGCTCCTTCTTCAACCATGAGCTCCAAACCAAGCTCGCGGGCACGCTCTGTTTTGCCGAGCAGCATGCCTGCTATCAAGGGGTCTTTGATCGTTTCACGTAAAAACTCAATCAATACTTGATAGTGCTGGGTTTCTTGCCCAATCAGTTGCTGTACGGCATCCAATTCGCCCATTTGCAGTAACCCACTGATGGTGTTCAATTTATTTCTGTGCTCATGAGTCTGAGAACGCAGCATCTCTGCGTATTCACGGGTTTGAGCTAACTGCTCGGTGAGTTCATTAATTTCATCACGAAGACGGAAACTGGATACTGCTCCGACAACTTTTCCCTCAACCACAATCGGGCTGCGGTTGGCAATTATCCAATGTTTATTCAGATAGAGCTCAATATCGTGATCGGTTCTTCCGGTCGCCAAAACCGTATAGAGATCGCTTTCGGGCAGAATGGTGGTCAAACGTCGATTGAGGGCTTGTTCACGGCGCAATCCCAAGATTTCACAAGCGCTTTTGTTAATTGAACGTAAAATGCCTTTGTCATCAATACTGATGATCCCTTCTTTCAGGGTGCTCATGGTCACATCCAACTCCACGTACAAACGGGCAATTTCTTCCGGCTCAAACCCAAGAATAGCGCGCTGAAAGCGTCGTGAGGCATAACTCGAAACCAGTGCATTTGCGCCAACCACCAGTAACGCTGTCGCTATCAGATAGAATAGAAACGGCTCAACGCGATCTTGTAGCCGTTCAATTAAGTAGCCAACCGAAACGACACCGATAATTTGACCACGTTGATCCACCACCGCGGCTTTGCCACGAACCGATTTACCTAACGACCCTTGAGCGAAAGAGACATAAGCTTCACCTTCCAGTAAAGCTCTATCATTATCGCCTCCCACCATAGGTTTACCGATTCTTTCATCCACGGGGTGAACCAATCGAATACCTTGATTGTCGCCAATCACAATAAAAGCTGCGCCAATCAGTTGAGTCAGTTCACGGTAGCTTTGCTGCTGGTCACCCGTAGCACTGCCTGTCTTGATCATGTTGATGACCGCCGGTGTTTGAGCAAGAAATGCAGCCACTCCAAGCGCCTTCTGACCCACTTCTTGTTCTTGCGAATGTTTGACATACATAAAACCCGCCGCAACCAAAAGTAGCAGCTCAATCAGACCCGATAAGGTCATGATGATCAGCATTCGCTTGCGGAAGGTAATACTGCTCCACACCATTGTTCACTCCTTGCTAGCGAGTGAAAGCTAACATCAATTTAACATTGGGGCGAAGCTCGCAATACATAACTGTGAGGCTGGCACGAGATTCACGTTAGCCATATGCCAGCAAGGCAGTTCATGGCATCAAAAAATAAAACCAATTGCATATCTGTTTTATGGCACAGGTCACAACAAATAGGCACTTTGCTCCGGCAACTTTCTAGGTTAAGCAGTATACTTAATGCGCAGTGAGCATAAACCTAACTGGGATGCAATTCAGGCATAAGACTGAGAATAAAAATTGCGGCCAAGTTCACTCAATAACACGTCAGAAGGAATAGAGACATGAGAAGAGATGCTTTTGGAATTTGCCTATCCAAAGACATGCTTTGTGAGCATTTACACTCGACATTTACTCATGTGAGGGCTTACGAAATCGAGCCAGAAACGCATGATGAGATGCGTGTTTTGTTCGCTTTTCCTCAAATGTCAGGCAAAGACGTACTGACGACGATGCAGGGAACCAAAAAGTTAGTTTGGAGAGCCGATTACTACTGTCCCTCCTACCCTTATTGTTAACCGCATATCTACGCCCAACACATTTTGGGCGTCAAAACAGATTACTCACAAAACTGGCTTGCTCTTGCAAGTCAGTTTTTTATACTGCAGCCCTTAACTCTTTGTTTGACTTCATCATCCAAAAAATAGAGCATTAGCTCTAAATTCATTCTGTCGAGCTCAAAATGAAAGTGAAATCTCTCTCTCTGGCGATCTGCTCTATATTATTTATGCCGATTGCTCATGCAGCGCCTCTCTCATTTCAAGAAGCTTGGGACTTGCTGCAACAACAAAACAACTCGCTTGCGGCGCAAAGAGCCAATGTGGAACGTTACGCTCATCTGAAAGATGCCACACAAAACCTCAATCTACCCTCGGTCAGTGTCGGAGCCAATTTTACGCGGCTTGATCAGGATGTAACGCTTTCCGGCAAGCAGATTTTTGATAGTACGGGTCAGGCACTGCCTGCACTTCCTCCAACACTTGCTCAATTGGTTGCGGGTATTGGCTCTATTCAATCTACCATCACTGAACGCGATATTTTCACTTCCTCGATCCGGGCGATTTGGCCAATTTTTACTGGCGGACGAATTACTGCTGCGCAAGATGCCGCCGCAGGTAAAGAAGATGAAGCGCAAAGCCAGCTCGCGATGGAAATACAAGCGCGATATGAAGATTTAGCCAAATATTACTTTAGTGTGGTGTTGGCTAAAGAGGTGCTCGGTACCCGAATCGCAGTTGAAGAAGGACTCACACAACACAGAGATAATGCCCTTAAGCTCGAGCAACAAGGGCAAATTGCTCATGTTGAGCGTTTGCAAGCCGATGCGGCACTGGATAAAGCCAAAGTCGAGCGCAAAAAAGCGCAAAAGACCTTGGATATTGCGCAAAGTGCGCTAACCCAAATTTTGGGCGCTACAGAAACTGTAGAACCGAGTGGCATGCTATTTATCAATACCAGCTTACCGCCCATGCACGCCTTCATCGAACAAACGCTCAATACCTATCCCGGCTTAAGCCTGCTCGATGCCAAAGAAAAGCAAGCCAGCAGTCTTATTAAAGCTGAGCAAGGGAAATACTACCCAGAAGTCTATCTGTATGGCGATTATAGCTTGCATGAAGATGACTCACTTGCTAGCCAAATGAAACCGGATTGGTTGGTTGGCGTTGGCGTGAATATTCCGCTGATTGAAAACACCGGGCGCAGTGAACAAGTCAAAGCAGCCAATAGCGCAGTGAATCAAGTGCGCTATTTAAAAGCGCAAGCGAAACAAGATCTCAGCGTGCTGGTGGAAAAGACCTATCTCGAAGCAGAACAAGCCCTTGAAGAAGTGACGGGACTCAATTCCAGCCTGAACTTGGCGCAAGAAAATCTCCGCTTGCGCCAAAAGGCATTTAGCCAAGGTTTATCAACCTCGGTCGATGTGGTGGATGCCGAGCTTTATCTGGCCAGCATTCGTACCCAGCAATCACTAGCGAGCTTTAACTATCTCATTTCCCTGAACAAATTATTGGCTCTGTCGAGCGAGATGGGCAGCTTCTCCACTTACCATCAATCCGCAGTCGCTCTCTCTTCACTGCACCAAAGCGCCACGGCTAAGTAAAAGGAATCCAAATGAAAACGGTAAAAACGACCTTAATGACGCTCACCGCTGTCGCTGTTGTTGGCTGGGTTGGCTATCGCTTTTATCAAGCTTATCAGCCTGAGCCTGTCACACTGCAAGGTCAGATTGAATCTCAGCAGTACAGCATCTCCTCTAAAGTACCGGGACGCATTGACCAAGTTTTGGTGCGCAAGGGCGATCAAGTGGAAAAAGGCCAACTGATCTTCACTCTACTCAGCCCTGAAATTGATGCCAAATTAGAACAAGCAATCGCTGGCCAGAAAGCCGCAGGGGCACTGGCTCAAGAAGCAGAAAACGGTGCGCGTGAGCAACAGATTCAGGCCGCCAAAGATCAATGGCTCAAAGCTCAAGCGGCGGCAGAACTGGCTGAAAAAACCTATCTGCGCGTCAATAACCTTTACAACGATGGTGTGGTGTCCGAACAAAAACGGGACGAAGCGCAAACCCAATGGCAAGCCGCCAAATACACGGAAAGTGCAGCGTTGCAGATGTATCAATTAGCCAAAGAAGGTGCACGAGAAGAGACGAAACAAGCCGCACTGGAAAAAGCACGCATGGCGGCAGGTGCTGTCGCCGAAGTTGAAGCCTACGCGGCGGATACCAAAATCCAGAGCTGGTTTGATGGTGAAGTATCACAAGTCTTGATGCACAGTGGTGAACTGGCTCCGCAAGGTTTTCCGGTCGTCACCGTAGTCGACACGCAAGACACTTGGGCAGTATTTAACGTGCGTGAAGATCTGCTCAAACACTTTACCCAAGGAGCTCAGTTTACGGCTTATTTGCCGGCTCTGGAGAAATCCATTGAGTTTAAAGTCACTCACGTCGCCGTGATGGGCGATTTCGCGACTTGGCGCTCGACCGATGCCACTCAAGGGTTTGACCTGCGTACGTTTGAAGTGGAAGCACGTCCAGTCACGCCAACCGACGGACTGCGCATGGGCATGAGCGTTGTGGTTAAGTTATAAGTTGTGGTTGAACTTAAAATGAAGCACGCCATCCCTCGCCAATGGACGTTACTGCGTCACGATAAATGGTTACTTTCCTGTTTAACATGGGTGCCCATTCTGCTCGCCGTCTCCATTTGGTGGATTTTTTCACAAGGCATAGCGCGCGATCTGCCGTTTGGAGTGGTGGATTTCTCCCACAGCCAGCTTTCACGGCAGCTTATTCGTGAGGTCGATGCGACATCGACACTGCTTGTCAATCAGCATTTTGCGAGCGTGGATGAAGCTAGCCAAGCAATGCGCAGTAATCAGATCTATGGCTTTATGGTGATCCCCGCACAATTCGATAAAGCCATTTATCGTCAAGAGCAGCCGCAAGTAACGACCTTTTACAACAGCCAAATGATTTTGGTCGGTAAGCTCCTTAACTCAGCGGTGGTGCAAGCACAAGCTACATTTAATGCTCAAGTGGATGTGATGAAAAATCTTGCCACCAAAACGCATACCACCCTTGCGGCCATGGGGCGCTCGGTGCCCGTGCGCACACAAATAACGCCACTCTTTAACCAAAATACCCACTACGCGCAATTTTTGGTGTCGGCGATTGTCCCAGCCTTGTGGCAAATCACGATTGTCGTTAGCACCATTTTGATTCTGGCAGCAAACTATCGTCATTACGGGTTAAAATCTTGGCTTGCGCAGTCACCCTTAACCCATTTAACCCGAACCCTATTGCCCTATCTCCCCATCTTCATGTTGCAAGGATTTGGTTTTTTGATCTGGTTTTATGATGTACTGCGCTGGCCTATGTTTGGTCACTTTTCCATATTACTGCTTGCTCAATCCATTACCGTTATGGCATGCGTGATCATGGGGGCATTTTTCTACTTCCTCACGCTTGATCCCGCTCGCGCGATGAGCTTTGCTGGCGCTTTCACTGCGCCAAGTTTTGCCTTTATGGGGATTACCTTCCCAGCCAGTGATATGAACACGCTCGCTCAAACATGGCGCAATTTGTTGCCCATTAGCCACTACATTGAAGTGCAAGTGAACCAAGTGAGCTACGGGCTTGATGCCTTAAGTTCTTTACAACCTATGGTCAATATGTGGGGCTATCTTCTACCGCTTGGTTTGGCGCTACTTCTGATCCGCAAGCATTTAGCGCGGGAGATGGGAGCTGCCGTATGACCCTATTTGAGCTATTTAAAGCAGAATTAAAAGCACTCTTCACTAACCCTGTTGTCGTGCTGACCGTCTTTGGCGGTGTGGTGTTTTATTCTTTTCTCTATCCGCTGCCTTACGCGAAGCAGACCCCCCGTGAGCAAACCGTTTCTGTAGTCAATCTCGATCAAAGTCAGGCCAGTTTTCAACTGGAGCGGATGATGGATGCCACGCCGCAAGTCAAAATTGTTCAGCGTGATCACACCATTGCCGATGCCAAACAAGCTTTCTTAGACAAGAAAGTGGCTGGGATACTGGTTATCCCTGAGCATTTCTACAAAGACTTATTGCTAGGGAAAAGCCCAACGCTCGCTTATGCGGGCGATGCTTCTTATTTTCTGGTTTACGGGACGATTATTGAAGGTTTAGCCCAAGCGGGTGGCACACTCGCAGCACAAACCAAAGTCAGTCGCTTGGTGGTCGAAGGTGAACCAATGGCGTTTGCCGCGCAGCATTTCTCGCCAACCAGTGCCAACCTGAAACCCACTTTTAACCCACGCATGGGTTATGTCGATTACGTCGTACCCGCCGTTTTTGTATTGATCCTGCAGCAAACGCTGATCATGGCGGCTGGATTGATGGTTGGAACACAAAAGCAAGGTCACGGCTATTGGAGCCGAGTCACTCCTGCCAAACTGCTGTTAGTACGTAGTCTTGTACTGGTTACAGTCTACTACTTGCTGAGTCTTTATTATTTCGGTGCCAGTTTTGATTTGCACGGCGTGAATACTTTAGCAAAGCCAAGTGATCTCATCAGTTTGCTCCTGCCGTTTTTATTAGCCTGTAATTTTGTCGGTATTGCATTAGGGGCAGTGACTCCGAGACGCGAACTGGTCACTTTGGTGGTGTTAATTAGCTCGATGCCACTGATTTTTACCGCTGGATTTATTTGGCCAGTGGAAATGATCCCTGCACCTTTAGTCTGGCTTGCACAGTGCTTCCCAAGCACGCCGGCAATCCAAGGCTTTCTGGGCTTAAACCAAATGGCGGCCAGTTGGTCAACCATCGCACCAAAATGGACACTCCTTTGGGCACAGGCTTTGGTCTGGGGCGGTTTGGCGTTTTATCTTTTACGCCGAGATCTCCAGCGTACCGCTAAACACCCACAATAATGTCTACTCTTGCCACTGTTGACGCATGCGTTCGACAGTGGCTTCATCGACCCCATGCACGTTTTGATAACGTTCTCGACACACCAGAATCGTCAGCTTAGCTCGATATTGTCGGGCAAGTTTTCGGTATACCGCCATCTCCCAATGCCGAACAAAAGTATTCGATACCACCACGTCTTTGCCTTGTTGCAGCCAGTATTCCGTCTGTTGTTGGCACCATTCATGGGCTTGCGCCAAGTGTTCGGGGCGAAAATGGTACACACCTTGTTCATTGAGAAAGTACATGTCTGCTTCCAGATGCACAGCAGGTAAGGTCTTCGCCAAGGTCGATTTCCCCGAACCGGGCAGACCGCGAATCAGGGTTAAATGAGGTCGCATAGCAGTTTCACAGTAGTCAATTGAGCCGAGAAATACTAACTTAGATTAAGCTTGGCTGCATTTTGCTATCGACAATAATTTTCGGTTGAGTTATAAGTCTGGATGTTTAGACGTCCAAATCAATGCTTAGGGAGAAAGCTGTGCCGATTAGAATCCCCGACCAATTACCGGCGAGTGATGTGCTACGTAATGAAAACATCTTCGTTATGTCCGAATCGCGTGCTTCGACGCAGGAAATACGACCACTCAAGGTGCTATTGTTAAACTTAATGCCTAAAAAAATTGAGACGGAAACTCAGTTTTTGCGCCTACTCTCTAATTCCCCCTTACAGGTGGATATTGAGCTGCTGCGCATCGATGATCGCCCAAGTAAAAACACCCCTGAAGAGCATCTCAACACCTTCTATCGCCAATTTGAGCTGGTCAAAAACCGCAACTTTGATGGGTTAATCATCACGGGTGCGCCACTTGGGTTAGTGCAGTTTGAAGATGTTGCCTATTGGGAACATTTACAAAACATCATGACATGGGCCAAAGCACATGTGACTTCCACCCTGTACATCTGCTGGGCGGCGCAAGCTGGGCTGAAGCTGCTGTACAACTTACCAAAACGCACGCGTGAAGAGAAATTGTCTGGCGTGTATTACCACGACATCCATAAGCCGTTTCACCCTTTGCTGCGTGGGTTTGATGATCGCTTTTTAGCACCACACTCCCGCTATGCCGACTTTGAAGCTGACTTTTTGGCTGAACATACCGATCTCGATATTCTGGCGACCTCGGATGTGGCCGGTGTGTACCTCGCGGCAACCAAAGACAAGCGTAATGTCTTTGTGACCGGACACCCAGAATACGATGCCTTTACCCTACATAGCGAATATGTACGCGATTTAGGTGAAGGGCTCAGTCCTGCCATTCCCGTGAACTATTATCCAAACGACAACCCAGATAATAAGCCCTGCGCCAGTTGGCGTAGCCACGGGCACTTGCTGTTTGCCAACTGGCTTAACTATTGTGTTTATCAACAAACACCGTACGATTTGGAAAAATTCAGCGAAGCCAACTTCACTAAAGACGAATAATCCTTCTCGGCCGCCATGTGCGGCCTTTTTTATCCTTTTGCCCGCGCTTTCCGGCTTTAAGCTTCTGCCTTACATAAATAGATTTGCCAACTGACTCGCAGACTTCACCCTCGCCGCTCGGCCTTCAAATTGAATTGCCTATCATTGGTGCGTTAACTGGAGGTATGTATGAAAAGAGTGTTTGGATTAGGACTCGTAATCGCCTTAGCTGGCTGCGTCACCGTCACTGAAACGGCTGGTAACGCCGCACAGAGTGACCCAACTGAGATGGCAGAGGCTCGCATTGCCCTTGGTTTAGGCTATTTAGAAAATGGCAGCATGATCAAAGCACGGGAAAATTTAGAAAAAGCACTACAACATGCGCCGGATTATTACCGCTCACAACTTTCGATGGCGCACTACTATGAGGCTGTTGGAGAGAATGATTCTGCGCGGAAAATGTATCGCACCGCATTAAGCGAACACCCGAAAAACGGTAATGTGCTGAATAATTTCGGTACCTTTTTGTGTAAGCAAGGCGAGTACGACACCGCCGACAAGTACTTCCTCCGCGCCGTCGATCAACCCTATTACTACTTAATTTCTGCCAGTTACGAGAACGCCGGATTGTGTGCTCTCAAAGCAGGGAAAACCGACAATGCTCGTGAATACTTCAAACGTGCTATCGATCACGATCCAAATCGCCTGCTGTCCATTTTACAGCTGACTAAAATGGAGATTGAGGCAGGCGACTACACACCCGCTCGCTTACGTTTAATGGATCTGAATCAGCGTTATGGCTATCAAAAAGCCTCACTCAAACTACTGATTGAATTAGAAAAACGCGCTGGAAATTCAGCGTTAGAGCAAAAATATCAAACCCTATTAAACTCACTCTCTTAAGGTTTATTTGATATTGGTTGGACGACCTCCACCATGACGATCTCGATAATGAGTGCGCCGCAATCGGCGCACTTTTTGTGCGCGCTGAATTTTTAAGTATTCGCGATAAATAATCCGAATAAAAAAAAAACAATCCAATCAAGAGCAATAACGCAAAAATACTCATAAAAGGAACACACAGCCAATGAGGCTGGCAGGGTGCGTAGAGTGGAACGTCTTCAATTCTCATCTTGCCCCTCCTGGGTTTTTATTTAGGAGCGATTGGCTTTGTTACTTTTCATGTTCAGTATACCCAAACGACTTGGAGTTGCAGGTAGGCATGAGCATAGACAGACTATGTGATTGGGGTGAACGAACGTAGCCAACACCGCTGCAACTTTAAGTAGGAAGGATATAACTTGTTTAAAGCTTAACATTTTGTCTGCCACCACAGCTTGCGCTGCTCAGCATTTTGAAAACTCCAAGCGACAAAGCGACTTATCTTTTGCCCTTGTGCCATCTCTACAACTTGTATCGACTGAGCCCCGAGTTTTTCCAGCTGTTTTTTCATGCCACGAACGTTATCACCTTTAGAAATCAGCGTGGTAAACCAGAGTACTTGCTGCGCAAACCGCTGACTTTCTATGGCCATTTTACCGATAAAGGCCGCCTCTCCGCCTGGACACCATAACTCAGCTTTCTGACCACCAAAATTTAACCTTGAGTGGCTTAACGCTGGCGTTGCTAAGCGGCCTTTCTTGCGTTGATTTGCCTGTAAGTTGGTCAACTTTCGCTGGGTTCCTTGTTGAGCGTCAGCTAAGGATGCATGAAAAGGAGGATTGCAAGTCGTCACCGTATAACGCTCATCACCCCCAATAATGCCGTTAAAAATATGTTGGCTGTTCTTTTGTAGGCGGCATTCGATATGGCCTTGCAGCTTCGAGTTGCTTTGAACAATCAAACTCGCTTGTTGTATTGAGACAGGATCGACATCACTGCCAACCCATGACCAGCCATATTCCGTCACTCCAACAATCGGATAGATACAATTTGCGCCCACGCCAATATCCAGTGCTGTAACTTGAGAAGGGTTTAACTTGGGATTGTCTTTAAGCAGCAGATCGGCGACGCGATGAATGTAATCCGCACGACCCGGAATGGGCGGGCATAAAAAGCCCTCTGGGATATCCCAATAGGTGACACCGTAATGCAGAGCCAAAAGCGCTTTATTGAGTAACTTGACCGCGATCGGATCGGCAAAATTAATCGTCCATTGCCCTTTAGGTTTTTTCATCACATGGGCTTGCAACTCTGGCACGGCCTTAATCAGTGCCGGAAAATCATACTGCCCGCGATGACGATTGCGTGGATGTAACCCAGATTTAACGGCAGCGACTTCCTCACCTTGTACTTTGTGGGTTGACGGCTGCTTATTTTGCTGCTTTTTCACAACTGGCTTATTGGCTTTCGGTTTTCGATTTGTTTTTTGCTCATGTTTTGGCTTAAGTGGAGTGTTCATGCTTTGCCTGCCTTGAGCTCTAGCACCATCATGTATAGCCGTGCATCCAGCTCTAACTGGTGATAATTCGGTTCCATATGGCAACAGAGCTGATAAAACGCTTTGTTGTGTTCTTTCTCTTTTAAATGCGCCAGTTCATGCACTACTAACATGCGCAGTAACGGTTCAGGTGCTTGTTTAAACACATTGGCAATTCGGATTTCATTTTTTGCTTTCAGTTTATTGCCATGCACCCGAGAAACGTAGCTGTGTAACCCCAGCGCATTATTAATGAGATGAATTTTTCCGTCATACACCACTTTACTGAGCGGAGCCGTTTTCTTCATATATTGGTTTTTTAAAGCCATGGTGAAATCAAACAGCGCTTTTTCACTCTGGATATCGTGCCGCTCAGGATAACGCTGCTCAAACCAAGCTATCAGCTTGTCGTTTGCGATCAGTTGAGCAACTTGTTCAACAATGTGTTGGGGATATCCCTGAATGTACTTCAGTGCAGGGTGCATACTCATTTCACGTGCTCAGTTCGGGTGACAAAAAAGGTCGGCAAGTTTACTCAATTTCCACTCAAGAATCACCTACACCAATAAGTATGAGCGCTTCAAGCAGGAAGGGGATTTGCATCTCCAGCCGACTCTCGATACACTTTGCGCCCTTTTGATTCATGAGAGATTCCAATGAAACGCGTGGTTTTGTACATAAAAGATAAATGCCCACACTGCAAAGACGCCCAGCGTTATCTGGACTCAAAAGGCATTAAGTACCGCTTATGTAATGCGAAAATGGAACGCGGACGCAAAGAGCTTGATGCTCTCGGCGCTCGCAGTGTACCTGTACTAAAAATTGGTGATCGTTTGATGATCGGCTGGAACCACACCAATTTTGAACGTATTTACAGCAGTAAAGATTAATAGCGCTAGAGATTATTAGCAGCAAAGATGAATGCTCTTCTTGGCGCTAAACGTACTTTTTCACAAACTCGATGAAAGTACGATCGGCATTGGACAGATAACCTTCTTTACGCCAAGCCAATGCAAGATCAAGCCACACCGGCGGTTCAAACGGAATCGCCGTCACTTCCGGTTCATTGCTGGTCACCAACTCCAACAGCGCGGTAATCGCATATTCATGTTTCACTATGCTTAAAATCATAGGTAACAAATTGGTTTCAAAAGAAAAATCCGCGGTAAATTTATGTTCTCGGCACACTTTATCGATAAAGTCTCGGTGAAAATAGCCGGGTTTAAACATCACCAGTTCATGCTCAAAAAACTCGGCAAAAGTCAGATGCCGACGTTCAGCTAACTCATGATTTTTGCCAACCACAGCAACCATTTGCGAAGAGAGCAGCGGATCCGCTGCCAAATCGTCCGGCAGATCGTGATTCAAAATCACCCCAATATCCAACTCACCTGAGAGCAGCATTTTGCGGATCGATTGAGTACCCGCTTCAATCACCGTCATTTTCAGATTCGGAAAGTGGCTTTTAAACGCCATGATGATTTGCGGGAAGAAGTAAGAGCCCATCATACTTGGCGTGCCAAGGCGCACTTCACCTTTCACGACGCCGTTGAGCTCATAAACCGCTAATTGCGCGTCACTGACTTGTTGCAAAATGCGCTTGGCATGCTCAAGCAACACTTCACCTTCATGGGTCAACGCGACTTTTCTTTCATCTCTTTTGAATAAGGTAACACCAAGCTGCTGCTCAAATTTCTTAATCGAAATACTCAGTGCAGGCTGCGCAATATGCAGTTGCTGCGCGGCTAAGGTAAAACTTTCCCATTCTGCCACGGTCACAAAGTGACGCAGTTGTCGAACTTCCATCATATATCCTGTATATCGCAACCATAACTTTAATATATTTTATTAATCGAGATGCCACTGCTATCGTGATCACATCGCCGCCTTTTCGCACCTTGGATCCGCTGTATGATTGAACTGCATTCTCCTCAATATTTAAAAGTGACCTTTGCCCTCGCTTTTGGTTCATTTTTAGTCTTCTGTAACCTTTATCTTTTCCAACCTATGCTGCCTTATTTGGCGAATCACTTTGCGGTTTCGGAAACCCAAATTAACTGGTTGTTTGCAGCGTCAACTTTAGCCTTATCACTTTGCCTCGTGCCTTGGGCGGTCACTTCGGAAGCCGTTGGGCGACGCTTAGTGATGCTGACCGGCTTATTTGCTATGCCTGTGATTGGCTTAGCCATGCTTTATGCTGAGCAATTTTGGTTTTTGGTACTCACCCGAGCTTTAATGGGCGTGGCTTTAGCGGCTTTTGCTTCGGTTGCGGTGGCGTACATGGTGGAAGAGCTTTCTCCGCAAGCGTTTGGTAAGGCGATTGGTGGCTATATTGCGACAAACTCACTGGGAGGTATTACCGGCCGCATTGCTGGAGGGTTACTCACCGATGCCCTTGGTTGGCAACATGCAGTCGTTGCAATGGCCATTTTTACTCTGCTCGGCGCACTTTTGGTCGCGTATTTGCTGCCCGTTCAACAGCATTTCAAACCGCAGCGTGGGCTGTTTTTCCATCACAATCGCGCGTTGGTTAAACATCTGCAAAACCGTACACTCTGGCTAGCTATGTTGATTGGCGGGGTTAACTTCGCACTGTTTGTTAACCTCTATTCCGTCATGGGATTTCGTTTAGTCGCCGAACCCTACTCACTACCCATTGGCATCGCTTCACTGATTTTCGTCTGTTATTTGGCTGGAACACTGAGCTCAAAGCTCACCGCCAACTGGAACCGGCGTTTCTCCGCGATTCCCGGCATGATGCTTGGTGCACTCATCAGTATGGCGGGCATGTTGATTGCGTTGATTGAAGCGATACCCGCCATGCTGGTCGGTTTGATTTTGATTAGCTTTGGCGCCTTTTTCACCCACACTTTGGCTTACGCTTGGGTTAGTCAAAAAGCCACGCAAGCCAAAGCCACCGCGACTGCACTTTACTTGGTTCACTACTACATCGGCGGTAGTTTAGGTGGTTTTTACCTGCTGTACTGTTGGCAACACGGTGGTTGGGAAATGGTCACACTCGGCGGGTTGGGGCTTTACTTCATCTTGTTTATCCTTGGTTGGCGCTTAAGCCGACAAAATAAACAAACGCCACAGGGCAGTCAGGCTTTGGCCAGCCCTTCGGCCTAAGTTGTGCTATGCTCAGCGCCACATGATACAAGTAAAACGAAGAATCTGAGCTCAACATGTCAACGGAAACCATTATTCAAGAAGTCGATCACTGGCTTAATCAGGTCGTGATCGGCTTAAACTTATGCCCATTTGCCGCAAAACCGCAGCGTAATCAGCAAATTAAAATCTATGTCAGTGAAGCCCGTGATGAAGAAGCGCTGCTGCAAGATATTTACGATCAGTTGCTTGAACTTGATACGAAAGAGCCGCAAGAGCTTGAAACCACTCTCGTTGTTGTACCAAACCTGCTGCACGATTTTGTTGATTACAATTTTTACATCGACTGGGTGGAAGCGTTAATTCGCCAGCAAGACTGGGAAGGTGTGTTTCAAGTCGCGACGTTCCATCCTGATTACTGCTTTGCAGGCACAGATCCAGAGGATGATGAGAACCTCACCAACCGCTCACCCTACCCGATCTTTCACCTGATCCGCGAAGAGAGCATGGAAAAAGTGCTGAAACACTACCCAAATCCAGAAGCCATCCCAGAGACCAACATCGCAAGAGTCAGCAACCTTTCGGCACAAGAAAGAAAACAGCTTTTCCCTTATCTGTTTCGCTAAATCGATGACGGAGTTCGTCACTCATTCTGCGCGCTGATACCAGCAAAAACATGGTTCTCCAGAGACAAAAATCCCGCCAGTTGGCGGGATTTTTATTAGAGGTAAGTGCTAGTCTTCTTTAATCTGGATTATCGAAGCCAATTGGTTCGTTAATTCACTAGAAGAAACACCATCTAGTTGAATGGTCACGAAGGAACCATCATTTTTCTCTACTTTGAATGACGATGAATGATCATCACCTGTCACCGTAGATCTAATGTTAGCCAATAGTGCCGTCACATCTTGATCCGATGGATTATGGAATAAATCACTTAAATCAATCTTGTCTTGATGAATAGTAAAGTCGGTAATTCGATCTCTACCACCATCCAAATCTCCGTCAACCCATTTGAAGAGATCTTCACCTGAGCCACCAGTTAGGATGTCATTGCCAAGACCGCCGTTCAGAACGTCGTTACCTGAATCACCACGTAGAACGTCATTACCACGACCTCCTGAAAGATAGTCATTATCCGCACCACCTCTGAGTGCATCGTTGCCATCACCGCCAACCAGAATGTCATTACCTGCTCCGCCATAAGCGGCAAGGTTTCCACCTCCGCCATAAACAGTATCGTTACCACTACCTAAATTCACCGTATCAGTAGTTGGTTGAAGCTTCGAATCGTTCAATACACTATCTAGTAATTTACCATCCTGATCAGTAATCACGTCATTTTTCATAAACGCGCTATCCGCTAGTGTGGATTGTGACGGCATGGGATTATTAGAGTTAGGAATTGAACTACCGGTATAAACCGTATTATCCGCGCGACTAATACCTAACTCAATGTAATCGTTACTATCTCCGGAATGGATCACCAAGTCCGTATCAATCGTTACTGCTACTTGTTGCGTCACAGGTGCGATCGCTGTGGTACCTTCAAAATAAGCATTGAGGTCGATATTCAAGTTAGCGTTATCACCATGGGTTTTGGTCAACAAGAAAGAGTCAACACCGCCACGTCCCAAATACTCATTAGGATGTAATACCGTGACCGGAATTGTCGCACTCGTCGTTGCACTATCTTGGTTACTGCTTTCAGTTGCTGTAGCTTCAACGGTAATATTGAAATTACCATGGTTCGGCGTCTTAATTTGTAAGCTGCTGTAATCCCATCCTGTAATATCTACCTCACCGTTTGAACCCACTATGACTTCATTACCTTTATCGTCTTTCAATATCGAACTTTCTGGCATCCCTTTTAATTTAAGACTCAAGGTTTCAGAGGTATCGGTATCATTCAGCGAAGTAGAAATTTCACTCAGTTTAATGAAATCTCCGCGGTAGCCCATATTATCAACAACTTTAAATGATAAGTTATCTAAAAGTGCACCAAAGCTATCAGCATTATCTCCTTCAAACAACAGACGATACTCCCCTGTTTGACCTATAGGAAGCGTGACTTTTTGATCTCTCAACCAGTTTGCATTAGTTGGTTTGAAATCATAAAGCGTGATTGCTTCTGCCATGATAGGAACGCCGTCAGCGTTCAGAGGAACAAGCTTAATGGTTAAGCCTGAACTCCACACCCAACCGGAACGAGCTGCAACATCAAACCCTAGCTCATAGAAACGGCCCGCTTGAGCGTGAATATTGGTATACAGCGTGTTATCACCTTGATTGAACTCAATCTCCATGACTTTATTTGTTGAAGAACCTCCCGATACGTAGATATCTTCGTAACCGATTTCAACTTTCCCGCTATTGTTGCTGGTATACCATGTTCCAATCGTGTTCAAACCGTGAATCTGATTAGCAACCACGCCATCCCAACTGCCATTAACTCTCGCATCCTCGAAATTGATTGCAGCAACAGAGGTATAGCCGTTGATAGTAAGGTTCGGTGCATCAGCCACCGCCTCAACATGGATGTTTAAAGTTCCGGTCGCTCCGGTATTCGTGGTATAGGTAATTTTTGGCAGTGAGCCACTCCAGTTATCTTTCGGATCAAAGGTATAATCACCATTTGCCTTAAGCACTAGAGTACCTTCAGCTAGCTGATACGTCGTATTGCCCGCAGTATAAACGTCATTGACTCCATCAACTTGGAAGTTGGTGACCTTGAGAATGCTGTCTATATCAACATCGTTCGCCAGCACATTACCCGTCGCAATAGTATCTTCAGCAATCAACTTATGATCAGGTTTAGTAACCGTCGCATCATCAACAGGGGTGATGGTGATAGCGAGTGTGCTCGTTTTTCCAGTGTTGGTTGTGTAGGTAAATAACTGGAACTTCACCATTCCAGTTATCTGCTGGCTTAAATGTGTAACTGCCATCCGAATTAAGCGTAAACTCACCTTGCTCTAAGCGAACAGGATTGCCCACTGCGTGAGAAGTGGCATCATTACCTACCGTGAAATGATCCACCGAAGTATTCTGGCTTCCATCATTGTCCAACACATTACCAGTAACAACGGTGTCTTCCAAACCAACATTTTGATCTTGGTTAGCATTGAAATCCGCCATCGTAACTCGGTTCACATTGATAGAAAGTAGCGCAGTTGAAGTATCACCATCGCCATCTTTCATGGTGTAAGTGAAAGTTTCGATTGCATCATTAGGAATCGAAGATGCATTCGCTGTCACTTGGTAAGTGTAGCTACCATCGGCACGCAGGATCAAATTGCCATACAGGCCCGCAATCATAGAGCCAACGTTGCCTGAGACACCGGTGCTCACGTGATCACCAGAGGAAGCTCCGACAACCGTCATATCCACATCCGCACCAGAAACATCATTTTCGAATACGTCCCCTGATGTAGATGGCAACTCATACCCCTCACCAGGGACAACACGTACGACTAATTCATAGCTGTTCATGTCGTTTTCATCCGTTTTAATTTCCGTCACGATTTGATTGGTACCAGGGATCCTAAAGCCAATCACTTGCAAGGTATAAAGAGCCCCCGCATTCTCAAAAGTTACATTGGTATTACCAACTTTGATGATGTCTTTTGAGGCTTCCTGATTGTCGGTATTTAGTGTTTCATTGTGATCAAAATTCAGTTTCAACGTTACAGGTGTAAGTACGCCTTGTGCATCTGTCACTGAGAACTCAACATCCATACTGGCACTGGTGATCGCACCACCTGAATAAACGGGATAATTGTAATGAGTAAAAGTACCCAAAATAATATCTTGGTTTAAGGCAAACTCACCGTTTAGCGCACTATCATTATCGATAAATCCGTAGCCAGAGCTGTATGAGCTGGCGGGTTGACCCCAACGGATTTGGTCTTTGCCACTGTCATTATCTAAGCCACCACCATTTGGTGCAGTAGTGCCATCAAACGTGGTTACGTTGGTACCATTACTCCATGATGTCCAGTTAGCAACCACACCAGAGACCGTGAAACTGTCAACAACAATGTCCACTTCACCACGGTCATCAAGAGCCGTAGAAACATCATCAACAATTTTAACGTCTAAGCTATCTGTGATCTGGCTTCCATCCACATCAATCACAGTCACAGAGATATGATCGGTATAGTCCGTGTCATTTGCATTGGTGGCTGAATCGTTATCCACATTTTCGTTCAACGTATATTCGTATTGAACTGTTCCACCAGTGAGATCACCACTGAAACCCGTCAAGGTGAGTTCACCATAAGGCGTTGAAATTGTTGTTTCAGATGAATTCAACGCAAGAAGTTCTGCCACATTAAAACTATGACCCGCGATTACTAAAGACGCTAATCCGTCAATAGAAGTAAAGTTAAAACTCCCTACTTTACTAAGAGCAGAGTTATCTGGTGACGAACCGTCCGCAAGATTAGCTTCATGGACAGTTAACTCAGCATTAGCCCCATTCAACCCCGAAATACTAAGCTCTTCATCAATGTTCTGCTCGTTGAGCTTGACCGTGATGTCGGTGGTCTTCACACCACCCAGACCTGCGTCTTCGGTCGCAGTCACCACCAAGCTGTGCACGTTGGCCAGCGCCTCAAAGTCGTTCGCCGCCGCCTCTGCACCTTTCGCAGTCAGGGTGATCACGCCCGTGGTCGCATTAATCGCAAACCAGCCGTTGTCGTTGCCTGACTTGATGCTGTAGGTCACCGTCTCTTTATCCGCATCGGTGGCCTTGACCGTGCCCAGTACGGTGTCCGCCGCGCTGTTTTCGTCGTAGCTGAAGCTGTACTGACCGTTAGTGGTGTTTTCAAACCTCGGCGCGTTGTCATCAATGTTCAACTCCGTCAAGGTCACATTGACTATGGTCTTTTTAACTTCACCTAAGCCAATCACTTCCGTCGCAGTGACCTGCAAGCGGTGTTCATTGATCAACCGCTCAAAATCATTGGCTTCGGCATCCTGACCTTTTTGGGTCAACGTAATCGCACCAGTGTCCGGATTAATCGCAAACCAGCCCTCGGCATTGCCAGAAGTGATGCTGTAGGTAACCTTCTCGTTGTCAGCATCAACCGCCGTGACAGTACCTAAAGTGGTACCCGCCAAGCGCCCTTCATCATAGCTGAAACTGTACTCGCCTTGTGGGTTGGTATTTTTAAACTCAGGTGCGTTGTCATCGATGTTCTGCTCGTTGAGCTTGACTGTGATGTCGGTATGTTTCACCTCGCCCAGCCCCGCGTCTTCGGTCGCAGTTACCACCAAGCTGTGCACGTTGGCCAGCGTTTCAAAATCATTAGTCAACGCTTTGGCACCTTCAGCAGTTAAGGTGATCACGCCCGTGGTCGCATTAATCGCAAACCAGCCGTTGTCGTTGCCTGACTTGATGCTGTAGGTCACCGTCTCTTTATCCGCATCGGTGGCCTTGACCGTGCCCAGTACGGTGTCCGCCGCGCTGTTTTCGTCGTAGCTGAAGCTGTACTGACCCTCTTTGTTGGTGCCTTCAAATACCGGCGCGTTGTCATCGAGGTTGGCTTCGTTCAGCGTCACCACGATGGTCTCTGCCTTGCCCAAGCCCGTCGTGCCATCCGTGCCCGTCGCGGTCACCGTGATGGTGTGCTGGTTGGCCACCGTCTCGTAGTCGTTGGTGAACGCTTTCGCACCCGCCTCGGTCAGACTCACGTTACCGTTCGCATCCACCTGGTAGAACGGATGCTCTTTATTCACATCATCCGCCGCGTACACGTTGTGCTCTTGCGCGATGCTGTACTCGATGTTGGCGCCATCAGCGTCGGTCGCCGTGACCGTACCCAGCGTTACGCCCGCCTCGGTACCTTCCGCATAGTTGAACGTCTCACTCTCTTTGGTGAACACCGTGTCGTTGTCGTTGACGTTGGTCAGGTTGAGCGTGATGTCTGCCGTATCGGTGTTCACGCCGTCGGTCGTTTCGACTTTCAGTACGATTGACACTGCACTCTCGTAATCCACCTTGGTGGTATCGAGCACGGTGATCTTACCGGTGGCAGGATCAATGCTGAACGCGCCGTCTTCACTGGTCGTGCTACGGGTATTGTTGCTGTGCACGAAGGTGTATTGCAGCTTTTCACCATCTAGGTCGGTATCGTTGCCGGTGATCGCTTCCTGAACGTCGTATACTTCGGTGCCGTTAGGGATTACCTCAGAAACGTCATACAATACCGCGTCGTGAATGACTGGCGCGTTGTCGTTGTCCAGGATGGTCGCTGTGCCTGTGTCTGTACCTGTCGCGCCGGTCACGCCCGCAACGCTCACGCTGAACGTCTCGTCGCCTTCATACACGTTGTCTGGATTGGTCGCCACGCTCACGGTCACGTCTTTCACGCCCGCGGGGATGGTGATGTTGCCAGCGCTGTCGATGGTTAAGGTTTGCGTTGCGCCAGTACTGTCGACGTAAGTCGCCGTCATCGCTCCGATATCGGCCGCTTCCGCCGTATTGGTGCCATCCGTTGAAGCAGTCAGTTTCACGGTCACATCGGTGTCCGCCACCGCACTTAGGCTCACGGTGAACTCTGCCACATCGCCCTCGTTCACGTTCACCGCTTCGGTGATGCTCACGCTTGGACGGTCATCGTCTGGATTGGTGCCAGTACCATTACCACCATCTTTGATGGTCGCTGTGCCTGTGTCTGTACCTGTCGCGCCGGTCACGCCCGCAACGCTCACGCTGAACGTCTCGTCGCCTTCATACACGTTGTCTGGATTGGTCGCCACGCTCACGGTCACGTCTTTCACGCCCGCGGGGATGGTGATGTTGCCAGCGCTGTCGATGGTTAAGGTTTGCGTTGCGCCAGTACTGTCGACGTAAGTCGCCGTCATCGCTCCGATATCGGCCGCTTCCGCCGTATTGGTGCCATCCGTTGAAGCAGTCAGTTTCACGGTCACATCGGTGTCCGCCACCGCACTTAGGCTCACGGTGAACTCTGCCACATCGCCCTCGTTCACGTTCACCGCTTCGGTGATGCTCACGCTTGGACGGTCATCGTCTGGATTGGTGCCAGTACCATTACCACCATCTTTGATGGTCGCTGTGCCTGTGTCTGTACCTGTCGCGCCGGTCACGCCCGCAACGCTCACGCTGAACGTCTCGTCGCCTTCATACACGTTGTCTGGATTGGTCGCCACGCTCACGGTCACGTCTTTCACGCCCGCGGGGATGGTGATGTTGCCAGCGCTGTCGATGGTTAAGGTTTGCGTTGCGCCAGTACTGTCGACGTAAGTCGCCGTCATCGCTCCGATATCGGCCGCTTCCGCCGTATTGGTGCCATCCGTTGAAGCAGTCAGTTTCACGGTCACATCGGTGTCCGCCACCGCACTTAGGCTCACGGTGAACTCTGCCACATCGCCCTCGTTCACGTTCACCGCTTCGGTGATGCTCACGCTTGGACGGTCATCGTCTGGATTGGTGCCAGTACCATTACCACCATCTTTGATGGTCGCTGTGCCTGTGTCTGTACCTGTCGCGCCGGTCACGCCCGCAACGCTCACGCTGAACGTCTCGTCGCCTTCATACACGTTGTCTGGATTGGTCGCCACGCTCACGGTCACGTCTTTCACGCCCGCGGGGATGGTGATGTTGCCAGCGCTGTCGATGGTTAAGGTTTGCGTTGCGCCAGTACTGTCGACGTAAGTCGCCGTCATCGCTCCGATATCGGCCGCTTCCGCCGTATTGGTGCCATCCGTTGAAGCAGTCAGTTTCACGGTCACATCGGTGTCCGCCACCGCACTTAGGCTCACGGTGAACTCTGCCACATCGCCCTCGTTCACGTTCACCGCTTCGGTGATGCTCACGCTTGGACGGTCATCGTCTGGATTGGTGCCAGTACCATTACCACCATCTTTGATGGTCGCTGTGCCTGTGTCTGTACCTGTCGCGCCGGTCACGCCCGCAACGCTCACGCTGAACGTCTCGTCGCCTTCATACACGTTGTCTGGATTGGTCGCCACGCTCACGGTCACGTCTTTCACGCCCGCGGGGATGGTGATGTTGCCAGCGCTGTCGATGGTTAAGGTTTGCGTTGCGCCAGTACTGTCGACGTAAGTCGCCGTCATCGCTCCGATATCGGCCGCTTCCGCCGTATTGGTGCCATCCGTTGAAGCAGTCAGTTTCACGGTCACATCGGTGTCCGCCACCGCACTTAGGCTCACGGTGAACTCTGCCACATCGCCCTCGTTCACGTTCACCGCTTCGGTGATGCTCACGCTTGGACGGTCATCGTCTGGATTGGTGCCAGTACCATTACCACCATCTTTGATGGTCGCTGTGCCTGTGTCTGTACCTGTCGCGCCGGTCACGCCCGCAACGCTCACGCTGAACGTCTCGTCGCCTTCATACACGTTGTCTGGATTGGTCGCCACGCTCACGGTCACGTCTTTCACGCCCGCGGGGATGGTGATGTTGCCAGCGCTGTCGATGGTTAAGGTTTGCGTTGCGCCAGTACTGTCGACGTAAGTCGCCGTCATCGCTCCGATATCGGCCGCTTCCGCCGTATTGGTGCCATCCGTTGAAGCAGTCAGTTTCACGGTCACATCGGTGTCCGCCACCGCACTTAGGCTCACGGTGAACTCTGCCACATCGCCCTCGTTCACGTTCACCGCTTCGGTGATGCTCACGCTTGGACGGTCATCGTCTGGATTGGTGCCAGTACCATTACCACCATCTTTGATGGTCGCTGTGCCTGTGTCTGTACCTGTCGCGCCGGTCACGCCCGCAACGCTCACGCTGAACGTCTCGTCGCCTTCATACACGTTGTCTGGATTGGTCGCCACGCTCACGGTCACGTCTTTCACGCCCGCGGGGATGGTGATGTTGCCAGCGCTGTCGATGGTTAAGGTTTGCGTTGCGCCAGTACTGTCGACGTAAGTCGCCGTCATCGCTCCGATATCGGCCGCTTCCGCCGTATTGGTGCCATCCGTTGAAGCAGTCAGTTTCACGGTCACATCGGTGTCCGCCACCGCACTTAGGCTCACGGTGAACTCTGCCACATCGCCCTCGTTCACGTTCACCGCTTCGGTGATGCTCACGCTTGGACGGTCATCGTCTGGATTGGTGCCAGTACCATTACCACCATCTTTGATGGTCGCTGTGCCTGTGTCTGTACCTGTCGCGCCGGTCACGCCCGCAACGCTCACGCTGAACGTCTCGTCGCCTTCATACACGTTGTCTGGATTGGTCGCCACGCTCACGGTCACGTCTTTCACGCCCGCGGGGATGGTGATGTTGCCAGCGCTGTCGATGGTTAAGGTTTGCGTTGCGCCAGTACTGTCGACGTAAGTCGCCGTCATCGCTCCGATATCGGCCGCTTCCGCCGTATTGGTGCCATCCGTTGAAGCAGTCAGTTTCACGGTCACATCGGTGTCCGCCACCGCACTTAGGCTCACGGTGAACTCTGCCACATCGCCCTCGTTCACGTTCACCGCTTCGGTGATGCTCACGCTTGGACGGTCATCGTCTGGATTGGTGCCAGTACCATTACCACCATCTTTGATGGTCGCTGTGCCTGTGTCTGTACCTGTCGCGCCGGTCACGCCCGCAACGCTCACGCTGAACGTCTCGTCGCCTTCATACACGTTGTCTGGATTGGTCGCCACGCTCACGGTCACGTCTTTCACGCCCGCGGGGATGGTGATGTTGCCAGCGCTGTCGATGGTTAAGGTTTGCGTTGCGCCAGTACTGTCGACGTAAGTCGCCGTCATCGCTCCGATATCGGCCGCTTCCGCCGTATTGGTGCCATCCGTTGAAGCAGTCAGTTTCACGGTCACATCGGTGTCCGCCACCGCACTTAGGCTCACGGTGAACTCTGCCACATCGCCCTCGTTCACGTTCACCGCTTCGGTGATGCTCACGCTTGGACGGTCATCGTCTGGATTGGTGCCAGTACCATTACCACCATCTTTGATGGTCGCTGTGCCTGTGTCTGTACCTGTCGCGCCGGTCACGCCCGCAACGCTCACGCTGAACGTCTCGTCGCCTTCATACACGTTGTCTGGATTGGTCGCCACGCTCACGGTCACGTCTTTCACGCCCGCGGGGATGGTGATGTTGCCAGCGCTGTCGATGGTTAAGGTTTGCGTTGCGCCAGTACTGTCGACGTAAGTCGCCGTCATCGCTCCGATATCGGCCGCTTCCGCCGTATTGGTGCCATCCGTTGAAGCAGTCAGTTTCACGGTCACATCGGTGTCCGCCACCGCACTTAGGCTCACGGTGAACTCTGCCACATCGCCCTCGTTCACGTTCACCGCTTCGGTGATGCTCACGCTTGGACGGTCATCGTCTGGATTGGTGCCAGTACCATTACCACCATCTTTGATGGTCGCTGTGCCTGTGTCTGTACCTGTCGCGCCGGTCACGCCCGCAACGCTCACGCTGAACGTCTCGTCGCCTTCATACACGTTGTCTGGATTGGTCGCCACGCTCACGGTCACGTCTTTCACGCCCGCGGGGATGGTGATGTTGCCAGCGCTGTCGATGGTTAAGGTTTGCGTTGCGCCAGTACTGTCGACGTAAGTCGCCGTCATCGCTCCGATATCGGCCGCTTCCGCCGTATTGGTGCCATCCGTTGAAGCAGTCAGTTTCACGGTCACATCGGTGTCCGCCACCGCACTTAGGCTCACGGTGAACTCTGCCACATCGCCCTCGTTCACGTTCACCGCTTCGGTGATGCTCACGCTTGGACGGTCATCGTCTGGATTGGTGCCAGTACCATTACCACCATCTTTGATGGTCGCTGTGCCTGTGTCTGTACCTGTCGCGCCGGTCACGCCCGCAACGCTCACGCTGAACGTCTCGTCGCCTTCATACACGTTGTCTGGATTGGTCGCCACGCTCACGGTCACGTCTTTCACGCCCGCGGGGATGGTGATGTTGCCAGCGCTGTCGATGGTTAAGGTTTGCGTTGCGCCAGTACTGTCGACGTAAGTCGCCGTCATCGCTCCGATATCGGCCGCTTCCGCCGTATTGGTGCCATCCGTTGAAGCAGTCAGTTTCACGGTCACATCGGTGTCCGCCACCGCACTTAGGCTCACGGTGAACTCTGCCACATCGCCCTCGTTCACGTTCACCGCTTCGGTGATGCTCACGCTTGGACGGTCATCGTCTGGATTGGTGCCAGTACCATTACCACCATCTTTGATGGTCGCTGTGCCTGTGTCTGTACCTGTCGCGCCGGTCACGCCCGCAACGCTCACGCTGAACGTCTCGTCGCCTTCATACACGTTGTCTGGATTGGTCGCCACGCTCACGGTCACGTCTTTCACGCCCGCGGGGATGGTGATGTTGCCAGCGCTGTCGATGGTTAAGGTTTGCGTTGCGCCAGTACTGTCGACGTAAGTCGCCGTCATCGCTCCGATATCGGCCGCTTCCGCCGTATTGGTGCCATCCGTTGAAGCAGTCAGTTTCACGGTCACATCGGTGTCCGCCACCGCACTTAGGCTCACGGTGAACTCTGCCACATCGCCCTCGTTCACGTTCACCGCTTCGGTGATGCTCACGCTTGGACGGTCATCGTCTGGATTGGTGCCAGTACCATTACCACCATCTTTGATGGTCGCGGTACCGACAATCGCCGTCTCTTGCGTCGCGGTCTTTCCGCTCAGTGTAAAGCTTTCGCTCCCTTCATATACGTTATCGTCGGTGGTCTTTACCGACACGCTGAACGTGGTGGTGTTAGCTGGCACATCCACACTGAAAGTGCCGTCGTCGTTTACAGAAACTGGCTTGCTCACACCATTGATGATGACAGACACCGATGTTCCATTGAAATCAACGTTTTTGGTGGCGCTGTCGCCCGCCAACGTCAAGGTCACCTTGGTCGCTGTCGTGCTCGCGTTGCTCAAGCTGACGTCAAACGTTGCGCTGTCGCCTTCTGACACGGTTGGGCTGCTGATCTCCGATACCGCTGGGCGATCGTCGTCTGCCGGTAGATCCGGTGGTGTCACGCTGCCGTCGTCTTTGATGGTCGCCGTGCCAGTCACTATGCCATTTGCGCCAGTACCACTTAGCTTGAAGGTTTCATCTCCTTCATAAATGTTGTCATCTGTGGTCGAGACTTGAACGCTAAAACTGTTTGTATTTGTCGGAACTGTCACTTGGAATGTACCATATTCATTAACTGGCACTGTCTGACTCACACCATTAATAACAACAACGACTGAAGTACCATTGAAATCAACACCTTTGGTAGCGGTATCACCAGCCAGTGTCAGCACGATTGTAGTTTCAGAGGTAGTGGTTCCGGATAGGCTCACGGAGAAGGTATTGTTGCTACCTTCGGCGGCGTTATCGCCTGTAATACTGCTTATTACAATTGGAGAGCTAGGTTCTTCTGGGACAACAGGCGGAATAGGAGTAATGGGAGTAGTAGGATCCTGAAGTAAATTCAGCAAACTCAGACTTTGCGTTCTTGATAAGCCAAGAGCTTCGAAACCTGATGTATCAAATTGAGTTGAAGCAAGTGTTTCAGCACCATCACGCTCGATCGAGGCACTACCTGTGATTGATGAACCTTGAAGGCCACCCGCGGCTGGTGCGAGTTCTTCATCAAGTGCCGTCGGGTCTGCGCCTGCTTCTAACGCGGCCAAGATCTGCTCTATATCGTTTGTGATTGGCTGGGCGTTGCCCTCGGCGTCCACCAGTTGTGCCGTAGGCAGTGGCTCCTGCTCAGACATCAAAGTGTTACTATTCGGGTCGAGGATAATCGCACCTTCAGGAACTGTTTCTCCTGCGTTGATGATCGCGATATTTCCATTTCTATCAATCACGAGCAGCTGATTCGCTGCAAGATTTGCTAAAGACAACAAAGCATGAATTCCCATATAAAGCCTCTGACCCTAATACCTTTGAGTGTCTTGACAATTGACACTCTTCCTTCGCCACAAAATCAGCCTAGATAAATGTTAAATCCAGTTAAAGAAATGTTTAATTTTTCACTTCTAGAGCGTGTAAGTTTTGCGATTTCATCTAGCAACAACATGAATTCTGAACTAAAATCACATCACAGCACTTTGGAAGTGTTAACTTTATTCCAAAACTATCCATAACTGAAATTATTTAATACTTTTAGTTTACATCCTTATGACTATGTCACAGGGGTTTATTTACGCGAATATGTGATACGGTTCTCGCGTGCGTCATATTGTTGACGTCAAATGTCCTATATGTCTTATAAATGATAATGAATCTGGATTAGACTTAAGGTCATTCATTGAGTAATGACCCAAACTGGGGAGCACGTTTTTGAAAGGATTACCATTAAAGGCGATTGCGCTCGCTATCGCATTGAGCAATCCGGTTTCTGCGCAAACGTTGGAGCAAGCTGTATCGATCACGTTGGCATCCAATCCGGAATTAAAAAGCGCATTTAACCAATTTAAAAGTCGCGAATATGATGCCGAGGCATCGTCAGGGGCTTACTTACCGAAAATCGATCTTGATGCTGGTATCGGTTATGAAGCAATTAATCCGGCGGAATCGAGTGGCAATAGAGACACGGATTTAACTCGTAAAGATGCCACGCTTACCCTAACCCAATTAATTTGGGATGGTTCTGCAACGCTAAATGATATGGATAGAACGGCGGCTGAAGCCGAAGCAGATCGCTATCAGTTATTAGCGGATGCTTCTAACATGGCTTTAGATGTCACTAAGATTTATCTGGACGCAACCAAAGCTTCTGAGATTTTAACGCTGTCAGAAAATAATCTGGCTATTCATAAAGATATCTACCGCGATATTAAAAAGCGCGCCGACTCAGGGATTGGCTCTACAGCCGATGTGACTCAAGTTGAGGCTCGTTTAGCAAAAGCGCACAGCAACTTGGTGGCTGCACAAAACAATCTTTTTGACATCTACACTCAGTTTCGCCGCTTAGTGGGTCAAGAGCCAGTAAGCTTAGAGTTTCCTCGTGCCGATCAAAATGCGATACCGCCGACATTAGAAAATGCTTTAAATATGGCGCAAGAAAATCATCCAGTGATTAAGGTTGCTCAAGCGGATGTGGATGCAGCACGCTTCCAGTATAAGCAGTCTAAGGCGCCAAATTACCCCACACTTTCTTTCGAAGCGGCTCAAAGCTGGCGTAATGATGCGGGCGGTATTGAGGGCAGCAGTGATGAGCTCAGTGCGATGCTCCGTTTGCGTTACAACCTCTACAATGGCGGCAGTGATAGTGACCGTACAGAAAGTGCGGCTTATCAGCTCAATCGTTCCAAAGATCTACGTGAAAAAACCTTCCGTACCGTTGAGGAAGGGCTTCGTTTATCTTGGAGTGCATTGGATTTGACTCTGCAACAAAAGGAGTTTTTGGCTGATCACGTTGACTCAGCATCCAAAACGGTTGTGGCTTATCGTAAACAGTATCAAATTGGCCAACGTACATTGCTCGACCTCCTCAACACAGAGAATGAGCTTTTCGAGGCTCGTAAGGACTACCTAGATGCCCGATACGCTGAACAATATGCCAAATATCGTGTGATGAATGCATCAGGCAACTTGTTGGATGCCTTAAGAGTCGATATCCCGCAGGAATGGACAGCTAAGGTGGAGTACTAATATGTCAGTCAAATCATGGGCTCTGCCGCTATTTCTTTGCACTGTGACCACGTCAGCATTGGCAGATCAAGGCGAGTACACAAAACACGAAGGTGATGAGTACGACTACCGTGCTACTCCACTCGCGAATCAGATTGCGGATCTGCAAGATGATGATAGAGACGGTGTTATCAATGCTCGCGATCTTTGTCCTGATACACCCAAAGGCTCTGAAATCGATAATGATGGCTGTGGCACCTTTGTCAAATCATCTCAGATGCAGCAATTACATATTCTGTTTGCCAATGACTCGAACTCGATTGAGCCTGCGTTTTTAACGCAAATCCGTCAAATGGCTGAGTTTTTGCAAACCTATCCTTCAACGTCGATTGAGTTACAAGGCTACGCGAGCAAAGTAGGCAGCGCAGAACATAACCTAGCACTCTCTAAGCAGCGTTCAGAAGCGGTTCGTGACCAATTACTGCGTTATGGTGTCGCGTCAAATCGCGTCAACATTGTCGGATATGGTGATAGCGTTCTGGAAGCAGAAGGTACCGATGATGTGAGTCACGCTCGTAACCGTCGCGTTACCGCAACGGTTGTTGGCTACAAAGGTGAAGTTGTCAAAGAGTGGACAATTTTCACGACACTTCCTATGTAATCACTACCTTCACACATAAAAAGCCGTGATTTCTCACGGCTTTTTTGTTGGTCTTTTTATTGACCATCGTCATCAAGGGTGAGTAATCCTAATCGCTTGACCTCACCGCTTCGAGTACAAAAAACATATGTACTCGCTATTCAATTGACCATAAAGATAGGGTGCGTTTGAAATCCTCATAGCCAAACTGGTTGATCTTCTGGATTTGGCCATTTTTGCGCTCACAATAAACCGACGGCATTTTCAGGCCATTGAACCAATTGAGTTTAACCATGGTATAACCCGCGCTGTCCAGGATATGCAGTTTCTGCCCGACCTGAAGCGGCTCATCAAACTTAGCCACACAGAACTGATCTCCCGCTAAGCAAGAACAAGAGCCAATCACATATTCGTGCTGTCCGTTGTCACAGGCTTCCAACACCGATGCAGGCTCTTTATAGATCAGCGTATCTAAGCGGTGCGCTTCCGTTGCGGAATCAACAATCGCGGTTTTCATCCCGTTTTCCACAATGTCTACCACTGTCACCACAAGATCCGTGGTTTTGGTAATGATCGCCTCACCCGGTTCTAGATAGAGCTGAACAGCGTGACGCTCAGCAAACGCTTTCAGTGCTGCGCCCAATTTCTCAACATCGTAACCTGGCCAAGTAAAGAAGACGCCCCCACCTAAACTCACCCAGTCTAATTTATCGAGATAACGACCAAAACGTTCGGAAATGGCATCCAGTAAGCCAATAAAGGCATCAACGTCTTTATTTTCACAGTTCATATGGAACATCACGCCATTAATCGAATCGAAGACACTTTCATCGATATGATCGGCCTGTACCCCTAAACGTGAAAACTGACGCGCGGGATTAGCAAGGTCTTGACCTGCATAGCTGACGCCGGGGTTGATACGCAAACCTAGCGATGCTTTGCCTTCCACAAGATGGCGATAAGCGGCCAGTTGCGATTGTGAGTTGAAGATCATTTTGTCACAAATATCAATGACTTCTTTTACATCCTCTTCACTGTAACCTACTGAGTAAGCATGAGTTTCACCACCGAAAGTTTCATAGCCCAGTTTCACTTCAAACGGACCCGAGCTGGTTGTGCCATCCAGATAGGGTTTGATGATGTCAAAAACACCCCAAGTTGAGAAACACTTCAGTGCCAACACCATCTTCACACCCGAAATTTCCTTCAGGTGCTTAGCAATTTCTAGGTTAGCGATGAGTTTTGCTTCATCAATCATGAAATATGGGGTTTTCAATTCGTCTTTTAGCATGTTTATTCCTATATCCTGCAATGTTTCCATTCATGCTTGTGATGGCAAATATCTCGATAACAAGAATGGAAAAACAGCCATAACCCTTCGGTTATAGCTGTTTAGAGTTAATCACTGAGGTTTTCACACTCAGCTTGCATTATTTCACCACTTGAATATCTGGCTGTCCGGGCTCCAGTTCCATGACATCCCAGCCTAGACCGATCGATGGCATCGTTTCTAGGAAAGGATCAGGATTAAGCTGCTCCATATTGAATACCCCCGGCTCTGCCCATTCACCACGGAAAAACTGCAATGCCGCGGTAATCGCAGGCACACCCGTTGTATAGGCAATCGCTTGGTGCTCAACATCATGGTAAGCCACTTCATGATCAGCATGGTTATAGATGAAAACGCTACGCGCTTTACCGTCTTTTTTGCCCTGTACCCAAGTACCAATGCAGGTCAGACCTTTGTATCCCGGCGCAAGCGATGTGGGATCAGGCAACATCGCTTTCAATACTTGCAGGGGCTTAACAACCGTTCCATCTTGCAGAGTCAGAGGCTCAGGGCTCAGTAAGCCAATATCACGCATCACATTGAAATAATTCAAGTAGCGATCACCAAAACCCATCCAGAACTCAATGCGCTTGGCAGGAATGAACTCTTTCAGCGAACGCAGCTCATCATGCGACATGGAGTACACTTTGAATTTGCCACATTTAGGGAAATCAAACTCCAACATCCGAGTATGGCAAGGGACGCGTTTCCACTCCCCTGCATCCCAATAGATGGAGTCACCCTGAATTTCCAATAGGTTGGTTTCAGGGTCAAAGTTAGTCGCAAACTTCTTGCCGTGATCGCCAGCGTTAATGTCTAAAACGTCAATGGTGTCGATGTCATCGAACAGATATTTCGCTGCGTAGGCCGCAAATACGCTGACTACACCCGGATCAAAACCTGCACTTAAAATCGCAGTGATACCAGCTTGCTTAAATTTGTCGCTAAACGCCCATTGTGCGTCATACGCCTCAGGTACTTGCTGGCCTTTTGAACAGAGATCGACCGAAACGGAGGTGTCCAAATAGGAAACTTTCGCTTGGTAACACGCTTCCATAATGGCAACGTTGACCCATGGTGGCCCAGCATTGATGACTAAATCTGGTTTTACTTCATTAATCAGTTTCACCAGTGATTCGATATCATCCGCGTTAACCTGACGCGCTTCTAGTTTCTTGGAAGAGTCTTTAAGGTTGTTTTTACCCTTAATCGACTCAATGATTTTTTCACACTTCGCAATAGAGCGAGACGCAATAGTAATATCACCCAGCACATCGTTGTTTTGTGCGGCTTTGTGCGCCACCACCCAACCAACACCGCCTGCACCAATCTGTAGAATAGACATAGTTCCTTTACCTTTAGTTCGCTAGCTCAGCAGCTAGAGCTTCAATTTTAGCCAGTAGAGAGTCGAAATCCGACATCGTCAAGCATGGGTTCAAGATTGTGAATTTTAAGGCCGTTTTGCCATCCACTATGGTTTCGCCAAGCACAGCGACACCACGTACCAGCGCCTGTAGACGAACGGCTTTGTTCAATTCATCCAGATCAGCAGCTTGTTCATTTACCGCGCGGAATAACACGGTAGACAAAGATGGTTCAGCTAAAAGCTCGAAGCTTTGATGCTGACGTACCAGTTCCGCCACCTGCAATGTTTGAGCGAGCAGGTGATCGTACATGGCGCCCAGTTGTTTAGGTCCCACGTTTTGCATGGTCATAAACACTTTAAGGGCATCAAAACGTTTGGTGGTCGAAATCGATTTATCGACTAAGTTTGGCAACGTATCGTGCTCACGGTTTAAATAGTCCGCATGGTGCAGCAGGTACTTAAAGTTATGCTTGTCTTTGAGCAGCAATGCACCACAGCTAATGGTTTGGAAAAAGAGCTTATGGAAATCCACACTGATGGATTGAGCGCGCTCGATGCCATTGAGGCGATCTTTATGGCTGCTCAAGATCAGCGCGCCGCCATAAGCACTGTCCACGTGCATCCACAGTGCGTGCTTCTCAGCCACATCGGCGATCGTCACCAGATCATCAATCGCACCATGGTCGGTAGTGCCTGCGGTACCCACAATGGCAAAGGGAATCAGCCCTTCAGCTTTGGCTTGTTCAACCACAGCTTCAAGCTTAGTCACATCCATCGTGCCATTAGGTAGTGCGTCAACAGCGAGAATCGCTTTCTCACCGAGGCCCATCCAAGATGCCGATTTTTGTACCGTGAAGTGAGATTTCTTCGAGCACACAATACGCAGTTTGTCCGCATACTCAGGCAGACCCAATTTCTGGATTGAATGACCACTGAGCTTATCGGCGATCCAGTCACGAGCCAGCATCAGGCCCATCTGGTTGCTTTGCGTGCCACCGCTGGTGAAAATACCGTCCGCTTGTGCGCCCAGTTCATACTTTTCACACATCCAATCCACCACTTTCTGCTCAACAAAGGTTGCTGCAGAAGATTGATCCCATGAGTCCATGGATTGGTTCAATGACGCAATAATGGCTTCAGCAACAACGGAAGGCATTAATGGTGGCGTGTGCAGGTGCGCGATACAGTCAGGGTGCTGCACCATGATCGAGTTTTTCGCGATCAACTCAGCTGTTTCAGAGATAACCTCTTTTAATGACGCATTTTTGTTATCCAGATCTACCGCGTAAATCGCTTCTTCTAGGACTTTAGGATCAAGGCCTGAATAAGGTGCTTTCACCTCTTCAAACACGGCTTTCATCGCAGCGGTCGTATGGTTCATCACTTGTGAGAACTCTTGGCTGCCCATGTGGCCAGTATGAATAAAGTGTTTTTTCCACTCTTGGTTAACTTGCTCAGGATCTTTTTTACCGCCGCCTGCAGCAAGAATCGCCTCTTCAAGCACACGTAACGCGAAATCGAGCTGTTCAAACGAGATAATAACTGGTGGCAAGAAACGAATCACGGAGCCATCACGGCCGCCCTTTTCTACCATCAAGCCGCGCTCAAGTGCCGCACGTTGAATCGCCAGTGTCAGTTGTGGTGCTGATTTTGGCTCACCAAACTTGTTCAGTTCACCACTCGGATCTTTTATCTCAAGACCGAGCATCAAGCCTTTACCACGTACTTCGGCAACACAGTTGACTCGGCTTTGGATTTTTTCTAGGCCAGCGCGTAGGTATTGACCCGCAATACGCGCGTGCTCAACGAGGTTATCACGCTGAATGATTTCAAGCGCTTTAGCGCCAGATACCATTGCAAGCTGGTTGCCACGGAAGGTTCCGGTGTGCTCGCCCGGACGCCATGTGTCGTGCTTTTTGTTGATAACCAGAATCGACATTGGTAAACCGCCGCCGATAGCTTTTGATAAACAAAGCACGTCAGGAATAATGCCAGACTCTTCAAATGCGAAGTTGTGGCCTGTTTTGCCTACACCACATTGGATTTCGTCAAAGATCAACAGGATGCCGTGCTCATCGCAAATACGGCGCAGTTCGCGCAACCAGAATGCTGGCGCAGGGATAACACCACCCTCACCTTGTACTGGTTCAACGATGATCGCAGCAGGTTTCATGATCCCCGCTTCATCATCATTCAGCAGACGTTCGATGTAGCGGATGCTCGCTTTCGCACCCTCATCACCCCCTAAACCAAACGGACAGCGTAAGCTGTACGGGAAAGGCATAAAGTGCACATCAGACATCAAGCCAGTACGGCGCGCTTTGGTATTGAGGTTACCCATCATCCCCATCGTGCCGTTAGTCATACCGTGGTAGGCACCACGGAAGGCAAACATGGTGTTACGACCCGTGGTTTGCTTGGCAAGCTTAATTGCAGCCTCAACCGCATCGGCACCCGATGGGCCACAGAACTGGATCACACAATCTTCACCCAAGGCCTTAGGCAAAAAGCCTTTCACTGTCTTGATGAAATGGGTTTTCGCTTCGGTTGCGATATCCAGAGTTTGGTATGGCAAACCAGAGTCGAGTTGTGCTTTCAGTGCTTGATTGATTTCTGGATGGTTATAACCGAGCACCAAAGTACCTGCTCCAGCTAAGCAATCCAAGAAAATCTGCCCACGCGTATCTTCCACCAAACAGCCATAGGCTTGCTTAATGGCAATAGGAATACGGCGTGGATAAGAACGCACTTCAGATTCATGCGCAGCTTGATCAAGCAGCACTTGGTCTGGAGTGAGATCGTAAAGACCGTCTAGCAACGGCACTTGAGTTGAAAACAGAGTTGCGATGTGGTTATCGACTTCAAAGGCTGTACTCATCTTTTTTCCCCTTGAGATGATTCGTTTCCGCCCTTCCGGTTTAGATTATGGAAATGGCGAATAGCAAAATGCTCCGCGTTTGCGCATAGGCAAATCGGAATGTAGGCCATCGATAAGATGACGAATTGCTAAATCAGAGAATCAAGGTTCAGTAATGCTACTGTCCTGTTGAACAGGGCATAAAGGAAGTACAAAGCTGATTAATGTGTATAAGTTAAGTGAGTTCAATGTTGGGTTTCCCATTCACATGCTGCCCCGCAGCAAGAGTATCCCGTCTATCGACAAAAGGACTTGTCGATACCTACCCTACGTGGTGTCACAATCAGCCTGAATGGTCACCACGCGTGTCCCCCAGAAGCTCAGTCCGAGATTGGCGCGAACCTTATCATAAAAAGAAAGTCAAGCGCAATCGTTTTTAATAATTATTCGCATCGGTTGCATAGCCTTATTGATATGAATGGTTATAAGGATTTCTGTATCTTACCTTCACTCTATATTCACAATTGAGCTGCAAATTAGGCACACTGTCATAGTGTGAACCTACAAAAAAGCCCCCGCATTGCGGAGGCTAGAATCGTTCAAAGCCTGATGAAATGATTACGCTTTTTTCAACGGCAAAGAGAGTCGCAGCAGAGAGTAACCAAGTACTGCGGCGGTGGTTGACCCCATTAAAATACCTAAGCGCGCATAAGTATCATAAGCTTCATTAGCTTGGCCAAAGGCCAGTGATGAAATGAAGATCGACATAGTAAAACCGATGCCACACAGTACCGATACTGCAAAAATATGCTTGAAGTTGATCCCTTCTGGCAGTTTTGCCACTCCGAGTTTGACGGCAGCCCAACTGAAGCTAAAAATGCCCAGTGGCTTGCCAAGGAACAGACCCAATGCCACTCCCAGTGGTAGCATAGAGGTTAGCCCCGCTAACGATACGCCTTGCAGTGAGATACCAGCATTGGCAAAAGCAAACACAGGTAAAATCGCAAAGGCAACATAGGGATGCAGCGCATGCTCAAGGTGTTTCAACGGAGAATGCTCACCTTTATTACCTTTCAGCGGGATAGCAAAACCGATCACAACCCCTGCCAATGTGGCGTGGACACCCGATTTTAATACGGCGATCCATAGAATGAGGCCTGCCACCAAATAAATACTCAATTTAGTGACGTGCTTGGCATTGAGCATAAACAGCACACCCGTCATGATAAAGCCGATGGTGAGTGCAATGGTTGATAAATCACTGCTGTAAAACAGAGCGATGATCACTACTACGCCAAGGTCATCAATGATCGCCAGCGCCAGCAGAAATACTTTCAAACTCACAGGCACACGCTTACCCAGTAGCGCCATGATCCCGAGCGCAAACGCAATATCGGTGGCCGCAGGAATCGCCCAACCTTGAATGGCAGCCGGATCGTTAAAATTGAACGCTACGTAGATCAGTGCTGGAGCGAGCATACCACCTACCGCAGCTATCGCCGGGAAGATTGCCGTTTCACGAGATTTCAGTGCCCCTTCTAGCAGTTCACGTTTGACTTCTAAGCCAATCAACAAGAAAAATACCGCCATTAGGCCGTCATTAATCCAGTGCGATACCGACATACCAAAGACATAGGTATGCAAAAAGGCTTGGTAGCCTTCACCCATTGCTGAATTAGCAATGACCATAGCGATTGCCGCGGCAATCACCAGAAGAATGCCCCCGGCAGATTCCATTTTGAAAAAATCTCGAATCATGTCAGACATAGGTTTGTCCTTAAATTATGTTAATAATTGATTAACAACAGAATGCCCCAGAGTGTAGCTAGGCTTGGTTCAATGGAAAAATCGATTGTAATGAGGCATAACTTCGGTTTTTCCGATCTGTAAGCGATTTAACTGTAAATTTAACCTAAATTGAGTATAGACAGTCTCAGTTTCATACCAAGTTCAAAAATAGTAACTGATTGTTTTATCTTGTTCTCATAACCAAAAAAGCGCTTAACGCGCCTTTTTGTCAAACCCTAAATAATCATCACAGGAAATTAATAGCCTGATAACTGCATAAAACCCGTCTGATTATGGCTACCAAGCACTTTAATGCGCCCTTCCCAATACGGAATTAAGAATGTCTGCCAAGCGTCTCGATCCAATGGCTCAATAGATACATTCACTTGATACTTAGGAATCGCTAACCGCCAACGTAGAGGGACTCGCTTTCCATTACTCAATGAAGAGGAGGAAAGCGCTTCGAGTTGAATATCCCGATTCAACAACGCGACACTCTTACCGTTGAGGTTATGCAGCATGCCGTACACAGAATCTGGCACTCCACGGTGGCGAAAGCGATTCACCGTCAACCACTGCTTATCATTGAGTGGGATGACGAAACTATCCGTGCCCGCCAGATCGTTAGCGACTAGCTCACTGCCCCACTCTTTACTCAACCAAGCGCGTCCGCGTACTCTCAATGCGGGTAGCTCAGGACTTACCACCAAATCGCCATGAACTGCGATATAGGGCAGTTGAAACTGGTAACTCGCAAGAGAAAGCAGTTCTTGTTTGACCTGATAACCGCGATCCCCCGATAACACATAAGGACCAAGCGCACGCAGTTGCAGATTTAGGGCGAAGTGATCAGTGCTGAGGTGCAAATTACCGGGTAAAGGTCCCATGCCCAATGAACGCCAAGTCCAGTTATCAATCCACATCCGAAAAGGCTGATCGCCCATTCCGGCTTGACCAATGCCGCCACGAGCTATTTTTTGATCGCGTAGGCTCACTTTCTTGCCATTAATCACGATAGAAGAAAAATAAAGCTGAGGCGTCTGCCATCCTAACGTATCACGCTCATCTTGCGCCAAACGCAAAAAATTCCATTGCACACTGAACGGATTGCCTTGTTCATCCTCCAGCAACGCGTATAGCTTCCACCACTCTTGTTCAAATTCAGGGCGAGAGGCAAAATCAGCCGGTAAACGAACGGGATGATTGGGTAAAACGGGTTCAAACACTGCCTGTACCGTCGAGTGTTCAGGATCAGCCGAGTGCAGTAACATGCTGTGATACTCATCCTGCTCATAGCCAATAAAGCCCACCACAAAAAACAGAGCGCCGAGGCAGAGCCATACCCAAGGTTTCAAGCGCAAACGAAAGCGGCGCATTTACAAAGCCTCTCGCAGTGATTTCATCGGTGATTTTCTTGCCAAACGAATAATTGGCAAAGCGCCCGCCAAAATTAAAGCCATCATAGACCACACCACTGTGTACACATACTCTCCCGGCACCATTTGCAACTGCATAGTCCATCCAAACGAATGCTTGATCACCACATCAATCACTAATTTGGCCAAAGTTAATCCCAAGGGCAGTGCAATCAATAAAGAGATAGCGCCGAAAACAAATAACTGCATACCGCCGATCAGCACTAGCTCTTTACCTGACACACCAAGGCAACGCAACAAAGAGATATGGCGTAAACGCGATGTTTCTCCCGCTAGAGTTGAGAAGAAAATGCCACAGACGGCGATAAATAAGGTGATATTGCCCAGCGTTCCAGCAATCGAAAACGTGCGATCAAAAACCCGCATCGCATGGCTATGAATATTGGTGTTATCAAAGATACGATCCGCATCCAGCCTAAAAATGGTATCAAGGCGCTTTTTGACGCTTTCTCCGGTGAGCCCTTCTTTGAGCACAACCGCCAAGGCCACGTTGCCAGTGCCGGCAAAGGCTTTCATCCAGTTTTGATGGGACATCATCACTTGATGATAAGGATTACCGTAATCGTAATAGACCCCAAAAACCGCCCACCCCGAGCCCATCGGCTCCGGTAAGTCGATCAGGTCACCGGGACGAATCCCGAGCTTCAACGCCATCGATTCACTGATCATTACCCCCCGCGCATGATGCAAATGGTACCAATAATTAGGCACGCCCAGTTTGACGGTGAGTGAGTCTAGCTCACCATCCGAAGCGCCCGTACTGACGATTTGTACTGGCCCGTGTTGCGATGCGAAATCTTTTTCCCAACGCCACCAAACCGCGTCAACTTCAGGTTGCTGGCCAAGCCATTGGCTCATACGAGAAGCGACACTGTTACTCGGATAAAGGTAGATATCGGCCGCAAGGCGCTGGCTCAGCCAGCGATCTGTGGTGTCTCGGAAACTGCCGACCATGGTTTCAACACCAATATTGGCTGCTAAAGCGACCATAAATGCCATCGTGGCGACACCACGATAACTCATACTCGCAGCGGCATCGGCAAAAAACCAACGTACTTTGACCCAGCGCAGCGTGTAAGAAAAGCTGGTGAATAACGTCCAGATAATGTAGGGAGTAAACAGCGCAACACTCAGCAGCATTAAGCCAATAATCGCAAACCCTGATTGCTGACTTTTCGGGGCTTGATAAATCGCGACCGCCGCCACACACAAAGCACAGGCCAATAGCGCTTGTAGCTTAAACTCTTTCCCCGCAAAGCGAACCAGTGACAGGCGTGCCGATAAACGAATGGGTTGAGAACGCAACAAACGCACCAAAGGCCATGTACAAGAAGCAAAGGCCGCCAATAGTGCCATCAAAAGACTGTAACTGCTCCATGACCAATCCCAACCAATCGCTAAGTCCACATTGGCGTTATACAGATAACCCAAACTGCTCGCGACAGATGGAATTAATTGATTGGCAAGCAGTAAACCCAAGACGTTACCGCATACCCAACTCACCAATACCAATAGCAAAAGTTCAATCAGCAATGCTTTGGCCAGTTGCCAACCATTAACACCAATTTGCCTTAGCGTGCCCACCAAAGGCTGACGCTGCACCATGGACAGTGACATCGCTTGATAGAAAATAAAGATACCGACTAAAAAGGCCAACATGCCCATCGCGGTTAAGTTGAGATGGAAAGCTTGCGTTAAAGACTCCAACTCTGAACGTGTACTGCGGGTGAGCGTTAAGCCATTGGGCAAGCTTTTTTTCAGTTTATCGAGCTTGGCCGGTGGCATATCCGCACACGCGATCACCGTCAATCCAGAGCCTTTTTTGAGCATACGGACCAAGGATAAATCGGCCACCACTCGCATTCCAGTCACTTGGTTATGTCTATCAATCACAATCGGGCCAAGCTGAGAACCATCCGTCAGCGCAATGTAGTCCCCTTCTTGCCAATCTTGCAGTTTGGCTAACTCTTGGCTCACCATGACAGGATATGGTGGGTTCATCAGTTGCAAACCACTTTTTTGTTGAGCTAAGGGTTTGCCGTTGTCGAGAGAGAGTAAAGCGACGGGATCAACCCCTTGTAAAATCAGATCTAAACCTGATGTAGTACTAAAACGGTAATCATCGAAAGGAACACACTGCTGAAAACCGTCACGACGTAACTGAATATATAAGCCTTGCGGAATTTTATTAGCAATATGCTTGGAGCGGATACGATAGGGTAAAGGATTAGAAAATAGCTTCTCACCATGCTCATAACTTTGTCTGGCATGATGGTTAATGGCTGTAACGCCCACCAATAGAGAGACACCGAGAGTCAGGCCAAGCCAGACCAGACAAATCTGTAATGGATAGCGACGATAATGACCCAATAGCGCCTTAACTACGGGCCATAACATGCAGCTGTCCTCCTTGCAGACGAATACAGCCATCCATGTGCTGCGCAACTTTTTCACTGTGCGTCACCAAAAGCAAGGCACAATTGAGCTGACGAGTCAGAGTCGTGAGCAAGCGCATTACCGCTTCGGCATTGCGTTCATCTAAACTGCCGGTCGGCTCATCAGCAAGTAAAATTTTCGGTTCCATATACAAAGCGCGCGCAATCGCCGCTCTTTGTTGTTGACCACCAGAGACCTCTTCTGGGTAGCGACCCAGCAAAGGCATGAGATCGAGAGCCGACAGAATTTGTCGCCACAAACCGGCATCTTCAGGTAAACCTTTCAGTTGACGACAGAAACGAATGTTATCGGCAATATTGAGTGTGGGTAGCAAGTTATATTGCTGGAAAATTTGGCCAATATTGTCACGACGAAATGCCGTGCGATGGTGCTCAGAAGTGTGATGCATGGGAAATCCGGGAAACCAGATTTCCCCCGAGTCAGCACTATCCAGACCAGCGATCAAGTTCAGCAGAGTACTTTTACCAGAGCCACTCTCGCCCATGAGCGCCAACTGATCGCCTTGGTTCAACGTCAACTCAGCTCCCTGCAAAACGGGATGAAATTCATCACCATCTACATAGCCTTTGCATAGGTCTATTAGCTGTAACATCGAACCACTCATTGCCGAAAATGAAACCGGACACAGAATCTACACCAAAACCCTAAGCGGAGAAAGTATTTTGGCTAGCAGATCACACTATATGCATTAATTTGCACCAATCGAACGATGAGTGTCTAATTTTCAATCAAATTCTGCATCCACTTCTTGCTTTTCATGCGGTGTAGTGAGCCAAACCACTTCACCACTTCTTCAGTCAAAAACAGCAGGTAAATCCACTCCGGTTCGACCTTTAACACTAGCGCAGCAAAGGCGGCTAACGGGATACCAATACACCACTGCGCGACGATGTCTTGGCCGAGACAGAATTTAACATCGCCACCCGCGCGCAACACGCCAACGATCGCGGTCATCGGGAATGAACGCAGCACGATACCTAAGCACAAGATCAGCATAAATTTTTCTGATAACTCGCGCGTTTCAGGGGTTAACGCCGTAAACGCACCAAGCACCGGAATTTGCACCAGATACAGACCAATCGCGACAACAATACCGACCAGCACACTGCATGCGGTTACACCTATCGCTTGGTAGTACACCGCTTCATAGTTTTTCGCGCCAAGTTGATTGCCCACCAAGACTGCCGCCGCAGTAGACATGCCAATCAGTAAACTCAGGGAAATCGATTCAACCGGAGTCATGACGGATAGCGCAGCTAGCCCCTGAACCCCCGTCTGCCCCATGATAGCGTGGTAGGTAAATAAACCAGCAGCCCAGATCAGGAAGTTAAACGTGGTGGGTAATGACAAACGTAGAAAACGGCTGATTTTCGGCAAATCGATGACCGCTTTGATGTCCTGTAGACCAAAGGCCATTAAATGTTTTTTGCCATACAAGTAACTGTACAAACAAGCAATTTCAATCGCACCACTCAACACGGTGGCAATCGCCGCCCCTTGGATACCCATCGCTGGGAATCCAAATTTACCGAAAATTAAGATCCAGTTCAGTACTACGTTAGACACAATGCCAATACCGCTGAAAAACGTGCTTACCCCGGGCTTATGCATCGCGCGAAGTCCTACTGCCATACTGCTAACACAGGCCACCGCAAACATAGTGAACGAGGTGATGATCAGATATTGACTACCCAGCGCATTAACTTGCTCCGAATCGGTCGTTAACGACATGATTTGCTGTGGGAAAAACAGGAACAGCAATACCGTGAAAAAGGCAAAGAAGTTCGAGACTAACCAAGTCAGTGCCGTACTTTCACGCACACCTTTGCGATCGCCCGCCCCCCAATATTGCGCCGTGAGCAGTGCGCCGCCTGTGGTCACGCCCACCAGCATAATAGTAGTCACAAAGGTCGCTCGTGCCGCGACACCCACAGCGGCAATTTCGGCCTCTCCCAGTTGCCCGAGCATTAGCACATCGACCAAACCGCGGCTGGAGAACATGATATTTTGTAGCGTGATCGGCAGAGCAATCGCGATCAAGCGGCGGAAGAAATCCCCTCTCATGTGGGATAAAACTTGAGAGACAACAGACACAGTATCACTCCAAAGTGTGAGGACTCCCTATTACCTGTTAAGGTTAAGGACATAGTAGGCAGAAAAAACAGCCGTTATTATACTCACGCACGCATAAGCACAACAAACGATTAAAAAGGACCGTCGGATGAAAAAGGTATTAGTGTTAGGTGCATCAGGTTATGTAGGGGCGCAGTTGCTGCCACTGCTACTGAATGCGGGATACCATACCACGGCCGCCTCTCGTCATATCGAGACATTGCATGCGCGCTTGCCCACTCATCCCAACTTAACTCGGCTCACGCTGGATTTAGCGAATCGTCAGAAAACGCTCGCCACCATCCCCAATTATGATTTGGTCTTTTTCTTGGTTCATGGCATGGCGCATGGCGGGGATTTTGTCGATTACGAGCTTTCATTGGCGCAAAACGTAAAAGACGCGCTCGATCTTGCGCATAGCCAAGTACAACATGTGATCTATTTAAGCTCGCTACAACCGGAGTCTGGTCGCTCCCCTCATTTACAAGCGCGTTACGCTACTGGGCAGATACTGCGCCAGTCACGTGTCCCGATCACGGAACTGAGAGCGGGGGTTATCATCGGCCCTGGCTCGGCTGCATTCGAAATCATGCGCGATTTTGTCTACAACTTGCCAGTACTCATTACGCCTAAATGGGTTGACTCCCAAGCCAATCCGATTGCTCTGGCTAATCTCAACACCTATTTACTGAAATTTGCCGAAGAGCAGCCAAAGATGCATCAGACGTTTGAGCTTGGCGGGCCTGATGTCCTCAGCTATCGCGAACAGTTTCAGATTCTGTGCGAATTGACCGGGAAACCCTATCGCTTATGGTCGACGCGCTTTCTCACTCCAAGTATGGCTTCACGCTGGCTCGGTATGGTGACTTCGGTGCCAAGCTCGATTGGACGCTCGCTGCTGGAAGGGTTAACACATGATTTTATTGCCGACACCCAAGCGATTGAAGCACGCTATCCACAGCCATTGATCGCCTATCGAGAAGCGGTCAAAGCGGCGATCAGCAGTGAAGGAACCTTTGTGCGTAGCCAAGTATGGGGATTTGACCCTCACGCCATTGTCCGTTGGCAACCGGGTTTTGGTTATTACCCCAAGCAAGCGGGGGCCAGCATCGAAACCGAGTTAAGCAGCCATGTGCTGTGGAAAGTCATCCGCACTATAGGCCGCCGCGATCAAGGGTATTTTTTTGCCAATATTCTGTGGCGTACTCGTGAATGGTTGGATGTGCTGTTTGGTGGTGGTAAGCCGATTCGTCGCTATCCCGCTGGTGCTGAGCTCGCAGTGGGAGATTATATCGACTCTTGGAAGGTGATCCGCTGCCAACCGCAGCAGTTTTTGTCCTTACTGTTTGGTATGAAAGGCCCGGGGCTAGGACGTTTGGAATTTACCATCGATGATTTGGGCGATAAGCGACGCCTGAATGTAACGGCGTGGTGGCATCCACAAGGTTTTCTCGGCTTGATGTACTGGTATGCCATGATGCCAGCCCATCTGTTTATCTTTCGTGGCATGGTAAAAGCCATCATAAAAAAATCCCGCCGAGATTAAGCGACGGGATGAGGTTTTCCTGCAGTCAGGCTTTTGAGCGCCGTTTTTCAAACTGATCTAACTGAGCTCTTTAGCTAGCACGAAAAGTTAGTTAGCACGAAAAGAAATCGGAATTTCCGCCAACTGAGTACCTTGGTTGGCGGGGAAAATCAGGTACTCACCATGGTATTTCACATTCGATTTGTAATCGGTTTGCTTGTGTACCATAAATCCCGCCGCAAAGGCTTTCTCAATAAAGCCAGCGTGGTAACCGCGCACAAACCAGTTCATTGGTTTCACTAACCGTTCACCATCAAAACAAGCTTCACACTGCACAGAGCAAAGAGCCAATGAATTCTGGCCGTCAGTAAAAATCTGCACTTTTCCTGCATTGACTAACGGCTCAGAGGTGGAAACTTCCCAACCTGCTTGCTCCATCTCATCCAAAAACGCTTCGATTTGTTTATCGGTTATCGGTGTGTGCTCTTGCTCTGCAAAAAAATGCGCGTAATACGCGGAGATGCGTTGAAAGGTCGGTAACAGTTGTGATTCTGTCCCTTTTGAGCGCCCCGCTTTCTGCCACTGAGTTAAATCATCACCCACGCAGCGGTGAAACCGTTGTGCTTTTAGTGCTTTCGTCACCCAATGCACTAAAAAATGGTTGTTAGCCACTGGCGCATTGGCAAGCTTGCCCGCTTTATGTTCGGCCTCTAATTCTGCCAGTGCAGTATTGACCACATTTTGAATTTCTAAATGGTAATTCGCCATTACGCTTTTCTTCCTAACGTCCAGTAAAAGGCACCTGATAACACAGAACAAGCCGCCATCACAAATATCATTGGCCATGTTTCAGTACCCGGCAACGCTGCCACGACAGCGCCAATGATTGAGCCCGTACCAAAACGCAATGTGCCCGCTAATGATGAAGCGGTTCCCGCCATACGCGGGTATTTACTCAGCAACAACCCCATCGAGTTACTGCCAATGGTTGAGATTGTACCGACAAACAACACCACGAATGGTACGGTTCCCCATAATCCCCAATCCAGAACCCAGCTAACAAACAGACCAATCCCCGCCATCAACTGTAAAAAGAGTGCGAAGCGTAGCATGTTGTGTGAGCCGATTTTTTTGACAAAACGGCCATTGATCGTAGTCAGCGCAATCATCGCAACAATATTAAGGCCAAACAGGTATCCGAAACCGTCTGGGCTAACACCATAAATATCGATGTACACAAAGGCACCGGCTGTCAAAAACGCGAACATACCCGCAAACGAAAATGCGCCAGAGAAAATCAGCCCCATAGCTACAGGGTTTTTGCACAAATCAAAATAGTTGCGCATGGTGCTACGAAAACGCAGCGGCTGACGATTTTCAGGGCTCAGCGTTTCTGGAATTTTCCACATCACCATCGCGATAACGAGTGCCGCAAACAACGCCAGCACCCAGAAGATAGAACGCCAGCCAAACCAAATCGCCAAATGTCCACCGATCATGGGGGCTACCAAGGGAGCCAAGGTCACCACTAAAGTGACAAACGACATTGCCCGCGCAAAATCTTCGCGGTCAAACATATCGCGTACCACCGCTTGAATGACCACGGCCGCCGCCGCACCCGCAAAACCTTGCGCGGCACGAATGTAGGTTAAGGCTTCAATACCATTGGTCGTCGCGCTCACCATAGCGGCAATACCAAAGAGGAAGATACCGCACAGCATCACCGGACGGCGACCAAAGCTATCGGCCAGCGGACCATGCAGCAATTGCCCAATGGCAAAGCCTGCCGTATAGGCAGTTAGAGTAATTTGCACCGCACCAGCGTTAACGCCGAAATCACGGGCAATGGTCGGCATGGCCGGCAAATACATATCGATCGCCAGCGGTGTCAACGCACCGAGTGCACCGAGCACAATATAAAGCAACAAACTCATTTGCGGTGTTTGTTGGGTATTCACGGTTGAGGTAGACATACTTCTCCGTAGAGTTAAATTGAGTTTTTCGCGTACACCCATAAGTGTATGCGAATTAGAGATTGCTTGATGAGGCAATAAAACGTGGGAGGACTTAACGCTTAGATTCAGCGCTAAGCCCTATCGGTCTATACCCTTCCTACTTAAGCTGCAGCGATGTTGGTTACGTGCTTTCACCCCAATCACATAGTCTTTCTATGCTTAGGGGGACTCACTTGCCGCCTACCTGCAACTCCAAGTTGTTTGGGTATATGATCTTAATAATCGCCGCGATTAACTAGTGCTAATTCAGAAACAATCTATTTCCTAAATCTTGGTTTATTTCCAGATTGAGGTCACTTCTTCTTCCGTCAAATAGCGGTATTCCCCCGGTTCAAGGGTTTCATCTAAGGTAATCTGACCAATACGTTCACGATGTAACCCTATGACTTTGTTACCTAAAGCGGCAAACATACGCTTCACTTGGTGATACTTTCCTTCATGGATGGTCAATAGCACTTCCGTTTCACTGATCACCTCCAGTTGCGCGGGCAAAGTCAGCTCACGTTCACCACGCAATTCAATACCTCGGTTAAATTGCTCTGCGTAATCAGTTTGAATGGGGTCCGCCAACCACACGCGGTAGGTCTTCTCGCACTTATGTTTTGGTGACGTGACTCGGTGCGACCATTGCCCATCATCAGTGATCAGCAGTAAACCTGTGGTATCGACATCCAAGCGGCCTGCAAAGTGCAGATCTTGAATATTAACTTCATCAAGCAAGGTAAACGCCGTTTGGTTAAAACCATCTTCATGTGAACAGACCACGCCATCTGGTTTGTGCATCATGATGTAACGCGGACCATGCAACGTAATTTCACGGCCTTGCCACTCAACACGTGACGCCTCTTTGAGTTTGAACGCACCACTTTTTTGCACCACATCATCGACGGTCACTTCACCACTTTTGAGAAGTTGAGTGGCCTCTTTGCGCGTTGTACCGAGCGCATCACACAGGAATTTGTCTAAACGCATGCTTACCTCATCTGCTGGAAGTCGGCTATTATACAGACCTCACACAATAATTACCCAGCGCAATTGCTTGCGGCCGACATCAAACGATGCAAAAGCCGTCAATTGCCCAGATAACCTCGGTAACTCCCAGCGGATGTATACGTTACGACCTTATCAAGCCGACTCAGTGAAAGCCGTCGTGCACTATTTTCGCCAGCACTCTACCCCCGCTGTGATTGTGCTTCCGACCGGCGCAGGAAAAAGCTTAGTGATCGCAGAGCTTGCGCGCCTTGCCCGTGGCCGCGTATTGGTGTTGGCCCATGTCAAAGAGTTGGTTGAGCAAAACCACGCCAAATATGAAGGCTATGGCTTAACCGGCGCAATTTTTTCCGCAGGCTTGGGGCGCAAAGAAACCGATCAACAAGTGGTGTTTGCCTCAGTGCAATCGGTGGTGCGCAACTTATCTGAGTTCCAAAACCAGTTCTCTTTATTGGTAATTGATGAGTGCCACCGCGTCCCCGATGACAAAAACAGCAGTTATCAAAAAGTGATCACCCATTTGCTGGAACTCAATCCGGGCATGAAAGTGCTCGGACTGACCGCAACCCCCTATCGGCTCGGGATGGGATGGATTTACCAGTATCACACCCGTGGTTTAGTGCGCAGTGAAGAGCCGCGTTTTTTCCGCGACTGTATTTTTGAGCTACCCGTTCACTATTTATTGGATGAAGGTTTTCTCACCCCCGCTCAATTGATTGATACCCCCGTCATGAGCTATGACTTTTCGCAGTTGAAACCGGCCAATACCGGGCGCTATCGTGAATCAGAACTCGACTTGGTGATTGAGCAATCACAGCGCGCCACTCCGCAAATTGTTGCCCAGATCATTGAGCTTGCTAAAGCGCGACAAGGGGTGATGATTTTTGCAGCGACCGTGCGTCACGCCGAAGAGATCTACCGTTTACTGCCTAACGAACACGCTGCTTTAGTGATTGGTGATACCCCGACGCCAGAGCGTGATCGCATCATCCAAGCGTTCAAACAGCAACAGATTAAGTTTTTGGTCAATGTTTCCGTACTCACCACCGGATTTGATGCGCCACATGTCGATTTGATTGCGATTTTAAGGCCAACAGAATCGGTCAGTCTCTATCAACAAATTGTCGGCCGCGGGCTACGCCTTGCGGCGGGCAAATCCGACTGTTTGGTGCTCGACTATGCGGGTAATCAGTACGATCTGTATCAACCTGAAGTGGGCGATCCGAAACCCGATTCAGACAGCGAAATCATCACCATTCCCTGCCCCGCTTGCGGTTTTAACAATAACTTTTGGGGCAAGCTGGATGCGAACGGCTTTCTGATTGAGCACTATGGCCGCCGCTGCCAAGGCTATTTCACCGATGATGAGACGGGTGAGCGCGAGCATTGTGGCTACCGTTTTCGTGCGAAATACTGCAATGAATGTGGTGCGGATAACGACATCGCCGCACGCATCTGCCATGAGTGTAACGCCACGTTAGTGGACCCCGATAAGAAACTCAAAGAGGCACTCAATCTTAAAGATGCGCTGGTGTTTGAATGTTCCGACATGAGCCTAAAAGTTCATAAAGATGCCAAAGGGAAAAGCCAGCTTCAAGTGACTTACCACGGGCAAGATGCGGTGCAAGTACACCAATTTTGGTCACTAGGCACGCCACGCCAAAAGCAGCAATTTCACGACCAATTTGTACGTCCACATCTGGCTGACAAACATCGGCCTTTTGAGGCAGCAACGCCCGCCAAAGTCGTGGATCATCAGCACCGTTTTCGGCCCCCCCTGTTTGTGATTGCGCGAAAATCGGGCCGCTTTTGGACCATTCGAGACAAAGTATTTGCCGATGAGTTCGTCTCCCCAACCGAAGTTCACTTATCAAACCGAGCTTATACCCTTCCTACTTGAAGCTGCAGCGGTGTTGGCTACGTTCGCTCACCCCAATCACATAGTTTATCTATGCTCATGGGGGTTCACTCTCTTGCCGCCTACCTGCAACTCCAAGTAGTTTTGGTATAGACAAACCAAAATTAGACAGAGAGTGGGAAAGCCGAGACTAGGCAAACCCAAAGCAGACGTTCATCATCTAAACCATAGCGATGGGGTTTCGCAATTCACTTTCTGTTCATTTTTATCTCGTTATACTCGGCAACAGATTCAACATTCAGGTATTGACTATGCAGATTTTTCGTATGCAGCAGAGACCGCAAGCCAGCCTCCTACTCCTATTGTTGTTGCTAGGGTTTGCACTGCCCACTCACGCTGATAACAAGGTGCGAGACTGGGAACAAGGCTCGTATCGTGAAGGGACGCAAATTGAAATTGATGAAGACCAAGATGACGTTTATCGCGCCGTCCAAAAAGGGTTGATTCGCCCTTTTGCAGAACTCTATGCCACGGTCGATCAGCAGTTGAATGGGCGTTTGATCAAAGTCGAGCTTGACGAAGATGACGATGAGTGGATTTATGAGCTGAAATTGGTGTATGACAATCAAGTCTTTCGTGTCGAATACAACGCCGCTACGTTGGAGCTGATGTCCATTCGCGGACGTAATGTGATTCGTGCTATCAAAAAATAATCGAGCAGACCATGAAAATATTAGTTGTTGAAGATGATGTTCAGTTAGGCCAGCAGATCCTCTCGGCGTTAGAGCAAACAGGTTGGGTTCCCGAACTGGCACAAGATGGCATCGATGCCTTATACCGTGCCACCGCGGAAGAGTGGGACGTCATCGTACTCGATCTCGGTCTACCGAAATTGGATGGTTTGACCGTACTTAAAGGCATTCGAGACGAGAACATCAACACTCCTGTGGTGATTTTGAGTGCACGCGATACCCTCACTCAACGGGTCGAAGGTTTGAATGCAGGAGCGGACGATTACCTCACCAAACCCTTTGAAATGGTTGAGTTGATTGCTCGTATTCGCGCCCAACTGCGCCGTGCATCCGGCAATGCCTCCCCGGTGATGCAAGTCGGTGACCTGAGTTTAGATACGCGCACTTCCAAAGTAATGTGGCAAGGGCAAGCGGTTAGCCTCACCGCCCTCGAATATAAAGTGATCGCCTATTTCATGCATAACCCTGAGAAAGTGATTTCACGCACTGAGCTTGTCGAACATATCTATAAGCAAGATTTTGACCGCGATTCCAACACCATTGAGGTGTTCATCGGGCGCATTCGTAAGAAAATTGCGCCGGATGTGATCAAAACCGTGCGCGGTCTTGGGTATCAGCTGCATGCCAATTAAATCTCGGGCGTTACGTCATCTCAGCCTAAAAACCCGCTTGCTCCTTGCTGCGGCACTATGGCTGGGCGCGATGATCTTGGCCGCCGGTTATTTGATCCCCAATCTCATCCATCAATATCTGCTGGAAGATGTGCAAAACCAGTTGCAACTGTCGATGGATGAGATCACCGCTAACTTGGAAGCCAATCCACAAGGACAATTAACCCTCACCACTCGACTTGCCGATCCCCGTTTTACCCAGCCTTATAGTGGCCTTTACTGGTCAGCCACTTTAGGCGATCAAACGCTTCGCTCACGCTCGTTGTGGGATCGCTTTTTGACCGAAGAAACCCATGTTCACGGTACTATTTATCTTGGCGCGAAAGAGGAATCGTTAATTGTATTAAAGCGTACTGTTTATCTGCCCGAATTTTCACAACCCATCACAATCACGATAGGCTTAGATGATGCCTCCCTAAAAGCCACGCTACAGCGTGTGAGCAAAGAGTTGTGGATGATTCTGGCTCTATTGTTCAGCGGAATACTCGTTTTAACCGGCGTACAAGTGACGTGGTCACTCCGCCCACTTTCGAAAATGCAGCGCGAACTCTCAGCCTTGCGAGATGGCCAGAAAACTGCGTTGAATGGCGATTATCCACAAGAGATTTCACCGCTAGTCAATGATCTCAACGCTCTCCTCTTTCATTACCAAGAGCTGCTTGAGCGAGCCAGACACCATGCGGGGAACTTATCCCACGCATTAAAAACACCACTTTCTGTGCTCAAAAACGAAGTCGCTCAGTTGAATGATGCCCAGCTCAGAAGCCAGTTACAGCCTTCTGTTGAGCAGATCCAGCAGCAAATTGACTACCATCTAGGGCGTGCTCGTATGGCGGGTTCCGCCAATATTCTTTCGGTCAAAACCGCACCCAGTGCGCGAGTCGATGCTATTTCACAAGCATTTGATAAGGTTTACGCTGAACGTGGAATCACCTTGGTGAATGAGCTGGATTCGGACTTAGAAGTGGCCGTTGAACCGACTGACCTAGATGAAATGATCGGTAACCTTCTGGAAAACAGCTACAAATGGGCCAACAGCTTAATTCGTGTACACAGCCAAATACTGAGTGACGATTGGGTACAGATTTGCGTGGAAGACGATGGCGCAGGCATCAGCGCAACGAACCGCGAAAAAGCCCTCAAACGCGGAGTGCGCTTGGATGAAACCACGCCCGGCACTGGGCTTGGACTTAATATTGTGAGTGAAATGGCGCACAGTTATCGTGGAGCATTGGCTTTGGGAGAGAGTCAGTTAGGCGGCTTAAAAGCCACACTGACCTTAAAACAACCCACTCGCACTGCCAAAGCCGTCAAATCCCATTAAATGCGGTGCAAAAACGGATTTTCAGTTGCCCGAGAGAGCAATGAATGCTAGTATCCGCGCTCGTTTCTGACCCTCCTATAGGTTTGGAAACTCTACGACACGGGCAAGGTCGCATTGCCCTGTCACTCTGTTTTTTACTAATTTGAGAGTAAATACTATGAAATTCGAAGCAGTATTACGTACTGACCTAGGTAAAGGTGCGAGCCGCCGCCTACGTAACACTGGTTACTTCCCAGCGATCGTTTACGGTGGTGAAGCAGCTCCAGTTTCTATCTCACTGAACCACGATGACGTGATGAACCAAATGGACAAGCCTGAGTTTTACGAAGCTATCGTTCTGGTTATCGACGGCCAAGAAGTGAAAGTGAAGCCTCAAGACGTTCAACGCCACGCGTACAAGCCAAAAGTTGAGCACATGGACTTCATCCGTATCTAATTCCCTACCAAGGAATTACTCGGATTAAATCCAGCCTTTTGCATAAATAAGATCATCGGCATTACCAACCGAGAAATCTAAAAATTCGAAACCCCGATAGCTACCAACTGTCGGGGTTTCACCGTTTTAGGAACAATACAACCTCGCCTATCAATATTGTTTTCTTAATCCCAATTATCTTGCGCAAATCGTGCCGATCGTGCCTGCACTAAACTGCACTGTGTCGCCACCATTAGTTCAGCGAGTGTGATAGAAGGGTTTTGGGTAATTAAGCGCTGTAATTTTACCTCTAAGGGTTCCAATTTATCGCTGTGTTGCTTCATCGCCATTTCGAGTTTTCTGATCAGATATTCGGCATCTTGATACTCAGTCGGCTTAATTTGGGTAACAAAGTGTTGTACAGAGATAGCCTCTCCCACCAACTGCCAATTGCGTGAGCGGCGAATACGTTTTAACTCACAACCCAAAGATTGGGCCTGAGGTTTTAAACGCTTAATGGTGTCACTACCAATCCGATGAATCAAAGAAGGTAACATAACAGTTACCCATTGATCGCTGATTTCCACACTTCGCTCCCATCAAAAACAAGGCATAATCACCTATAGTGCGCCGATTCATCCAATAATGTTCAATGACTTATTCAGCACGAGACGTGAGTTGATACCTCACTTTACCTTGTGTATCAAGCGTAAATGACCAAACGCTTTTTTCCGCTTGAAAACGATACAACCCCGAGAACTCACACGCTTCCAGTTGTTCAATAAATTGCGCTAAATCTGCTTCAGCAATCACAAAAGATCCTTGTGAATAGTTACTATCCAGATTATTCGCAACCTGAATTTGCGTGGTTGAGGCGGGAAGAATTGGCGGCAGCCAGCCGCGTTCAAACAGATGATCCGCCTGAGCCTGCTGATAGTCGGCGTAGTAATTTTCGACCATATCTGAACAGCCCATCAACACCAAAACGAAAGCAAGAAGTAACTTTTTCATTCAAACCTCATGGGTTGTTATGATAAGAAATATAAAACCGATTGAGCGCGGATTTTACAACAATTGGGGGCTGTGCAATGTCCGATATTGTCAGTAAACAGCAAGAAGCCACAGATTCGTCCCCTATACCGATCATTCAATGCCTCAACAAGGAAGTTTATGACCTTAGTCACTGAAACTCGCCGTCTAGTCATTCGGCATTTTGAGCACCGCGATACGCCATTTATTATCCGTTTGCTCAATGAAGAGTCTTTTATCCGCTATATCGCGGACAAGAATGTGCACACCACTGAAGAAGCCTTGAACTATCTCACGAATGGTCCCATCGCCAGTTATCATGCCAACGGATTTGGTCTCAATATGGTTGAGCTCAAGGCCTGCGGTACACCTATTGGCATGTGTGGTGTCATAAAAAGGCCAGAACTGCAGCAACCCGATATCGGCTATGCTTTTTTGCCTGAACATTGGCGAAAAGGCTATGCCGAAGAAGCGGCAATAGCTGTATTACACCACGCTTTCCAACACTTTTATTTCCAGCAACTCCTCGCGATAACCCTGCCTAACAACCAAGCATCCAATGCTTTATTGAAGAAAATCGGCTTTACCTTGGTTGGTTCTTGTGAGCTGTATGGCGATGAAAATAACCTGTATCAATATCGACATAAAAAATCATGATCTACCTATCATAACGCCGTGAAATTGATGCCAGTGATGTCGCTTGAACCATACTGAAATGAGTGCAACTTCAATAACTTTCTCATTTTTTGTCGGGGGTGGATGATGGTATCCAATCTACAGAATCGTGCTCATCGCACGATAGCAACAGGCACTACAAACTCATTGCATAGCGTTGGTCTTCGCTTAAAACTGATTGTAGTGCTGATTGTCGTTTCAATTCTTTTTCTAGGTTTTAAGGGACTAACGGGCATGCAAGATGCGTCCGACTCTATTGAGTCGCTCTATACCAAAGGCATGCAGCATACGATTCGGGCAGGTCGCATACTGGATGAGTTAGGCAATGCACGTAGCCAACTACTTTTGGCTTTTCAACATGAGCCTACTTCTAAATATGTACTCATGCATGATCACCCGATCCAAATCCACATCGAGGCGATCCAAACCTCCATCTCTGATTTACATGAAATTATCGATAAGCAGATTCTCGCCACGGCCTTGGATGACAAAGAAAAAGCCGTCATTTATTCATTGAAAGAGAAACTTGACCAAGTCACCGACAATGGTTTTCAACCAGCACTCGCCCTACTTAAAGAAGGAAAATACGACGAGGCCAACCTGATTCTGCTGCAAAAGATCAATCCTCTTTATGGTGATATTAAAAAAGCTGCAGAAGAATTTCTTGACATCCAGATCCAAGAAGGCAAAGACAACTTTTCCATTTCACAGTCCGATATTCAGCAATTCATTTGGAGTGTCAGTTTGCTAGGTACCCTCGCTTTAGTCGTCACCACAACCCTAGCGCTATTGATTGCAAAGCGAGTGAACAATGCCGTTCACCAGTTGGCGAGTTCAGCAACCAATATTGCCAATGGTGACCTCACTCAGCGGATCCCCGTAGCCGGAGACGATGAATTCTCTGATATTGCAGAATACGTCAACCGTATCGTGGGCAGCTTTCAAGAAGTGATCAGTAGTAATCGGCACTCGATTTCTGCATTAGCGACGGCCGCCGAAGAAAATGCAGCTGTTGCAATGCAAACTAAGCAGAACATCGTGGAGCAACAATCACAAACCCAGCAAATTGCTACTGCCATTCATGAATTTACCGCCACTGTTCACGAAGTCGCGCAAAGTGCTGGCCTTGCTGCTGAAGCATCTGAAGAAGCAGAACAAGCCGCAAAGCAAGGGCGTAAAGTGGTTGATGAGAATATCGCGATGATTGAAAATCTTTCCTCTGATTTACAAAAAATGCTCGCAGCAATGCAACTGCTTGCCAAAGATTCAGAAGATATCGGCAGTGTAGTTGATGTTATTCAAGGCATTTCTGAACAGACCAATTTATTGGCGCTCAATGCTGCTATTGAAGCGGCGCGCGCGGGGGAACAAGGACGAGGCTTCGCAGTGGTTGCCGATGAAGTACGAACCTTGGCAAGCCGCACCCAAGAATCGACGAAACAAATTCTTCAAACCGTTCAACGTTTGCAGCAAAGTAGTCGAGATTCTGCTCACCTAATCGAACAAGGGGTAGATGGGGCATCAAAAGCGGTCGAAAAAGCGCGTTTAGCCGGTACAGCCCTGTCACAAATTACGGCTAACGTAGATCGTATCTCAACCATGAACACACAAATTGCCACTGCGTCAGAAGAACAAAGTGCAGTGACAGAGGAAATCAATAAGAACATTATCACCATCAGTGATATCTCCAACCAAACTGCGTTAGGAGCCCAACAGAGCTCCGAAGCCACACTGGAACTGGCAAGGCTCGCTGAAGAAATGCAACAAGAAATCGCACGTTACAATGCTTAACTTACACTAACCAAACTAACTGATTGTGGCGGAAGATAACCCGCCCTTTCTCCCAGCTTTAACCATTCCAGCAATCCTTTCAGCCGCCTCAGCAGCATTTTGTACTGCTATTCATCGTACTGCTGCAGATTTTGATCTTGAGCCACAAAGATAAACCTGCTGAATAGTTTCTCTCTGTATCACGCGTAAAGCGTGGTAGCTTAGTTAAATAGAGTTATTACTCTATTTAACTACAACAAGAAAAGGTTTCACCTATGCATAAACCACTCTCCATAGCAGTGCTTCTGACTGTTGCACTGGTTGGCTGCCAATCAGAAGAAACACAAAGCAACACCGGACTAACAGCGCAAGCGAAGGCGGATGCCGTCGTTGCACAAAAGCGTCAATTGGCGGAATCCTTCAGCCAAAACTATGCCGCTTACGCGCAAACACTCAAAACACAAATCAGTGCAGATAACTTGAGCATTTCAGTCTCCGAACTGGTGGAATCCGCGCCAAATACTGAGATGAGCCAACAGTTGCGCTCTGCAGATAAGAATGTGCGCACCTTAAAAGGTATTGACCAGTTTACAGAGCAACTTCTGCAACTGCGTTTGGCCGATGCTTCGATGCTCAAAGAATGGCAAGAAGGACAGAGTCCGCTGTTTGCTTTTGAGCCGAGTGGTAACGATGATAGCTGGCAATACATTGAAGCTTATGATGTGTATGGCCAAATCCACCAACTCGATGTCTACCAATTGCCAGATGTCCCCATCTTTGTGGTTGATAACGACAGCGCCGTCGAACTCAAAGCGGGTCTGCAAGCCATGCGTGCGGAAATGCAGCGCTTAGGGCAAAGCCCACAATTGTCTACGCAAGAGAGTAGCTCAATTGAAGCATCGACACGTTCTTTGAGTCGCTCTGCATCCGCCGATACAGCGCCCATTTCCACCACTGTTTTAAAGAAAATTCGTCTGCAAGATGACAAAGAACCTTGGATTTCAGGCCGTGCCGAAATTTATGCGCTAGTCACTGGAGTTGATCCAAGCCGCGATAAACCAACCATTGATCTGATTGATATGCCTTATCTGGATTACGATAAGCAAGATTATTTCCCGAATCAGGTTGTCATTCACTGGGTTCGCTATCGCTGGGGTGCTGTGGATATGATCCTCATGGAGCAAGATGATGGCACGGATTATAAAGAACTAGCGAAACAACTGGTGAAAGTGGCGGAAGAGGTGCTCAAGCTTATCCCTAATCCTGAAGTACAAGGCTACGCGATTATTGCGCAGATCACGGGAAAAATTATCGAGGCTATTCCCGATGGCGTCCTTGTGAATGATGATGACTTCGTTGATGTGTTTTATACCCTAATGCAAGACACACAATACACCGATCATCCGGGAGCCAGCAGCAATGCAACGGCAACGTTTGAGCCTTTGACGATTTATCCGACGAAATAGCCACCAGACAAACAAACACATAGGGCAGGCTTTTCACCTGCCCTATTCATTGCGATAACAAAACGACTTGACGTTACCACATCAAGTATTCATCTATTTAGCCAAAGCGCTGACCTTTAAAAGTGCAGCCCCATTTGCGCTAGCTGTACTCTTGCTTGGTGCGCATCAACAAATTGAATGGCATGAAATCCTTGTTGGCGCGCCCCCTCGACATTGGCTGGCATATCATCCATAAAGACACTTTCTTGCGGGAGAATGCGCTGGGAGTCTGCCAGATGCTGGTAAATCGCCGGATCAGGTTTAAGCAAACCACACTCACTCGACACTACTGCGCCAGTAAATTTGGGCCAAAAGTCATATTGTTTTTTTAAGTAAGTGACAATCTCGTTCACATTATCGGTCAACGCGTAGAGACGATAACCCGCTTTGAGGAGATCATCCATTAATTGCTGAGTCCCAGACAACAAGACTTGGGTATTTTTAATATGGAAGAAGAGTTGTTCTAAAGTATCAAAGGAAAGCCCCAATTCCTGATGAAGCGCCCGTTTCACTTCAGTCTCGGTGTACTTTCCTTTATTCAAATCGCGCCAAAACTCACTTTTAAATACAGCCGTTGCCATGACGGCACTCTCTTCTCCCTCACCAAACGTCAGTTGGGCAATGTCTTGTGGTGCCCATTTTACAATCACATTGCCAACATCAAATACCACATTACGAATCGCCATCACCCACTCCTCTTCATTCGGTTAGGGCAAGAGTTTAGCGAAATCAGCGGTGTATTATTGGCTATGTGCTCACAAAGTCACCCAGCAAGCTTCAAGTAGGAAAGAAGCAGCACTCGCGTATCAGCTTGGGGGAAGCGTCAGGAGCAATAGTGCGAGTGCTGCGGGTTTTATCTTGTTATTGGGTTGGTGATTTGGGCGGTTCTGGCTCAGGGGGCGTTTGAGTAAAGAGCAACTCAAATAACGCAACCAGTGCCATTCGCTCAATCACACTATGAGTTTGCTGCAGCCGTTGTTGATAGTAGGCGGCCATCGTCTGTTCGTTAACGGGTGATCTGAACATACTCTGCACTCCTTGTTGTGTTGATGCTTTTATTGTCATCCTGATTAAGGAAACAAAAAAGTGAGCGATTTAAATCACTTTGCTCCGCATTACACCGTTTTACGCAGAAAATTGGGGATTTCGCACCGAGAGGTCGAGAAATGAGGAACAAACAACCCGTAGGTTTTCACCATTAACTCCACCTTTTTTCACTACAATAGCCGCAGATGAGCTAAGCGTTGAGGTAACCATGTCTGATCTCAATTTATTGCGCTATTACGCTAGGCTGACTCCCTTGGGTGTGGGTCACGATATTAAAACCACTTTGCCTGAACTGGCGGAGCGACTGTTTACGAGTCCTCGTCACGCAAGAAATTTGCTGGTGCGTTTGAATCAATTGGGTTGGTTAACTTGGACACCGAAGGCAGGACGACATCACCGCTCTTCATTATTACTGCACAGAGAACTTGAGCCACTCAAGGAGCAACTGGCGGCCAAACGAGTACAGATCGGTAAATACGAACGAGCATTAGCGATTTTAGATAACGATGAGGTCGCTTTTGCCAAACTGTTAAAGAAAACGTCTGGTGCTACGGTACAAGAAGGACGGCTGCATATTCAGCTCACTTATAAGCGTCCATTTGAACCACTGCTGCCCCATCTTCCTCAGCGAAGTAGCGAGCGTTTTTTGATCCGTCAGATCTACAGTTGTTTGGTCAGCTCTAATGCTAATGGCCATGTACACCCCGAACTGGCGCATCATTGGCATTATGATCCGCACACTTGGCAATGGACGTTTTATCTGCGACCCGAATTAACCTTTCATAATGGTGCGCCGCTGGATGCCAATACCATTGTCAGCCTGTTTGCCAAACTCTCTAGCCTAGAAACACACCGTGCAGAGCTGGCACATATTAGCGATATTAAAGCGCCAACCCCTTTTCAAGTGGTATTCAACTTAGAGCGCCCAGATCCGGGATTTGCAGGGATGATTTCTGGCGTGAAATACGCCATTCAACCGGTCAGTCAATTGAATTACAGCCAATTTCATGAAGGGCAAATTGTTCCGGTGATCGGTTGTGGCCCTTTTGAAGTTCAGGAACACACCCGCAATAAACTCAAGCTCAAAGCATTCAGTCAATTCTACGGCTGTCGAGCCTTGACCGATCGTGTGACCATTTGGCAAGTCGATGAGGAGCGTTTAAGTCGCCCACTCATTGAAACTAATCAGCCGGAAGCCAATACGACCAGCCATCATCAAGTCTCACTATCAGACTCGCCTCATTTAACCTCTGCCGCCCAACAGCAAAGCCGCGTCGAAGATGGGTGTTTAATGGTGCTGTTTAACCAGAGAGCCAAGCAACCGTTGGATCAAGCTCAAGCACACCGACTCAGCGAGCTACTCAATCCAAACACGATTGAGCAAGATATTCGCTGTCACGGAGTAATGTTTGGCGTCGAACCCGCGCACAACTTGCTGCCAAGCTGGCGCGCTGTGTTGAAATCTCCAGCTCCGAAAGTTGCGCTTCCCACGCAGTTGACCTTGGCCTTGTACAACTACACCGCATTACAGACTTGTGCCCAAGCGATTGCCAGATTGCTTGCAGCTCAAGGCATTACATTAAGTATTCACACTTACACTTATCGGGAATTGAATCAACGTGCGCTCAAGGGCGAGCTGGATGAAACCTTGGTACTGACCAACATTAATTTGGATGACAACCGCCACGCTTCCGCTTTTGCTATGTTATTCAGCAACCCGATTCTGCATGCGTGCGCCAGCCCCGATGAGGTGATATGGCTGATGCAGCAATTAAATGCGGTGCGCGAGCAAACGCAATTACCTCAATATCTCGATCAACTGGAGCCGATTGCTTCACTTTTGGTCAGTGAATCTTGGCTTGCGCCTCTTTTCCACCATAGACAAACCTTGCGTTTCCACGGTGTATTACACGATGTTGAGCTCACCAACTGGGGTTGGCCGGATATTCGTAATGTGTGGTCAGCAGATTAAACACATCACCAAAATAAATAATTAAGAAAGAAAAAGGCTCCTAAAAGGTTCTATATCTCTCGCGACTTGGATAACCGAGCAATACAACAAGTCGCTCCGATAAATCACCCTTTTCAAGGAGACAAAGTCTATGAAATGCACTATTCGATTGCTGGCACTCTCGCTCACCGCCACAGCCCCTTTCAGTTACTCGGCAGATTTGCCTGACTATTATGACTACGGCTTCATCGGTGGTAGCTTGGTTTACGGTGAGTCGGTGTTTCTAGCAAACGAAGAAAATGCAAGCTTATCGCTGGAACCTAATCTGTTTTATAACGGCAAATATGGATTTGTAGATGGCTCTCTTGCGAACCTTACCCTGTTTCACCCTTGGTTTGGTTTGAGTGGCCAATGGCGTTTTGCAGAAGTAAGCCAAGATTTTGATAAGATCCCTTCAGGTGTTGATGAACGCAAAGGTAACGGTGAACTGGGAATCACTTTTGGAACCGTCGGTGCCAGAATCACTTACCTGCACGATGTGACTAGCGTTCATGACGGCTACGAAGTGCAATTGCATTTAAGCCGCAGCTACGCCACCGAACTTCCTAAACTAACCCTCACCCCCTATGTGGAAGTCGACTATCGGGATGCTAAGCTTTCACAACACCTTTATTCTGTATCGCCATCAGAATCCTCTCGCTCCCGCTTACCGGCTTTTACCGCCAAAAGCACTTGGGTTTATCAAGCAGGATTAATTGGGATTTATGATTTAGGCAATAACTGGATCAGCATTGCGAAGCTAGAACTTGAACATCATGATTCGACTAGCCCAATACTTCAAAGAGACCTTGGGTGGGCGGTAACGTTAGGTGCTGCCTATACATTCAACTTCTAAAATTTAACAGATTCCGAAATAAATCCTTATTTATCTAAGAGTTAGTCACACAGCTTCTGAGTGATTCGCGGCTGCTTATTTTTTCCACCAGAAAATAGAGTACATGCTCTATTTTCTGAATCAACCTCATAGTTTTTATGATTTCGGTTTCACTGAATCAATGATGAGACGTATAACCCACACCCTCAATATATTGATAATAAATAGGTGTTACTGTGTACCCTCAAAAACGCGTCCGACGTCATCCCATCGCTTTGGCTTGCTTCATCGCAGGTTTTTCTTACTCTTCCTATTCACAAGCAGCTTGTGAGATACAAGATTTACAGCCTGCGCGCGATCTTCCTGCGCAAATTGCTGCAGCGACACAAACTTGTTACAACTCATGGTTTTACGCACCGGTTGCAACCTTGGATAACCTCTATAGCGAAGCTTCTCTTGCGCATTTACACACTGCGCTAAATGCTGAAATTGCTCGTTACACCGGCGAGGCTCAGCAAGCTCGTCGCTTAGAAAACTATGGTGAGTTCATTCGTGCAGCGTATTACGTGCGTTACAACGCAGGGCGTGAACCTTACTCTCAAGCACTCAGTCAACGCTTTGCTCAATCTATCGACCGCTTTTTGCGTCATCCGCATGCTTTTGACCAAGGCCGTGAACAAGTGGGCGCAATGAAGAGCCTAAGTTTAATGGTAGATAACGTCAAACAATTGCCCCTGACGATGGATGCCATGATCTTAGCCCTGCACCGCTTCAATCGAGAAACGGCGCAAGATACGCAATGGGTCGATGGTTTAAATAACTTATTCCGCGCTATGTCTGGCCATGTGGGTAACTCGGAGTTTTACCGCTACTTAGCCTCCAATACTCAACATATTGATACCTTGTATCGATTCGCTCTGGACAATGAGTGGGCATTAGAAACCGACGCTGAGTTTTTAGTTTACAACGCTCTGCGTGAAACTGGCCGCTTACTGATTAGCCCAGATGCAACGACCAAGCAAAAGGCACTATATGTCATGCAACAAGTGATTGCTCGCTATCCCTTAGGAAGTAAACACGACAAATTGTGGCTAGCCGCCGTCGAGATGTTGCAATCTTACGCACCTGAAGGGCTGCAAGAACAAGGTATCGACCTTGATGCTGCGAAGCGCGATTTAGCTGCACGCATTTTGCCAAACCGCTTTGAATGCCAAGGCCCTGCGATTATTCGCTCGCAAGATCTTTCGGATACGCAAGCCGCCCAAGCCTGTGACGTATTGAATCAAAAAGAGCAAGATTTCCACCAAGTGGCCAACACGGGATTTGCTCCTGTCGCCGACGACCACAATGAGCATGTTGAAGTAGTGGTATTTGCCAATAACAGCAGCTATGTCAATTACTCTTCGTTTTTATTTGGCAATACCACCGACAATGGCGGACAGTATTTAGAAGGCAACCCAGCGGATAAAAGCAATCAAGCACGTTTTGTCGCTTATCGTTATGCCAATGACGCGGATTTGTCGATCCTCAATTTAGAGCATGAGTACACCCATTATCTGGATGCGCGCTTCAACCAGTATGGTTCGTTCAGTGATAACTTAGCCCATGGTCATATTGTGTGGTGGTTAGAAGGTTTCGCTGAATATATGCATTATAAACAGAGCTACCAAGCGGCGGTTGAGCTCATCTCTCAAGGTAAATTGAGCCTTTCTGATGTGTTTGCGACTACCTATTCGCACGACACAAACCGCATTTATCGCTGGGGTTACTTAGCCGTGCGCTTTATGCTGGAAAAACATCCGCAAGACGTGGAAAGCTTACTGGCACTCTCTCGCGCTGGGCAGTTTGATCAGTGGTCACAAAGTGTCAAATTGTTGGGCGAACGCTATAGCGTCGAGTTCTCCGCTTGGCTGGATACATTGCAACGCGATAATCCAGATAATCCAGATAATCCAGAACAGCCTAACCCAGATCCACAACCGAATGCGGTCACTCACTTAGTGGCCAATACCTCCTTGACACTGACAGGAAAGGCATACAGTGAGCATCTATTCTATGTGGATGTGCCAGAATACAGCCGAGAGTTCCAAGTTCAGATCTCCGGAGAGGGAGACGCCGATCTGTATATGAGCTACCAACAGGTTGCCCATTACTATGATTATCAAGTGACGAAATTTACCCATGGAAGCAACGAGCAAATTACCTTCAAACCTGAGCAGAATGGTTACATCAAACCCGGACGCTACTATTTGAGTGTTGCAGGACGTGCGGATTACTCAGCAGTCATCCTCAACACACACCTAGTCACCGAACAGCCTAATGAGCAACCGACTGTCAAAGATGATCTTGCTCCTGTGGTTTTAGAAGCGGGTAAAAGCCAGAGCCTAACCGTTCAACAACAACGTTATGTGGCCATCTACGTGCCAAAAGGCGTCAGTGAAGTGCAAGTATGGCTCACCGCTTCAGAACAAAACCGAGGCAATGTCGACCTGTTTGCAGCAAAAGCGTATTGGCCAACTCGAGAGCAGTTTGAGCACGCCTCAGTCTATGCCGACAATCATGAATATTTGCGTATTCCCGTGACTCAGGAGGGGTATGTGCACTTTTCATTAAACGCACAGCAACTCGGCGACACGGTCGAAATGGTGGCCTATTTCGACTGATGATACGGCGTAATCGCCCTCTGTAGAGGGCGGTTACGCTTCAACTGGTTCGGTTTGCTGTAAACGATAACGGCTACGGAATCTCAGCGCTTTTTGATATAGCTCATCATATTGATCTTGCTGCAATTCTGCTTCGTTCATCAATTGTCGAATGTTACGGTTACAACTTCTCAACAAGCGTTCTGCTTCCGATTCCGTGAATGCCGTCGGCCAGTAGCGAGTCGATGGTCTGCTGTTTCTTGATTTAACAGGGTTGCATTACACCAGCTGATGCATTTTGCAAATTCAGAGTCAAAACCCATCACATTAAGTAGCCACCTAAAATGGTAGCGATCTTCAAACAATTCGAACGGTTTAGCGCGATAAATCTTGTTTAAGATCTCCACCGAAACCCCAAATTCACCCTCTTCCATCGCTAAATGTGCCGTTACTAACTCCAAGTGAGGCAACAACTCTTCATGCTGACCTTTATCGTAAAGCCCTTTCAGAATCGATTTCGCTTCTTGCAACCACTGATCTCGCTGTGCCGATTCAGCTTGCCGTGCCGCATAGAGTAGGAACCGCCATAACTCTCGGTACTATTTTAATGTTACAAAACGCACCAATTCCATGGCCGATTTAATCCCTAACTTGGTCATAATCCTAGTCTTGTAAGTGCTTACGGTTTTTTGATTGATATCGAGTTGTAGGGCGATTTCCTTATTTGTCAGCCCTTCCACTAACATTTTCGCAACCGTCAACTCTCGCTCAGAAAGCTGAGCAAGCTCTTCTTGTTGCGCCTGTGGGCGCACAGTGCTCTGCTGCGCTTGCTGTAAGATCCGAGAACTGGTTTCCATCAAAGTATTCGCTTTGACGACGATGGCTTTGGAGTCATCCTGTTGAGTTTCAGCGGTTAATCCATCATGCAGCACCAAGATCGCTCCTCGATAGTAAGGCTCAAGCAACTCGTGAAATGCCGCAGGACTGATTGTCGATAAAAACCGACTTTCGACGACCAGCTGGTTGATCGGTAAATCGCGCAGTTTGTGCAGCATCTGCTCAATATCTTGTGCCACAAACACCTTACTGACGTTCTCTTCTTTATTGAGCACTTTTTGTAATGCCGTGGCGCTGAGCATATGGTTATCCACCAGCAAGATTTGCCAGCCATCATCCATGCTTTGACAACCTAAACACTGACGACGATTTTTAGTGTAAAGCTCGCTCAACTGAGCAATCGGCATTGGCTTAGCGGCGTAGTAACCTTGGCAAGTATCTACCCCAAGTTGACGTAAGTATTGCCATGTTTCTTCGTTCTCTACCCCTTCGACGACGCAGTGCAACCCCAAAGATTGAGCCAGCAACAAACACATATTGGTCAATTGTTGGTGTTTGTAGTTGCTTGCCAAGTCATGCACAAAGCTGCGATCAATCTTGAGTTCCGTAAAAGGCAATTGAGCCAGTTGACCTAATGACGCGTAGCCCGTACCAAAATCATCAATCGATAGCCCAACGCCATACATTCGCAGTCGAGCAAGGTTGGCCAATGAGGTCGGGGTTCCGTTGTACACCTCATGTTCTGTCATCTCTAGAGTCAGTTTGCTTGCGGGAAAGCCATACCGCTCACAGATGGCGAGAATGGGATCACAGATCGAGTGTTGCAAGTTGCGCTGGCTGATGTTGACGGAAAGCTGCAAGTCAGCACCAATACTGGCCAGTGCAGAGACCGACTTTTCTAATACAGTAAGGAAGAGTTTCTCATGCAAGCCACACTGCTCAATTAAAGGCAGAAACACTGCTGGGCTTAACATGCCATGAGTTGGGTGCTCGTAACGTACTAGCGCTTCAACGCCCACCATCGCCCCACTGCGAAAATCAAACTGTGGTTGATAGTAATTAAAAATATGATCGTGCAAAAAAGCTTGTTCAATCTCGTCACAGGTTAGCGTGATTGCAGGTTTGTGACTGGTTTCGGGCTCCGTTTGCTTTTGAAACCCCTCGACAACACGCTGTAAATCCTCCACTTCGTAGGGCTTAGGTAAGCGATCAACATAAGCAAATCCAGCCAAACTACACATGTTGTGGGTTAACTCAAGAATCGTATCTTCCACCGCGCTGAGTATCACCACACCTATCTTAGGTGCCTGTAAACTCAGTTGTGATAACAAACTGATCCCATCCATCTGCGGCATTCGAATATCGCAAAACATCAAATCGATACTCACTTTGTTACACAGTTCTAAGGCAGCAAATCCGTTTTCAGCCAAGATGACGTCATCCAACCCAAGCTGTCTTAGCTTGAGCTTCAGGCTCGTCGCCTGAATTCGATCATCTTCTACTATCATTATTTTCATAACGTTATTCGCTCTGATGCTGATGAAGCCACTGTTGTGCCTGCTCGACCACTTCATGCATGGCATTGATCAGTTGCTGCTTATCGGCCACAAGTTGTTGTGGATCGTTTTGTTTCTCAACGGTTTTAGCCAAATCGGCTAACCGCTGTAGTTGAAGGGAGCCGGCTGCCCCTTTGATTCGATGTGCCAGTGCTTTGACATCACAGTCTGGCTGATTGAGTAAAGCGATATCTTGAGCAAGTGACTCAGCCACCACCAGAGCCATCTCTTCGCGCTCTTCTTCTTGGTAAGCGTCAAGCCAAGATTGTTCAGGCAGTGCGACCCATTGCGTTGTGAGATAACGACTGAGTACTTTGCGCAAATTGGCTAAGGTATAAGGTTTGTAAATCACCTTATCCATACCCGCTTGCAGAGCTTGTTCCGCTGCTAGGCGCGAATCTTCTGCAGTACAACCCACAACTGCGCCTTTAAATAGGGATATCTCTTGCTTCACTTTTCGCGTTAAAGCAAACCCATCAAGATGTGGCATATGGCAGTCAGTAATCAACAAATCATACTGCTCAGGATGTTGCGAGAGCTTTTCGAAAGCTTGCAATCCATCACTCACCAAGGTGGCACTCAAACCAAGTTCACTGAGCTGTTTTTTGATCAATAAACGGTTAATCGCATCATCATCGGCCACTAATACGTGACCTTGTAGCAAACGAGAATGGGCAGGCTCAGCTTGAGCCTGAGTCAGATTGGAGACCTCTCTGAGCCTATTGAGCAGCAAATCTGGATAAATATTGTGGCCACTCTGCTCGACCCACTCTTCATTCTCTTCCACTCGCATTCCCAGCGCTTTAGCCCACAGCATATAAGGGGATCGATAAGACATAGCAACGACTTGCCCACGAAACTCATCACAAGTTTGCGTCACAAGAGGCAAGTTCACTTTGATTTGCGTCCCTTGCTCAAACTCACTCTTCACCTCAATCTTGCCATTCATCAGTTCAATCAGGTTGGCGACAATCGACATACCTAAGCCTGTTCCACCAAAGCGACGAGTGATTGTGCTGTCAGCTTGCACAAAAGGAACAAACAGCGAATCGATTTGTGTCTGGGTCATACCGCAACCGGTATCTTCGACCACGATAGTTAACACCTCAGGGGAAACGTCGATTTTAAAAACCACTCGTCCTTGGTCAGTAAATTTGATCGCATTAGAAAGAAGATTGGTCACGATCTGGTTAAAACGCAAGGCATCGAAGTTCGCAAGCAGTAACGAATTCGGCGACCAAATCACATCAAACTCAATCTCTTTGAGCTGGGCACTGGCTTCAAATCCACGCAATAACGGCCCAAGTTCATCGGCTAAATTGTACAGCCCAATATCCAGCTGTAACTGCTGCGCCTCTATCTTTGAGAAATCCAAAATATCGTTAACGTGTAATTTCAAACGCTCTGCCGAGCTTATCGCATTGGTCAACAGCAGTTGGCTTTCGCTGCTTTTTAAACGTGAAGCCAAAATCTCCATCAGTCCCAGCATCGCCGCAATCGGGGTACGTAATTCATGACTGACGACTGCCAAGAAATGATTTCGCGCTTCTACCGCCTGTAACGCTTGCTCATTGGATTGGCGTAGAGCTTGCTCGGTTTCTTTCAACTCAGTGATATCGTTAAACAGTGTGAGATAGTATTGCCTTTGATTGATCGGGTGAGAAATGGCTCGGCGAATAACATGGAAAAAATGCCCGCCAATTGAACAATTCGCTTCTGGGGCTTGTATCACTAGTGAATATTCGGCATCAAGCCCTTCTGGCAAGGCAATAAAGGAGCAATCTGAGCGTCGATTAAAACAGTCGTTATCGCCACAAACTTGAAAGTTTTTTCGGTAGTTTGCATTAGTGAGTACAACTTCACCCTTATTATCAGAAATAAAGATCATGCTTGGAATAGCATCGAGTAATTCTGTTAGCCATTGAGTTTGGTGCGTAGAGAGTTTGGCAACATGTTGGGTGTTAATCAATAAGCCACGCAAACGTGCCACCCACAAAGTAAAAACAAATCCTATTGTTAATAAAATACAAACTGCAATTAGAACATAGATGATAACTTGTCTTTTATCAAAGCCATAATTCACCGTAACCTTGTTATATTTTGATTTCATTTCATCTATTTCTTGAGGAGTAAAGGTAGCTAGTACTTTATGCATCATATTCTGTAAAGCCGCAGAGTCTTTACGAAGAACCATAGTGACATCGACATTGATATCATGCATTCCTGATTCATCTGCACGCTTAAAAACATTTGAACCGAACTCTGCTACCCAATGACTAATCAATGACTTATTCACCATGGCATGCGTAACCTCACCTGTCTTAAGGGCTCGCATGAGCTCATCAGCATCATGATAGACTGGCGCAGACTTTATTCTCCCTTGTGTATACAAATAATGATAAAAATTGCCAGTCCGGTCAAAAACTGCCAATTTCTTCTCTGAATATGGTACGAGTGTTTCGATATAACAGAATGAGAGGTAGTCATATGAACCAACCGAGAGAAGGTCTCGAGAATCAATATTAGATGCATTGTAGGCTGGAATAATATCGACAACACCATGATGCAGCATTTCATCAACACTTCTGCCGTTAGCAGGGACGAATTCAAATTCAAGAATACTTCTAAAATCGATACGTTCTAACAGATCATGAACATAACCTTTATATCGTTTTTCTTTATCATCCCAATAAGAAAGTGGAAAAGCATTATCATTAATCGTATATTTAACCACTTTATTAGTGTTTTCATTTCTTAAGAGTTTTAAATTTTCCTGATCATTTAAAAAATACACATCAAGTGAATTTAATTTATTTTGAGTTAAACCTAACCTATCTGCTTTAATAACTTTATTTATAGCACTTAATAGAATAGGCTCTCGAATATTAATTAATACTCGGTTAATTTGAGTACCGAGCTTTTCATCAAAAACAACTTGTCCACTCGAGATCCGGTTTTTACTCAAAAAGGAATTCAGCGATACGTAGTTAGTGATGGTCGCGTCTGCAATACCTTGGCGAATCATTTCTACCGAGCTGCTGTAATTTCTGGCCATAAGAAGGTTCTTATAACCACGTTCCATAATTAAATCACAATAAGAAGTTCCTTGAATACATGCCCATTTAAGATTTTCAAATGGTTGTTTAGCTAGATCTTTCTCACGCAACCAAATAACACGCACATTTTCATATAAGGGTTCGGAAAATAAAAAATCCCCTTCTCGTTGCTCAGTTTTACCAAACCCTATCACCATATCAGCCTGGCCTGATTTGACCCCATCGAGTAGAGCTTCAATCGTATCGTAGCCTTTGTAGCGTATCTCTACTCCCAGCTCTGTTGCGATACCAGTAGCAAAATCATGTTCAATCCCCATAGGCAGACCATCAAGTCCACCCCAATACGGCATCCACACTTCTTTCAATACAGCAATTGTTAATTGAGATTTTTGGCGTAGATAGCTTTGTTCTGTTGCATCTAAATATGCAGCCGAATTTGCAGAAGATGAAATAAATAAAAAAAATGCGAGGGCAATAAAGCGTAATAACAAAAGTCTACTCGAAGTATGAATCAAAATTTGCGGAAATAATAATCTATTTATGCAGAAATGATCAATCAGAAACCTATAATGTGAAGATATATTTCAAATTATATAAATTTAATTAGACACAGTAGATAATCTAAACAATCAAACATTCACTAATTAACAGATCAAAAAATCAGCAATTCATATAGTGAATTTTCAATCCTATTAAAATAACAAATTGACTTATTAATGACATTACTGACAAAAAACAATCTTGCTTATTTAATAATGCTGACGTTATGATTCGGGCCGTTCAAATCATGAACACACTGTGTAATTACAGCATCTCGTTAGGCGAGGCTCCTGTACAAACATAGGCCACTGATCTCACGACATCCAGAGATGCCCAAGATCAGGACAGTTTTCATCGGATTAAGGTGTTAACCCAAGTGGCTTTCGCGTGAGCGAATACGTTGTGCAGTGCTGAAGCTGGGACTCGGGGATGAAGCCTTTTTCATACCATTTCCTTTTCGCTCGTCCAATTACTGCTGTTTTCTTGCATCAAAGTTCAAACAATTCAGGTCTGTCCTGAGTCACATGAGGTATGTGTGATGAATGTAATGAAAACAAACCACTCTGTTGTTGCGGCAGCACAACTGAAACAACTCAATGAATTTGCTCGCAAACTCGCGCACTCTTCACGTCGCGATAAGTGGGTGGAAAAACTGTTCAAACTCACCGAACAAGAAATTCATTTTGCTTTACAACAGCTCACAGGGGAACAACTGGCTGAACTGATCCTGTTGCTATCAGCTCCGCGTGCAGGCCATTTACTGTGTGTTATGGATAGCAACGCCCTCAATCTTGGCTTGGCTTACGCCAATCCTCGCGTTGTCGAAAAAGCCTTACGTAGCTTAAATGAAGATGAGCTGCATGGCGTTTTCAACATGATGAATCCGATCAATGCGGAGCGTTATCGTGAACGTCTGCGCTGGGGAGAAGAGAGCGTTGCCGCACATATGCACACGCAGCGTCTGGCTCTGCTTGAATCACAAACTGTGGTTGAAGCGAAAGAGGTGCTATATGAATCTTGGGGCGATTCACAAGCGCGCCACCGTCTTTACGTCGTCAATCAACATGGTTTGCTGCTTGGGGCGATTGATCCTAAAGCGCTGCTGATGGCGCATTCCGATCAAGCGTTGAGTGACCTTATTGAGCCACAATGTCTGACTCTCGATGCCGATCTTGACCAAGAGCAAGCGGCGCGTCTGCTGCTTGAGCATAACTTATCGGTGCTGCCCGTCGTACATCAGCAGCAGTTAGTCGGTTTTTTCCATCTGGAAGAAGCGGTCAGTATCTTAGAAAAAGAAACCACGGAAGATGCTGAAATGCAAGGTGGCTCCATGCCACTTGATGCGAGCTATCTACAAACGTCACCTTGGCAATTGTGGAAAAAACGCATCGTCTGGCTTTTGGTACTGTTTGTGGCGGAAGCCTACACGGGCACGGTTTTACGCTCTTTTGAGGAGCAGTTGGAAGCGGCGATCGCCCTCGCCTTCTTTATTCCGCTACTTATCGGTACCGGTGGTAACAGTGGTACGCAAATTACCACCACCATAGTGCGCGCCATGGCTGTCGGTGAAGTGAGTTTACGCAATCTTGGCACCGTACTTCGCAAAGAATTGTCAACCAGCACACTGGTTGCACTGGCGATGGCAATGGCTGCGTGGATCCGTGCTTGGACGCTGGGTGTCGGCCCTGAAATCGGTTTGGTGGTGATGCTAACGATTCTGGCAATAGTGCTATGGAGCGCGCTGGTATCATCGGTCATTCCTCTGGTACTGCGCCGTATGAATGTCGACCCAGCGGTAGTCTCCGCACCATTCATCGCGACCTTAGTCGATGGTACTGGCCTTATCATCTACTTTGAAATCGCCAAACTGATCTTGCCTGAATTGGCTTAATCCGTATTGGATTGAATGGATAACGAACACCGCCAGCATCATGCTGGCGGTGTGGTATAAGGCCTTTTGGTCTGCTCCGTAGTTACCGCAAACGCAGCAAGCTGACTCGATACAACAGCAAAGAGGCTAACAGAAATCCACAGCCCAACATTTTGTTAAATGGCATGGTTTCTTGGTAAATCACCACACTTAACACTAACGTCCACACCGGCTCCAGCAGCATCAGTAGCGCCGCATTCGTCGGATTGGCACTCTTTTGTCCCATGGTTTGCATTAAATACCGCAAGCTAGTGGCCAGCAACACACTCAATGCAAACCACTTCCAGGTCACTAGACTGATGGTCGCAGGCCAACTTTCAGTTAACCAAGATAACGTGATACCCAAACAGCCTGCAGTAAACAATTGTAAGGTCGTCAATAACATAGGCGGAAGCTGGCTTGAAAAGCGGCTATTGAAGTTAAAGTGCAGCGCCAAACAACACGAGGCCGCTAAAAACCACAACTGATTCGCGGCAAATTGCCAAGTGCCATTCCATGCCAACAAAAATAGTCCCACGACCGCCACGGGCAGTGAAAGCCAAAAGGCACGAATCGGTCGCTGTCCGAAAATCGGCCATGCCAATAGCGGCACAAACAACATAGAGAGGCTCATGATAAACGCGCCCTCACCCAAGGTATCACTGATTGAAATGGCATGGATCCAACAAAAAAGTGACGCGGCGAGTAAAACCCCGACCCCCATCGATTGAAAACAGGCTTGCCGTGAGGCTTGTTTCAACGCATTCAAGCAAAATGGCAACAAACAAAGCGAGGCCGCGATAAAGCGTAAGCCAATAAAGCCAAACGGGGGCAATTCTTGAATCGCTTGCTTCGAGAAAACCCAGCCTCCCGCAGCTAATAAGGTGGTCACAACAAGCAGCAATTCAGCAGGAAAACGAGTACGCATGGTTCATGTGATTGATAAGAAGAGTTATGACAGCGATTGTGCGCGAAAAGCGTGCCGCATACCAGCGTCGGTTCCCTTTAGGCATCGACTCACCTATCATTGAGCAAAAATCGAGCGAAAAATCAAATTTACTAAAAAACATAAAATTTTAGTATTTAGTTTCAAATAAAAACCACAAACTTAGATTAATAACCTGAGTTTTTCAATTTTTCATAGTTTGCAAACTAAGCACATACGGAAAATTTCAGTGATTATGACCAGTGTCGCAAAATGATCATAACCACTAATAGGAGTAGGATTCGCCACATTATTATTTTTATAGAAGTGAGATTTCAGTGAAAGACTCTCAGGAAGTGACCCATTTTAGTGCTGCCCGTTCCTCAAAATGGACTCAACATGATACCTATTGGTTACTGAGCTTATTCGGTACAGCAGTAGGTGCAGGGATTTTATTTTTACCGATCAATATTGGTTTAGGCGGATTCTGGCCGCTGGTGCTGATGGCAGTCTTAGCCTTTCCTATGACCTATCTTTCGCATCGTGGACTGGCGCGTTTTGTACTTTCATCACGTCGTCCAAATGCCGATTTTACTGATGTGGTGGAAGAACATTTTGGCCAAAATGCTGGCCGATTGATTTCCCTACTCTATTTTTTATCGATTTTTCCTATTCTGCTTATTTACGGTGTTGGCCTTACCAACACAGTCGATAGTTTCTTGGTTAACCAAGCGGACATGGTATCGCCGCCACGCGCACTACTTTCTGGTGCTTTAGTGTTTGGGCTTATCGCTATCATGCTCAGTGGCGAAAAAATTATGCTCCGCGCATTTGCTGTGATGGTTTATCCGCTGGCGGCGATCCTTGCCCTACTCTCGCTGTATTTGATCCCTTACTGGTCAATGCCTTCGTTTGATTTTCCGCAAACCAGCGATTTTCTGCACACTGTATGGCTGGCCGTACCGGTAGTGGTGTTCTCATTCAGCCATGCTGCGGCCATTTCAAGTTTTGCCAATATCCAGCGTCGTCATTATGGTGAACAAGCCGATCAAAAGTCTGAGCAGATTCTGCGCCACACTAGCGTGATCTTAATTTTGTTTGTGTTGCTGTTTGTCTTCTCTTGTGTACTTGCTCTTTCGCCACAAGCACTGCAAGAAGCCAAAGCGCAAAACGTTTCGGTGCTGACTTATCTGGCCAATGTCACTGACAACCCATTCATCGCGACGCTCGGGCCACTGGTCGCCTTCATCGCCATCACCTCTTCTTTCCTCGGCCACTTCTTAGGGGCGCGTGAAAGTTTATCTGGCCTACTGACCAAAAACTTAGGGGTATCACTACGTTTGGCGGAACGTCTCACCATCGGCTTTTTATTTGTCACCATCTGGATCGCTGCAATCCTCAACCCAAGCATTTTGGGCATGATGGAGGCGCTTTCGGGCCCAGTCATCGCAATGATTTTGTTCATTATGCCGATGATTGCCGTCTTCAAAGTGCCCGCCCTGCGTGAACACCAAAAACGTTTCAGCACTTTCTTCGTGTTACTGATTGGATTGCTCGCCGTTTCGGCTTTGCTCTACAGTTTACTTCGCTAAATTTCCTGCGCTATTGGCTCCCAGTTGGGAGCCAAATTCCACACTGCTTCATTTCTGATGAATAAATCCAGTTCAACCTGTCACAGAGTTGGCCAATAATCAGTGCAACAATCCTTTATCACAACATACACTTAGGTGTAGGTTATTGAGCACAATGGCGGTGGACACATGATTCAATCTCTCTCAATAGCAAGCCTATTGGCGTTGCTGCTCAGTGCTTGTAGTGCAGAAAACCCACCTCAAGCATTAGGAACCCTAGAGCGCGATCGCATCACTTTCAGCACAACCAGTAACGAAATCATTCGTGAACTTCCCATCGCAGAAGGCGAGCACGTTAAAGTCGGTGATGTGCTGGTCAAGCTCGATAGCCAGATCCAAACGACCCTATTGACTCAAGCATTGGCACAACAAGCCAAAGCTCAGGCCTCATTGAATAAACTGACGAACGGCGAGCGACCCGAAGATATCGCCGTTGCCCAAGCTCGCGTCGCGAAAGCACGGGCGCAACACAAAGAAGCTGAATTGACACTAAACCGTAAAGCAGAGTTGGGGGCAAAACGGTTGATCAGTCAATCGGAAGTGGATGCTGCACGCTCGGCGCGTGATTCTGCGCAAGCAGAGTTGGCGTCGGCACATGAAGAATTCACTAAATTGACCGCTGGAGCTCGAATCGAAGACATAGAACAAGCCAAAGCCGAACTGGCCGTAGCCCAAGCCAATGTCACCTTGCAACAACAAAAACTCGATGAATTGACTATCCTTGCCACCCGCGATGGCATTCTCGATAGTCTCCCTTACCATCTTGGTGAACGCGTAGCGAACAATGCTGTGGTCGCGATTGTGCAAGCCGACCGCTTACCGTACGCGCGGGTTTATGTGCCCGCAACTCACCTCGCAGCGTTTGTGGTTGGCCAAACGGTGACCGTGCATGTGGACGGCATAAAAGATCAATATCAAGGCAAAATTCGCTGGGTCGCGAATGAGCCTTCTTTTACTCCTTACTATGCGTTAACAGAAAAAGAGCGCTCACGTTTGATGTATTTGGCCGAAGTGGATCTGCCTGAAAGTGCGATGGACCTGCCATCGGGTTTGCCCGCCCAAGTCGATTTGCCGTAAGGAGCCACAATGAGCGATTACGCCATCCATGCCGAAAATGTCGCCAAACAATTTGGGCACTTTACTGCCATAGAAAACATTAACTTAAAAGTAGAACGCGGCAGCATTTACGGATTTTTAGGGCCTAATGGTTGCGGGAAATCGACCACGATTCGCGTGTTAACTGGTTTGCTGCAGCCTACCGCAGGGCAGGTCAACGTACTTGGGCTCTCGATTCCCAAGCAATCCGAACTGCTGCGTTTGAAAATTGGCTATATGACGCAGAAATTCTCTCTGTATGACGACCTTACGGTGCAAGAAAATTTGCAGTTTATCGGCCAGATTTTCGGTATGAATCGCAGTACATTACAACAGCGCACCCAAGCGCAACTCAAAACTTATGGTTTAGATGAACGACGTAAGCAGCGTGTTTCAGGCATGAGTGGTGGACAAAAACAGCGTTTGGCATTGGCCGCTGCAACTATGCATAACCCTGAGTTACTGTTTCTTGATGAACCTACGTCTGCGGTTGATCCAGAGAACCGCCGTGAGTTTTGGGAGCAATTGTTTGACCTTTCCGCGCAAGGCACCACGATTCTGGTGACCACGCACTATATGGATGAAGCTGAGCGCTGCCACCGTTTGGCCATTATGGAAGCGGGGGAAATTCGCGCTGACGATGAGCCTGAAAAATTGATGCAGCAGATGGGGGTAAATGTGGTGGAAATAAAAGCTCCGGCGCTGCGGAGTCTAAAAGAGCAGTTGCTCAATTTTTCGCAAGTTCGCTCAGCTGCACAGCTCGGCATTCGCTTACGCGTACTAGTCCATCGTGACGTTATTGACCCTATCCTATGGCTTCGCCATACCTTTCCTCAATTGGCCGCTGCAGAATTAACCCTTGCGCGGCCGAGCTTGGAAGATGTCTTTGTTACCGTCACAGGTAAGGGGCGACAATGAACAGCCTGTTTCGCATTAAAGCGGTCTTGGTGAAGGAGTTTCGTCAGTTATCACGCGATCGCATTACTTTTGGCATGGTTGTGATGATCCCACTCATTCAACTCTTACTGTTTGGTTTTGCGATTAATACCGATGTGCGCAATATACCGATTGGCGTGGTGGATCAAAGCGACTCCTCATTCAGTCGGTTACTTGTGGAATCCGTCAAAGTCACTCAAGTCATTGACGTCAAGCAGCACTATTTCGCGGTTAATGAGGCGGAAAAAGCGATTGCCAGTGGTGATATTCGCGCAGCGCTGATCTTGCCGAGCGATCTGGTCGCACGCAGCCAACAACAACGTGAATTAGGGCAATGGTTGATTGATGGTTCAGATACCATGATCGCAGGCGCGCTGTTAGGGCTAAAAAATATGCCGCTTACCGATTTTCCTACCCTCGGCATCCAACTTTTAACCCCCACTTTTGAAATCACTTTACTTTACAACCCCAGCCGCCGTTCTGCGGTGAATATCGTTCCCGGCTTACTCGGGGTTATCTTAACCATGACCATGATCTTGTTTACCAGTGCAGCAATTGTGCGTGAGCGCGAACGGGGCAATTTGGAGCTTTTGATCACCACTCCTGTCCATTCCATTGAGTTGATGATAGGAAAAATCGTCCCGTACATTTTTGTTGGTTTGATCCAAGTGGCGATTATTCTTGGTTTAGGGCATTTTATTTTTGCCGTTCCGATTAATGGCGCGTTAAGCCAAATTCTCTTCGGCACTTTACTCTTCATTTCTGCCAGTTTGACCTTGGGTTTAGTCATTTCCACCATCGCCAACACCCAACTCCAAGCCATGCAGATGACGGTATTTATTCTACTTCCTTCCATTCTCCTCTCCGGATTCATGTTTCCGTATGAAGGAATGCCTACCGCGGCACAATGGCTCTCTGAACTACTCCCCGCGACTCACTTTATGCGTTTGATCCGTGGCATTGTATTACGTGGGGCAGATTTAGCTGACTTGTGGCGCGATACGCTCTGGCTCGCGCTCTTTACTCTCTTTGGATTGATGCTGGCTGCGCTACGCTTTAAAAAATCGCTCGATTAGCCCTCTATTGGGGCAAACAGAGTGATAGCACCGAAAAATATGAACGAGATAGCGAAATAGAGCGCAAGAATAGCATTAGAAAATGTACGGCAAATGACCATTGACGATAGTGTGACTGAGTTCTAACTTTTAAACTCAGTCGCTCAACAATTGGAGGTTTGCCAATGAAACGCAATAGCAAGAGTTATCGTCTAAAGCTGATAAGAGAGGTCGCCACTCGTAAGCAACAAGTAGAAAGCTGCAGCGATCCCATGGCTCGCTACATTTATGAAATGATGACCCAAGTAAAAGATCCGAGTGCTAATGAACCGCGTAAATTTGCGGGCAACCATTTCGATGATCAAGTAGGAGGTTGGGTCAGTGATTTGTGGTCTGAATAGACAGGTCAAAACAGAGTCTGCTGAGCGTCAGTCGGCGGTACTGTACTCTCGCTCAGATTTTCCGTTTTGCTCTGACCACGCGCCTCCAGCTGTTTACGGCGATAACGTTGCCGACAGAGTTTAATCACATGTAATTGCTGCGCAGGAGTCATGCTCAGCCACTCAAAACGCTCCTCACGCTTACGTAAACAACCTTTGCAATAGCCTTTCTCATCGACACTGCATACCCCAATGCAAGGGCTGACAATATTGAAAAACTCCAATTGCTCCATAGGTGAATCACATCCTTTTCTACTGGCTTCGTAGTGGCTTATAAGGCGACTAGGTTCAAAGTTTCATATAAACCATGACCTTATGCTGACAAAAACAGTGTTTTATTCACTATACTGTGCGGGTTTCCACATTCGGAGTGAATAATATGAAGCTTAGTTCAAAATCATTACTTGCCGCAATCACCCTTCCTGTATTGATGACAGCTTGTGCAAGCAATGGTGATGCCGTGCAGATTACCGCTCAAGATCTTCAACACCATAATTGGCAACTGACTCAAATTGATGGCAAAGATGTGGTGAAAAGCGAACACGAGCAAGCACCACGTTTGGAGATCGGTGAACAGATGATGGCCAGCGGGAATGCCGGCTGTAATAACTTCTTTGGTAAGGCTGAACTCAAAGATAACCAATTCCGCATTGAGAAAATGGGCATGACCATGAAAATGTGTATTGGTGATGCCATGGATACTGAGCAAGCCGTGTCACAAACCTTGACCGACTGGAGCCAGATCACCCTGACCAAAGATACGCTGACGCTGAAGAACGATGTTCACACGCTAACGTTTACCCTGCGTGACTGGGTAAAATAACCCGCTCTTAGGCAAATATTAAGTGTAACGGCAGCTCATCAGGCTGCCTTTTTTATTTCCTTTTCCCGCACTTAACGCAAGCAAACCAAGCATTTTGATTTTTTTCCTTCATAATGAAAGACAAGGAACCAATCTTCGGTCTAGATACACAATAAAATTGAATTATTAAGGACAATTCATGAAAAAAATGCTGACTTTTCTCACGACCTGCGCCCTCACATTTAGCGTTTCTGCACAATCATGGGAAGAGATTACCGAGAAAGCCCGTGGACAAACGGTTTATTTCCATGCTTGGGGTGGCAGCCAAGAGATTAACAGCTACTTGCGTTGGTCTGCTGACCTACTCAAATCCCGCTATGGCGTCACCTTGCAGCATGTGAAAGTAACGGATATCGCCGAAACGACTACCCGTTTGATCGCAGAAAAAGCGGCAGGAAAAAATGAGCAAGGCAGTGTCGATTTGGTTTGGATTAACGGTGAAAACTTCAAATCGATGAAAAGTAATCAGCTACTCTACGGGCCATTTGTCGAGGATTTACCTCACTGGCAAAAAGTCGACAAAAGCTTACCCGTTAACAGCGATTTCTCAGAGCCCACAGAAGGCCTAGAAGCACCATGGGGCGTCGGACAATTGGTGTTTATTCATGATAAGCAGCAAGTGAACAATCCTCCAGAGTCATTTGCTGAGCTGCTCAGCTATGCGAAGGCTTTTCCAAACCGCATTAGCTACCCACAGCCCCCTGAGTTTCATGGTACCAGTTTCCTAAAAGCAGCCCTGATCGAACTCACTCAGTATGCACCGGAGCTGAATCAAGCCGTAGAACCTGCCACGTTTAAACAGATCACCCAACCACTATGGCAATACTTGGAAGAGTTACATGCTGTGGCTTGGCGCAAAGGCAAACAGTTCCCCGCAGGCTCTGCCCAGATGATGCAATTACTGGATGATGGTCAATTGGATCTCGCGATCACGTTTAACCCGAATGCGGTATTTTCAGCGCAAGCCACTGGCAAACTCGCACCAACTGCGCAAAGCTATGCAATGAAAAATGGCGCTTTAACCAATATCCACTTCTTAGCGATTCCTTGGAATGCCAACGCAAAAGAAGGTGCATTAGTGGCGATTAATTTCCTACTGAGTGACGAAGCGCAATCTCGCAAAGGGGATTTGTCTATTTGGGGCGATCCTTCCGTACTGAAACCTCAGTTTCTGACAGGCAGTGCCAAAAATACCATCCTATTTCCTGCGATTGCTGAACCGCACCCAAGTTGGCAAAGTGCGCTCGAAGCAGAATGGCAAAAGCGCTACGGCAATAGCTTAAAGTAACGGCTGTCAAACCATGCTTAGAACCGCCTATTGGGGTTTAATTTTACTCTGTGTAGCGCCGATCTTACCAGGGTTGGCAGGAGTAGTGATCTCAGCCTTAGGTTATCTGCCTGCACTTGGGCATCACCAGTTATCTTGGCAAGGCTTTAGCCAAGTATGGCAATGGCAAGGTGTTGAACACGCCTTGCTCCTTTCTGTCACTTCGACCCTAATCAGTACTTATCTTGCGCTCTTTATTAGCTTCGCCATTTTGCAGCGATTTTGGTTTCATCCTCGCTGGAAGCGAATAGAAAACAGTTTATCTATCCTGCTTGCCTTACCTCATGTGGCCTTCGCGATCGGTTTTGCTTTTTTGTTTGCCTCGACCGGTTGGTTGGCTCGTCTGCTCTATCACGGGTTCGAATTCCGTGATAACTCGCATGATGTGACATGGCTAGTGCACGACCCTTACGCCATCGGCCTTACTATCGCTCTGGCGCTAAAAGAAGTGCCTTTTATCCTATTAATCAGCTTGCCCATTCTACAGCAACTGAATTTAACCAAGATGAAAATGCTCAGTGCTTCACTAGGTTATTCTGAGTCACAAATGTGGTGGAAGATTATCTTCCCGCAGTGGCTGCGCAAAATCCGCTTTACCTTGTTTGCCGTTGCCGCGTACGCCATTTCCGTGGTCGATTTCAGCTTAGTGTTAGGGCCTAACACTCCTCCGACTTTTTCAGTCTTAGTTTGGCAGTGGTTTAATGAACCCAATTTGAACCTACTACCCAGAGCCGCTTCCGGTGCGGTAGTGCTATTACTTCTCGCAAGCATGGTTTTAGTGGCGATTGTTGCGTTTGAGTGGTTATTCACTCGCGGCTATCGCGCGTGGCAATCTTCTGGTCGCTATAGCCTTCATTTGCCTCACAAAAGCTTACTTGCGCTGTTGTTCACCATTTCAGGAGCCATGATTCCGCTCACATTGATTTGGAGTTTGGCACAGCGCTGGCGTTTTCCAGATCTTTTACCGACACAATGGACTGGACAATTTTGGTATGACGAGTGGCCGAATGTCCTGCACAACATGGAAACCAGCGTTTTGCTTGCCCTTGGTTCCGGTAGCTTAGCGCTATTATTGGGCATCCTTGCCCAAGAGTATCGATTGCACACTCAACGGGCGATCCCAGTTTACATCATCGCGTTACCTATGTTGCTGCCCCAGCTCTCCTTGCTGTTTGGCATCCAAGTTTTGACTCTGCTGATTGCCTCTCAAGCCTATACCTTGTGGGTAGTATGGGCACACACGTTTTTTGCTTTTCCCTTAGTTTACTTAGCCTTAAGTGGCCCTTGGCAAAGCTACAATTCGAATTTCTCAAAGATTGCGCGCAGTTTGGGTAAAAGCGAATGGCAAATTTTCTGGAAAATCAAACTGCCACTGCTGTTTCCTGCCCTACTTTATGCGTGGGCCGTCGGGATCAGTGTCAGTCTGGCGCAGTATCTCCCGACCTTGATGCTCGGTGGCGGACGCTTAACCACAGTCACAACAGAGGCCGTTGCCCTCTCCAGCGGTTACGATCGTCGAGTGACGGCAATTTACGCTCTCTGCCAAGCACTCCTGCCTTTTGTGTTCTTTTCAATTGCTCTGTTACTCGGACGCATGCAAATTCATCGCCATCGAGCAGCACAATTTACAGCGGTATTTCATGATATTTTCTCTCGAAAACCTCGCCATCCATAAACAAGGTGGCCACTGCCTTTTGGCAGAGTTTAATTTGACTATCGCAGAAGGCGAGATTGTGAGCCTAATGGGCCCTAGTGGCTGCGGCAAATCCACCTTACTGAGCGTGATTGCGGGTCATCTCGCCACGGATTTTACGTTTCAAGGTTCGATGAAACTTGGGGATATGCAACTCAATACACTGCCAGCTCATCAACGCCAAGTAGGCATGCTTTTTCAAGAAGATTGGCTTTTTCCACACCTCAATGTGTGGGAAAACTTAGCGTTTGCGTTGCCGAATTCGATTAAAGGCGAACAACGTAAGAAAAACGCTTATGCCGCTTTAACGAAAATTGCCCTCACTGAGCTGGCTTGCTCGTTTCCCGAGCAGATTTCTGGTGGCCAACGGGCACGGATCAGTTTGATGCGCATGCTGCTCGCCGAGCCTAAATTGGTTCTGCTGGATGAACCCTTCAGTAAATTAGATAAAGCCTTACGCAGCCAATTTCGAGATTGGGTTTTCAATCAACTGACCAGCGCAGGGATCCCAACACTCATGGTCACTCATGACCATGAGGATGTGCCAGTGGGAAGTCGTGTCATTGAATGGCCAGTCATTGAGCAACAAACAACAAACAGAGGTAAACAATGCTTGATCGCTACGCGATAAAAATCATTCGCAGGCCACTTCATCAAGCCGCAGGATTGCTGGATGAAGCGGGCGTCACCGCCAATCAAACCACGGTATTCGGCTTTGTGATTGGGGCGTTAGCATTACCTGCGCTTGCTATGCAGCAATACTGGCTCGCCTTGGTATTGATTGCGGTTAATCGACTCTGCGATGGACTGGATGGTGCCCTCGCACGCCGCCAAGGGCTGACAGATGCGGGAGGATTTCTCGATATTAGCCTCGACTTTCTGTTCTACTCTTTAGTGCCGTTTGGCTTTGTCCTCGCGAACCCAGAACATAACGCGGTCGCGGGTGCTTTCTTGATTTTTGCCTTTATCGGGACGGGCAGTAGCTTTCTTGCTTTTGCAGTCATGGCCAGTAAGCGTAACATCACCAATCCGGTGTATCAGCACAAATCCTTGTATTACATGAGCGGACTCACCGAAGGCACGGAAACCATCGCCTGCTTCATGTTGATGTGTTTATTGCCTCACTCTTTTTCAACCCTAGCTTGGCTGTTTGGTGCTGCCTGTTGGTTTACTACGGCAACACGCATCTATTACGGTTTTCAAACCTTGCAACACGTCGAACAAGGGTAAAGTTCGCGCCCTCACCGTGAGTTGATCGACACGTTGAGGGCACAATGAGAACGATCGCCTACTCTTTCGCCCCCACTTTCAGCGCAGGCCAAGGTAGATCCCAAGGTGATAGCCAATTTTCAATCCCTTGATTCACCGCTTCTTCGTGCCATTTCTGACCTAAGTGTGAAAACTGACGCGGATCGCACAGCCATTGGTAAACCTCACCTTGATAGATAAAACGCAAGGCAAAAGCGTGCAAATAACCGCGATCGGACTCATTCGCCGTATTGTAAATAGGATCCCCCACAATCGCAGAACCTATCGATTTTAACGCTACGCGAATTTGGTGGGTTTTTCCGGTATGGGGCTTACACAAAAACAAGCGCTCCCCCGGTGCTGCGGTCGCAGAGAAAAATTGCGTGATCGCCGGATTTTCTTGCGAGTTCACCAGCTTCCATGATGAGCGACGTGAGCGCTCCATATCTCCGCAGATCAAACCTTGTTTTTTCTTCGGCTTTTTACTGCCAATCGCCAGATAGAATTTTTCAACCTTGCGCTTAGCAAAGCCTTGCGAAAGCTCACTGGCCGCGGCGGCATTTCTTGCCAACAGCAAAATTCCCGACGTCATCTTATCCAACCGATGCACCAAGTAGAGCTGACCATCCCCTGTTTGCATCGCCACTTCTTGCAGCAGCATGGTATCGCCATCATCTTTATGGACCGATACATTGGGGTGTTTATTGATAAGCAGAAAATCAGGATGGGTAAACAGAATATCAAACATAAATACGCCTCACTTTGCGGCGTGATTATACTTAACGTAGAAAGAATGTCGCCTAACTTGCACAACTCTATCAATAGTTTCTCTTTCTGCAGCGAAAAGATTGTAAGCATGCTGTTCTTCACATAATGAGGTTACGTTTTCTAAAGCAATCAACCCTGACTGACTATCGCTTTCACTCGCATATAAGTCCTCGGCTGCACTAGCATTTCGTCTTCATCCGAAAATTTGGGAAACCATGATGGCAACGTATTACCTCCTTGTGTAAGTTCTATTTCAATTTTTTCTTTTGTGCAAACGAAGCTTATTTTTCATTTTCAGAAATTACTCTGGCAGCGTTTGTATTATTGAGAACAAAATGAAACCAGAGCCATAAACAATATCTCCAACATTTAATTCAGATACTGATTCATTCTTTAACTTTTTTACTCGATATACTTTCCCATTATCTCAAGGCAATTCATTTACTCCTGAGCGAAATTTTTTCATTTGCTCTTTCAATATATCAGCCAAACACCTTTCCCCAATAAAAGCATCCCATATCACTCATTAAGCAATCCATCTCGGCTCTGTATTGTTCAATAAATAATTCATACGAAATTTATTGCGCAGATTAATGGAACTAAATATCGATTCTCTCTCAGAAAAGACTAGGCATCGAGCGAAGTAATTACTAGGTTGTCGGTTGAGCTTGAGAAATCACACTGGTCAAGTGAGTGGACCTCACACAATGATAAAAGTCATAAATAAGCTGACAAGGCTAGGTATGCTTTAAGAAAAACATACAAAATAGGTACGGTTGTTTTTGAACCGAATTACGCAACAAAGTCTCAAGAATACTGGCGGCTGCACAATTAGAGTGAGCAACTGACTGCACATTCACTCCAATCCCCAACCACTTGAAGATCATCGAAATTACCATTGCCTGCAGGATATTCTTTGAACCATTGTTTTTAATTTTCATAAAAATCCTTATGACAATAAACCGTTTATTAATAACACATCAAATGACAATTAAAACAAAAATCCATACAAAAACGACATACTATTAATATTTGAATCAGCATCACAATCATAATGAATGAATTTTTATTAATTTTAGGTCTTAATAAACAAGCTCAACACAACCAAGAGGAATTATTATGCCTACCCTTTGCCTTCCGGAATCACTTTATCCAATTAACATAGTTACCAATGAAGACATAGTAAATTTTATTCACTTATATCACCCCAATATTCGGCATGGAGATCGTGCATTTGAAATGATCCAGAATACGACGATTGAAAAGCGCCATACAATAATTCCATTTGATGAAATAATGAAACTAGATAACTTTGGTCAACGGGGTGAACTCTACGAAAAACATTCTAAAAAATTAGCCATTAATGCCGCGAAAAAAGCGCTGAATAATGCCGAATTACAACCTGAAGAAATCTCGATGGTTATCGTCACTTCATGCACGGGTTTTATGATGCCCTCCTTAACCGCCTATTTAATTAACCAACTTAACTTACGGGGCAACACGATTCAGTTACCTATTGCCCAGATGGGGTGCGTAGGTGGTGCATTTGCTATCAATCGAGCTTATGAACACTGTCTACAATCAAAGAAAAACAATGTGTTGATTGTGTCTGTCGAAACATCCTCTCTCTGCTTTCATCGCCAAGCCGACCGATTACAAGACTTTATCTCTGATGCTTTGTTTGGAGATGGTGTCGCTAGCGTTGTTATGAGAGGAGACGATAACCTCAGTGGTTTCAAGGTCTTAGCCAAACACGGTTTTATGATTAAAGATACAGAGTCCTACATTAAATATGGGATCACGGATCAAGGGTTCCACTTCTCTCTCGATAAAGAAGTTATGTATTCTGTAGAGTTGGCCGCACCTGAGATGGAGAAATTTATTGTTCAAGAATTGGGGGGGCTAGATAAAATCGACTTTTATATCTCTCACACAGGAGGGCGTAGAATCTTAGATGAAGTTGAACGCTGCCTTCAACTTTCACCCTCACATCTGCATCATTCAAGGGAGTGTTTACGTTTAACCGGTAATACTTCGAGCGTAGCGGTGCTTGATGTTCTTTCCAGAAGTTTTATTGAACGAAAAAAAGGAGATAAAGGTGTAATTTCTGCTTTTGGCCCTGGTTTTACCACTGAGCTTGCGGTCGGCGTATGGGTTTAAGATTTCATATCCCGCGAACACATCTAAAGGAGCGATGTTTAAATTAAAGATTTCCTCGTTGCGGCCCTTTATGCTTTTTTTAAAGCAGCGGTAAAAATGATAATCGGCCTGCAATTAAAAAAGCCGAAACACATCGTGATGTTTCGGCTTTTCAACTGTATTTATTAAAAATTTATGCAGATGACTCCGCGATTAAGCGAAAAATACCATCAACATCAGTACAGGACACACTAGGCGTACATACCAAGGCCAGATTTTCCAAAATAAGCTGTTTTCGATTTCAGGGCAGCCTTGTTTCAGCTCCAATAGGATCTGGTTACGATTCCAAATCCAACCCGCAATCAAGGTAATCAAAAGTGCGATGATCGGTTGCGAGTAAACCGTGGTGAAGTTAATCACTAAACCAAACAAGCTGGAAAAATTCAGCACAATCACACCAGAAATGATCGTGACCAAACCGCCAATCCATAACACCGCACTAGATCGTTTCTGCTGTAACTCTTCCACTGCGCAAGCGACGGGCACTTCCAACATAGAAATGGAAGAAGTCAATGCGGCAATGATCATCAAAAGGAAGAAGATAATACCAATCACAGCACCTACCGCCCCCATGGTGTCAAACATCGCAGGTAACACGGTAAAGACTAAGGTATCAGAATTGAGTAACTCACCGGATGGAGAGAAAATCTCCACACCGTTGTGTTTCGCAACAAACATAGCAGGCAGTACCATCAAGCCAGCAATGAAGGCTACACCAGTATCAATCAAAGCCACTTGCGCTGCGGTTTTCGGCAAATTTGCTTCTTTGTTGAGGTAGGAGCCATAAGTGGTCATCACACACACACCTAGTGACAGCGAGAAGAAGGCTTGGCCCATCGCGCTAACCACAACATCAGGCGTAAAGTGGCTCAAATCTGGTACCAGATACATTTTGAGTCCATCCAGAGCCCCCTCTTGAGTGAAGATGTATACCGTCAGTAAACCAAACAGAACAAATAGCAGTGGCATTAAACGGGTAGACCATTTTTCAATCCCGTTAGCGACACCGTTACGCACCACAAACATGGTCAATACCATGAATGACACCATCAAAATGAGATTTCGCTCAGTACTGAACGACGTGAGCCACTGACTTGCACTGTCGGCACCAATCAGCGTTAAGCCACTACCAAACAGGGAGCCCACTAGCCAGCCTGCGACGATGGCGTAAAAGCTAAGGATGAGTGACACCACGACCATGCCGATAACACCAAGCAAAATCGCACCCCATTTGCCTTGCAGCCAAACAGAGCGAAATGCACGTATCGGGTTAGATTGACCATAACGCCCAATGGTTAACTCCGCCACCAACATCGGGTAAGCGAGAAGAAAGACCATACAGAGATAAACTAAAAGGAAAACGGCACCACCATTACTGGCAGCTTGAGTTGGGAAGCCCCATACATTGCCAAGCCCCACCGCAGAACCCGCTGCGGCCATAATAAATCCAAATCGAGAGGTGAACTGACCTCTAGAACCACTTGCCATATTTGCTACCAATGAATTGTGTTTGTTTGCTTATGATTGTAGGTGTAAAAATAAAATTACACATGACAAAATCATCACTAACTTTGTAAGTATGGCAAGTAAATCAGTTCAAGAATAAAATTGGAAGCCCAAACAGTCTATTTTGCTATTCACCAGTAATATTTCTGGTGCGTTTGTTTGTTTTTCATCCAAAGCTTGACACCTTACACTCATTTTTACAAATTAGTAACAACAACATCCTACCTATACCCAAACGACTTGGAGTTGCAGGTAGGCGGCAAGTGAGTGAAGCCCCATGAGCATAGACAGACTATGTGATTGGGGTGAACGAACGTAGCCAACACCGCTGCAGCTTCAAGTAGGAAGGGTATATACTCGGACGACTGGTCGCTTCAAGTAGGATGAGCCTAACTATCGTATTAATTTGGCCAGTTCGCTTCCTTCTCTTATGCTTTCGCTTTACTATCCCCTTTGAATATCAGTTTGTTATTGGATAGGCATGGATAAGGTTTATCACTTCCTCACTTTGCTCAGTATCGGCATCTATTGGCTTTTGGTCGCCGGTGTCACGATTCGTGTTGTTTTGAAAAGACGTGCGGTCAGTGTTTCTTTGGCTTGGCTGATGGTGATTTACATCATCCCAGTTGTGGGGGTGCTCTGCTATTTCCTGTTTGGGGAACTCAACCTCGGCCGTAAACGAGCCGAACGCGCTAAAGAGATGTTTACGCCTTTCGGCCACTGGTTCCGCTCTCTCAATGATTGCCAAGCTCATGTACAAGAAGGGATGGGAGCACACATCTCACGAATTGATGAGCTGTGTAACAACCGGATGGGCATACCCGCACTCAGTGGTAATACCTTATCTTTACTGAACTATCCGAATGAAATCTTGCACGCCATCATTGATGATATTGAACGCGCCCAGTTTCAAATTCGTATGGTGTTCTACATCTGGCATCCTGGTGGTTTAGCCGATGCGGTTGCTTCGGCCTTGATTCAAGCCTCAAAACGCGGTGTCAACGTCAAACTGTTGCTGGATTCCGCTGGCAGCCCACGTTTTTTCCGTAGCCCTTGGGAAAAAATGATGCGCGATGCTGGGATTGAGGTAGTACAAGCGTTAGAAGTCAGCCCTTGGCGGATCTTCCTGCGTCGGCTAGATCTGCGCCAACATCGCAAAATCATTGTGATTGACGATGAAATCGCCTACACCGGCTCCATGAATATGGTTGACCCTGCCTACTTCAAGCAAAATGCAGGCGTGGGCCAGTGGATCGATATTATGGTTCGAGTGACAGGACCGACCGTGAATGTCCTCTCGGCCATTCATTGTTGGGATTGGGAATTTGAAACCGGCTCACGCATGTTGCCGAAAAATCCTGAATGCCGCCTCGAACCGAATCAGCCTCAGCATCCAATCCAAGTTGTCCCTTCTGGCCCTGGTATGCCTGAGAATTTAATTTCTCAAGTGCTGACGTTAGCGATCAACCAAGCCAATCGCTCAGTCTGCATCACTACACCTTATTTCGTGCCAAGCGCAGATTTGCTGGCCACATTAAAAATGACGGCGCAACGTGGCATCAAAGTCGACATTATTATTCCGAAAAAGAACGACTCGCTCATGGTGCAATGGGCCTCAAGAGCGTTTTACGGCGAATTACTCGAGGTTGGCGTACAGATCCATGAATTTGATGGTGGTTTGCTGCACACAAAGTCCGTCGTGATTGACCAGCAATTCTGTTTAGTGGGGACGGTGAATCTGGACATGCGCAGCTTATGGCTTAACTTTGAGCTTACACTCGCCGTGGATGATCTGGAATTTACTCAACAGATGCATTGGCTGCAGCAGCAGTACATTGCTCAGTCTCATTCCGTCGTTTATGCCGAGTGGGAGCAGCGTCCGTGGTACAACCGATTCTTAGAGCGCGTATTTTATCTGTTTAACCCATTACTGTGATTTTCTCTCTGAATGGGGTTGCCATCCTGCACGGCACCATGGTTTAAATAACGTTTTGTAAAGTCAGACAAGGACAGCAGATGTCAGAAGGTAAAAAGACCCGCCTCGTTACCGCGGGACGCAACAAAAAATGGACACTTGGCGTGGTTAACCCCCCAGTGCAACGCGCTTCTACTGTGGTGTTTGATACGGTCGCGCAAAAAAACCAAGCGGCGATCAATCGCGCCAACAAAACCCTGTTTTACGGACGTCGTGGCACCACAACTCACTTCGCTTTTCAAGAAGCAATGGTTGAGATTGAAGGCGGCGCAGGTTGCGTGCTCTACCCTTGTGGCGCAGCGGCCATCACCAACGCGATTCTCTCTTTTGTTGCGCAAGGTGACCATATCTTGATGGTCGATACCTGTTACGAACCCACCCGTGACTTTTGCGAGAAAGTACTGAAAAAACTCGGTGTATCAACCACCTATTATGACCCTATGCTTGGCGAAGGTATTCGTGAGTTGATTCAACCCAATACCAAGGTTCTGTTTACCGAATCACCGGGCTCACTGACCATGGAAGTGCAGGATATTCCCACACTCTCTCGCATCGCTCACGAGCACGACATCGTTGTCATGTTGGATAACACTTGGGCGGCTGGGGTACTGTTCTCACCTTTCGAACATGGCGTCGATATTTCAATTCAAGCCGCGACCAAATACATTGTCGGTCATTCTGATGTAATGCTCGGTACTGCGGTGGCCAATGAAAAGTGTTGGGCACAACTGCGTGAACACAGCTATTTGATGGGACAATATGCTTCACCTGACGATGTGTACATGGCAATGCGTGGATTGCGTACTCTCGATGTACGTTTACGCCAGCATGAACAAAACAGTTTACAGATTGCCCATTGGTTGCTAACTCGCCCAGAGGTCGATCATGTTCGCCACCCTGCGTTAGCGACCTGTCCGGGACACGAGTTTTTCAAACGTGATTTTACTGGCGGCAATGGTTTGTTCTCTTTTGTGTTGAAAACGACGCATCCAGAAGCCACAACCGCTCTACTCGATGGCATGCAACACTTCAGCATGGGCTTTTCTTGGGGTGGATTTGAAAGTTTGATCTTAGCCCACGAACCCAAAGCCTTTACCTCTCTTCGCTCAGTCGCGAATCCTCACTTCTGCGGCACTCTACTCCGAGTACATATCGGGTTAGAAGATGTCGAAGATCTAATCGCCGATCTGGAAGCGGGTTTTGCGCGCTACAATCAGATCCTGCATGCATAACGATTTTGTATTTCATGATCATAATAGGGGCGTCATGCCCCTATTTGCTTTGATTTTCCGTGTTTTCCCAAATCAGTTCTTGGGAAATCAGAGTTTGGCCGCATCAGGATTATTTGGACACCCAACTAAATGATCATTCACCAAACCACACGCTTGCATGAAGGCATAGCAAATCGTTTCGCCAACAAACTTAAACCCACGTTTTTTCAGAAATTTGCTCATGGCTTTTGATTCTTCCGTTGAGGCAGGTATATCGCTCATGCTCATCCTGTGGTTGATCTTAGGTTGACCACCGACAAACTGCCACAACGCAGCATCTAAAGAACCAAACTCCTGTTGTAACGCCAAGGCAGCACGCGCATTCGAGAACACCGAGGCAATTTTGCCACGATGTTTCACCACATCGTAATCGGCAATGATCTGCTCAACATGGCTTTCATCACACTGTGCGAGGCGCTCTAAATCATAACCTAAAAAGGCTTGGCGATACCCTTCACGCTTTTTCAATACCGTGAGCCAACTCAATCCCGCTTGCGCTCCTTCTAAGGTGAGAAACTCGAATAACTTAGTATCATCATGAACGGCTCTGCCCCACTCCTTATCGTGATATTCACGCTCTAAGGGATGGTTCAGTGCCCAAGTACAAACGGTGTGCTCCGTTGTATCCATAAACCTTCTCTCTCTTTTTTTTGGGGTTGGTTTGTGTCTTCATCCGTGTATAGCTGAGTTTGAAACGCTTAGCTACCGTCACATTAGCAAAAGTACTCTTATTCAATCCTTTGTCTCAAAAGTAAAAGGACCTATGCGAAATTGATCCTTTTACTTATTACTTGACTCTGAAAACGTTGGGTAAGTTAAATGAGTCCCATAGACAACATGGCTCGGCTAACTTTCAAGAAGCCAAAAATGTTGGCACCTGCGACATAGTTACCAGGAACCCCGAACTCAATGGATGTTTCATAGCAATCACGATGGATACCAATCATGATCTCTTGTAAACGCTTTTCAGTGTACTCAAAACTCCAACTGTCACGACTCGCATTTTGTTGCATTTCTAATGCACTGGTCGCCACGCCTCCAGCATTAGCTGCTTTACCAGGGCCAAAGCTGATGTTGTTATTGAGAAATATTCTGATCGCTTCTGGGGTGCTTGGCATGTTGGCACCTTCAGCAACCAATTGACAACCATTCTGAACCAACAGTTCTGCATCATGCCCATTCAGCTCATTCTGAGTTGCACAAGGTAATGCGAAATTACACGCAATATTCCAAATATTGCCATCTTTAATGAATTTGCTGCTGGCTCTGCGCTCTGCATAAGCCGTCAAACGTAAACGCTCAACTTCTTTAATTTGTCGTAACAGCGCAACATCAATGCCGCATTCATCGATAATGACACCACTAGAATCTGAGCACGCAATCACTTTAGCGCCCAGTTGTTGGGCTTTTTGAATGGCATATATCGCAACATTCCCTGAACCTGACACGACACCCGTTTTTCCTTCTAGGCTTTCGTTGCGAATTTTAAGCATTTCTTCAACAAAAAATACCAGACCATAACCAGTGGCTTCAGTACGTGCACGACTGCCACCATAATGAAGCCCTTTGCCCGTTAACACGCCCGACTCATATCTGTTTGTTAGCCGTTTGTATTGTCCAAATAAATAGCCTATTTCGCGCCCACCTACGCCAATATCACCCGCTGGAACATCGGTGTGTTCACCTAAGTGACGATACAGTTCGGTCATCAAACTCTGGCAAAAGCGCATAATTTCAGCATCCGATTTGCCTTTAGGGTCGAAATCACTACCGCCTTTGCCACCGCCGATCGGCATACCAGTCAATGCATTTTTGAAGATTTGTTCAAAACCCAAGAATTTGATAATGCCCAAATAGACAGAAGGGTGGAAACGCATACCACCTTTGTAAGGGCCCAAGGCACTATTGAATTGAACGCGGAAAGCGCGGTTGATATGAATTTCACCTTTATCGTCTTGCCATGGGACGCGGAAGATGATCTGCCGCTCCGGTTCACAAATACGCTCAATAATTTTCTGTTGAGCCAACTCCGGGTACTTTACAAGCACTGGGCCTATGGTTTCCAAAACTTCGTGGACAGCTTGATGAAACTCTGTCTCACCGGGGTTGCGCTTTAAAATATCTTGGTAGATAGGCTCAAGCTTTTCGTCAATACGACTGGCCATGCGAATATCCTTATAATTCAAATGATTAAAAAGTGAATTGATGAACTGTCAACTCACGGGCGAAAATGATAGAAATTATCATTTATAAATTTTGTTCGAGCAAGCACTAGACCAGTACTATGACCGTTCAGAAACATCTGATAACTAAATAGTTTTTTCTTCAGAAAAAACAGAGAGTTCACTCGAGAAATAATTGTAATATTTTGAAAGTAAGCGACTTACTATTAGGCGGTAAGTCGCGGCATTGAAAGCACACATCGTGTGCTCCGAAGAGCCACGATGTATTAGCGTAAATCAAGACCAAGATAGTGAGCTATTGTGGCACTTTTACATGATGGAATAAGCGATACAGTACCGGCACGACAATCAGAGTCAGTACGGTCGCAAAGCCCAAGCCAAACATTATGGTCACCGCCATAGGCCGGAAGAAAATATCCGGCAGCAATGGGATCATACCGAGTATGGTGGTGACCGCCGCCATACAGACGGGACGAACACGGCTCAAAGACGCATCGACAACCGCCAAATACGGATCTTTGCCAGAGTGCATTTCAATTTCGATCTGATCCAGTAACACAATGCCGTTCTTGAGTAACATACCCGAAAGACTCAAGAAGCCGAGCAAGGCCATAAACCCAAACGGCGTATTCAGCGCCAACAAACCTGTCGTCACCCCGATCACCGCCAAAGGTACTGTCAGCCAAACGATCAGCGACTCCTTCACCGAGTTAAATAAGAATACGGTGATAAGGAACATGAACAAATAACCCAATGGCATGGTTTTAAACAAAGAAGCTTTAGCATCACCGGATGACTCATACTCACCGCCCCATTCAAGGAAATAACCCGGCGGTAAAGGAATGGCTTCAATCTGTGGCTGCAAACGCTGTTGTAACGTGGCCGCGGTTTCTTCGCCTAACAAATCTGGGTCCGCCATCACCGTCAGCATGCGCTTACGATTTTTACGCACAATCAGCGGATCTTCCCAACGCATTTCGTAACCAAGGGTCACTTGCTGCAATGGAATATACTCACTCAGTGCTGGGCTCCAGATTTTCATGCCTTCGATATTACGAATGTCCACCCGCTCTTCTTCCGGTAAACGTGCCACAATCGGCATCAAGGTGGTGCCATCACGATACACCCCTATGGTTTTACCCGAGAATGACATGGCTAAAAACTCATCCACATCCGCCTTGGTGATCCCATAACGACGCGCTTGGCTTTCATTAAACTGCGGCTCCAACACTTTGGTGCGTTCACGCCAATCGTGGCGTATGTTGTAGGCACCGGGGTCAGTGTACATCACATCCATCACTTGCGCTGCGATACTGCGCAGTACCGTTGGGTCTGAACCTACAATGCGCGCTTCAATTTTGGCTCCGCCACCTGGCCCTAACTCAATCTGTTTCAGCTTGTAGTTAATCTGAGGATAGCGGGCGTCTAAGTGCGCCCGAAAACGCGCCATCAAGGCAGCGAGCTGTTGGTAGTCCGTAACACGTGTAGTGATCTCACCGTAAGCGGCATAACTTTTCTCTGGTGAGTAAGTCAGCATGAAGCGTTGTAGACCTTTGCCTGCGGTAGTGGTCACGCTGTCGACACTTTCTTGAGCCGACAACCATTTTTCCAGCTCTAATAAAATGGCATCCGTCGCTCGAATGTCCGTCCCTTCAGGCATCCAAACATCGACCATAAACATAGGGGTGGTCGATGATGGGAAGAAAGCTTGTTTCACTTTGGTAAAGCCATACAAACTCGCTGCAAGTCCGAGCACCAACACGCCCATCGTGAGCCAAGCGCGCTTCATACAAAACTCAAGGAATCGGCGATAGACCACAAAGACAAAACCTTGGTAGGGATCACTTTCTTCACCACTGGCTGGCGCTTTCTGACCACGGAAGAACAGATCGGCAAAAAATGGCGTCAGCGAAATGGCCGTAAACCAACTCAGCATCAACGAAATAAGCAATACCGTGAACAAGGTTCCACAGTATTCACCCGTTGCATCTTCCGAAAGGCCAATAGGCGCAAAGGCAGTCACGGCAATCACTGTCGCCCCGAGCAGTGGCCATTTGGTTTGGGTGACAATGTCCGTTGCCGCTTGCAAGCGCGTTCGGCCTTTCTGCGTGCCAATCAAAATCCCCTCGACCACCACAATCGCATTATCCACCAGCATCCCTAAAGCGATAACCAGCGCGCCCAATGAAATACGCTGTAGGTCGATTTTGAAATACTGCATGAAAATGAAGGTGCCCAGTACGGTCAAAAGCAGGATCAGACCAATCAACAGCCCCGAGCGCAGTCCCATAAAGAACAGTAATACGATGATAACGATGGCGACCGCTTGTCCAAGGCTCACCACAAAACCACTGACCGATTTATCGACTTCTTTGGGCTGGCTATACACTTCGGCAATATCAATCCCGATCGGTTGTTGATATTTGAGCTCGGCCAAACGGCGATCGAAGCGTTGCCCGACTTCCACCACGTTGACGCCTTGAGCAAACGAGACCCCCACGTTAAGCGCGAGCTTACCGTTAAAGGTGATAACGTTACTTGGAACTTCCACGTAGCCACGTTTAACTTCGGCCACATCGCGTAGATAAATCAGCCCTTGTGCGCCCCTTTCGCTCAGGATCAGGTCGCCCAATTTCTCCACATCGTCAAACTCACCTGTCGGATGAATGCGAATATACTCAGAGCCGATCCGGATCGCTCCGGCATCCGAGACTAAGTTTTGTGTCGAGAGCAGATTGAAGACGGTTTGCGGCGAAATCCCTAGCGTACTGATCCGTTTCATCGAGATCTCGATGAAAACCTGCTCTTGCTGCTGCCCGCTGACTGAGACTTTACTGACGCCATCAATTAACTCCAATTCACGGCGCAGATAATCCACATAATCAAGTAGCTCTTTGTAGCTGTAACCTTCGCCAGTAACCGCCAACAAGATGCCATACACATCACCGAAATCATCGATCACCAAAGGCGGATTCACACCCGGCGGTAAAGCGCCTTTTAAATCATTCACTTTACGCCGCAGCTCATCCCAGATTTGCGGCAAATCATCCGGGCCATAATTGTTTTTCATTGTCACCGTGATCTGGGATAAACCACGGCTCGAAATCGAATTCACCTCATCGACATAAGTTAATTGCTGAATCGCTTTTTCCAGCGGATAAGTCACTTCCTCTTCCACTTGCTGAGGAGTTGCCCCCGGATAAGAGGTCACCACCATGGCATCTTTAATGGTAAAAGCGGGGTCTTCCAAACGTCCTAAATTAAAAAATGCGGCCGTCCCTCCAATCAAAAAAATCAGCGAAACCATCCAACTGATCACGCGATTATTGATGAAGTAAGCGGCAACACCTTGGTTCTCATTATTCTCTGGCGGGGTCTGCTTCTGTTCACTCATGGCCACGCTCCTCAAGGACTTGTACTTTCATTCCATCTCTCAATCTTGCAACGCCAGCGACCACTAAACGATCTCCCGCGTTAATTCCTTCACTGACTTGAACATGGCTGCGTGACGCTTTCGCTAACCGCACCTGACGTTTGCTCACAGTATTGTCGTTGTTTAGCAACCAAACGTATTGAGCGGTTTTGTCTAACTCATCACCGTCGGCATTAAAAATCGCCTCAATCGGAATACTGATGGTGTTGAGTGGGTTTAGCCCGACATGTTGCCCTTTGGCACTCACTTCAACAGCCATGCCATCCAAGATCAGTTCTTGCTCTGGCATGGGCAGAGAAAGGGTGACAGTAAATGTCCCCGTGGCAGGGTCTGGCTCAGTGGTGAATTCTTTGATACGTGCGGGATAAACTTGACCACTTGGGACACGCACCACGGTTTCTATCTTCGCCAACTCGCTGGCCGTCGGTTGTGTCGCATACAGGCGATCAGGCAGTTGAATCAAAACTTCAACGCTATCGATATTGTGAATATTGACGATTTGTTGGCCAACCTGAACACTTTCAAACTGCTCGGCGCTGACACGCGAGATGATGCCATCGATTGGTGCGCGTAATTGGGTGAAGGAGAGACGAAGTTTCGCCAACTCTAGCTCAGCACGAGCGATTTGGCGCTGCGCAGCAATTTCATCAAACTGTGATTTGGCTAATAAGCCCTTTTCGACCAGTGGTTGTGAACGCCGATATTGACTATCAATCACGGAAAATCGAGCTTGAGCATTATCGACAGCTAAACGGTAATCGGTTGGCTCAATTTCAGCCAAGATGTCGCCTTGCTTAACGCGAGCGCCCTCTTTGACATGGAACTTACTGATTTCACCTGCCACTCGAAAACTCAAATGAGAACGTTCAGCCGCATTGGCCACCGCCGGAAAAAAGAGCTTATCACTGACTTTTTCACCTGCCTGCGCCACCTTTACTCGCGGTAGCGTATCGCGTTCAAGCTTCGTGGGTTCACTGCATCCTGCGATCAAGAGTAAGTGAGCCAACCAAGCGGTGTAACGAATTATTTTCATCCTACAGTCCTCGCTCCTTGACCCATTCACGCACTTTTATGCCCTCGGTCACGCCACTGACACCGGAAATAATGATCCGGTCACCATCACTTAAGCCTGTAAGCACTTGGCGTTGATCATTCAAAGTGACCGCTGCTTTACTCACCAGCCCCGCTTCATCGACTCGCCATACGTATTTTCCCCCTTGCTCTGCAAACAATGCAGAAGTGGGGATCACCGTCGCGCTACCGCTCGGAGCCATGAGGCTTACACGTCCCGCCATACCCGGCAAAATGCCGACATCATTGGGTCTTTCCATCACCATAGTCACTTTATAGGAGCGGGTTTTGGAATCGGCCTCAGTATCTATCTCTTGAAATTGCAGCGGATATTGGCGGTTAGGGAACGAGTCAAACACCATATGTGCTTCTACACCATCGCGAGAAAAGCGATTAAGCAAATGATCGGGAAGGAGAAACTGCACTTTGAACAGTTGATTGGTTTGAATATTCATCACCCCTTGCTTAGCTGCGACATACTCATACTGCTCTGCTGGGATCAGCGAAATAGTGCCATCATAAGGGGCGATCAATTGGGTATAACGCAGATTGGCTTTGGCTTGTTCCCAGGTGGCTTTCGCGGAATTGTGATTGGCTTGAGCTTGGTCGAAATCCTGCTCGGACACGACTTTGTCTTGTCGTAATCGCTGTGCCCGCTGAAATTGCACATCGGCTAATTGAAAATTGGCGTTGGCTTGCTGTTCTAACAACGCATATTCGTCAGGGTTGAGTCTGGCAAGTACCTCACCTTTCTTCACCTCTTGTCCGGCTAAAACATCAATGGTTTGTAGTTGTCCGGGTACACGGAAAGCGAGCACCGCGCGATCGCCAGCCGCCGTAGTGGCTGGAAATTGGCGAGAAAAGGTGTTGTTACCTACGGACACAGTCGTCAATTTAGCTGGCCGCGAATCGGGCTCAGGCACGGGAGGAAGCTCTTTTCCACACCCCACCAGCAAAGTGGAACAGATGGAAAAGGCCAAAAGGGTTTTGTTCATACCAATTACCTATGCTTAGACATAGCTCAAACATAGGTGAATCAGTGCGTTAACTCCACTCGCGCCATCGGTTTTTAACCAAATATTAGCGAAAGTGAGAGCGGCATTTCATACCGCTCAATAATAACTCGCGCCTATCTATTCACTACGATTTGTGATTGGCGCTTGTGACTAGAGTTTGCGAAACTCGCGGTTGACCTTAAACGCTTCGGAGGTGACATACGCCTCCACACCACGAATTCGAGTCTCGACTTGGCTGAGATCGCGATCTAGCGTGTGCAACAGCTCTTTTGGTGCTTGCCCTTGTGCCCAAGGTTTGCTTTTCAGCGTATGCTCTTGCTGACTGCGAATATCTTCGCGGTACTGCTTCGGTAGCTTCTCCAGCATCAGAGCCATGGCCACATAAGCGACCAGCACTAAAAACGTCCCCCCCAGCAAGGCGGCGGTGATCACTAAAATTCGCACCAGCCAAACCTCTAGGCCGAAGTAGTTCGCTAACCCTGCACAAACCCCCGCTATTTTGCCGTTATATGGGTCGCGGTACAGCTCGCGTTTACTCATAGCGATTTCTCCAGTTTGGGGTTTCATCGTCCAAGATCCGCTCTAAGGTTTCCACGCGGTCTTGCAAGCGATTTGCCTTATCCGACAGGGTGCGCAGAAGTTGCAGCTCCTCATCCGATAGACCATCCCCGGTTTTGCGTTTACTCCGGTAGTGGAGGATCAGCCACAGCGGTGCAACAAAGATACAAAAAACGATCAATGGCACAGCGATAAAAAATGAGGACATAGTCTACTCCCAATTATTGGTCTGATTTCATCTGAGCTTTAAGCTTGTTGAGCTCTTTTTCAATCTCATCTTGTGCTTGTAGCTCAGCAAATTCTTGCTCTAAAGAGCGCGCTTGGCCTGATTGTGCATAAAGATCGGCTTCCGCTTCCAGCTCATCGACTTTACGCGAGAACTGCTCAAACTTTGCCATCGCTTCTTCGGTACGACCCGCGTGCAAATGACGCTGCACATCGCGACGATGACTCGCCGCTTGGCTACGAATCGCTAACGCTTGCTGTTTCGCACGAGTTTCAGTGATTTTGGTTTCTAGCTTACCAATTTCGCCTGTCAGCTTTTCAATGGTTTCTTCGACAAGCGTCTGCTCTGTGTGCAAGCCTTTCAGTACATGTTGCAGTTTCTGCTTCTCGATCAGTGCCGCGCGCGCCAAATCTTCACGTTGTTTAGTCAGCGCCAGCGTCGCTTTGTTCTGCCAATCCTCTAACTGCTGTTCAATCGACTCCAATTTACGCGCCAGCTCTTTTTTATCTGCCATTGCTTTGGCTGAATTGGTACGCACTTCCACTAACGTATCTTCCATCTCCTGAATAATCAGGCGGATCATTTTTTCTGGATCTTCTGCTTTATCCAGGAGCGCGCTAATGTTGGAATTTACGATGTCTGCAAAACGAGAAAAAATACCCATGACGTTTCTCCTATCCTTCAGTGCCAAACACTGAGATTACCGCTGCAGCCCCATGCTGTGCGTTGGTTGCAAAGATAAATCCAAATTACGTGCCAACTTTTAAATCCATATTTTTCAAACAATTACAAATATACCGACTTTTTCACTCAGCATGCTATGATGAAATTCACCAACAGTTGGTCAATTTCACCACTTTGAGGAAATAGAGGATGCAACAGAGCTTGCTCGGAGAGTCACCTGCGTTTTTAGCGGTGTTAGACAAAGTCTCACGTTTAGCGCCGATCGATCGTCCTGTGCTGGTCATTGGCGAGCGCGGAACGGGTAAAGAGTTGATCGCTCAGCGCTTGCACTATTTATCAAAACGTTGGGAACAACCGCTGGTGTCGCTAAACTGCTCAACGCTCAGTGAAGGGCTGATCGATTCAGAGCTGTTTGGCCATGAATCAGGCTCGTTTACTGGAGCCAAAGGACGCCATCAAGGACGTTTTGAACGTGCCGAAGGCGGTACGCTGTTTTTAGATGAATTGGCCACTGCACCACTCTCAGTGCAAGAAAAACTGCTACGCGTGATCGAATACGGCCAATATGAACGTGTCGGTGGCAACCAAGTATTAAACGCGAATGTGCGCTTGGTATGTGCAACCAACGCGAATTTACCGCAAATGGCTCAGCAAGGCACATTTCGCGCAGACTTACTGGACCGACTGGCGTTTGACGTGATTCATTTGCCCGCACTTCGCCATCGGCCAGAAGATATTGCGCTGCTTGCCGAACATTTTGCTATTCGCATGTGCCGTGAACTACAGCTGCCACTCTTTGTTGGCTTTAGCCCCAATGCATTACACCAACTGCAAGCCTACTCTTGGCCGGGCAATGTACGTGAGCTGAAAAACGTGGTGGAGCGCGCGGTGTATCAACATGGATTGAATAGCCAACCAATTGATCAGTTAGTCTTTAACCCGTTCCAATCCAGTGACATTGTCACTGACGAGTCTGAGCAGGTTGACGTTCGCCATACCACTCGTACCGACTTCCATTTGCCTCTTGACTACAAGGCATGGCAGCAACAGTGTGATATTGAGTTGTTACAAGCGGCACTCACGCAAGCGAAATTTAATCAAAAGCACGCCGCGCAGTTGCTGGGACTCAGCTATCATCAATTTCGAGGCATGATGAGAAAGTACCCACAAATGAACAGTGAAAACGCCTCACCTCACGTTGAGTGATATGCGGTAAATGCGCCTTTTCACTTGGTTTCGTTCGAAAAACAATGGTAAATTAGCGGGATTTTGAGGCTTGCCAGACTCTGGCCAACGCCTCGTGACTGACTCAGATCACTATGAATGCATTATTACGATTTACGCTAGGACTGTGCAGCATCTCTATGCTGGCAGGATGCGGAGAAAACATCGACCACAGAAAGATCCGCAGTAGCGGCTTTGTCTACTGTGGTGAAAGTGCGCCGACTACCTTTAACCCGCAGCTGGCGGATAACGATATCACTTCTGATGCACTCGGCCCGCAGATCTACAATGCCTTGCTGACGATTGACCCCGAAACACACTTACCGATTGCCAGTTTAGCCAGCAGTTGGATGGTCAATAGCAACGGACTTGAGTATGTATTTAAGCTGCGCCCCGATGTGGCGTTTCAAACCACTGCTTGGTTTAGCCCAACACGTCCACTTAATGCCGATGATGTGGTGTTCAGTTTTCGACGCATTATTGACCCAACCAACCCTTACCACAAAATAGGCCAAACTCAATATCCTTGGTTTAAAGGCATTGATTTTCAGAATCTATTGATTGATGTCAGCGCAGTCGATGACTTAACCGTAAAGTTTGTGCTTAGCCGACCTGATAACAGTTTTTTATCCAACATCGCCACCAGCCACGCGGTGATCCTGTCATTGGAATACGCCAATCAGCTCATCATTGATGATGAAAAAGAGAAGCTGGATAACCTTCCTCTGGGTACTGGGCCTTTTTACCTTGCCGAATACCATCCGCGCGATTTAATTCGCTTGAAACGTCATCCCCAATATTGGGAAGGTGCGGCAAAAGTCGAGCAAGTGGTGTTTGATATTTCACAACGTGGGACTGGCATGCTGGCCAAATTGCTGCGCAATGAATGTGATGTGCTCAATGCACCGATTTCCAGCCAGCTGCCCGCGATTGAAAAGAACCAAGATATTGTGCTGCAAACCACACCCGCGATGAATGTGGCCTTTATCGCGGTGAACACTCAACATCCTGCGTTGAATGACAATCGTGTACGTAAAGCACTCAATTTCGCAATTAATCGACAAAATATCTTAGATTCCGTCTATTACGGCACAGGAAGTATTGCTTTTACCATCTTGCCCCCCACCTCTTGGGCCTATCAGCAAGATACTGCGCAGATTCGCTACGATCGCAAGTACGCGCAAGCTTTGCTGCGTGAGGCGGGATTTGCAACGGGGCTGGAGCTGACCATGTCAGTGCCTGTAGAGCCGAAAGCGTACAATCCTAGCCCACGCAAAACGGCAGAGCTGATCCAAGCCAATCTCGCCGACATTGGGGTGACATTACGCCTTATCAGTGAAGATCGCTCTGAACGCCAAGAGCTAAACGTACGCAACAATATTGACCTGTACTTAAGTGGTTGGACGGGAGATACGGGCGACCCGGATAACTTTTTACGCCCTTTACTCTCTTGTGATTCAAACCGCGCAGGCCTTAACGTCTCTATGTGGTGTGACAGCGATTTCGACTTTCTGTTGGACTTAGCTCTAGAGGCCAATAAACCGCGCTATCGCCTCAATTTGTATCGTCAGGCACAAAACATCCTGAATCAGGAATTTCCGGTTATTCCTCTCGCCCACGGCATACAATTTACCGCCTATAGCAAATCATTAACGGGCGTTCGCATTAGCCCATTTAATGTTCAGCCATTTAATACCGTTGAGAGGTTGGCCGAGTAATGTTCGTATATACGGTCCGTAAATTTAACTTATTCATCATCACCTTGCTCATCCTGACTATGGTCGGCTATAGCTTGGCCAGATTTGACCCTCACTCACATTGGACGCTGATTGGCTTTTGGCAAGGGTGGTCGAGCTATTTGGTACAACTGATGGAGCTCAACTTTGGCCTGAATAAAAATGGAGTACCCATTATCCATGAGTTAGCCGTGGTATTTCCCGCAACCATTGAGCTGTGTGCCATTGCTTTCATCTTATCCCTGCTGATTGGCATTCCGATCGGCACTCTGGCCGGAATGCGGCAAGGAAAATGGCTGGACACCATTATCTCGTTCATTTCTATGTCTGGTTATTCAGCGCCCATTTTCTGGCTAGCACTGATGATGATCATGGTATTTTCGCTGCATTTCCCGATATTTCCTGTGGCAGGACGCTATGACTTGCTGTACCAAATTGAACACATTACTGGTTTTGCCTTGATTGATGCCTTTTTGTCGCAGTCGGCCTATCGCAGCCAAGCGCTACAAAGTGTGATAGAGCATTTAACGTTACCCTGCTTAGTTCTAGCACTCGCGCCAACCACGCAAGTGATCGGTCAAATGCGTGCTTCGGTTGCCGAAGTGATGAATCAAAACTACATTCGTGCAGCCAAAATTAAAGGCTTATCTAACTACGAAATCGTTACTCAGCACGTCTTACGCAATGCGATCCCACCGATGATCCCCAAATTTGGTGTTCAGCTTTCCAGCATGCTGACCTTAGCCATTATTACTGAATCGATCTTTAACTGGCCGGGCATTGGCCGTTGGTTATTGGATGCATTGGCAAACCGTGATTTTATGTCGATTCAAGCGGGCGTGATCGTCGTCGGTACTCTGGTCTTAACGGCCAATATACTCTCAGATTTGATTGGCGCGGTAGCTAACCCCTTGGTAAGGAAAGAGTGGTATGTTAAGCGATAGTATTTATCAAGAAGAACATATTCCCACCCAGTTTGAGCGTTTCTGGCGTAGTTTTCGTGCCAACAATCTCGCCATGTTTGGCTTGTGGTCTTTGTTTTTTATTGCACTGGTGACGATTTTATCGCCTTGGATTGCTCCTTACGACCCGCAAATGCACTCGAGCGTGCTGCTAATGCCTCCTTCATGGGAGCCAGAAGGAACCGTTGACTATTTCCTTGGTACCGATGATTTGGGTCGCGATATTTTGTCTCGTCTTATCGATGGTTCACAACTCAGCATAGGCGCAGCCGTATTGATTACGCTGATTGCAACCCTAATCGGTGGAACAATTGGCGCGTTGGCAGGTATGACCAAAGGACTACTTTCTAGCACCCTAAACCATATTCTCGATACGGTAATGTCCATCCCCTCACTGCTACTGGCGATCATTTTTGTGGCTTTTTTGGGTGCTGGTGAATTCAACATATTACTGGCGATTGGTCTGGCACTGATCCCACGTTTTATTCGTTCTGTGTATGTCGCCGTACACAATGAAATCGAAAAAGATTATGTGATGGCGGCGCGTTTAGATGGTGCAAATCAATTTTATCTGCTTTGGCATTCGATATTCCCTAACGTTTTACCCGTCATTGTGGCTGAAATCACCATGGCACTCTCGATTGCGATTCTGGATATCACCGCGCTCGGATTTTTAGGGCTTGGTGCTCAATCGCCCAGTACAGAGTGGGGAGCGATGCTCGGTGATTCGGTAGAACTTATCTATATCGCTCCATGGACAGTGACTCTTCCCGGTTTAGCCATCATGTTCACTGTGGTCGTCATTAACTTGGTGGGTGATGGCGCACGCCAAGCCCTCAATGCGGGAGTCGAATAATGCCGTTACTTGATATTCGTCACTTGACGATTGAGATTGATACTCCGCAAGGCCTTGTGAAAGCGGTAGATCGTATGAGCCTAACCATGAATGAAGGGGAAATTCGTGGCTTAGTGGGTGAATCGGGCTCAGGTAAGAGCTTGGTGGCGAAAGCGATTGTCGGTATTTGTAAAGAAAACTGGCGCGTCACGGCCGATCGTATGCGCCTTGGCAATATTGATTTGCTACAACTCACTCCGCGTGAACGCAGACGCGTGATTTCGCGTGATGTCGCGATGATTTTCCAAGAGCCTTCAACCTGTCTTGATCCGTCTGAAGAGGTTGGGCGACAACTGATTGAGTCTATCCCATTTCGCACCTTTGAAGGACGTTGGTGGGAGCGCTTTACTTGGCGGAAAAAACAGGCGATTGCTCTGCTGCACAAGGTCGGTATCAAAGATCACAAAGACATCATGTCCAGCTACCCTTATGAGCTGACGGATGGCGAGTGTCAGAAAGTGATGATTGCGATGGCCATTGCCGCTAAACCGAAATTGCTGATCGCAGATGAACCCACCAACGACGTGGACCCCATCACTCAATCGCAAATTTTGCGTTTGCTGAGTCGCATGAATCAGGTCAATAACACTTCGATTCTGCTCATCGGCCATGACTTAACCACCATTACTCAGTGGGCGGATCGCATTACGGTTATGTATTGCGGGCAATCGGTGGAATCGGCGGAAACTGCAAAAATTGTGGCAGAGCCAAAGCACCCCTACACCGCAGCGCTGCTGAAAGCCATGCCAGATTTTAGTGACTGGATCCCGCACAAACAGAAATTACAATCTCTCCCCGGCTCAATTCCGCCACTGCAACACTTACCGATTGGCTGCCGCTTAGGGCCACGTTGCCCTTACGCTCAGCGTCAGTGTGTTGAAGTCCCTCATTCGCGCTGGGTAAAAAACCATAAATTTTCTTGCCATTTCCCGCTCAACATGGAGTCGCCACAATGAGTGCGCTGTTAGAAGTCACCAATCTGCACAAAGACTTTGTCACTCGCTCAGGCTTTTTACGCAAACAGATCCAACATGCGGTAAAGCCGGTCAGCTTTACTCTTGAAGCAGGACAAACCATTGGTTTTATTGGTCAAAATGGCTCAGGGAAATCCACCCTCGCTCGCATGTTGGCTGGGATGGTTGCACCGACCGGTGGCGAGATCCGCGTCAACGGAGAGTTGTTAGAACACAAAGACTACTCGACGCGCTGTAAATTGATCCGGATGATTTTCCAAGACCCGAATACCTCGCTCAATCCACGTTTACAGATTGGGACGATTCTGGAAGGGCCGCTGAAACGAAATACCAGCATGACACCTGAGGCGCGAATGCGCCGCGTAAAAGATACTTTGCAGCGTGTGGGCTTGCTGCCTGAGCATGCTTATTTCTACCCTCAGATGCTGGCGACTGGACAAAAACAGCGTGTCTGCTTGGCTCGTGCGCTCATCTTACAGCCTTCCATCATTATTGCCGATGAGGCGTTGAACGGTCTGGATATGGCGATGCGCTCGCAAATCCTCAATCTGTTTTTGGAACTGCAAGAAGAGATGGGCGTCTCCTTTGTGTATGTATCCCAGCATATCGGGGTGATCAAGCACATCACAGACAAAATCATCGTCATGCATGAAGGAGACGTGGTGGAAGCGGGGGAAACTCACGAAGTGTTAGCGGATCCTCAGCATCCCATCACCCAACGTATGATTGAGAGCCACTTTACCAAGGCTCCCACCTTTAAGTATTGAGTGATGAAAAGAGGGATTGCGCTCGGGCTTCTCACCCTTATTAGCCACTGTGCCTTTGGTCAAGAGAATTGGCGCGATCCCGCCTTTATTGAACGGGCATTTCTCAACGTTGCACTGCGTAACGAGTACTCCGCAGGTGAAAAACCACTCAGCAAATGGCGTGGGCCTCTACGCATCTATTTTGATCACCAAGTGCCCGATAAAGCCCTGCATGAGCAATTAGCACGCGATCATGTGCACCACCTCACCCAAGTGACTGGGCACTCGATTCAGGTGGTGACAAACCGTACTGAGGCCAACGTGATTTGGGTGTTCACCCAACAATCAAAGTGGCAACAAGCCTTAGAAGAGTTGGCGGGTAAATCAGCCACCCAAACCATGCATAGTGCAATCTGTCAGGCCAATTATTCCACCAATTCGGCCTCTGAGATTGTTGCGGCTTCAGTCGTGATTCCGGTCGATCAAGCTCGTGACCATGGCAAACTGCTGGCGTGTATTGTCGAGGAGATCACTCAGGTGATGGGACTACCCAATGATTCAGAGCTCGCCTACCCTTCGATCTTTAACGATAAAACGCCGGAAGATTTGCTGTCCCCATTGGATGTGATTTTACTCAAGCTGCTCTACGAACCTGAGTTAAGCAGTGGCATGAGGCAACCGCAACTGCAAAGTTTGCTCAAAGCAAAGCTCAAACAGTACGAGCAGCAAGGTGTGTTAGAGAATGCGGTGCAAGAAGCGCGTTCTTCACCGCTGTATGAGTGGTTACGCTAAATACTTCACCGCACCAGTTAACGGCGGTTAGTGAGTTTTTTTCAATTCAAAGTCAAACTCATCAGGGAACAAAATCACCCCTTCTTCATTGTCGTTAGGAAAAACCACTACGGATAAATCGTCTTGCTCTAAACCTTGTGTCCAGCGACTAAACCATTTGTTCAAGCCAATCGATTCTGGCTCACACTCAGCCCACTCGCCAGTTGCCCACGCTTGCGCAAACTCACGATGTGGCCATACAGGAACGCACTCTTCTTCTTCTGTATTGAGCATAACGCAGCCGTGCTCATCTTTTAAAATCCACACTTGCTGGTTAGCCACAATCTCTTTCAGGCAGTAGTTGAATCGTTGCTCTTGGTCATATTGGTTGATGAGCGCCATTTGCTCTGCGGTTAATGGATTGGACATGTTTTCCCCACCTAATGTTGCCATTCTACTGAACGATGAAATTGCAGGATACCGCCTACAATCAGAGATAAAAAAACGCCCACCGCATACAGCGTGAGCGTTGCTTAACAAGAATGTTAACCGCGAAGTGGCGATCAAGCCAGTTCCGTTTGTAGCCAAGGCCAACCTTGCTTCTTACGGCTTAGGGTGTTTTCCATCATCAGTACGCCATCTTTTGCATGCTTAGCCAGTTTTTCTGACCATTCTCCTTTAAACAGCAAACGAGTTTGCGCGGTGGTGATATCGGTCAGCATCAGTGCTGCAAGAGCCAATGATTCCTCATCACAACGACGTTGCAGATCTGCCTCTAAGGCATCAATCATATCCGCGACTTGCTCTAGCGTAGCCAGTTCAACCTGGCCTACCACCAACTCACGGCCATTGAATGGGTAAGCTTTAAGATCTTTTTCGACCAGCTGCGCCGCACTTAAACCTTCAATGTCAGTTTTCGCAATCAGTAGCGCTTTGATAAAACCTTCCAGATCGGTAATGCCCGCTAATACCGCTAACTCAGCCACCGCATCTCGGTCTTTTTGCGTGCAGGTTGGTGAGGCAAAGCCAACCGTGTCAGACAAAATGGCAGAGATCATCAGTAGCGCGAGTGGGCGTGTGATTTCTGCATTTTCCATTTTGAACAGATTGAACAAAATAGTGCTGGTACAACCGACAGGCCAAATCCACGCTTCCAGTGGATTCACCGTCATCACATCACCAAGACGATGGTGATCGACAATCCCAAGAATTTCGGCTTGATTGAGATCATCCGGTGCTTGCGCTAAATCGGTGTAATCCACTAGCCACACTTGTTCGCCCGCCACGCTGGTACGTAATTCTGGTTGCTCAACGCCTGCCACATTCAGAATATGTTGCGTTTCACGGTTGATTTCGCCTTGGCGTACCGCCTTCGCTTCTAAACCACGCGCTTTTAAAAGCTCAGCCGCCACTAATGCGCTACAAATACTATCACTGTCTGGGTTTTTATGACCAACGACTAAAATCATTCTGTTACCTATTTTCTCTTTGCCATCAAACGGGCGTAAACAAAGGGTGCACTCTACTCAATTTCATAATTTCTTCATGGTGCTAAATCAAAAAAACCTTTTTCTGCCTACAACTCTCTTGAAATTGCGAATAGTTCTCAACTATATTATCGATAATAATTCTCATTCATTGCGCGCGGTATTCTATGAACTCTTTAAAATGGTCAAACATGGCAAATCATCGCGTCCTTGTCTCTCTGTTTAACCTCAGATACAAGCGACTGCTGCTGCCTATCGCTCTCTTTGCTTTGCTTGTCAGTGAGAATACTCGCACAGTGACAGTCGAAACCTTAGCCGATTCATTCTGGGCAGTGTCAACCTATGTGGCCTTTACTTTAGCGATTTATCATTGGGTTTCTCGTTGGCTTGATGGTGCACACGCTTTGGTCAGCGCTTATCACCGCTCGCGAAACCTACAAGTGGTGATTGCCGCTCTACTCGGTGCTTTGCCGGGCTGCGGAGGGGCGATTGTTGTCACAACTCAATTTGTCAGCGGCAAAGTGGGTTTTGGAGCTTTGGTCGCGGTATTAACAGCCACCATGGGCGATGCGGCATTCTTGCTACTGGCTAGTCAACCGGTGACTGGGCTTTATGTGATTGGGATTGGGGTTATTACAGGTTGCGTCACAGGTCTGGTGATCAATGCTCTGCATCGGGATGATTTTATGCGTCCCGCGCTCACGGAACTGAGCAATAAACTGCGGACATCTTGCTGCTCCGCCACTAGCGCCGTCTCTTTTAAAGCGATCAATCTCCAAGGGTTATTCTGGAAATACCTTTTACTCCCTGCATCCCTAGTGGCGTTTGCCTCTTCATTTCAAATCGACATCAACCAAGTGTTGTCACTGCCTGAAATGAGTATCGAATGGGTAGGCGCTTTACTGGCCGTTAGCAGTATGTTGCTGTGGGCGCTCACGCAAGAAATTGAAGATTATCAATCCACCGTGAGTGAGGACGATAAAATCCGCACTTCACACCCGATGCAAAAAGCCGCGCAAGATACCAACTTCGTGAGTGCGTGGGTGATCATCGCCTTTCTTGCCTTCGAATTAACTTTGCACTTTACGGGATTTGAAATTGGCGCAAATTGGGGGAATTGGGGCGTATGGATGCCTGCACTTGGCATTGTGATTGGCCTCTTACCCGGCTGCGGGCCGCAGATCCTCGTCACCAGTCTGTACTTGTCTGGCGCACTGCCATTTTCAGCTCAGTTGTCGAATGCCATTTCGAACGATGGCGATGCGCTATTCCCCGCCATCGCGTTAGCACCGAAAGCCGCATTAATGGCAACACTTTATTCTTCCATTCCCGCAGCGATAGTGGGCTACGGCTACTTTTGGCTATTTGAAATATAATTGAAAGACTAAGGGGCAATCAGCCCCTTAGTTTTAGTTGATGTACCCTTCCTACTTGCTTGAAGCTAACCTACTGTCAAAATGGCTCGGCTCTGTAACCCCTTCGCCAGATTTACCACTAACAATTTGCTTGGCTCACTGCTCAGCAACTCACCACTCCAATAGTCATACCACTGCACAGGATGGTTGGCGACCAAGGTAAATTCCTGCTCCTTGCCGTTGAAATTAAACAAGCAGTGCAGATCATTCTTGTCGGTCAGCTCTAAGAAGGCATGCCGCATACTCAATGAGGTGATTTTGGCTGCCTTCTGGCTGTATTGGAAACGTTTAAGTAACCGTTTAATGCTCTGCTTAGCAAACGGAGTGAGTTTCGGCAGTGGATCGCCTGACAACAGTAAACCGCCACTAGCAAGCAACAAATTACGGTGAAATTCGTAGCTAGCGCGATCCGCACTTTGGTTGGGTAGCGGAGTGAGTGTTAAGCAATCTGGGTCAATTTGCCACAGCTGTCTATGTTGCCAAGTGCGCATTAAGGTTTCACGGGCTATTTGACAAAAGCGATCTGCATTGCGCTCAACATCATCCGACACACGCATTGCATCGACCAAACCCAATGATGGCCACATCGGCGCATTACAGCCCAGTAGCCATGCATCACCTGCACCTTCAGCCATAGCCTGCATACCCATACGATAGGCTTCTACCCCAGTAACACCCGATTGAAAACGTCGCCCTCGCAAGGTTCCCCAATAGTTGGCATCAAGCTTAAAGAGCTCAACGCCCCACTCTTCACGCAAGGTTTTAACCACTTGCGTGAGATGCTCCTGCACATCGGGATGTGAAGTATCCAACACATACCACGGCGTGCAACGCCAACCGCCATAAGTGATCTCTTCGGCTTTGAGTGGCTGACCTGCGGCATTTTTCACAAACCAGTCTGGGTGCTGACGAAAAACCGCAGAATCCGCTTCCGCGATAAAAGGGGCAAGCCAGATAGCGGGCTTTTTACCCTGCGCACGAATATCGGCAATCACTTGCTGAATCCCACTCGGGAATTTTTGGGATGGCGTAAGCCAATCCCCCATAAACGCTTGGTAGCCATCATCGAGCAGCACCCATTCCAGTTCGGGGTGACGCTCTGCCAATATCGCGACATTTTCTTTAATATCTTGCTCGGTCACCTCTGCATAATAGGCATACCAAGAGCACCAGCCCATCGGCGCACGATCTTTCAGATGTGGCCTTGGTGGATGATGGCGCGAAATCGCCTCTGCATAGGCTTGATAAAGCTCCGACATCGACTCGCCTTCTAAGCAAATCACGGACTCCAACTGATTGGTGATCCAGTCCTGTGGGCGGGTTTCCTCTCCATCAATAAAAGCGCTTAACACCCAATGTTGCGGGTGGCGGTGCACTTCAAAAAAGCCCGCAAAGCGTTGGCAAGAAGTAAAACCAAACAACAGATAGCGGCCAGCCGCTTCTATCATCAAGGTATTGTAAAAACGCTTTGGCGCATCATGCGGGTAGATGCGGTAACTAAGATTGTTATCTGGGCATCGCCCCACTTCTTGGATATGACTTAGCGTTCCTGATGCTTGCGACAGCATTTGAAACCCATCCCCCACCAAGCGGGCATCCGATTCGACATCCAGTAAAGTGCTAAACAATGGATAACGGCGTTCAAAAGGCCGATTGTGTAACCCAATATACTGCGCAGAAAGCTCATTATCAGAAATCTCCAGTTCAATATCGGCTTGCTGCGCTAGGATCTCTCGCCCATTGGCTAGTCTTAAGTGGCTCATTGACTCTCTCCTTTTTGCCCTGAGTCTCGACATAAACACCAACGCATTACGTTAGGTGTTTCACGTTTTCCGTGATCCACAGGTTTAATTGGCGACAGATTAAGCGGATTTGCTGATAAAAGAGAAGAAAAAAGCCAGCGGCGAACGCTGGCTTGAGGGATAACGCGCATTTTGCGCTAAAGATACCGTTTAGATGACTTCGATTGGGCCACCGAATGAGGTCACAGGAGGAACTTCACCACGGAATTTCTCAAAATCGACGATACAGGTATTCGCAGAAGTGGCTTGCGCCAGCTCTGACGTACCAAGATCGAGAGTCAGTGTATTGGGATCACCGTAAGTACAGATCGCCCCGACTTTTTCAGTCAGCGGGCCATACCAAGCGCCCTCTTCAATCCGGATCACACCGCGTGGGTAGCTATCACTCAGCACCGCGCCCGCTAATAGCTGGCCACGATCGTTGAACACGCGCACCAAGTCGCCATCTTTAATACCTTTGGCTTTAGCATCTATCGGGTTGATGTACACCGGTTCACGACCTTGCACAGCGTAAGTGGCACGGAACGCTTCCGCTTCACACATTTGCGAGTGCAGACGTTTGTCTGGGTGGCACGATTGCAACCAGAACGGATATTTGTCAGAGCCCGGACCACCGTGTGAACGTTCGGTTTTCTCAAACCACATTGGGTGTTCTTGGCAGTGTTCATAACCGTAGCGACCGATTTTACGTGACGTAATTTCGATAAAACCAGAAGGCGTACCCAGTGCATTGATTTCGGGATCTTTGCGGAAATCAGCATGGCGGACCCAAGGTGTACCCGTACCAAAATCAAGGAAGCCCTTTTCCCAGAACTCATCAAATTCTGGCATGGCAAATTTACCTTCGTTGGCTTTCTTACACTCGTTATACAGTGAACGAACCCACATCATCTCGTCCATATCACGGGTGTACTCTTTTTCACGGCCAAAGCGACGAGTCAGCTCAGTCATAATTTCAAAGTCAGTACGTGATTGGAACAGCGGGTCAACTAAACGATGCATTGCAATCAGGCCTTTACCTGAGTATGAGCCATAAGAGTCAATGTCGTTACGTTCCCACTGGGTACAAGCAGGCAGTACGATGTCAGAGAAGCGGCACGTTGCAGTCCAACTGAAATCAATCGTCACCACGGTTTCCAGTTTTTGGAACGCAAGCTTCATCTTGTTGCGGTCTTGATGGTGATGCCATGGGTTACAACCAGAAATCACCATCATCTTGAAGCCCGGCAGCGTCACTGTATTACCGTTATGGTTGATCTTCTTACCCGGCTCAAGAATCGCATCAATCCACCGTGCAACCGGAATCGTGCTGCTGTAGCCGTTGAAATCATTGTTATCCCACTTTGGCTTCGCGCCTTGATCGAGGTTACGTGGGAAACCGCCAGGCCCCGCAAAACCCGTTGATGGTACGCCGATGCCTGAATAGTGGTGACCGTAAGAGATACCACCGCCCGGTAGGCCAATTTGACCAATCATGGCCGCCAATACCGCGCCCATCCAGTACGGCTGCTCACCGTGTTCTTGGCGTTGGATACACCAACCGAACAGCAACTGAGTACGACCGTTCACCAACATACGGGCGAAATCACGAATCGCCTCTGGTTTCACGCCACAGATTGTCGCAGCCCACTCAGGCGTTTTCTCAACCTTATCTTTGCTCTTACCCAGCACGTAAGGGATGAATTCTTCAAAGCCCAAGCAGTAAGTTTCGATGAACTTCTTGTCGTACAGATTTTCGGTATACAGCACATGCGCGACCGCCAACATAAACGCCACGTCAGTTTGTGGGTTGATGTATAAGTGATCATTTTGCAAAAAACGCTGTGTTTTGTTTTTCACTGGGTCAACAGAAACAACGTTGATCTCGCCTTTCGCCACTTTCTCTTTCAATTGATCGAGATAGCTGAAAGACTGGTGTGTTTCACAGTTCCAACCCACTTGCAGGTTTTTCACTGGATCGTTTGCCCACAAGATGATGTTGTCTGAGTTTTCTAAAATCTCAGTCCAAGAAGTCCCTTGTGCGTAAACTTCGGTCGAACCTAGCACGTAAGGCATGATGGTTTGGCCAGCACCGGTTGAGTAATCCCCGACTTTGGTGATGTAGTTACCATGCATACCCACAGCGCGCTGCATCATCGCGGTACAGTTGTGGAAAGCACCGGTTTGGTTCCAACCTGTTTGACCTGCGTGCAGCGCCCAAGGGCCGTATTGCTTCTGAACGCGCTCGAGTTCGCGGTAGAACAGGTCAATCGCTTCATCCCAAGTCACACGGATAAAACGGTTGTTACCACGGGTTTCCGCGCTGTATTTGTGTTTTTTCAGCCAATCGAGACGCACCATTGGGTAACGCACGCGAGATGGGCTGTACAGAATGCCTTGAATGCCGTTCAGCATTTCCGTTGGGTGGGTATCCAACTCCAACGCTTTCAGCTCTTGTACCTTACCGCCGTAGATGTGGGCGCGGAAGGCGCCCCAGTGAGAACCGGAGACTTTCCAAGTTCCCGTGGTTTCTGCCGCTTGGGCAGAAACTGAGGTCAGTAGGCTTGGGCCAATGATCGACGCCGCACTGGTGGTTGCGACACCTTTCAGAAAACTTCTTCGTGTAATCGCCATGTTATGACTCCGTATGACGTTGCTTAGTGATGGCCTTCAGCGAAATCTGAAGAGTGTTTTTGCAGATACTTGAGTACCAGCGCTTCACTGTCGGTATCGAAGTTGACGAATGCCAACATACCGTCGAACATGCCAGGCCAAGTGTTGGCATCAAAGTGCGCTTCATCCGGTTGGGTGTGGCAGACAGAACAGTTGGTCTTGTATGCTTCACGCGCTTTTTCCCAAACTGGGTTGATGTCGTTCAGCATGGCTTCTTTTTTCATCCACACTTTCGCGCTGACTTGCTCCCAAGGTAGACCCGTCATGTCATCGACTTTCTGCTCACCCGTAGTCACAATCGCATCAGACATAGCGGCATCTTTCAGTAGCGACACCACCGCGATGTTCATACCGAAATCTTCTTGAATCACACGGCCAAAGCCTTTCGATTTACGCCAGCCGCTGATCTCCACTTGCATCATGTCGCCTTTTTCAGTCAACACTTTCACTTCAGAAGCTGGGTTGAGGAGACCCGCTTCCACTTTGGCTTGATCATCTTCATACACAGGGAGGAAACGCACGCTGACTAAGGTTTCACCATTGGAGTATTTGGTGTTCGATGCCATACCTTCTAGCTCACCAATCAAGCCGCTTGAGCTCTCCATGTTTTTCGGTAAGTTGTGCGCAATGCCCTTATGACAATCGATACAGCTTTGATCGCGCTCTGCCGCTTGCTTCATTTGAATGCGAGCAGTTGCAGACATTTGCTCAAAATCCATCGATTCATAGTTGTGGCAGTTTTTACACTCAAGGGATTTGTTGGCTGCGAAGCGATCCCACTCGTGTTTTGCCAATTCAATTCGGCGCTCTTCAAACTTTTCTGGTGTATCTAAATCCCCAAAAATTTGCGCGAACACTTCTTTCGAAGCTTGCATCTTACGTGCGATTTTCGCCGTCCACTCATGGGGGACGTGACAATCAGGACAAGTGGCGCGCACGCCAGAGTGGTTTTTCCAATGCACTGTGGTTTGCAGTTCTTGGTATACGTTGTCACGCATGGTGTGACAGCTGATGCAGAACTCTTCGGTGTTGGTCGCTTCCAACGCGGTATTAAAGCCCCCCCAGAAAATCACCCCAGCGATAAAGCCGCCGAGAGTCAGCACACCCAAACTAATGTGTACCGCAGGACGCGTCATAGTGCGCCACATTTTCAAAATTAACGATTTCATGCTTTCTTCTCTTAGCTAAGTCATTCAACAGTAGAAACGGAGGTGGTTAGAAGCCGCCGTGCACACCCGGAGGGCCAAACACGAACATCTGCAGCATCCACACAATGAATCCATATCCACCCACGAAAGCCACGCTTAAGATGGGAAAAAGAACCACAGTGATGAAGAGGAATGACTTCCACTCCAGAGAGCGTTTTTCACCGCCTTCAATTTTATTAACATCACTCATACATTTGCCTACTCTATTTGCTGGATTTTTCGTCAACCCTGTTCCCCAGAGCTGTCACAAATCAAGTTTACTTAAAACAAATGTTAGACCATACATTTAATAGGGTTCAATCTAAAACCATCATGCCCACCTTGTTATTCAACACTTTTTTGAGTTAGAACGGAGTTATGTCTGATTAAAAAATGAGATGAAAGAATGTGAGCAGTTATGACAAATTAATATTGTTTTTAGAGTGTTAAATTTAAACAACAAGGAAACAAATGTGTATTTATAACTCACCACATTTTTCCTTGAACAACCAAAAACCGCGGATAAATGTAAATTTTAATCACTGTATTACGATCATTTCTTGTAAAAAATTTGATCTCTATGAGTTTTTTCAACGATGGTTTGCAAATTCTCTGAGCCAGCTTGTTTCTACCTATATTCTTAATAGTGAAACACGTTTTAATACTCTCTACCCACAGATGATTGAACATGAATAATGCAAAAGAGGGAGATGATTGCCGCCTGTTGATACCGCCCCAAAAGCAGGCAGCCTGCACAGTAAATGCGCATCAATCATGAGCCAATTCAATTCGATATGGTTACACACGGCGTTTGCTCTGAGTTATCCACAGAAAATGTGGATAAGGCTACTGGTGTCGAAAAGCTATTGCACCACGACGACAACCCCGTGTTTGCAAGGAAAAGCAGGTAAAAAAATCCCCGAGTAGCACTCAGGGATGATTGGGCATCTTGTCGGGGTAATGGCTGTCAGCATCAATCTTTCAGATAGATCAGCCAGTACCACATTCCGACAAACACGCCACCACCGACAATATTACCTAAGGTCACTGGGATAAGGTTATTAACGATGAAGTTAACGAAGTTGAGATCCGCATACTGAGCGATATTCGTCCCTGTCATTGCCCAAAAACTCTCTGGCGCAAAATACTTAATGCCAATCGCCATCGGTACTTGGAACATATTGGCAATACAGTGCTCAAAACCGGAAGAGACAAACATGGCCACCGGCAGAATCAATACCATCACTTTATCGGTTAACGAGCGGGCACTAAAGGTCATCCAAACCGCCAAACAAACTAGGATGTTACACATCAACCCAAGAGCGAAAGCTTGCAAGAAAGTGTGATGCAATTTGTGCTGGGAAATGGCCATCGCATTTAGCCCCAACTGTCCGCCATCTTCCATAAACTGGCGAGTGGCAAGCATGATGAACACTAAGATAATGGAGCCGCATAGGTTTCCGAAATAAACCACAGTCCAGTTGCGTACTAGCTCTTTCCACGAGATTTTGCCACTCGCCTTCGCCACTAAGATCAGCACCGAGCTGGTGAATAATTCACCACCGGTAATCACCACCAGAATCAAACCGAGGCTGAAGGCCATACCACCCAACAGTTTAGTTACCCCGTAAGGCATATCGTGGGCACCCGTGGTGACTACGGTATAAAAAACAAAGGCGATACCAATTTGGATGCCAGCAGAAATCGCCAACAGGAAAGATTTATACGCCGCTTTTTTGGCTTTACCTTCACCCGTAATGGCGGCACGTTCCGCCATCTGTGGCGGGAGAAGAGAATCGAATTGGTTATGTTCCATGAGCTTGTTACATTTTGACACACAACAAAAGAGGTGGCGGATAATCGCTCTATTTCCCCTCGAGTTCAAGGGCTATTTGTCATGTTCACGAAAAATGTTTAGATACCCGCCCTACTTGAAGTCGTAACGCTATTTACTAAGATCATTCCCCCCAAATATAGTGTTGGTTTATAACCTCAAGCAGAACATCTCTACCCGCGATTTTTGTGCTGAGGTTCAAAACATTTTTCTCGTCTTTCGCTGAAAAAAACATCAGATCGGGTCAAGCTAACAGTTCTGCGAGCGCAAGATTGCGTGTTGATGCTGCGCAGCCTATTGTGGCGCCAACAACAGCTTAAAAAGGTAATGGCCATGAAATTCACTCAACAGCATATCGATGAGCTTAATTTATTGCTGCAATTTGATTTGAGCAGCGCAGCAACGGGCATCAAAGTACGCCACGATGCTTCTGAAGCGGTACAAACAGCCGTGGTTCGTCTGTATAACAAAGGGTTATGCACTCAACCTGATGGAGGGTACCTCACCGATGAAGGCATAGAAATTGCCGAACACGCTGACCGCGTACTGCGTGTGTTAAACGTTTAATCCTCCTTTCAATGAGCGCTATACAGCGCTCATTTCCTTTATCCCCCAAGTTCAACTGTGTTACGGTAGCCACCTCATTTGCTCTTATTGATAAAGGATGAACTGATGAAAAGAGTTGTCGTGATAGGTGCAGGATGGCTAGGTTTGCCACTGGCACAATGGCTTAAGCAACAAGGCCATACCGTGTATGCGACACGCACTACCCCTCAGGCTGTTCAAACTCTTGAAGATCAAGGTATTGAGAGCTTTGTTTGCCAACTAGATCAACCCGATGGTTTGTGCGAGGCTTTACTCGAACGGCAATGTGATACCTTAATTGGCTGCTTTCCTCCCGGTTTTCGTCAAGGTGCCGGCGAACACTATGCCAAACATTGGTATAGCTTGGTACAGCAAGCCAAGCAGGCCAATATTCAAAAGCTGGTGATGATCAGTTCTACCTCTGTGTATCCCGATATCGCCAAACCGATGAATGAGAAAGATGCCTCTTTGGCATTGGCGCTCGATAATTCGGCCTTTGATGCAAAAGCCCGCATCTTACTCAAAGCGGAACAACATGTGATCACTTCCGGCATTAATTACACCATCCTACGTTGCAGTGGCTTGATGGGTCCGAAACGCCACCCATCACGCTTTGTCAGCAAAATGGCACAAGTCAGCCGACTCGCTCCTGCGAATATGCTGCATCTGTATGACGCGATCGGGATTATTCATTTTTCGCTAGAGCAGCTTCCCAACTCGATTATTAACGCCACTACCCCCAACACAGTGAGTAAAGCGGAGTTTTATCAGGCCGCACTCAACGCAGTAGCAAGCGAACTGCCTCTGCCACCGTTGGGTGATAAAGAGGAGAAACGGATTGTGTGCGACGAATTATTGGCAGCGGGTTACCGTTTTCATTTCACTCATACCTTAGAGGCCGTACACGGTTATGAGTAAACGCTTATATCAACATATCGAAACACTGTGGGATTACTTACAGTTGCATCAACAACCCGAAATTGCCGATCTCATTTTGGTGCTCGGCAGTAACGATGTCCGTGTGGCAGAACATGCGGCAAAACTCTACCACCAAGGCCTTGCCCCTTATGTACTGTTTTCGGGTGGCTTTGGCCGTTTTACTCAAGGGGTATTTAACCACAGTGAGGCGGAGACTTTTGCCGCGATCGCCAAAGATGCAGGTGTCCCTGAACACGCTATTTTGCTTGAGACACAATCGACCAATAGTGGTGAAAATCTACATTTCAGCCATCAGCTATTGGTGCAACAAGCTCGGCCTGCCAAACGCATCTTACTGGTGCAAAAACCTTATATGGAACGTCGCGCTTATGCGGCCTTTATGAAACAGTGGCCAGAATCGGTCGAAAGTGTGCAGGTCACCTCACCCGCAGGCAGTTTTTTTGACTATTTAACTTCAGAACTCACCAGTGATTTTGTGCTCAATGCCATGCTGGGCGATTTTGAGCGCATCCGAGATTATCCGGCACTGGGTTTTCAAATCGCTCAACCGATTCCGAAGCAAGTGGCACTGGCCCATCAAGCCTTGTTGATGTTTAAAGTTAACCCAGAAATATCATGATTGTGGCACCACTTTTGCTTAGTTAGCTTTTGTGTAGAAAATGAACGTTGGAGTCACCTCCACTTTCCAAACAGCAATCAAGGAGTTTGATTATGGAATTGCAACGTCACCACTGCTACGACCTCATTCACATCGGAATACGTGAATTGCTGGAAGATCGTATGGGCTACTTCTCTGCGCTTGATTATCAGCAGACCTTGTATGGCATGACGGGCAAATCCAGTTGTTTGACCATGTCGGACGATGAACTGACAGCCACAGTCGAAAACTTAAAAATGGAAGGCTATTTGGTCGATTTAAATGAAAATTTACTTCGTTAATCAATGAGCAAAAAAGCAACCGACCACATAACTGCTTAAGTATTAGATCGGGTGTTTTTACTCACCAAAGATCTTGAGTAAGGCTGACACAGGTTAGCCTTATTCCCACCGACACAACCCATACTGAAAAAACGCTCGGTTAATCACTAATACATTTTTATTATGCCTGCTTAGTGTGCTTTTATATCAATAATCTATACTTCTTTACGTACGCTCTTCTTCATGAAGTAAGGTCAACTGCCAAAAGGATGAACGGTTACATGCTGCCAATCGACACCAAAACCCTTTCGATTCCAGAACACATCATGCACTCTTGGCAAGAAATCGTTGATCTTATTGCAGAAATCACCGCCTGCCCTGCTTCTTTGATCATGCGAGTTCATGCCTCTGATATAGAGGTTTTTTCCAGTAGCCGAACCGAAGGCAACCCTTATCCACCAAAAGCCAAAGACACTCTCGGTCATGGCTTGTATTGTGAGACGGTGATCAGTGAACGACGCATGTTGGAAGTTCCCAACGCGCTTGCCGACCCTAATTGGGATCATAACCCAGACATAAAATTAGGTATGATTTGTTACTGTGGCTTACCTGTGTTCTGGCCTGATGATACTCCTTTTGGCACCATCTGTATTTTAGATAGCCGTGAGAGACACTTTGACGATCGTGTGCACTCATTGCTAGCTCGATTTCAAAGCGCTATAGAGGGGCAATTGGAAACGCTCTACCAAAAAGCCGAATTAAAAAAACCTCAACCAAGAGCTTGAGAAAAAAGTCGCAGAGCGCACTCAAACGCTAGCAGATTTGAGTACAAAATTGCTCAAAGAGATTGAACAACGTGCTGCAGCCGAAAATTATCTGGATTTTCACCGCCACTATGACCCATTAACCAATCTCCCCAACCGTGTCACGCTTTGCGAACACCTGCAACCTCAGTTAAAAGCAATCGCTGATGAGCAACAAATCACCTTGATCTATTTCAGTCTGCGCAATTTTAAATCAATTAACGACAGCTATGGTTATCAAGTCGGCGATCATATCTTGTCATCTCTAAGCCAACGTTTAAGCCACAACCTACCGGAAGCTTGGTTGTTGGCTCGAATTGTAGGTTCAGAGTTTGTGCTGACCGCTTACCATGAACGCAGCCGAGCAGAAACAAACAAAGTGATTAATCGAGTGATTAAGGCATGCACCATGCCGTTTAATACCAATAACCTCAACATCACTTTACAATGCCATTTAGGCGTTGCGCTCGCACCTATGGATGCAACCGATTCCCTCAGTTTTATCCAACGCGCAAGCTCCGCGATGAGTTTTGCGAAGAAGGAAGGCGCACAAGTCTCTTTTTTCAATATCAAAGCGCAAAAAGCCGCAGAGGAACGCTTACAGCTTGAGTCACATTTACTTGATGCTCTACGTTTTAATGAACTTGCCGTCTATTTCCAGCCGATTGTCTGCCTAAAACAAGCAGGAAAAATCATTGGCGCAGAAGCGCTGCTGCGTTGGAACAATCCACAATTGGGCAATGTGACCCCCGATCGATTCATCCCGATTGCAGAAAGTAACGGACAGATTATTGAGATAGGCTATTTCGTTCTTCATCAAGCGCTGAGAAAGGCTGCTGAGTGGTGTAGAGAATCATCCCATCCATTCAAAATCGCTATCAATATCTCACCGATCCAGTTTCGTGAACAACATTTTGTTGAACACCTTAAAGACATGATGACGCTGTACCAGTTGCCTCCCGGCGCTTTGGAACTTGAGTTAACCGAGGGGATCTTGCTGGAAGATGAACAATACGCGCAAAGTGCATTAGCTCAACTGCGTCAACAAGGCATAAGCATCTCTCTTGATGACTTCGGTACAGGCTATTCATCTTTAAGTTACCTACAAAAATACTCTTTCGATACGTTGAAAATTGACCGCAGTTTCATCAATCAATTGGAATACAACGAGCAAAACCGCGAGCTAACACGAGCAATCATTGCGATGGCACATAAGCTCAACATGGCAGTAATTGCCGAAGGAATTGAAAAGAAATTCCAAGAGGATTTTATTCGCACTGAAGGCTGCAATTATGCGCAAGGCTATCTGTATGGAAAAGCGATGCCTGCCGATGAATTTGTGCAACTGTTAGCGTGATGCACATGATGACAAATAATAACCACATGCTAAAACGACCGATTCACTGTTACTTATAGTTTGTCAGTAGATAACCGAAATAAAGCTAATTGCTTTTTCATCGTTTTTCACTATTTAGCTCTGGAACGAGTTTGGGTTAGACTGTCGTCACTCATTTTATTGGACGTACCCAAAATGAAACAACTGCTCGACTTTATCCCACTGATCATTTTTTTTGCTTTATATAAGTTTTATGACATCTACGTAGCAACTGGGGCGCTGATTGCTGCCACCACGGTTCAAGTGATTGTCACTTATGCTATGTACAAAAAAGTGGAGAAAATGCAGCTCATCACTTTTGTGATGGTCGCTTTGTTTGGTGGTATGACCTTAGCCCTGCATGACGATAACTTCATCAAATGGAAAGTGACGATCGTGTATATCGTTTTCGCACTCGGACTAACCATCAGCCAAATCTTGGGTAAATCTGCAATCAAAGGCATGCTCGGTAAAGAGCTGACCTTGCCTGACGCGGTATGGTCGACCATTAACTGGGCATGGGTGATTTTTTTTCAGTGGTTGCGCAGCACTCAATCTGTACATTGCCTACCACCTACCGCTTGATGTGTGGGTCAACTTTAAAGTCTTTGGCCTGCTTGCGGCAACGCTGGTTTTTACTCTACTGACGGGTGGCTACATCTACAAACACCTTCCCCATGAACCTAAACAGAAAAGCCAATAAATTGTCCCGATGGAATACCCATCCTACTTGGCGCTTATAGTAGAAAGGGATAAAGGGATGATCCATTGATGAATTTGTGGTTATAATCCGCCCCCTAATCCACAGCGACCGTATTCGGTCGCTGTTTTGTTTACTGTGGATCCCCAAATGAATCAAACCGTAAATTCACCTAGAGGCCAGCTTCTGCTGCGCACACTCGCAATGCCTGCCGACACGAATGCGAATGGCGATATTTTTGGCGGCTGGATCATGTCTCAACTCGACTTAGCGGGCGGTATTCTCGCTAAAGAGATTTCCTGCGGACGGATTGTTACCGTTTCCGTGTCCAGTATCACTTTTAAAAAACCAGTCAAAGTGGGCGATGTGGTATGTTGCTACGGCGAATGCACCAAGATCGGCAGAACCTCAATGTCCATTAATCTTGAAGTTTGGGTAAAACCGGTCAAAGAAGATGGTGTTGGTGATCGCTTCCAAGTCTGCGAAGCGACGTTTAACTATGTGGCGATTGATACCAATGGCCGCCCAAGAGCGATAAGCTTAAGCAACGGATCACAGAAATCATCTTGATAAGCTGTGTTTCACGAGCGAGTTGCGTAGAGTATTGACTTTGCTTTTGGTCAGTGGATAAGGATTAAAGTGTTATGTGGTATGTAATTTTTTCGCAGGATGTCGAGAACTCATTAGACAAACGTCTTAGCGTGCGCCCAAAACATCTGGAGCGTTTACAACAACTGCAAGATGAAGGCCGTCTGCTCACGGCTGGCCCTATGCCAGCGATCGACTCCGATAATCCGGGACAGGCAGGCTTCACTGGCTCAACCGTAATCGCGGAATTCGCCTCTTTAGTGGAAGCACAAGCTTGGGCAAATGCCGACCCTTATGTCGCCGCGGGTGTCTATGCCAACGTGATTGTTAAACCTTTCAAAAAAGTATTCTGATATGAAAAAAATCATCCTGAGCAGCGTTATCGCCTCGACTCTCCTTCTCGTCGGTTGCAGCTCTGGTTCAGCAGAAAAACAGCGTAACCTTGAGCTATTGGCTGGCAACCGTGCCAGCTTACTCTCTACCGAGCTACCGCTGGAGTTTGGCCCACTGAATATTCTCCGCGCTACCTCCAAAGGCAGCACCATTGAGCTGATGATGGTTTATAACACAGATGCAAATAATGCTAAACCAACCGAGCAAGTGCTACAAAGCGCGGTAACAAGCTTCTGTGCTAACAAAGACATCCGTTCGAATCTGGATGTTGGGATCAGCTACCGCATCCAAATGCGCAACACGCGTGGTCAATTGATGGTGGATCAGTTGGTCACTAAAGAGAGCTGCAAGCAAGGTTAAGCACGTTGGAAGTCACCAAGATATTTAAGATTGACTCTCGAACAACACAAACAAAAGAACAAAGGCCTCATAAGAGGCCTTTGTGGTTTCGAACCGTTTACCCAAACCACTTGGCGTTGTAGGTAAACTTCAAGTAGGAAGCGAATATTAGGCTTGCCATTCCGCGCGCAGTGCTTTCGCTGCGTTCACCATGTTGGTCAGTGCTGCTTCCACTTCTGGCCAGTTGCGGGTTTTTAGACCGCAATCTGGATTGACCCACAAACGCTGTGCTGGAATTTTTTCTGCTGCTTTGCGAAGCAGATCTTCAATCCATGTTTGTGCAGGAATGTTCGGTGAGTGAATGTCGTACACGCCTGGGCCAATTTCGTTCGGGTAATTAAACTCTTCAAACGCTTTGAGCAGCTCCATGTTGGAGCGCGATGTTTCAATGGTGATCACGTCGGCATCCAGTGCCGCAACCGATTCGATGATCTCGTTGAATTCGCTGTAACACATGTGTGTGTGAATTTGCGTTTCCGGACGCGCGCTACCAGCGGAAATCTTAAACGCTTGCACTGCCCAATCTAAATACGTTTGATGATCGCGTTTTTTCAGTGGTAGACCTTCACGAATTGCGGGCTCATCGATCTGAATGATATTGATACCCGCATTTTGCAAATCCGCCACTTCATCACGCAGTGCCAACGCCAATTGCTGAGCAATCTCTTGGCGGCTGATGTCTTCACGTGGGAAGGTCCAGCACAGAATGGTCACAGGGCCCGTCAACATCCCTTTCATCTGCTTAGAGGTTAGAGATTGCGCGTAAGTTGACCACTCTACCGTGATCGGTTTTTCACGTTCGATATCCGCCACCACAATCGCAGGTTTTACGCAGCGTGAACCGTAACTCTGCACCCAACCAAACTGCGTGGTTTGGAAACCCGCGAGGTTTTCAGCAAAGTATTCCACCATGTCGTTACGTTCGGCTTCACCGTGTACCAGCACATCTAGCCCTAACGCTTCTTGGCGTTTCACCGCATCGGCAATATGGCCTTTCAGTGCTTGCACATACTCTTGCTCGCTCAATTTGCCTTGACGATAGGCACTACGCTCAGTACGGATCTCTCCGGTTTGTGGGAAAGAGCCAATGGTCGTGGTCGGTAAGAAAGGCAGCCCCAGCACTTCTGCTTGGTGATGAGCACGCTCAATATAAGGCGCACTCCGCTCTGCCAATGCCTCCGTAATATTGTTGATGCGCGCTTGCACAGAAGCCTTATTCACCGTGTGAGAAGATTTGCGTGCCACAATTGGCTGGCTATAGGTATCACAAGCCAGAATCGCCGCGGCATCACCATCCAAAGCACGGCCGAGCAAGGACACTTCCGTAACTTTCTGCTTGGCAAACGCAAACCAACTACGGGTTTCTGCACTCAAATCGCCTTCTAAATCCAGATTGACAGGGCTGTGCAGCAGTGAACAGGAACTCGCGACCCATAAACGCTCGCCCAACAGGGTTTTCACAGGCTGCAAACGAGCCAGAATGGAACTCAAATCCGCACGCCAAACGTTACGGCCATTAATCACACCTGCTGAAAGTACCCAATCAGATGGCAAGCGGTTAACAATGGTTTCGAGCTGCGCTGGAGCGGCCGAAATATCCACATGTAGGCCATCGACAGGCAATTCCACAATCTTATCAAGCGTGTCTAACACTGAATCAAAGTAAGTGGTCAGCAGCAGTTTGACGTCACCGCGGATCACCTGATAAGCCAACTTAAATGCTTCTTGCCAACGTGGTTCCAGTTCTAACGCCAAAATAGGCTCATCGATTTGCACCCACTGCACACCCTGCTTCGCCAGCTTGCTCAGAATCGCTTGGTAAGCGGTCAATAGACGCGGCAACAACGTTAAACGATCAAAACCCTCTTCCACTTCTTTGCCTAAATAGAGGTAGCTCACGGGACCAAGCAGCACAGGTTTTACATCGTGACCCGCTTGCAGTGCTTCATTCACCTCTTCAAACAGTTGTGGCCAGCTCACACTGAAAGTGTCGTGAGAGCTGAACTCCGGCACGATGTAGTGATAGTTGGTGTTGAACCACTTGGTCATATCCGATGCCGCGCTGCCCGTTCCGCAACCACAAGCATTTTGTGACTGACCACGACCGACGCGAAACAGCGTATCTAAATCGGGAAAACCGTGGTTATGGCGCTTAGGCACATGCCCCAGTAACAGTGTGGTGGTGAGTACATGGTCGTACCAAGCAAAATCACCCGCGGTGACGAAATCCAATCCGGCTTCTTTTTGCAGTGCCCAGTTGTGTTGACGAATTTGGCTACCGACCTGTTTCAAAGCCGCTTGGTCAATCTCACCACGCCAGTATTTTTCAAGAGCAAATTTAAGTTCGCGTTTTTCGCCAATGCGGGGATAACCAAGAATGTGTGTCGTTGTCATGTGAAAATCCTTTGTCTGTTCTTAATTGGTCGTAGAAGTTCTAAGCCGACTCAGCGCATCCGAAGATGTCTGGATGGCTAAACTATCGCGTTGTACGCCTTCGAGGACAAGGTTCATTTATTCAACTTGTTTATTAGTAATTTTCATGTTGACAATGGCGATTATCAATTTACCTTCACTTTTTATAACCAAACGAATTGGAGTTGCAGCTAACACCGTTGAGGCTTCAAGCAGGAGGACTATGGCCATCTAGATGTTTACAGCTCCATAAAATAGGCGTAACTTAGCTAAAAATTCATGTTGGCTTAGGGATAAGTGAGGAGAGTTCATGATAGAGCTGAAACATTTGAAAACGCTGATCTCGCTACGCGATACCGGTTCACTGACCGCCACAGCGACCTCGTTGCATCTCACCCAGTCTGCGCTCTCACATCAGATTAAAGACTTGGAAGCACGGATTGGCGGGCAGCTTTTTTTGCGTAAAACACGTCCAGTACGCTTTACCGCCGAAGGCGAAATTCTGCTGCGTTTGGCTGACGATGTTTTGCCCAAGATGGCACGTGCCGAGAATGAGTTGGCGAGCCTAAAAGAAGATGTGAACGGACGTCTGCATATGGCGATTGAGTGTCACTCCTGCTTTCAATGGTTGATGCCCGCGCTGCGCGAATATCAGGTCGGCTGGCCAACTGTGGCGCTGGATTTTTCATCCGGCTTTGGGTTTGAACCTCTACCCGCGCTGTTAGCGGGGGAATTGGATCTGGTGATCACCTCGGATATTTTGCCGCGCTCGGAAGTGCATTATGAGCCGCTGTTTGATTTTGAAATGCGCCTTATCACCGCCACCAACCATCCGTTGGCTGACAAAGCCAGTATTGAGCCCCAATACTTGATTGATCAAACCATGCTCACCTATCCGGTGCAAAAACAGAGATTGGATGTGGTGAAACACTTTTTGCAACCCGCAGGCGTTGAGCCTGCACGCTGGAAGCAAGCTGACAATACCTTGATGCTGGTACAGATGGTCTCAGCAGGATTAGGTGTCGCGGCACTGCCCAATTGGGCGATCAGCGAGTTTTCACGCCAAGGGCTCATCACCAGTAAACCGTTAGGTAAAGGGCTATGGCGTCGCTTGTTTGCCGCTACTCGCCACAGCGAAAAAGACAAACGCTACTTACAAGCCTTTTTCGCTACCGCACGCCAACAATGCAAAAGCCACCTTGACGGGATCAAGATGGCTTCACTTTAGGCATCACTACCGAGCATAAGCTTTGAACTGGTTGGTAAGAGGATCGTATTGATAACCCAATACGTCTAACTTACCGACCAGATGTTCAATATCCATTTCATAAGTGCTGATCAACTCATCCAGACTGTCACATTCCAAACGCAGTTTTTCATTGACGATGCCCAGCAAAATCACGCTATCGATGTTTCGTACGTTGCTCAGATCCATCACATCACTCCTGATTGAATGTTTTCACTCAGCGTTTCCGCTCCCCAACTTCATCAAGCATAGTCGCTATTTGGGGAACGAAAAGTGTTCTGCACGACGGATCGCACCTTAGCAATATTACAGTGGGATCTGGTAAAGGCCGTGCAAACCTGTAGCGGATGCCAGCACTAAAAGCCCTGCCACAACCAATAACCATTTGTTCACCGTTTTACCGGAGATCAGATGCCAGCACCAGACCACAATACCCGCAACCAGTAAGCCAAAGCTCATCGCAATCGGCATCAACAGTGTTTGCAGTTGCTCGTCACTCAAATCAGAAACATAAGGCAAGAGGCATAACGCCGTCAGCATTGCAGACACAATACCCACCACAGGCAAAATGCGGTGGAAGGCTTGTAGCCGAGAGCGCGCCAGTGTCAGTAGCAAATGTCCGAACATCGCGCCAAGCAGAAAAATCGCCGCAAATATCGTCATCGATGCTGGCCATGCCGGCGCTTCGCGGATCAAAATCCCGACGTAAGCCAGAGCTAAACCATTGGCTAAATACATCACCCACAGCGGACCTTCCTCACGCGTCTTTTTAGTCTGCACTTGCGAATAGAAGTAAAACAGCGCAAACACCACCAGAAACGCTTCAATTTTGATCGACGCCACCGCCAACCAGAGCACCGCAATTGCAGGTAATACTTTGTGGATACGGCCTCGTTGTCCAGGACAAATTTCACCCTTGACCAACACCAGAGTCAAAATGATTTGCGCGCCCAATAACATAGGTGCGAATACGGAAATCAGAGAATAAAGCATAGTTTGCCAAATCAAAGAGCTGTCGAGGCCGCCGATAATAGCAAACCTTAATCGAGAACCCCAAGCGACTATACGTTGATTTCTCTTCTTGGATAGAACAACGGTGATGTGGGCAACTCAGACTAGATCGCAAAACGGTGAAAAGTGCAGCAAGCGAAACAAAAGTAGGGCGACAAAACATCACAATGCGTTATAGTTCAATTCTTACTATAATCAGAGGCTTATATGAAAAGTAAATATTTAGTTGGCATTTTATGCGTCCTGCTTGCCGGTTGTGCCTTACAACAAACCAACCGCGCACTCCAACCCGACCAACGCTGGGTAACTCAAACACTTCCCAATGGTCTCACTTATCATCTCTACCCAGACAGTGAACAAGAAGTCTCTATTCGTTTGTACATTCACGCAGGTTCAATGCAAGAAACCGCGCAGCAAGCGGGTTACGCTCACTTCGTCGAACATATGGCCTTTAATGGTACACGCCATTATCAGCATAACGACGTGATTCGTATGTTTGAGCAAAGTGGTGCCCAGTTTGGTGCCGACTTTAACGCTTTAACTGGCTACGACCGTACGGTTTATCAACTTGACCTGCCGAATGCGCAAAATATGGATAAAGCATTATTGTGGTTTGCCGATATTGCTGACGGTTTAGCATTTGACGCAGATGAAGTCGAAAAAGAGAAAGGCGTGATCTTGGGTGAGTTTCGCGCCTCACGCACAGAAAACATGGGCATAGAGCAGCAGTTTTATCTACATCTGGTCCAAGGCACATCCTACGCGGATCGCGATCCGCTCGGCTCACGCGAATTAGTGCAAACCGCTACCCCAGATAGTTTGAAAGCCTTCTATCAAGAGTGGTATCAACCTCAATTAGCGGAACTCGTGATCACAGGTAACTTTACCCTTGAACAAGGCCAACAGTGGGTTGAGAAGTATTTCTCCAAGTGGCAGAAAGGCAATACCAACAAGCCCGCCTCGATTTACCACCAAGCGCTGAACAACCAAGATCTAGTCGCTTCAGTAATAGCGGGTGAATCCCCTAGCCTGACTTTAATGTTTCCACAAGGCTCAACCACCATTAAAGACTATGCCAGCCAACAAGAGTTTTGGCGTGATGATGTCAGCGAGCAGCTACTGCAAGCGCGCTTAGGGGCAGCATTCAGTGATGCAGCGCAAGCCACAACCGGCATTTACGCGACACGTTATGATATCGAAGGCCAGCGTTATACCCTCATCAGCGTCGGATTTGCCGCCGAGCAAAGAGAAAAAGTGCAAGAGTTACTGTTGGAAACGCTCGCTTCAGTGCGTGATTATGGCGTGACGCAAAATGAGCTGGATATTATTTTGCGTGGTTATCGCGAGCAATTAACCTTTTTGCAAGAAGATCGTGAATCCATGACGCCAGTGGAGCATGCCAATCAAAAAGTCTACTCAATTGTGTTTGATGAGCCGATTCAAGCCACGCTTGATTATCAAGCCAGTTTGACCGAGTTTCTAGCCTCTGCGACGCCAGAGAAGATCAGCCGTCACATCGAGCAGCAATTCAGCCAGAAGCCTTTACTGGTCCTCGGCGTTGCTGCAACTGAAGATGCACAAATGTTGAAGAATACCCTACCTCAATTGCGTAAAAAGATCGCTCAGCAAGGCAGTAAACCCATCAACCTAGAAGTTGATAGCCCGTTTAAACTACAAGCTGCGGCTGGTGAAGTAGTTAAACAACTCGATATCAATGAAGAGCCGCAAGTGACCTATTGGCAACTTGGTAACGGTATTGATGTCTATTATCTGCGTAATCCAGAAGCCAAAGAGCGCGTCTTTGTACAATACGCCAGTTCGGGTGGCCAATCCGCGTTACCAGCAGACCTGCTCCCTGCCGCCGAAATTGCTCCTGCGGTACAGATGCGAAGTGGCCTAAGCACCTTGAGCGGATCTCAGTTTGATCGCTACCTACGTCAGAAAGATATTGGTTTCTTTAGCTATATTGCGTCGACCAGTCATGGCTTTGAGGCCAATAGTAAAGCGCAGGAGTTGCCAGAATTGCTTGAAGCACTTCATCTGTTGGTGACACAAGTGAAGGTGAATCCTGAGCAGTTAAATGCAGTAAAAACTGAATTTACTCAAAATCGTACGGCGTACTTTGATTCTCCTATCGGCGCTTTCTTCCGTGAGGTGACCAACCAGAGTTTTATCGAAACAAGCCAATATAGAATTCGCACCCCAGAGCAGATTGCTCAAGTCACGGCACAGCAAATTGAGCAGGTTCATCAACGTCTCTTCAGTGAAGGGCGCAATAATACGCTGGTCATCGTCGGCGATATTGAGCGCTCTCAAATTACCCCAATGCTGCGTCAGTACGTGGCAAGCTTGCCTTTAATCAAGGGAACGATTTCCCCCAGAATCAGCCAGTTGATCAAACCAGTTGTGCCACGCCTAGAGCTGGCGCTAAACAATGAAAACTCTACCCAATATTCCTTGCGCCTGATGTCTGAAACCCAGCCGCGTACGGCAAAAGCCGTCTTTATTGATGATATTTTGCAGCGCATTGCGACTCAGCGTTTACTGGCTGAAGTTCGCGAGCATCAAGGTTTAGACTACACGCCACAAGTGATCCCATACGTGGTCGATGGAGACATTCTCAATGATTGGGTACTGTCAGCCTTAGTCGATCCGAAAAATGAATCGCAAGTGGCCAAAGTAATTCGCGAAGTCGCGAGTGAGCTTGCTCAAGGCGTGACGCAGCAAGAGTTGGAAGTTGTCAAACAGAAGTTCTTGATTGATATGAAACCGCTCGACAAATCACCAGCTCAGCAAGCTTACTTCATGTTGCGCTATGCGATTCATCACTATGGCATTGAAGCGACGTACAAAGTTGAGGAGATGACGCAATCCATCACTCTCAATGACGTCAACCAACGTGCTCAAACGTTATTTGGCCAAGGAGCCATATCACAAGAGCTGATCATGACGCCCAAGGCAAAGAGTAAAGGCTAAGCCCTGACTGTACTCATCCAGCAACTTAGCCGTGCAATGCTAAATCATGTTCAATATCTCAAAGCCCGCTTGGCGGGCTTTGAGATGAGCTGCGTTTATTGGAACCGGTATTGAATTGGCGTTACAGGCCATCTCAATTTGCTAAATAAGTGAGCAAACGCGGTGCAGTAATCATACCCTTGTATTTTTTACCTTCGACCAACACCCAAGGTGGCGGTGGATTGGTTTTGAGCAACGAAGCTAATAGCTTGAGATCCGTATCATGAGCCAGTTTAACTAATGGCACGCGCATGATTTGATTGACAGGTTTACGCCAGAGGGTAGCTTCACGCGCGGTCTCCAGTTCTGTGCCCATGGTTGGCGTAAGGTGCAAATTCAGCGCTGACCTATCCACCAACCCGACACATTCTCCCGCCGTGACCACAGGCAAAACATCCGACTGCACTGCATTGAAATACTCCACTGCCAGCGAAAGCGGATCCCCAGGATCGAGCCGATGTTGAGTAAAGGTCGCCAAACTGTGCAGTGTCGTGGCTTCGCTTGGCTGCTTTTCTGCTTCACGGTGGGTCAGCTTAAGATGTTTACGATAATCAGAAGCATGAATAAGGCGGCTTAGTGGCAGAGGCTTCGCAAAAAAGAATCCCTGCAACAAATCCACTCCCAATGATTTGAGCACATAAACTTCATGTTCAGTCTCAACCCCTTCTGCAACGACCTTAACCCCCAAAGTATGAGCAAGATCGGTCATCATTTTTACGATGGCATAGCGGCGCGAACCCACTTCGATATTGGTCACGAACTCGCGATCGATTTTCAAATAATCGAACTGACACTCAGTCAGATAAGAGAACGAAGAGAAGCCAGTGCCAAAATCATCAATCGCAACCGTCATCCCTTGATTTCGCAAATGCTGTAGCACCTCCCCTCCTTGTGATTGAGAGTCAAAATAGGCACTTTCGGTTAACTCCACCGTGATATTTTTGGTTAGATTCGGAGCTTCAGCGAGCATGTCTGCCACCGCTCGTAAGATCTGCTCAGCATTTAGATCGCTGTTTAACGAACGATTAATGCTCATGCCCACATGGTGACCAAATAACGCGTGAATTTTGGGTAAATCATGCAAAGCCTTGCGCCCAACCAACTCATCTAACTGATCAATTAGCCCCAACTCTTCAGCAATCGAAATTAATTCTTGCGTTGACGCATGCAAAACTTCTGGGGCTTGAAAACGGCATAAAGCCTCAAACTTCACCACAGACCAACTCTGGCTATCCACAATGGGCTGATAAAAAACGTCGACATCACCATTTTCTACCCATTTCTGCACCCATTTCCCCAGCGTTTTGTGACGCTCAATCTGTTGATGGATCGCGCGATCATAAAAGTTGATATGTCGAGTTTCACCCGCGTGGTGCTCCAGCATGGCTTGGATTGCATGGGGAACGAGGCGATCAATTTTATCGGTATCCACACCTAATACCGAAACCCCTAAACGCCCCTTAGAGACAATTTGATGAGCTTCTTGCCCACCTCGTTGCCGCAGCTCAATAAAAAACTGGCGTAAAGTGCGTTGTAAGGACATTAAAGATTGAGCCTCTAGGTTTTTTTCTGCATCCAATTGACACAAAAAAATCCCTTCACCGTGGTAGCCACACAGTTGAACTTGTCCATTCTGCGCCAAGCTGGATGCCAATCGGCGGAGCTGCGCATAATATTTATCGCTGCTGAATTTAGGCTGTATCGCCAACACAAATCCGGTAGTGGTTTGCTGCTTAGGTAAACGCTGTTTCAGTTGCGCATTGAATTTGGAGAGTGTCGGTAATTGCGTCAGTAACTCGACATCGCCCGCTTGCTTATCCAGTACGCGATCCAAATGCGGTGCCAGATCCGTGGTAAAACCGATATAAAAATTCTGCCCTTTCTGAGGACTTAAACGTTTAATGGATAGGTCTTGTGGCCAAATTTCGCCAGAAGCGCGCTGAGATAAAATCGTGCCGCTCCACCCGCCTTGCTCACGCAGTTGATGCCACATATCGAGATAAAAATGTTGCGAGTGTTTACCGGAATTAAACACGCTAGTTTTTAGCCCCAGTAGCTCATTTTGTTGATAACCCGTCTGCTGTTCAAAATAGCGATTGCACGCCAAGATTCGGGTTTGATCATCGGTAATCACTACCCCATGGTGGTCATTATCAAATAAAGCATCAAAGGCAAAGGCGGATTCCATACCTGAATGGAAAATCAGTAATGGCGTAATCGTCCCTCGAACAAGCTGGCTACTCACTTCGTCAACCGAAAACGCCACTAAGGCCACCAACTTTTCGTCGCTCACCAATAAGGTATTGAGACTCTGCGGCGCTGAATCTGCTTGCGTGAAAAAGCCTGCGGCATGCTCACGCTGAGTCAAAGGCAAGTACTCAAGAAAATCGTCGGGCTTGCTAATCAAGCGAGTATTTCCCACCAATGATTGCCACATCAAAACATCGTAATCCATGTGCTGACTGGCTAACTGGTAACACCAATCCAATGGTGCATAACGCGTTTGTAAGCCAATGCTCTGTGGTTGTACGGTTGATAAATTCACATTCATCCGGCATCCCTAAACTGATGATGTTGATTCTGTGACCACCTTAAAGCAGCTCGTCACCCCATACAATGAACGTTGACGCATAACGTTAACTTACCCATAGCTAAAGTATTAGTTGCTTAATGCTAAATTGCCTACTTTCTCTTTAAGCTATGATTCCTATCGTGGATTATTTCTCAACGAGGCGGAAATAAACCCCCAACAATTTCGGGGCAATGTTACGGTAGATACTGGCCTTGCAAGCCGCTATAATGCCGCCCTCTTAATCTTGAGGCCAAAATATGCACAGCGAAGTTACCCCTATCCACCACTACAAAAAATACTGGGCCGAGTGTTTCGGCACAGCGCCATTCTTACCGACCAGTCGTGAAGAAATGGATCAATTAGGCTGGGATAGCTGTGATGTGATTATCGTGACCGGCGATGCTTATGTTGATCACCCAAGCTTTGGTATGGCGATCATCGGCCGCCTGCTTGAAGCACAAGGTTTCCGAGTCGGTATCATTGCGCAACCGGAATGGCAAACCAAAGATGCCTTCATGGCGCTTGGCAAACCGAACCTGTTTTTCGGTGTGACTGCCGGCAACATGGACTCAATGATCAACCGCTACACGGCGGATAAAAAAATTCGTCACGACGATGCGTACACCCCAAACAATAAAGGCGGCATGCGTCCTGATCGCTGTTCATTGGTTTACTCACAACGTTGTCGTGAAGCCTACAAAGATGTGCCGATTGTGCTTGGTGGTATTGAAGCCAGCCTGCGTCGTGTCGCACATTACGATTACTGGTCAGACAAAGTTCGCCGTTCAATCCTGCTGGATGCCAAAGCCGATATTTTGCTATTCGGTAACGCAGAGCGGGCACTGGTTGAGGTTGCACACCGCTTAGCCAATGGCGAATCGATCAACAAGATGATTGATGTACGCGGCACGGCTGTCAATCTGGCGCAGGTACCTGAACACTTTAAGATTATCGATTCAACCCGCATTGATCAGCCAAACAAACCGTTTGTGCCAAGTAACCCGTATGAAGTGGAAACCCAGTGCGCGACCAAAGGTGATGAGAAAGAAGAAGCTCAACCCATCACCATTCGCCCATCACGCCATGATGCGAAAACCACCGCGGTGCGTCTGCCCTCGTTTGAAAAGCTGGTGAATGACCGTATTTTGTACGCGCACGCTAGCCGCGTATTGCACTTAGAAACCAACCCTTATTCTGGTCGTGCGCTGGTGCAGCGTCATGGTGACCGTGAACTGTGGGTTAACCAAGCACCGATCCCGCTCACGACTGAAGAGATGGATTTCGTGTTTGGCCTGTACTACGCCCGTGTTCCGCACCCTAAATATGGCGACGCGAAAATTCCGGCGTACGACATGATCAAGACCTCGGTCAACATCATGCGCGGCTGTTTTGGTGGCTGTTCATTCTGCTCTATCACTGAGCACGAAGGACGCATCATCCAGAACCGTTCGCAAGAGTCGATCATCAATGAGCTGAAAGAAATCCGTGACAAAGTGCCGGGCTTCACTGGCGTGATTTCCGATTTGGGTGGCCCAACCGCGAACATGTATCGCCTCGGCTGTTCAGATCCAAAAGCAGAAGCGAACTGTCGTCGCCCAAGCTGTGTGTTCCCGGGCATCTGTCATAAGCTCAATACCGACCACAAACACACCATCGACCTGTATCGTGCAGCGCGTGATGTGGAGGGTATTAAGAAAGTGGTTATCGCTTCTGGTGTACGTTACGACTTGGCGATTGAATCGCCTGAGTACGTGCGTGAGCTGGTGACTCACCACGTTGGCGGCTATTTGAAGATTGCTCCTGAGCATACGGAAAAAGGCCCACTGAGCATGATGATGAAACCGGGCATGGGTACGTATGATCGCTTTAAAGAGCTGTTTGAAAAATACAGTGCTGAAGCGGGCAAAAAACAGTATCTGATCCCTTACTTCATCGCCGCTCACCCGGGTACTGAAGATGAAGACATGGTCAACCTCGCACTGTGGCTGAAATCCAACAACTACCGTTGTGACCAAGTACAGAACTTCTACCCATCGCCAATGTGTAATGCTACCGCGATGTATCACGCAGAAGTGAACCCGCTGAAACGCGTGAAATACAAGAAACCGGAAAAGGTGCCAGTGGCGAAAGGTGAAGCGCAACGTCGCTTGCATAAAGCCCTGCTACGCTACCATGATCCTGCCAACTGGCCGATGATTCGTGAAGCACTGATTGCGATGGGCAAACGTCATCTGATTGGTGATCGCCCTGAGTGTCTGATCCCTGAAAAAGATTCAGACCTAGTCACCCCAGCACAAAGCCGCAAATCAGGTCGTCATGGCGCGAATCGTTTTGCGACCAAGCATACGCATAGCCAACCGGGCTTTGATGCGCTGCGTGGTAACAAATCTGGCGGCCAAGGTCGTCCAAACAGCGGCAATAAATCGAATCAGGGCAAACCAGCTGGTGGTAAACCGACAGGCAGTAAGCCAACGGCGAACAAGCCTGCGGGCAACCAATCTGCTCGTGGTGAACAAAACCGAGGCCAACAAGGTCAACGTGGTTCAGCGACAGGCGGTAAACCACAAGGTTCTGGTCGTCCTGCCAGCCGTGGTAATACTCAACGTCAGCCGCAACGTGCTCGTTAAATCTATACCTCTTTCAGCCTCCCATTTGGGAGGCTGAATGTTCTACCTCAAAGCATCGGTACTACCGAAAGCAGTAACAATCCCCCCATCGCCCCATTAAACCAACGCACATAATTGGGATGATTCATCCAGTAGCTCAGTTGCTTGCCTGCGGCAGTCCACACACTGACTGAAGGTAAATTCACTAACGCAAACACCAGCGCAATCAAACCGAGCTGTAACCAACTCGCATTCGGGTTAAACACACTCACCGCCGTCAGCGCCATTGACCAACCTTTGGGATTGACCCACTGAAACAGCGCCGCCGCCACAAAAGACATCGGCTGATACTCTTGACCCTCTTTGGAGGGTCGACTCAGGGCAATTTTGACCGCCAGATACACCAAGTACAAAGTGCAGAGAATTTGTAACCCTTGTTGAAGGATCGGATAACGCTGAAACAGTTCCGTCAAGCCTACGCCGACCAGAAGCACCATGATGCTAAAACCAAACGTAATCCCCAACATGTGCGGGATAGTGCGCAGAAAACCGACGTTGGCTCCCGATGTCATTAGCATGATGTTGTTTGGACCCGGCGAAAAAGTAGACACAAAAGCAAATGCCAACAGTGGTCCAAATAAGGTGTAATCCATAACGATGTTCTCGATTAATGTCAGATGCAAAAATATTAATCGCTCCCTGACGCAATTTTGTGTTTATATGAGCGAACAAAACATTGAATGCGCAACAAAAGAGAACAATGGACAGGTTTGACGAAAGAATATTGCACGAGCTGCAACTCGATGGTCGAGTTTCCAATGTGGAGTTAGCCGAGCGCGTGGGGTTATCGCCCTCCGCCACCCTGCGTCGCGTGCAAGATTTAGAGCGCAAGAAAATAATCAAAGGCTATCGCGCGGTATTGGATAAAAACCAGCTTGAGGTCGGTTTTATCGCGTATGTGGCGATTGGCTTAAACAGCCATACCAAGCAATCACAGCTCAGCTTTGAGCAGCATGTCCGCTTTGCTAAAGAAGTGGTGGAATGCCACAACATCACTGGCATGAACGAATATTTGCTGCGCGTGGAAACCAAAGATCTGGTGGCTTACAAACGCTTCCATGCCGATGTGCTTGGCGAATGTGCGGTGGTGAAATCCATTACCACCATGGTGGTGATGGATTCACCCAAAGATGAGCGGCAGTAAACTTACCAACAAGCTCGGTTGCAAAAAGAAACGCCTTCCAAATGGAAGGCGTTTTTACATCAATCACACATTAATCGGTTAGCTCACCCGTCAATTCTTCGGCGAATTTCTGCTCCGCCGTTTTTGGCTTTTCGGTTTGCGCAAAACCGCGTAGCCCGACCACATGTACGTGCTCGTGATCTTTAAACACTTTACGTACCAGTTTGTAAGTGGTGCCCTTCTCTGGGCTGATGTTCTCTGGCGCAGCAATCAGTAACTGCATATCCAGACGCTCACACAGCTCAAACAAGGTGGCGATGGATTTGGCATCCAGACGCGCAGCTTCATCAAGGAACAACAGGCGACACGGCACAATATCTTTACTGCGCAGACGACGCGACTCCTCTTCCCAGCTTTGTACCACCATCAGCAGGATGGACTGACCGGTACCGATCGCTTCACCGGTCGACAATGCGCCCGATTCAGCTTGTAGCCAACCATCCGAACCACGGTTCACTTCCACACTCAGCTCTAGGTAGTTACGGTAATCCAAAAGCTCCTCACCCAGCACTTGCGGTGAACGTTGACCCATGTCGATGTGAGGGTTCACGCGTTGGAACAGCTTAGCCATCGCTTCTGAGAAGGTGTAACGCGCGCTTTCAAACAGATCTTTGTGCTGCGCTTGCTGCTCAGATAATCCTGCCAGCAGGATTTCATGGCTTTCACGCACTTTCACATTCAGGCGCACACCGTTCACCTGACCAAAGGAGATGTTCGACAGCCCTTGGTTGAGCATACGAATTCGGTTTTGCTCACGCTGAATGGTTTTGCGGATGATGCTGGCTACCGAATCCGAACTGATCGCCAAACGTTGCTCACGCTGGGTCAACTCTTCGGTCAAACGAGCCAGTTCAACTTCCATCTCTTCAATCGCTTCGACCGGATCGTCGGTGCGAATGATGTCTTGACGAATGCGCTCACGCAGATGCTGATACACCGCAATGTAGAACAGCACTTTACGCTCAGGACGCGAGTTATCTTCCGACTGGCGCAGTGCATCACGCAGATCTTCATTGTTGGCGACCGCGAGACGCAGCGCACCCAATGATTTATCGGACATCGAACGCAGTTCATCGGCAGACAGGTAAGCCAGCTCACGCTTGTGCAGACGACGTTCAACATCATTTTGGCGCGCAAGACGCAGTACCGAGCACCAACCCGCTTTCGCGTTGACCACGAAAGTGCGCAGGTCTTGATAATCTTTCTCGACTTTCTTCATGCGCTTGACCAGCGCTTTCATTTCCAGCTCAGTGGAGGTGATGGTACGTTCGTATTCGCTCTTACGACTGCGTGAAGTGTGCAGACGCTCTTGCAGCTCATCACGACGACGCTGAGCACGCTCAATCGCACCTTCGTCAGCATGCACACCAAACTCTTGCAGCTCTTGTTTAAACTCTTGTACCGTTTCCAGCTTAGCTTGGTGCGAACTTTTCAGTGATGCCAACAGCTGATTGTATTGGCTGAGCTGAGCTTGCGCCTGTTTCAGCTCTTCACGGCTGCGGGTACGTTCACTTTCCGCCTGCACCAATTTCGCTTTGAGCTGTTCACTCAGCTCACTGCTTTGGTTGAGCAGATCCACCGAGTCGGAATAAGCAAAGTGATGACGGCGTTCAAGCAGATCCGACAGCGCAAAAATTTGCGCTTTGAGTTGCTGTAGTGCTTGGTCAGCTTGCTGGTATTGTTGCTCCAGCGCATCAAACTGCTCTGGGTCGGCATCGAGTACCACCGCCACTTTATCCAGCTCGCTGATGGTACGGCCATGCGCAGCGATAAAGGCTTTGGCCTCACTCAGCTGTTGCAGTTTTTCTTCAAGCTCGTGGTAACGGGCTTCGAGCGTCTCTTCGTCAAGTAGACTCATTTGCGGCGCAAGTTTGTCTAGCGCAGCTAACGCTTGTTTACTGGCTTGCAACTGGCTACGCAGTTGCTGCTCTTGTGCTTCAAATTCGCTGATCGAACGCAGCAGTTGATTACGCTTATCGCGCGCATTCGCTAAGGCTTGCTCAGGGTCGGCATCAAACGCCACTTGCAAGTGCATCGCCACAAACTGGTTGAAGCTGGCGTACAGACGTTGCAACTTTTGCGAATCGAACGAAGCTTTGGCGTGTTGCTCAACCACGTCATCACGCTCTTCACGTAGCAGCTCTAAACGCTGCTCACGCGCCGCGCGGCCAAACAGTGGAATGGCTGGGAAGCGCGAGTAGCGCATTTGGCGCTGGTTAAGCTGAACGCACACCGCACCTTCCAGCTCTTCGGCATTGAATGAGCTGTCATCAAACGCATCTACATCACCTTCGATGAGGTAGAGATCTTCCGGACAGTCATCCAGTTCAACCAGTTTTTCTTTAATACCAGAGAGATCCGACACCACAATCGCGTGACGCGCAGGGCCGTACATCGCACTGAAATACGGCGCATCATCAATGGTGATGTCGTCATAAATTTCCGATAGCAGCACACCGCCTAGCGTGTCCGCCAAACCTTTCAGACGCGGATCGTTAGAGCCACCCGGAGAAGCTAAACGCTCAATTTCGCTATCGAGTTTCGTGCGACGCTCGGCGAGCTTATCTTTTGCCATGGATTGGGCTTTTTCCAGCTCCAACACTTGCTGCATTTGCGCCATGACAGATTGGCTATCCGCCAGTTCTGCACCACTTTGCTCACGTAGCGTTTCTAATGCATCGTTAGCTTTGATCCATGCAGGTGCAATTGACTCAAAACGGGCGATTTGCGTTTGCAGTTCTTGCTCTTGATGGCGCAGTTGACCACGTTGTTCACGGCAGTTTTCCTGCTCGGTTTCCAGCTCTTCTAGCAGTGCAGAGTGGCGCTCACGCTCTAACCCGACGGTCGCGGCATCATCCAATACCACCATATGTTGTTTGTGGTATTGGGTTGCCAGCTCACGCACGCTGCGTTGCTGCTCAAGTTGGCGCTCAAGGTCTCGTTGTTGTGCTTGCCACTGCGCTTCATTTTGCACCACATGTTGAGCTTCACGCGCTTGGCGGATCACTTGCTGCGCTTGCTTCGAAGCTTCACTGCGCGCGACCTCACCCAGCACGCGTTTCACCAATTCAAACGCATGGTTGAACTGCTGCGCCGCGGCTGAAGACATATCCAGCTTGTGTTTGAGAGCCAACAGTTCGCTGGTGCGCGTTTCCTGCTCCGCTTTCAGTTGAGTAGCTAACGCTTGCGCACTTTCCGCAGTGAGTTCTGGCTTATCCAATAAGCGACGCGCTTTATCGAGCGCTTGCACGGCTTGTTGATATTGCAGAGCACGGGTTTGCTGCACGTCGAGGGCTTGCTGATAATCGGCCAATTGCGATTTGAGGCTATCCACTTCCTCTTCACTGATGGTGGTGCGCTCTTCGGCCATCATCACTCGCTCATTGGCTTCTTCGACCACCATCATCTGCTCTTCGAGGCGGAAATTCAGCTCTTCGAGATCTTCTTGGTAGCGTTCAATTTTTTCTTGCTGACGCAGCGCGTTTTGCACCAATTGCAGGTGGTCAGACGCGCCTTGGTAATCTTGCTCCAGCGCAGACTCTTGCTCAACCAGCAGTTCTAGCTCTTCGTGAACACGGTTCAGCAAGCTGTTTTGCTCAATCAGGGTTTCACGAGAAGAGAACAACTCACCGCGCAGAACCAACGTTTGTCCCACTTTGTTGCGACGATCATTGGCGTGGCGCATGTAGTCCGCAGCCACATAATTGGTCGATTCGGTGATCAGGTGTTTGAACAGATCTCGATCCGCTTGCGTGGTCTTGATCGCTTCCAGCGTCATGCGGTTTTCACGCAGCGCGGATTCCATATCTTGGAACGCTTTCTTCACGCCGCCATTTTGTGGCAGCAGATAATCACGCAGTGAACGGGTGATTGCACTGGAAATACCGCCGTAAAGCGAAGCTTCAATCAAACGGTAGAATTTTGAACGGTCTGAGCTGTTACGCAGTTTTTTCGGGATCACGCCGAATTCAAACATCTGCGCGTGGTAATCCACAATCGACGGGAAAGATTTGAAGTGCGCGCCTTCAATCTGACCCACTGCATCTTTCACTTCATTGATTTGGCGAACACGCGCATGTTTGTCGGATACGGTTTCGACCAACACATCGGTCGGTTTAACATGACTTGGCAAACCTTGGATCAAGAAAGGTTTGATATCCACTTTCTTATCACGTCCCGCCACTTGTTGTAGCTTCACCGCAAACAGTAAACGTTGGTTACGTGAGTTCACCACATCCAACGCGGCGTAACACGCCCCCGCTTGCAGCTTACCGTACAAACCTTTATCGCGAGAAGCTTGCGAGCTCCCCGCTTCGGTAGTGTTACGGAAATGGAGCAGGCTTTGGTCTGGGATCAAAGCGGTGATAAACGCCGCCATGGTGGTAGACTTACCCGCACCGTTACCACCGGATAAAGTGGTCACTAAATTATCAATGTCAAAGGTACGCGCAAAGAAGCCGTTCCAGTTGATCATGGTTAGCGATTGATATTTACCTCGTTCAATCATGCTTCATCTTCCCACTCGGTTTGCTCTTCGTCGTACTCGGTTGCTGGGTTTTCCAACAGGCTTTGCTGGCTTGGTTCTGGGGTATGCACCACAGCTTCACCATCACGGATCAGGCGCAGCTGCGCTTCACGCACATCACCGCCCAAACGCACATCCGCACCAAAACGAAATACCGCTTCAGTGATGCGGAATTTGGCCGTATCACCAATGGTGATCACCATACCGAGGCGACGTAAACGACGCAGCGAAGTACGCACTTTTTCAAACAGCTTCTCGCGATCCAGATCCGAGCCGCTCGCGCGGTTCGTCACCAGCTTCATCAGCTTCTTCTCTTCCACCAGTGTCAGTAGCTCATCGTACAGCTCTTGGTTGGTGAAAATGCCTTCGTGCGCTAAACGCTCAGGGCTCAAATAGAGGAAACAGAGCACTTTACCCACCAGCATATCCAGCTCAGAGAGCACACTGCGGTTGATAAGCGAAGTGGAACGTGGACGCAGATAGAAAAAACCCTCCGGCGCGCGCACCAGTTCGGTGTGGTAGCGTTGATAAAACAGCGCCAAATCCGGCTCAAAATCCGACAGGAAGGCGTGGTTATCCAAATCGTCACTGGAAACATGACGCCCCGCACGCAGCAAACTGTCTAGCGCTGGAAATAGCGGGTTTGCAATCGCTTTGGCCAGATTCTCTGGCATGTATTCATTAATATCGGTCGATGACATTCGCTTGTACCTTTGCGCCAAAATCGTTGATCGCCGTCCAGTCAGGCTGGATAGCGCGGTAGTCGGACTCGGAATAACCCAGTCTTACCGCTTGGTCGACAACCATTCGGGCTAAATCGAAATGATGGGTTCGTGGGTGGCTGGCTAAGTAATCACGCAGTACAAGTGCTAAATCAATCGCTGCGCCCTGCTCTTTATGCACTTTCAGCATGTCGCCAATCCGCTGCGCAAGTTCATCGTTCACTTGTTGCAGCTCTTCGTATTCCACTTCCATCGGCACATGACCGGTAACTTCTTCGTCACGCAGGGTCAAGGTTTCATCTCGCAGATCGGATAGACGTTCTGCATCGGCGTAAGTGAGATACCAAGGTTGTTCAAAATAGTCGTTCATTGACTGACGCAGACGTTGGCTGAACGCGCGGTTCTGGTCCATATCAATCGCGGTACGAATAAACTTGTGGACGTGGCGATCGTAACCGATCCAAAGATCAATCGACTGCTGCCCCCAGCTCGTGATGCGGTCAAGCTTCATCTGCAGCGCAAACAGCGTCTCTTCGATGAAATCCAATTCCAGATCGCCATACACGCACTCCTGAATATCGAGAATTTGCGTTTGCAACTCATCGCCAGCCGCTTGCAAGGTATCTTGCAACTCACGCAGTGTGGCGGAAGTCTCAGACAGCAAGGCTTCACAGTTGTTGATCGCATCACGCCAATCTTTATTCAGCAGATCGGCAATCTGTTCTTTGACCGATTGCTGCTGCTCATCCATCACACGCTGGTTAAGATCGATGCGATCGAAGATTTCACTCACCGAATATTTGAGCACGCCAAACACGTTTTTGCGCCAATGGGCGACACTGCCACCCTGCTGCGCGGATTCCACGGCTTTCGCCATCTCATCCGCGACCATAGAGAGTTGGATGGATAGTTTCAGTTTGGAAAATTCGCGATGACGAACATAGTAATCGGTAATGCCGATCGCTAAAGGAGTCAAACGGTAGATGCTGGCACCTTCCGTCATTTCGCTGGTAAAGCGACTGAGTAAGCGCTGCTTCACCAGATCATTAATCGCATTGTTAGCCCGAAAGGCTGAGGCTTCTCCCGATTCTGCAAACAAGCGCGTGACTATCGCGAATGCATCGTGAAGTTCCCCTTCTCCGAGCTCTTCATCAAATCTTTCATTACTGAGCACAGCAATCGCGAGCAAAAATGCCAGCCGCTCAGTAGGCAGATTCAATGAGAAGTCATACTGTTTTACCCAAGTGACGAGTTCGTCGATGGGCTTTTGCACAGTATCCTGAGTAAACTCACTCATTGTGTATCCTGTTATTGTTTTTTCTTAGCCCATACGTGAATGTATCGGCCCAATGAGAGGTAAGGCTCCTGACGGCAGAATTTGCGCTCCAGTGCCACCAAATCCTCATACTGGTATTCGCCCATATTTTTCATGTTTCCGATGTAATCACTGAAACAACGAATACCGGATTTCCCGCAGATCTCAAAACCCGATTCTTCGATCCATTGGTAGACCTCTTCGGGGAGCAAGCCTTTCTGCGGTTGTAATTTAAACCGTTTGCGGTGCGGCATATCTTCTAGCACGTGCGGAATGTTGCCACACACGGCGTTTTTGTAAACCAAACCGTGATAGTTGTAAAACATCACCGACACCATGCCGCCCGGTCTGACTTGCGCCAACAAATTTTGCAACGCTGGTTTGGGCTCCGCTAACCATTCCATCACCGCATGAAACAGCACCAAATCCACGGGCGCATCAAGGTGCGCTTGAATCGTCTGCACTGGTGAATGGACGAAGCGATACTGCTCAAGCAGGCCATTGTTTGCAATATCCTGCTCGGCCAATTGCAACATTTCCGAAGAAAGATCACAGAGTGTCACTCGATGCCCAAGGCGAGCGATTTTTTGCGATACTTGCGCCAAGCCGCCACCCGCATCGAGCACGTGCAAGGGAACTTTTTGCGTGTCCAGTTGACTGAGAAGCTGCTCCAAATCTTCCCAAACAATGACTTGGCGGATCTCACCTTTGTCAGAACCGTATATATTTTTTGCAAATTTGTGGGCAATATCGTCGAAATTGCGATCTTCTGTCACAGTAGCTTGAGTTATGATAACGAACCGTGCCTGCTATTCTGTCATACGAATGGCAGGAATAAAGAGGCTTCGACTCTTTTTATACTCAAGTGCTGTTTTTTCGGACTGTTTTCTCTATGTTTGAGCTGAAAAAAATTTTTTCTTCACTGTTGATGCCTCTGCCAGCGCTGCTGATCATTGGTTTCGTGGGCCTGATGCTGATCATGTTCACGGCAAAACGTAAAACTGGCTGCCTAGTGGTGTTGTTCTCCCTCACTGGGTTATTTCTGGTTTCCTTTCAACCCGTGGCGACTCGTTTATTGATGCCACTTGAACGTACTTACACGGCATTTTTACCCGTAGAAGGTACTCTTGACTACGTGATGGTGCTCGGTAATGGCCATGTGGTTGATGATGACATCCCCCCCACCTCAGAGCTTACTCGTGCTGCGCTCATGCGCTTAACAGAAGGCATTCGTATTAGTCGTATGTATCCGGGTTCGAAACTTATCCTCTCCGGTTACGCTGGTGGTAGTGAAGTTAGCCACGCTCGGATGATGGCGCGTGTCGCTTTAGCGTTAGGTGTGCCGAAATCGGATATTATTTTGCTGGAAACCGCTAAAGATACTTGGGAAGAAGCGCGCCAAGCTGCGGCTTTCGTGCAACAAAAGCGCATGGTACTGGTCACCTCAGCAAGCCATATGAAGCGTGCGATGCGCGAATTTGAATCGGCAGGTTTAACGCCAATCCCAGCACCGACTAACTACTTAGGTCATCTCAATATTGTTCAGCCTTGGGATAAGTACATTCCTAAATCACGCTATCTTGAGCAAACCGAACAGTATTGGTACGAAACATTAGGCCTATTGTGGCAAAAACTGCGTGATACCGTTGCCGGAGATAGCAGTGAACAGGTAGGAACGCCCTCTGTCGTAGAAGAAGCTCCGACAACGCCCTAATCGCCCCAAATCATCCAACTCGTTAAAAAATAAGTAAAAAACTGGCATTTAGCCAGTTTTTTAATTTTTACAATGCAGAAAAGGATGAAGACACTTTCGAAGTTTAATCCCCAGCGAACATATAACCTTCGCCGTGAACCGTCACAAAAATTTGCGGGTTTTTTGGATCCATTTCCATCTTGGCGCGCATACGTCGAATCAACACATCAATAGTACGATCGTTTGGCGCATCCACACGGTGGCTGATCATGTTCAAAATACGTTCACGACTCAGCACCTGATTCGGATAAGAAGAAAGCGCGACTAACAACTCGTATTCCGCTTTAGTGAGCTTCACAGGCTCACCGTTACGACTTAAGGCACGGCGCTGAACATCGAACGTCCACTCACCAAAATGCACCAGTTTGTCATCTTGTTTGTCCGTATTTCTCTCTCGCTGTGCGAGGGAAATTCGCCATAATAAGTTTTTTACACGAACCTGGAGCTCACGCAAATCGACGGGTTTAGTGACATAATCGTCCGCGCCCATTTCGAGGCCAACGATTTTGTCGATACTGTCGGTGCGTCCTGTCACTAAAATAATGCCAATCTCCGACTGGCTGCGTAATTCTCGCGTCAATAACAGACCGTCTTCACCGGGCAAATTGATGTCCAGCAAAACCAGATCGATGTCATTGAGTTCTAACGCTTCTCTCATCTGCGCGCCACTTTCTGCTTCTGTTACTTGGTAACCTTCATTTTGAAAGTAACCACTTAACTTACTCCGCGTGACGAGGTCATCTTCAACCACAAGTACGTGATAGCTCATAATGCACCATTTTAAATAACTGGATGTATCGCAGGGTTATTCTATTCATATCTGTTAATAATTCGAGAAAAACCGTGAGAAATCTCACCTTTTTTTGATGCAAAGCAAACTTCATTTAACAGATTAACAACCTATTCTTTTCTTTTCACATGCTGTCACAATAAGAGTGATAGCTGTTCATGTTTATGGTTTAGACTAAGTACACATCGATTGGGAGTGCAGAAATGATACAAGAACTGAAAATCCTCAATGAAAAGCGTGCTGAAATCTATTGGTGGCTGTCGAGCCTGTTTTTTAAGGAACTGAATGAGCAAGATATCGCTCGTTATCACTCAGCAGAAATTCGCACTTTTTTAAGCGGACTCGCCGATGAGCAAAGCCTAAGCGGCGAAGTTAAAAACTTGATAGATACGCTCAACCGACTACAAGATCGTCAAGATGCGCAGTTAGAACTCGCCGCGGATTTCTGCGATCTCTTTTTGAAATCAGACCGTGATTCCGCCCTACCCTATGCCTCCGTCTATACCGATAAAGGTTTACTCAATGGCAAGCCTGCACAGCAAATGCGTGAGTTACTCAACGCACATGGGGTTAAGGTTGAAAAAAATATCAATGAGCCTGAGGATCATCTTGCCATACAGCTCGACTTTTTAGCGCATCTTGCGATCAGCGCTAACCAAATTGAGCACAGAGCACAACTGAGTTCAGCGCTACAAGCTCAGTCCGACTTCATAAGCCAACACTTACTCACTTGGCTGCCTGCCTTTGTTGAACGTTGCACTCAATTTGATGCATTCGGATTGTACTCAGCCGCCGCTCGTTTAGCGTTAGTCTTTATTAAGCAAGATCAACGCTGTATTGATGAGCTGGTTCACGACATCCATTAGTCAATACGGTTGCAGCTTAAAGTAGAATGAGGATAGACGAATTAATTGTGAAATGGCTTATAGTTTGATGAATGAATTTCGTTGCGACGGAGAGATTTGCAGTCTAAAATCCACCCGCAAACGATAAAAACGAATAAAAATGTAAACCGCTGTTTTTTAGCGGTTTTTGTTTTTTATTACTTTAGGTTTATTACTTTAGGCATAGTGATTGAAGCGCTTTACGTACGGCATAGTGTTGGACATGTGCTCGCACAGAGTGTGAAGATTCGCTCAGTCTCGCCTTACTTCTGCTGATTAAATCCACCGATGTTATTCGCTGGCAGCAGTCATCGACAGGAACACTCTATGGCTACGATTAAAGATGTGGCGCGCCTTGCGGGCGTGTCAACCACCACCGTTTCTCACGTTATCAATAAAACTCGTTTTGTGGCAGAAACCACCCAAGAGAAAGTGATGGAAGCCGTTAAGCAACTGAACTACGCGCCAAGTGCCGTAGCACGCAGCTTAAAGTGCAATACCACTCGCACGATTGGTATGTTAGTGACGCAATCTACTAACCTGTTTTTCTCGGAAGTTATCGACGGTGTGGAAAGCTACTGTTACCGTCAAGGCTATACGCTGATCCTATGTAACACAGGCGGCATCTATGAAAAGCAACGCGATTATATCCGCATGCTGGCCGAAAAACGGGTTGATGGCATTTTGGTGATGTGCTCAGACCTAACCCAAGAACTGCAAGATATGTTGGATGCGCACAAAGATATTCCAAAAGTGGTTATGGATTGGGGTCCAGAAACGTCGCACGCCGATAAAATCATCGATAACTCAGAAGAAGGCGGCTACCTCGCGACCAAATATCTCACTGACCGCGGTCACACTGAGATTGCATGTTTGAGTGGTCACTTCGTCAAAGCCGCATGCCAAGAGCGCATTCAAGGTTTCCGCCGCGCAATGGCGGAAGCTAATTTGACCGTCAATGAAGATTGGATCTTGGAAGGTAACTTTGAGTGTGATACTGCCGTTTTAGCGGCGGATAAAATCATTGCGATGGACAAGCGCCCCACGGCGGTATTCTGTTTCAACGATACGATGGCATTAGGTCTGATGAGCCGTTTGCAACAGAAAGGCATACGTATTCCAGAAGATATGTCTGTCATCGGTTACGATAATATCGAGTTAGCAGAATACTTCTCTCCACCACTGACCACAGTGCACCAACCCAAGCGTCGTGTGGGCAAGAACGCGTTTGAAATTTTGTTAGAGCGCATTAAAGATAAAGAACATGATCGCCGTATTTTCGAAATGCACCCAGAGATCGTAGAGCGCGATACGGTGAAAGACTTGACAAAATCCTAACTTTCTTGACAATTCATAACGCCTATATTTGAAACCCTGTCACATAAATATGACAAAACATATGTAGAGCGAGTATCATTAATAGCGCTTATTCTCACAATTGAAATATCAGTATGTGAGGATGAGCCAAGAATGATTAATTTTTATCAGGAAAAATGTCACGCACAGGGCAAACCATTCGAAAGAGTGGGACGCAAAGCCTCCGGCCTAAACCAGAAGACGTGGTAGGTAGCGGGGTTACCGATGGCAAAATGCATACACTATGTTGACTCATCATTGACATGGCCGATGCATGTATTTGCTAATTTTCTCGGACCTGACTTGGTGGCGTATGTAACAATACTCCGAGACTAACAGCATGGATAAACCAGTATTAAAAGATTCAATGCGGCTCTTTGAGCAGCTAGGACGTGTTAAATCTCGTTCAATGTTTGGTGGCTTTGGTATTTTCGTCGACGAAACTATGTTTGCGCTTGTGGTTAACGATACGCTGCACATCCGTGCAGATGACGCCACAATCGAAAAGTATAAACAGCAAGGTTATGAACCTTATGTTTACAAAAAACGTGGCTTCCCCGTTGTAACTAAGTACTACGCTCTACCTGAAGATTGTTGGAGTCACCCAGACTCTATCCTTAATGAAGCGCGTGCAGCACTGGAGGTCGCTAAGGCCGAACGTGAAACTCAAGCACAAGCGAAACCTGATCGTTTGAAAGATCTTCCTAACTTGCGTTTAGCAACAGAAAGAATGCTCAAAAAAGCAGGTATCGAAACCGTCGAGTCTCTTCAGACTCTTGGTTCTGTCGAAGCTTATAAAGCGGTTCAACGAACCCACACGGCAGAAGTGAGTTTAGAGCTGTTATGGGCTCTAGAAGGCGCAATCGAAGGTAAACATTGGTCGGTGATCCCACAAAATCGTCGTGATGAGCTATTAAGGCATCTCTGAGTTTCATTTTGAGTTCATCAACGCCTGTAATCATCCTGTGTTTTTACACACCCTATATTTCATAACGCGTCCAAAGTGGCGCGTTATTTTTTTGAAAGAAAAACGGCCTTTGACCTGTCTTTACTTTTAGGCTCTCTATGTATCTCCAGTAAATTCAGTTACAGACGATATACTTGAGTAATGAGCGATACTCTCATGACTTGGAGTGACAAGTCGGCGGTCACTGTGTGCACCCACATCAAACCAGAGACACTCTATGATTGGGTGAAGAAACGTAGCCCACACTGCTGAAGAGCCAAGTAAAACGGGCAATATCACGCCCCACAAACCATAAAGTAATGACTAGGTACTCGAATGTATAAAAAACTCATCATCGCCATTGTTTTGATTGCCATCGCCGCGCTCTTGGTGACGCAGTTTAGCCAATACCTAACACTAGATGTCGCGAAAGCCAAACAAGCCGAATTAGCGAATTATATTGATGCCCATTTGCTGCAAGCCGCACTGATCTATTTTGTGGTGTATGTTCTCCTAACCGCATTTTCAATCCCCGGCGCAACGGTCGTGACTTTATTGGGAGCGGCCCTATTTGGCTTTTGGTTGAGCTTACTGCTGGCTTCTTTTGCCAGTACTATTGGTGCCACTCTCGCCTTTCTCAGTAGCCGCTTCTTATTGCGAGATTGGGTGCAAGCTAAATTCGCTGATAAATTGCAGACCATCAATCAAGGTATTGAACGAGATGGCGCGTTTTATTTACTCTCTCTGCGACTGATCCCGATTTTTCCATTTTTCCTGATTAACTTAGTGATGGGGCTAACGCCTATCTCCACTTGGCGTTACTACTGGGTCAGCCAACTTGGTATGCTGCCGGGTACAGCGGTGTATCTCAATGCTGGTACTCAACTGGCGGAAATCTCAAGCTTAGGCGAAATTGTGTCGCTCCCTGTGCTCGCTTCATTCGTTTTGTTAGGCGTATTTCCGATAGTGGTGAAATGGCTCATGGGCAAAGTTCAGCAGCGTGCCACTCAATCGACGGTGAAGTAAGTCACTCTTGGTAAAAATAAGCTGGGAAGGACAATGAAAATCTACACGGCCACTCATCCGCTTGAAGCGCACATGCTGATGCAGCTTTTGCATCAGCAAGGGATAGCGTGTGAGTTGCGTGGAGAAATGCTGTTTGCGCTGCGCGGCGAGATCCCGATGGATTCCAGCAGCGCCCCTTCACTTTGGTTACAGAAACCGGAGCAACAAACCGCAGCGCAGCAAATCATCCGTGAATTTCTCAATCCCCCACCCGCCGAATGCTGGCAGTGTCCAGAGTGTGGGGAACATCATGAAGGGCAATTTTCCGCCTGCTGGCAGTGTGGTTTTAGCCAAACTGCTCAGTGAGGGATTAGCGGATTTGGCGCTGGATAAACTCGATAGAACGCTGATTAAATAGCTCAGGCTGCTCGACATTACATACATGACCGCAGTTTGGGATTTCATACAGCTCACTTTGTGCGTGGAGCGCCACCATCTCTTTCACCGGATGGATGAACATGTAATCCTTCTCTCCCATCAAATATAAGGTTGGGATCGGCAATTCGCGGTCGCGGAAATAACGCATCAGCGGATTCACCTCAGCGGTTAACGTAAACCAACGTTTAAATTCTTTCTGACAGAGCTTTTGCGCTTCACGAATAAACAGATGGCGAGACTCTTTTTGACTACGCTGCGGCATCACTATGTAAGCAAATAAGCGATACAGCCACATGTACGGGATGAGGTGCTTACTCAAATGTCCTAGCTTAACCAACACTTGCGAACGCGCATTAAGCCGTGTGACCGCGCCACCAAGCACCATAGAATTGACCCGATGCGTGGCAAGCTCAGCAAGGTTACGGACTATGATGGTACCCAGCGACATGCCCACAAAATGCGCCGACTGGATTTTCAAGTGATCAAGCACTTTGAGCACATCCAGCGTCACGGTCTTAAACGTATAGCGATTGGCAATCCAGTCTCTGAGTAACTGATTGGATTTCCCATGGCCGCGCAAATCAATCAGCAATAAATTGAAATGCTGCCGATACGCTTTGATCTGCTTGAACCATATGGATGAGCTGCCCCCCGCACCATGAACGAACACCACCCACTCCTGACTTGTCGGGTGAAGATAAGTTTTGTGAAACAGCACTTTTTCGGCAATGGCAGTCATAGGGGAAGACATTGAAACCTCTTAATTACGCAGGCCAAGACTACCATAATCTTAGTCAAGAGAATCCCCCCAGTTGTAAGAAACTGTTGAGTGAAACAGAAAAAAGGCACCTTGCGGTGCCTGAGAGATGATTCATAGACCCAAACGACTTGGAGTGGCAGCCAACACTGCTGCCGCTTCAAATCGGACGGTGATATCGTTAGCCAAATCGCGCGAGTCGATACATCTTCATATACTCTTGGGCAGACTCTTCCCAACTGAAGTTTTGCTGCATGGCACGTTGTTGCACTTTCAGCATCTCTTCTGGCTGCTGCAGATAAAACAAGAGTGCCCGCTGCATAGTGATCAATAGAGCTTCTGGCGTGGGCTCTTGGTAACCAAAGCCTGTCGCGCGCTCCGGGAATTTATCGTAATCGTTCACCGTATCTTTCAAGCCACCCACTTCACGAACAATAGGCAGAGTGCCGTAAGCCATGCTGTAAATCTGATTGAGCCCACAGGCTTCAAATTCAGAAGGCATTAAGAAGAAATCCGATCCCGCTTCAACCCAGTGCGCTAAACGCTCACTGTAGGTCTCGACAAACGCAAACTTGGCCCGATGATAATGAGCGATCTTATTCAGCCGCGCAGCGACTTCCGGCTCACCAGTACCAACAATGACCACTTGAACGTTATTTCGCAGGAACTGCTCTAAAATCGGCAACAGGTAATGAAAGCCTTTCTGATGCGTTAAACGGCAAACCATACCAAACAGAGGTACATCGGTAACCGGCAGGTGTAACTCTTCCTGCAGCGCAGTTTTACAGAGCGCTTTCCCCTTGCGCATCGAATCTGGCTCATCGCTGTAGGTTGCTGGCAGATAGTGGTCGGTTCTTGGATTCCACTCGCTGTAATCACAACCGTTGACGATACCGTGTAAATCGCGCGCTCGGCGCACAAAATCATCCACAAGCCCGTGAGCCCCAAGAGGCGTTAAAAGCTCAGCCGCATAATTAGGACTCACCGCATTCACTTTATCCGCAAAAGCGATCCCCGCCCTCAGCATGCTCACATGATCGTGACCGTATTGCAGAAATTCCATACCCGATAAATTGAGCTCAGGAATGACTTCTAACTGATGGTAGGAAAAGATCCCTTTAAAAATCGCGTTATGCACCGTCAGCACACTTTTGACTTGCTCAAAAAAGCTGTCATAGCGATAACGGGTTTTCAGCAAAAAAGGCACCAAACTCGTGTGCCAATCATTCGCATGAATGATGTCAGGCTGAATACCGAGTTTCGGCAGTACGTCCAAACACGCTGCAGAGAAAAAACCAAACCGTTCACCATTATCGGCATAGGCTTGATTATTCTCAGCATACAGCGCCGGGCGGTCAAAATAAGCAGGGCAATCAATCAGATAGATTGGCACACCGTCTAGCTCGCATTTTAAAACACGATACTGAGTGTGCGGCCAGTGTGTCAGCTCTGTTTCCAGTACTAACTCTGCATCTTCCTTTCCCGGTACTGAACGATAAGCAGGCAGCGCAATAGCTACCTGCTGATGCAACGCTTTCAACGCTTGTGGCAGCGCTTTTGCCACATCGGCCAGGCCACCACTTTTTACCAGCCCCTGTACTTCTGAAACGGTAAACCAAACGTTGAATTGTTCCATTCTAGAATCCTACCTTACTACCTTTCGCAATCACCACAATCCCTTCATCGGAAACGTGGAAACGCTTTCTGTCCATTTCCAAATCTTCACCAATGATGGTACCGGCGGCGATCTCGACATCTTTATCGATAATGGCGCGCTTAATCGTGCAGCCAGCTCCTATTTTCACGTCGCCCAAGATAACAGATTCACTGATAAAAGAGCCAGCAGCAATGTTGCTACGGAAACCCAGAACTGATTTATAAATGGTTGATCCTTGGATATAACTTCCCCCAGAGATCAAGCTATCTGTGATTTTGACTTTCTTGTCTTTGACATCCACAAACGTCGCAGGTGGCAAAGGAGGATAGTAGGTGTGCAGCGGCCAGCTGCGGTTGTATAGCGAAAATTCTGGATCTTTGTCGAGCAAGTCCATATGTGCCGACCAGTACGATTCGATGGTTCCGACATCACGCCAGTAGGTCGATTCCTTCTCTCCCTTAATTTTGTTGGTCGTGAAGTCATACACATAGACTTTACCGCGCGGGAACATTTTCGGAATGATGTCTTTGCCAAAGTCATGGCTGGACTGGTTATTTTCAGCATCTTCACGCAGTTCTTTGCTGAGCGTTTCTGCTTCGAAGATGTAGTTACCCATCGAGACCAGTGCCCACTCAGGTTCACCGGGGATCGATTTGGGATTGCTCGGTTTCTCTTCAAAACCGACCATTTTGCCGTTTTCATCCACTTCAATCACCCCAAACTGAGAGGCTTGGCTGATCGGCATACGCAGTGCAGAAACGGTCAATTCCGCTTCCATACGGCGATGAAAATCGAGCATTTGGCGAATATCCATCTTGTAGATATGGTCTGAGCCAAAAATACAGACTTGATCTGGCGCGACGATCTCAACAAAACGGAGGTTTTGATAAATCGCATCGGCAGTGCCTTCATACCAACGTTTTCCATCACGCATTTGTGCGGGAATAATGTCGATAAAACGATCCGTGATCCCAGAAAGATTCCAGCCCTTTTTCATATGAATGTATAGCGATTGCGATTTGAACTGCGTCAGAACATAAATCCGCATTAAATCGGCATTCACGAAGTTATTGAGTGCAAAGTCGATTAAACGGTAGCTTCCACCAAAAGGAACTGCCGGCTTGGTACGGGTTTCAGTCAACGGCTTCAAACGTGACCCTTCTCCTCCCGCCAAAATCATGCCTAATACTCCAGCCATGTGTTGTTCTCCATTCTTTTATAATATTTGCCGAACCACGAAATTTTTGCTTTAGGGGTCCTGGCTCGGCGCTCCATGCTAACCGACAGCAACATCAGTACGACAGCCAGCACAAATGTGCTGAATAAACAATGCAATCGGTTGGCTATACGTTATCGAATCCTTGGCCGAATACCAATCAATTTCTTAAAATCTCAGTGGTGAAACAAAACGAGATGGAAAAGACTTATTCCAACTCACACTCTTTGGGTAGTTCAATGACATAAACCTCATATTCAGCCATCACGGCACATTAACTGCCTGAATGTCAGCTCACCTCCTAAATAATGAAAATGATGATTTAGCGAAGAAAATCGCTCAATACATAGAAAAGAATACGTAGCGGATAAATATCGGACTGAGAAAGAGCGTTGGGTTCTGGGGCGCAAAGTTTGCGAGAAGGTAACGCCAGAACTCGCTAAAAGGACTCAGATTGAGTGGTTAATCTCATAGTAGGCAGGATCAAAGTGTAAGACTCTTTCGTGAGTCACACTCTGGCAAATTGATGATGAAAAGCATCAATACCAATCTGGCATTTCTCAGAACTGCTTCGCAAAGCCTGATACAAAAATAAGACAAGGCAGCGAGGCTGCCTTGTCTTATTTTGATTGAACAAAGGATGAGTCGGATTATTTCGCGTTTTTGCGTTTATCCGTGACCAACCATTTACCCTCTTGGTAAACCGCCATCCAACCGGAAGGTTTACCCTCCGTCTCGGTACGCACGTAATGCTCTTTCTCTTTACGAGAGAAGCGCACCACCGCAGGTAAGCCATCAGGGTCATGTGCGGGTGCAGAAGTCAGATACTGGTATTTTTCTGGCAAACGCTCAGCAAAACGTTTCAACTCTTCCACCAAAGGCGCGCGCGTTTCACGCGATTTAGGGAAATTGCTCGCCGCAAAGAACAGGCCTGATGCACCATCACGAAGCACAAAATACGCATCCGAATTTTCACAAGGCAGTTCAGGGAAATGCACTGGCTCTTCTTTCGGTGGCGCAACTTCGCCATTTTTCAGGATCTTACGCGTATTTTTACAAGCATCATTGGTACAACCCATGTACTTACCAAAGCGGCCATTTTTCAGCACCATGTCTGAGCCACATTTGTCACACTCGACGGTTGGGCCTTCATAACCTTTGACTTTGAACTCGCCTTCTTCAACGATAAAGCCTTCACAGTTCGGATTGTTACCACAAACATGCAGCTTACGCTTATCGTCAATCAGATACGCATCCATCGCCGTTTCACAAATTGGGCAACGCTTCTTAGCACGCAATGCTGCGGTTTCGACATCCTCTTCGAGAACGTTGATCACGCCATCTTCGTCACCTAAGTTGATGGTGGTTTTGCAGCGCTCTTTCGGCGGTAATGCATAGCCAGAACAGCCTAAAAACACACCAGTCGATGCTGTACGAATCCCCATCGGGCGCGAACAGGTCGGACACAAAATGTTGGTCATCACGATGTGATTAGGCTTCATGCCACCTAAGCTTTCATCTTGCTCCGCCGTTTCGAGGTCGCGACTGAAATCAGCAAAGAACTCATCCAGTACTGCTGTCCAATTCACTTCACCTTCGGCGATTTGGTCGAGTTTCTCTTCCATACGTGCGGTAAAGTCGTAGTTCATCAAGTCGTCAAAATTTTCATCAAGACGATCGGTGACAATTTCACCCATTTTTTCCGCGAAGAAACGGCGCTGATCGACTTTCACATAACCACGGTCTTGAATGGTCGAAATGATCGATGCATACGTCGATGGGCGACCAATGCCACGCTTTTCCAACTCTTTCACCAATGCCGCTTCCGTGTAACGCGCTGGCGGTTTGGTAAAGTGCTGTTTCGGATCTAGGCTGACGAGCTTTAGGCTATCACCGACCTTCACCGGAGGCAGGATCTGATCTTCGTTTTTACCCAACGGACGCTGTACGCGAGTCCAACCATCAAACTTGAGGATACGACCTTTCGCTTTCAGGGTGTACTCTGCCGCTTTTACACTGACTGTCGTGGAATCGTATTGCGCAGGTGTCATTTGACAGGCCACAAACTGATTCCAAATCAGGGCATACAGCTTGTGTGCATCCGCTTCCATTCCTTCCAGATCGTCGGCGGTGACAGTCACATCCGAAGGACGAATCGCTTCGTGCGCCTCTTGGGCATTTTGCTTGCTGCCATACACATTTGGCTGGCTTGGCAAATACGCCTCACCGTAATGCTTGGTGATGTAGCCACGCAGATTCTCGACCGCTTCCGCACTCAAGTTGGTTGAGTCGGTACGCATATAGGTGATGTAACCCGCTTCATACAAGCGCTGAGCGAGCATCATGGTCTTTTTCACCCCATAGCCAAGGCGAGTGCTCGCGGCTTGCTGCAGGGTTGACGTAATGAAAGGCGCACTCGGTTTACTGGTGGTCGGTTTGTCTTCGCGTTTGCACACTTCGTACTGCGCTTTATTGAGCGCAGCAACCGCCGCCAAGGCTTGCGTTTCGTTCACGGGCTTGAAAGCTAAACCGTCTTTTTGGGCCACCAACAGGCGAAAATCTTGCTTGTCTGCGGTCAAGGTATCGGCATTGATGTCCCAAAATTCTTCCGGAACAAATGCTTTGATTTCGCGTTCACGCTCAACCAGAAGTTTCACGGCGACAGACTGTACACGACCAGCGGAAAGGCCTCGCGCCACTTTTTTCCACAGCAGTGGCGAGACCATAAAGCCCACAACGCGGTCCATGAAACGGCGTGCTTGTTGAGCGTTCACGCCATCCATATTCAGTTCACCAGGCTGCTTAAAAGCCTGCTGAATGGCGTTTTTGGTGATTTCGTTAAATACCACTCGTTTATATCGCTTTTCATCGCCACCGATGATCTCACGAAGGTGCCAAGCGATGGCTTCTCCCTCGCGGTCCAAGTCGGTTGCGAGATAAACGCTGTCAGCGTCTTTTGCGAGCTTTTGCAGCTCAGCCACCACTTTCTCTTTACCGGGCAGAATTTGGTAATTGGCTTGCCAGCCGTGATACGGATCGACACCCATCTTTTTGATCAGCGCTGCGCGTTCTTTTTCACGCTTCTGCTGCTCTTTATCAGTAGTAGATGCTTTCTTAGTCGATGCTGCCGCCGCTTTACCGGTCGGTGTGGCCGTTTGCCCTGCTGTAGGCAGATCACGCACGTGTCCCACACTGGATTTCACGATAAAGTCTTTACCAAGGTACTTATTGATGGTTTTAGCCTTGGCTGGCGACTCGACGATAACGAGTGATTTACCCATATTGACTCAATTGTCCTTCATCATTTGGCGCGATTTAAATCGCATGACGTTCTAAAATGTAATTCTTTTTTTACTATCGAGCCAGATAACAAGAAGATCAACTTGTTTTTTCTAAAAGCTTTTTATTTGCTCGACAAATCGACGAAATGTTGTTCTGCTGTCAAAAACGCGCCCATACTAAAGTGAAGCGCGGTATACCGCGACCCCAAAACGACGAAATATGCAATAACTCACAATTTCATCTAGAGAACAAATCGCCCTTTTCCTGCTTTCTGTCAAGGTTGTCACCGGTTACCTACTTATAATGCCTGCATCCAATGGTAAGGAGTTATCACCATGAGCCATAAAAAACCGATCACTGAATTTGAACTTTTACTGATTGCTAACCAGTTAATTCAAGATCATGAATGTTACATCGAAGGCATGCGTGCCACTCAAGTGGAAGAGAAAGAAGGCGTGTTAGTGTTTAAAGGTGAGTATTTCCTCACTGAACAAGGCCTTCCTACTGAGAAAACCACAGCGGTATTTAATATGTTTAAATATCTCGCTCATCATCTCTCACCGGAATTTACCCTACAAAAATAATAAAAGCCTCGTAATGAGGCTTTTTTTCAATCACTTACATTTATTCCAAAACCGATTCTACCGCCATCGGTTTTGGGCAGAAGATGACACTTTAGCGGCTTAATTGCGCAAACTTATCAAAGTAATCGGGGAACGTTTTTGAAGTGCATTTCGGATCATTGATCGTCACTGGCGTATCGCTCAACGCAACCAGAGAAAAACACATCGCCATACGGTGATCGTCATAGGTATCGATTGCCGCATGGATGGGCTTAGTTGGAGGCGTAATCACAATGAAATCGTCCCCCTCTTCGACTGTCGCGCCCACTTTACGCAATTCGGTGGCCATTGCTGCCAAACGATCCGTCTCTTTTACGCGCCAGTTGTAAACGTTACGAATGGCCGTGGTACCTTTGGCAAAAAGTGCCGTCGTCGCAATCGTCATCGCCGCATCTGGGATATGGTTAAAATCGAGATCCACCGCATTCAGTTCACCACGGCGAGCAATCACATAATCATCGCCCCACTCAATTTGCGCGCCCATCTTTTCCAATGCATCCGCAAATTGAATATCCCCTTGGATGCTGTTTTTACCAATACCGGTCACTTTTACCTCACCGCCTTTAATGGCAGCCGCAGCAAGGAAATAGGAAGCAGAAGAGGCATCACCTTCGACGAGGAACTGCCCCGGAGACACATAAGATTGCCCCGCTGGGATCACAAATTCTTGGTAATCGTGGTTGATCACCTGAACACCAAACTGCTCCATGATGTGCAGTGTAATGTCGATGTAAGGCTTAGAAACCAGCTCGCCGACGATCTTGATGGTCACTTTGCCCTGCGCCAACGGTGCCGACATAAGAAAGGCGGTCAAAAACTGACTAGAGATAGAACCATCGATAGTCACCGTTCCTGCTTGTAAGCCCGTCCCTTGAATACGCAGTGGCGGAAAGTTTTCCTGCTCCAGATACTCAATTTGTGCGCCGGCTTGACGAAGAGCATCCACCAAGTGGCCAATCGGGCGCTCTTTCATGCGCGGTTCGCCAGTCAGTACATAGTCGCCTTGTCCAAGACACAACGCCGCCGCCAGCGGACGCATTGCAGTGCCTGCGTTACCTAAAAACAGCTCTAATGGCTGAGTCGTGTGAAAGGCTTGGCCCAAACCTTCTACTTCACAGGTGGTTTTATCGGCCGAGAGGCGATAGTTCACGCCCAGCTTGGTCAAAGCATTGAGCATATGGCGAATATCGTCGCTATCGAGCAAGTTAGTAAGACGAGTCGTGCCTGAGGCTAGCGCAGCCAGCAAGAGCGCACGGTTTGAAACGCTTTTGGAACCGGGAAGATTCACTTCCCCAGAGATGAGTTCAATCGGTTGTAGAGTCAAGCTTTCCATTGGATGTTGTGTTTCCTTGCGCCGCTGAAAGTCCTTGTGGTAATGGGTCGCGGCGAAAATTCTTCGTATCCGCAGACTAACCAAATTCATGCGCTAGCGCTAGCCTTTATCTTGCTCACAATGAATTTTTATTTCTGTTTATGCAATCTCGACCAAGCCTGGGATTTCCCAAGCATCAAGATTGGCAAACTTCATCAAAATCACTAAGATCGCGGCTCATTCACTTTCGGAATGGCTCACAGGGACTTCTAAGGCAAACCAATACGATGGCTATTTATCTGACTGAATTATCGCCGGAAACGTTGACATTCCCCTCTCCTTTTACTGCGTTAGACGACCCTAACGGCCTGCTTGCATTTGGCGGCGATCTCCGTCCTGAGCGAATTTGGGCGGCTTATCAACAAGGCATTTTCCCTTGGTATGGCCCTGAAGACCCGATTTTGTGGTGGAGCCCTTCCCCACGTGCCGTGTTTGACCCTACTCGGTTTCAACCCGCCAAAAGCGTGAAGAAGTTCCAACGTAAACATCAGTACCGGATTAGCGTGAATCACGCGACGTCGCAAGTGATTGAGCAGTGCGCGCTCACTCGCCCTGCGGATCAACGTTGGCTCAATGACTCAATGCGCCATGCGTATGGCGAGTTGGCGAAACAAGGTCGTTGCCATTCTGTCGAGGTGTGGCAGGGCGAACAACTGGTGGGTGGGCTTTATGGCATTTCCGTTGGCCAACTGTTTTGTGGCGAATCCATGTTTAGCCTCGCAACCAATGCCTCGAAAATTGCGCTTTGGTATTTTTGCGACCATTTTTCTCGCCATCAAGGGCAGTTGATTGATTGCCAAGTGATGAATCCGCATTTGCAATCTTTAGGCGCAACGACCTTGAGCCGTGAACAATTTATCCAATCGTTGCTATCTTTTAAGGAGAAGCAGGTGCTCAGTGGCTGTTTTGAAACTCAGTGGCTCGCCACCCCCACTTCGCCATGTGCCTTTGAGGATTGATGCATGAGCTCAGATATTCAGCAAATTCGTATTGGCTTAACCAATAACCATCCTTGTAGCTATTTAGCGGATCGGATGGAGCGCGTCGCCGTGGCGATTGATCCGCAGATGCAAACACCCGAAACCTATGAAGTGCTGATGGCAAATGGTTTCCGGCGCAGCGGCGATACCATCTACAAACCGCATTGTGATCATTGCCAGTCGTGCCAAGCTTTGCGTATTCCTGCGCCCGATTTTGTGCCGAGCAAAAGCCAAAAACGTTTACTCAAGCTGCTCAGCCAAGAGTTTCATTGGCAGTTGAAACCAGAACTGGATGAAGATTGGTACACCCTTTACGCGCGTTATATTTTCGCTCGTCATCGCCACGGCTCCATGTACCCACCCAATAAAATGGAATTTGCCAAATTTGCCCGTGCAAAATGGCTTAATACCCAATATTTACATCTTTATCAGGGCGAAAAGTTGGTCGCGATTGCCGTCACCGATTTACTCCCAAACAGTGCGAGTGCGTTTTACACCTTTTATGACCCAGATATTTCGATCTCTTTAGGCACCTTAGCGGTACTTTGTCAGCTCAATTACTGCCAACAGACCAAAAAGCAGTGGCTTTATTTGGGATATCAAATCGATGAATGCCCAGCTATGAACTACAAAGTCCGGTTCAATCCACATCAAAGGCTAGTAAATCAACGTTGGCGAGGGTAGAATACGCCGCAACTTCCCATATTGAACGTTTAATGGCAGAATCCTGCGCCGTTAAAGATCGCCAAATTTCTAAAGAGGATTAAATGGCTAAAGAAGACGTAATTGAGATGCAAGGCACTGTCCTTGATACTCTTCCTAACACAATGTTCCGTGTAGAGCTTGAAAATGGTCACGTAGTGACAGCTCACATCTCTGGAAAAATGCGCAAAAACTACATCCGCATTCTGACTGGTGACAAAGTCACTGTAGAGATGACTCCTTACGATTTGTCTAAAGGTCGCATCGTCTTCCGTGCTCGTTAATCTCTGATTTCCGAACGCAACAAAAAGCGGAGCTTATGCTCCGCTTTTTGTTTTGCTACAGCACTTATCATTCAATGCGTTCGCAAAATATCGACGCCGTTCAACCAAGAATCCATATACCCTTCCTACTTAAAGCAGTCGCGGTGTTGGCTGCCACTTCAAGTGATTTGGGTATAACAAAGAATCAAGCTCAAATTTACCGCCGCTGCTCTTTATCACTGTAGCGATCTGCTGTATTCATGCTGTACTACGGACACAAAAAAGGCGCGATAACGCGCCTTTTTAAGATAAGAGCTAATTCTCTTACTCGATATCAATCACATCAAATTCGACTTCTGGATTGACGTCAGCATCGTAATCAATGCCTTCAATGCCAAAGCCAAACAGCTTGATGAACTCTTCTTTGTACATGTCGTAATCGGTCAGCTCACGCAGGTTCTCTGTGGTGATTTGTGGCCACAGATCACGACAGTGCTGCTGAATGTCATCACGCAGTTCCCAGTCATCCAAACGCAGACGATTGTGATCATCCACTTCCGGCGCTGAACCATCTTCTTTGTACAGACGTTGACTGAACATGCGGTAGATCTGCTCCATACAGCCTTCATGCACGCCCTGTTCACGCATCTTCTTGAACACCATCGCGATGTAGAGCGGCATCACAGGAATCGCAGAGCTTGCTTGAGTCACCACTGATTTCAAAACTGCAACGTTCGCGGTACCGCCTTTCGCTGCCAGCTTTTCGTTCAGCGCTGTCGCTGCGCGATCTAGGTCCATCTTGGCACGGCCTAGAGCGCCATCCCAGTAGATTGGCCAAGTCAATTCAGTACCGATGTAGCTGTACGCCACGGTTTTGCAACCTTCAGCAAGCACACCCGCCTCTTCCAGCGCTTGGATCCACAGTTCCCAATCTTGGCCGCCCATCACAGTGACAGTGTCAGCGATTTCTTGCTCGGTCGCAGGTTCAACACTGGCTTCGATGATCACATCTTTATTGGTATCTACCGCCGTAGAAGTGTACGTTTCGCCAATCGGTTTCAGTGCAGAGCGCACTAGCTCACCCGTTTCTGGCATCTTACGCACTGGAGAAGCCAATGAGTAAACCACCAAATCAATCTGGCCGAGGTCTTGCTTAATCAGCTCAATCGCTTTTTGCTTCGCTTCGTTCGAGAACGCATCGCCGTTCAGGCTTTTTGCGTACAAGCCCGCTTCGTGCGCTAGCTTGTCAAACGCTGCTGCATTGTAGAAACCCGCGGTACCTGGTTTTTTGTCAGTGCCCGGCTTTTCGAAAAATACGCCGATCGTCGCCGCACCGCCGCCAAACGCCGCAGCGATGCGTGATGACAGACCATAGCCGCTAGACGATCCGACAACCAACACGCGCTTAGGTGCGTTTTTGATCGGACCTTGTGCTTTTGTGTAGGCAATTTGTTCTTTTACGTTCGCTTCACAACCCACTGGGTGCGTTGTTGTACAGATAAATCCACGAATTTTAGGTTTGATGATCATATTCAACTTCCTTAAAAAATCGTCGCTAGGATAAAAGGTTCAGACACAAACCGCATCTAATTTCTCTCAATTTCGCCGAAAATGGCCAGTGGTTGGAGCACTCATTGGGGTATTTTTCCCGTTATGCTCACAAAAAACTCAATTAATAAAAATAAAGAGGGCTTCTGATTTTCCCCAAACAACTTGGAGTTGCAGCTAGGCGGCAAGTAAGTGAGTCCCCATGAGCATAGACAAACTATGTGATTGGGGTGAACGAACGTAGCCAACACCGCTGCAGCTTCAAGTAGGAAGGGGATAGAAGCCCTCGATACTCTATTTTATTTGTTACGCCACACTGTTTAACTTAGGTTTGGTGGTCTGATGGGTATGGATTTGCGAGAAATCATGGCTGAAATGATCGACCTGAATCGCACGGCTACGCAGTTTTTCTGCCGCCAGAATCGAAGCCACTTCATCTGCGCTCAGCACACCCGCTTGCTCTGCTTGTGCTAGGCGATCAACCAGTAGTCCTTTACGCGCCACTTTGCCCTCTTTCACCCCTTGTTGCAGTTTACGCTCTAAGCCTTTAACGCTGTACATGGCCAAAAACGCTTTTTCCATCAAGCCTACGCTGTCATCTTCACCTTTACCTATGTAGCACAGCGCGGTTAAACGATCACGATGCGCTCCTGGGGTCATCAGACTTTCTGCGAGTTTGACCGCTAACTCATCACTCGGTGGTGCAAAGTGGTTGCCTAGCGGGAACAGCAGCCCTTTCAAGATGGCTCCGACTCCAGTCACAGGGTAGTTACGATACGCTTGGTTAAGCGATTTCGCCGCGTGATGCAAACAGTACTGCATCGCATAGTGTACGTAGTCTAAATCCGCTTGGTGGCGGCCTTCATCTTCATACTTTTTCAGTACCGCCGAGCCCATGTACAGATAGCTCAGTGCATCGCCTAAGCGTGCTGAAATCATCTCTTTACGTTTGAGCTCGCCACCCAAGGTGAGCATTGCCACATCCGCACTCACCGCTAAAGCGCGGCTCAAGCGAGTCATCTGCTTATAGTAGTCTTGTGTGGGGCCACTCATATTCGCTTTAATAAAGCGTGAACCCGTCAGTGCAGCAAACAGAGCACCAAAGCTGTTTTTGGTCGCGTGGGCAATGTGCTTGAACAGCAGTTCATCAAACGCTTTCGCCCCTTCTTGTTGATCTGGGTTGGCCGCCGCTTCCATCTCTTTGAGAACATAAGGATGGCAACGAGTCGCACCTTGACCGAAGATCATCAGGTTACGCGTCAAAATGTTCGCCCCTTCAACCGTGATTGCCACGGGTACGCCGAGATAGTGCGTCGCCAGATAGTTCATTGGTCCGTCTTGGATAGCACGACCAGAATGGATATCCATCGCATCATTCAAAATGGTGCGCGCGATTTCCGTCATGTGGTATTTGGCAATCGCCGTGACAATCCCCGGTTTCTCTTTGAGATCCAAAGAGGTGGTAGTCAAAGTACGGGTCGCTTCCAGCAAGTAGGTTAAACCGCCGATACGTCCCATGGCTTCCGCCACACCTTCAAATTTACCAATCGACATCCCAAACTGCTTACGCACATAGCCATATGCGCCTGTGGTGCGAGCGGTGAGGTGGCCAATCGCGGTACCCAATGCAGGTAGGGAGATCCCACGTCCTGCCGAGAGACACTCCACCAACATGCGCCAGCCTTTACCTGCGTAATCCGCCCCACCAATCAGCCAATCCATTGGGATAAACACATCTTGACCACGGGTTGGGCCGTTCATAAAGGCCAAACCTAGTGGGTCATGGCGTTCGCCAATCTCTACGCCTTCATGGGAGGCAGGGATCAGCGCACAAGTAATACCAATCTCTTCTTTATCGCCAAGCAGATGCTCTGGGTCACTCAGTTTGAAAGCAAGACCCAGCACAGTCGCCACCGGTGCCAGCGTGATGTAACGCTTGTTCCAGCTTAAACGGATGCCCAGCACGTCTTTGCCTTCATGCTTGCCGTAGCAGACCACGCCTTGGTCAGGAATGCTGCCGGCATCCGAACCCGCTTCCGGCCCTGTCAATGCAAAGCAAGGAATATCGGTGCCATCGGCCAAACGTGGCAGCCAGTAATCTTTCTGCTCTTGGGTGCCGTAGTGTGACAAGAGCTCACCAGGGCCCAATGAGTTCGGTACCATGACCGTCACTGCGGTGCTGATACTGCGCGTAGCAATGCGTGACACTATGGTCGAGTTCGCCAAAGCCGAGAACTCACGGCCACCATACTCTTTGGAAATAATCAGCGAGAAGAAACGCTCTTTACGTAGGTAGTCCCACACCTCTTTGGGGAGATCGCGATCTTGTTTGACTATCTTGTAGTCATCCAACATAGCGAGCAGAGTTTCCAACTCGTTGTCGATGAAAGATTGCTCCTCCGCTGACAAGGTCGGTTTCGGATAATGGTGCAGCTTGGTGAAATCAGGCTTACCAGAGAACAGTTCACCATCCCACCATACACTGCCCGCTTCCATCGCTTCTTTCTCGGTTTGTGACAGAGGAGGAAGCACTTTCTTAAACATTTTGAAAGCGGGGTCGCTGATCCATTTTCTGCGTAGAGAGCTCATATTCAGATCCTTTTGTTCACTGGTTACACTGTTATTTTTGTTATGAATCGGTTAGTTATTTCGCCGCCACACCGGCCGCGAGGTATGGAATCAGTTGATCGACCACAGACTTAGGATCAACTTTGCTTCCAAAATCATTTTCTGCAATCTCTGCTAACGCTTGACTCGACGCCATGGTAAAGACGCAAGTACCTAAGGTGAAATGCAACCGCCAAAACAAGGTTTCGCGAGTCAAGTTGGGGTTTGCCTTAAGCACGGAATCGGTAAATAGGGTTAGCACATCATTGTAGCGATTGGTAATAAACCAACGGAGATGGCCCTGCACATCGGTATAACCTCGGCCAATCAGCAGCATAAAACGGCTGGTGCCATTGGGGCGCAATTCGCTTAACGAACGCAAGGGAGCACGTAGCGCTTCAAAAACTTCAGCCATATCGTAATCGTCCCGCTCGTTAAGCCGCTCAAGCGACTGTTTCATCTCCGGCATGAAAGCTTCGAGATAACGATTGAGTACCGCTCGAACTAAGGTTTTTTTGTCACCAAAATGGTAGTTGACCGACGCAAGATTCACACCCGCTTTACTGGTGATCGTGCGCAAAGAGGTATCATTGAAGCCGTATTCCGCAAACAGCCCTTCTGCTACATCCAATATTTTTTCCTTAGTACTACTGCGTAATGCCATTTCAATCACTCGTATCAAACAACTGTTTGAAATATACTCTCGCCACATTTAATTAACAAGCGATTAACATCACATTTTCTCGCCATGGTCTGACCAGATGCAGCTAAGTGCTTGCAGCACGATGAAAATTCTTCCACAAAAAATTTAAAAATAATTTGCGAACTTTTGGAACTCTTTGCCAAACGCCCAGTCTGAATAGACGTGATTGACAGAGCTTTGAGAGTTTTACTGGCCGTCAAATTTGGTTCTCGACCCGCTGTCACCAATTACGCTGCTTTTTCCTTTTTATTAACTCCTATACTTGTGTACGCCCAAAACCAGATTGTTTTGGGCGTTTTTTTATCTGGTTTATTTTGCTCAAGTCGGTTAATCGGCGATTTTTCAGTCAAAAATTCAGGACTTAGAGCACGGCGATAAGTGGTTAGGCCGCCAGTCATAAGGGTGGTCACTCGGAGAGCGTTTGATCCAAACCCTAGTCGTGGCTATCTAACTGCGTATAATGTGCGACCCCATTCAGAGCTCGATTTTCTTATGCTGATCACTCAATCACCTATCACTGAACACCGTTTTGCAGGGCAAACCTTTTACCTCAAACGGGATGACAAGCTTCATCCACATTTCAGTGGTAACAAAGCCCGCAAATTGATGGCGTTGCTTGAAGGGGATTTTCCCGGCATCACCACCTTAATCAGCTATGGTTCGGCACAAGCTAACTCGCTCTACTCTTTTGCAGCCCTCGCTAAACTGCGCGGTTGGCGCTTGGAGTTTTACGTTGACCATATTCCCGCGTGGCTGAAAAGTTATCCAATCGGTAACTACCGTGGTGCGCTGGAATTGGGAGCGACCATTATTGAAACGCGCTCACTAGGGGCTAAGCATCCACGAGAATTTATTCAGCAACAACGCATGCCCAATACCGATTGCTTGGTGATTGAGGAAGGTGCGCGCAGCCCCTTTGCTGAGCCGGGGATCAAACAGTTGGCGTTAGAAATGCTCGAATGGATCCGCCACCAAATCCAGCCAGATTGGGTGGTTGCCCTGCCTTCCGGCACCGGAACCACGGCGCTCTACTTACACAAATATTTGCAACCACACGGTGTTGAAGTCATTACCTGCCCTTGTGTGGGTGACGAATCCTACTTACGTGAGCAGTTTTTAATGCTCGGTGAAACCTCTCACCCGACGGTTCTGACCTCTACGACTAAGCACTATTTCGGTCATCTTTATCAAGAAGATTATCAGATATGGCAAGCGTTACTGGCACAAACTCATATTGAATTTGATCTGTTATACGACCCGCTGATGTGGCGTTTATTGTCAGCTTGGCGTACCGAGAACCCAGACCGAAACTTGCTTTATCTACACCAAGGCGGTTTACTGGGAAATGAAAGTATGTTGCCGCGTTATCAGCGGCAGTTTAGCGAATATACCCTTGCTACTTGAAGCTGCAGGTAGTTTGGGTATAACCAGAGGATGGGGAGTTTTCAATGCGTACTTTGATTGGGGTAGTCGTGACATTAAGTTACAGTGTCGCGTTGCATGCGGCACCGACGCCAGCAAAACTGCCGATCGTGATCGGCGATGATATTGCTAAACGGGTCTGCTATTACCAAGATCAGGCTTATTCAGAAGGTGCTGTGATCTTAGTCGGTGAAGTGTATCTCTCTTGTCAGCGCGCCAATGATTTTGAAACCAATGGCCCGCTGAAATGGTTACCTCTGAATGGGCAGAGCAATCAAACACCGAAACCTAAGCTAGTCCACCCATAAGGGTATATTTGACTTCAAGGTACTCTTCAAGGCCGTGTTTCGCCCCTTCTCTACCAAGGCCCGACTCTTTGATGCCACCAAAAGGCGCTAACGTGGTGGAAATCAACCCTTCGTTGATGCCGACAATCCCCGCTTCGAGTGCTTCACTCATGTGCCATGCCCGGCGCAAAGATTGGGTATAACAATAAGCGGCCAAACCCGAATCGGTCGCATTGGCTCGCTCGATCACTTCTTGCTCAGAACTAAAACGAAACAGAGCGGCCAAGGGGCCGAAGGTTTCTTCGTCAGCAACGCGCATTTCATCGGTCACTTCGGTTAACACGTGTGGCTGGAATAAACGGCTGCCCGCTTCAGGCAGCTCACCAAACATCACTTTCGCTCCTTTGCTTTGGGCATCCACTATATGTGATGTGACTTTAGCAACCGCGGCATCATTGATCAGCGGGCCAATGTTTACACCGGCATCCAAACCATAACCGACGTTGAGCCTGCTGACCCGATCCACCAACTTGGCAGCAAATTGATCGTATACCGCGTCATGCACATAAATCCGGTTAGCGCACACGCAAGTTTGTCCAGCATTACGAAATTTCGCCACCATCACACCATCAATCGCGGCATTAATATCCGCATCCTCGAACACAATAAACGGCGCATTTCCTCCCAGCTCAAGCGAGAGTTTTTTCACGCTATTGGCTGATTGTGCCATCAAAAGCTTGCCAACCCCGGTTGAGCCAGTAAATGAGAGTTTGCGTACCGTTTTGCTTTCCGTCAGTACACGCCCGATTTCAATCGCATCGCCAGTCACCACTTGCAATAAACCATCTGGAATTCCCGCTTGTTGCGCGAGATCGGCCAAAGCTAAAGCAGTGAACGGCGTATCCGGCGCTGGTTTTAACACCACGGCGCAACCGGCTGCAAAGGCAGGAGCACATTTACGGGTAATCATGGCGGCGGGGAAATTCCAAGGCGTAATCGCGGCAACAACGCCAACAGGCTGGCGCGAAACCATAATTCGCGCATCAGGTTTATGGGATGGGATCAGCTCACCATAAGCGCGTTTGGCTTCTTCAGCGTACCATTCCACAAAGCTCGCGGCGTAGTGAATTTCCCCTTGGGCTTCAGCCAGCGGTTTACCTTGTTCAATGGTTAATAACTTCGCCAATGATGCATGATGCTGTTCAATAAGCTCATACCAACGGCGCAAAATTTTGGCTTTATTTTCAGCGGGTTGCTGGCGCCATAAGATTTGCGCCGCCTGCGCACCTGCAATCGCGTCTTGCACCTGAGCCACACTCAATAAAGGAACAGAGCCAATGAGGGAGCCATCAAACGGATTGGTTACCGTTTGCCTTGCCTGTGGCTCACCTAAAATCCACTGCCCATTAATAAAGGCGCTTTGGTGAAAAAATGGAAAATCGGTCGGTAACATGGCAAGACTCCTCATCAGTGATCCGTTAGCCTCTAAGGCTTTAGTTCTATACTCAAATGACTTGGAGAGGATACACCGTAGCTCAGCACAAACACACGAATGATTTCATCCATCATGATTTGCTGCTGTTTGGCATCAGGCAGCTCCACCGCGGCCAGCAACTGCGGCCATAAAAACTGACCATGAAAGAGATTCATCAAGGTTGTCGCCATGGGAGCTACATCTTTCTCAATCAGTTTTCCATCCTTAATGGCAGCTTGCAGCCACGCAGTCAGCGCCGTATCTTGAGTCCCCATCAACGTGAGATATTGCTGCGTTAAGGCTGGATCGCGCACAAATTCCCCCACAATCATCCGCAGCACATCAAGGCCAATCGTTCGATACAGTAGGTCAATTTTTGCCGCAAAGTAGTCGTGCAACTGATCCGCAAGAGAACGGGTAGATTGATACTCAAAACCAACCTTGTGCGGCTGTGCCACCAGAAGATTGATCACTTCAATAAAGAGCAACTCTTTACTGGTAAAGTGGCGATACAAGGTGCGTTTTGAGGTACCTGCGCGTTCACAAACGCGATCCATATTCGCTGCATGGAATCCAAACTGGGTAAACTCTTCTTTTGCTGCTTCAATCAGCGCCAACCGTTTTTGTTCACTGAGCTTCATACCACTGTTTCCTCAATCTCATCCGCTTTCACTATAAATCTGAACTTCAGACAAGTACACCTAGAAGTTTACTTTCTCATGTGGATGGGTTAACACAACGAAGCTAACTCAATGCGACAGATTTATTTCCGAAAGATGAGAAGTTACACCAATCTAGATGACAGCTAAGAGGCCGGCGGTGTAGGTGGAATAAAGGCTTTCTGATCCACCAGATGCAAATGCACATCTTGTTGTGGGAAAGGAATGGAAATACCTTCCCGGTCAAAGCGCAGCTTAACTTCTTTAGTGACATCCCAATACACATCCCAGTAATCGTCGGTTTTCACCCAAGGACGCACGATAAAGTCAATCGATGAGGTGTTAAGCGTATGCACTTTGATATTCGGCTCAGGTGTTTTTAGCACTGCGGGATGCGACTTTACGATATCGGTCAGTACTGCTTCTGCTTTAAGCAAATCATCGCTATACCCAATGCCAAACACCATATCGACTCGTCGGATCCGTTCATGGGTAACGTTTTTGATCACATCCCCCCAAATTTTGCTATTGGGCACAATAATGATCTGGTTATCGAACGTACGAATCGTGGTATTGACCAAACTCATGTGGCTCACTTTGCCATCAACACCTCCCGCATGCACAAAATCCCCCACATCAAATGGTCGGTAAATCAGTAACATCATGCCTGCTGCGAAGTTAGACAAAGTATCTTGCAACGCGAAACCAATGATCACCCCTGCAATACCAAAACCGGTTAATACTGGCGCGAGATTGAGACCAATCTGCGATAAGCCGACCAAAATCCCGATAACCCACACTACTTTGCCGGACATAGAAACAAAGAAATCCTGCATCAAATGAGAGATACGGATGTTTTTCGAGTTCACAGCAGAACGTACTAAAGTGCGAGTCACTTTCGCTCCGCCCTTCGCCGCCAGTAGAATCAATAAAAAGATAAAGAGTTGGAATAGGTGTTGAACCGCATTACTTGCCAACCAGTTGACCAGCGAATTTGACCAGTGACGAACAATTGAAAATACCACCTGAGTGTTCAACAAATCCTGAGTAATACTGCCCGTCACTTGGAAAATCTGCCGCTTATAGTCGGCGGTTTCTATCTCAAATTGATCGGCAATCCCCACCACTGAACGTAGGCTTTTTGTGACAATATCCAGCCGCTGCTGAGTAAAAAGGAGCGCCAATTGTAAGTTGGCCTTTTCAGACTCTGGGCTTGATTTGATCTGGTTATTGATCACACTGATTTGTTGCTTTAGATACTCTAATGAAGCCGACAGTAGACGTAAGCGTTGATTGATTCGCTCTCTTAATGTCTTCTCAACTTCACGGGTATCAATATCCAAACTACTGAGCCAACGAATATTTTCCGCACTGGAGTGGTATGTCACATCCAGATATTGTTGCAACTCCCGATAGGTAGTGATGTAGGAGAGTTTCTCTTCATGAGATGCCTTGCCAAGATTGCCATCCAACGAACTCAACCGTTCAGAAATGTAGCGATTCGCCTCTTCGGTATACCGTTGTTGAATATTCACCAGCTCGACTAGCTTCTCTTTGGCAATCGTTTTTTCTTCCACCGCTTTGGAAAGGCTCTTTCTTAACTCTGCATTTTTTTGAAACAGCTGCAGTTGCAAAGCATCACGAACATCGCCTGTTGCTTGCTTCAGCGTCACCGACAACTCACTGATATATTGCTTGGTTTGATCAATCTCATTTTCAAGCTCAGAGGACGACTCTGCAATAGTCGTGATCTCAGTGGTAGTCTCTGTTTGGGTATTCTCTTGCGACGTGTCACTCGCGAAAGCGCTGGTTGCCATCATCAGCAACAGAATTATCCAATCCAAACGCGGTGTGATTGCGTTTTTACCCATTTTTGTCGCCATTATTAACCCGCCTCATCAATGATTCGCTAAAATGAAATCTATCTGAAAATAAAAAACTTTTCTTTAGTCATGTGAATAAATCGCTACAATAAGGCTGCTATAAATCCCAAATGTTACAAGCTCTCAACATTTAATATCGGCTTGTTATAGATCCGAGTTGAATGATTCCAACCAACTAACGATAAATAAAACCAATGACTATGGACAAACTAAAGAATCATTTGATTGGTTGTGACGAGTGTGGGCTGATAACCAACGTACCACTTTTAAGCCAAGCACAAACTGCGCAGTGTCCTCGTTGCGGGCATACGCTCACCCAAACGCCTCAAAAACCGTACCAAACCGCTGTCGCATTAACCATCAGTTGCTTGATTTTATTGGTGCTCAGCCTGACGTTTCCTTTTATGTCATTTAGCGTGCAAGGAATGACCCAAGAAATTACGCTGTTAAATGCAGCCAAAATGCTCGGTGAATTTCAAAACGTTTTATTAGCCATTTTACTCTTTACCACCGTTATCCTTTTTCCGGCGCTCTACATCACGATACTTCTTTTTCTGTCTTTTAGAGCGGCACAGAGCAAACAACGGACACTATCAGCCTCAGAAATCCAACGCGCAAAACTTTTATGCAAAGCATTATTTAAAGTTCAGCCGTGGTTGATGGTTGATGTCTTTTTAATTGGCGTATTAGTCAGTCTCATAAAAATAGCCTCACTAGCCGAGGTAGCGATGGGTTACTCCTTTTGGGCATTTTGTTTTTTTTCAGTATTAGTAGTGAAAACTGTCTCGCAGGTTGATCGCTATTGGTTATGGCAGCATTTTATCCCAGCAAAAATGCCCAAAGGAGTACTTGCTGGGCAAACCCACTGTACACACAACTATGTGAGTTGCCACACTTGTCAGCAAATCAATCTGCTCAAGCCTGAGCAAAAAAAGCCCACTTGCCTGCGCTGTGGCAGTCGCCTGCACGCTTATCATCCACAGTTGAATCTACAGCGGGCTTGGGCTCTGTTGCTTGCGGCCGTCATTTTTTACATTCCAGCGAATCTTTATCCGATGATGTACACCTTGAGCCTCGGCAAATCGGAAGGCTCAACCATTATGCAAGGGGTAGTTTTGCTATGGCACCTTGGCTCTTATCCGATTGCGATGGTGATTTTTATCGCCAGTATTTTTATTCCTATAGCCAAAATGTTTGCGCTCGGTTGGCTCTACTGGCAAGCCGGAAAACTTAATGTGTTTCCAGAGCAGCAGAATCTAAAACGTCTCAAAGTGTATCGCGTAACCGAATTCATCGGTCGCTGGTCAATGATTGATATTTTTGTCGTCGCTATCTTGGTGGCTTTAGTACAACTACATAACCTGATGGCGATTTATCCCGGCCCTGCTGCACTCTCTTTTGCGGCAGTGGTGCTATTGACCATGCTCTCGGCCATGGTTTTTGATTCCCGAATCTTGTGGCAAGAGCCGCCTGTATCCTCACCAACAAAAATGAATTGAGAAGACTTTCTATGAGTGATGAACCTCAAGTAAATGCTGAAATAAGCGCGCGAAAGCAGCTCTCTGCGATTTGGATTATTCCTATTCTCGCCCTTGCGATGGGATTATGGATGCTGTTTCAATATGTCAATAACACGGGTCCCAAGATAACACTCATCTTGCCGACAGCTGATGGGCTTGAAGTGGGTAAAACCCAAATTAAAGCTCTCAATGTCAATGTTGGAATAATTACTGAGATCAAACTCAGCGAAGATTACGATCACATCGTGGCAACAGCGCAAATGAGCAAAGATGCCGATCGCATGTTGCGCGAAGATACGCTCTTTTGGGTTGTTAAACCTCGCATTGGCCGAGATGGTGTTTCAGGGCTCGATACCTTACTTTCTGGAGCCTATATTCAGCTCCAACCGGGTAATAACTCAGCCTCTCAAGATCATTTTAAGGTTATGGACTTACCACCGATTGCGCCGCATGATGCCAAAGGCCTGCGCTTGGTGCTGACCAATAAAGAAGCCGGAAAACTCAACGTGGGCGATCCGGTGATGTATGAAGGCTTCACGGTCGGACGAGTGGAGAGCACTCAGTTTGATGTTGAAACTAAAAAAGCTCAGTACCAACTCTTTATCTTTGCCCCGTACGATAAGTTGGTGAATACGCGCTCCTTCTTCTGGCTCAATTCTGGTATCAACCTTCAACTTAATGCCGAAGGCCTCGAGTTCAGCTTAGGCTCGATAGAAAGCTTACTCAAAGGCGGTGTCACTTTTGGCCAGTTACAAGAAGAGGATTCTGGTCAACCGATTACTCAACAGCTGAGCGAATTTCGCTTGTTTGACGATGTAAAGCAGATCCGTGAAGGCATGTTTGATGACTACATCGAGTTCGTGATGATGTTTGATGAATCGGTACGCGGGCTCAAACCTTCCGCTCCGGTCGAATATCGTGGCCTACGCATCGGTACGGTCAGCAAAGTGCCTCTGCGAACTCGAACTTCGAGTACCGACATCAATACCAATCGCATTCCCGTTCTGGTACGAATTGAACTGGGTCGTTTGCACGATAATTTCAACAAAGCCGATCTCCCCACCTTGAAGTCACGTATGCAGCAGGAGTTTTTCAAAGGGCTCAAAGCCTCGTTAAAAACTGGCAACTTAGTGACTGGCGCTTTGTACATTGATACCGATTATTACCCAGAAGAAAAAATTGATGGGTTGAGGCACTTCGAAGGGTATCCCCTATTCCCCACCAAACAAGGTGGATTTGCTGAAGTGCAAAAACAAGTTACCGAATTGCTGAGAAAGCTCAACGGATTGCCTATGGATGACACTTTAGAGTCACTGAACGGCACATTAAAAGCGTCCGAGAAACTCTTGGCCTCAGCGGAGCGCATTCTGAAAAAACAAGAGACACAGAATCTGCCGGCGGATATTCAAGCAAGCCTCAAACAATTGGAAACGACCCTAGGTGGTTTTGGCCCTGAGTCGACGGTATATCGTGAGCTTGAAACCACATTAAAAGAGCTCAACCAGGTGATGGCCGAATTTAAACCCGTGCTGCGTACCATTAATGAAAAACCCAATGCGTTGATTTTTGGTGAAAGTAATACAGCAGATCCAATTCCCGCGAAAGGAAAGCAAGAATGAAAACATGGTTATTAATGATGTTAACCACACTGCTGCTCGGCTGCGGAGGAACTCCGCAGCCTAAAGTCAGCTTCTATTTACTGCCGAACAACCCCGAGCTCAGTGAGCTAACCCAACCAAAGGGATTGCCTTTGCTGGTGGTTCAACCCGTGGAATTAGCGGCTTATCTCGATACTCAAGGGATTGTTTATCGTCAGTCGGAAACACAAGTGATCCAAGCCAGACAAAACCAGTGGGCGCAGCGGCTTAGCCCACAACTGACACAGCGTATCACCAATGATCTGCGCCATAAGCAATCTCGCTACTGGCCTGCGCCTTTGAATGCCTCATTCATCCAGCAAGAGCACTGGAAACTGCAGGTGAGATTACAGCGATTTAATGGTGTCTACACGGGCAATGCCGAAGTGGCTGGCAGTTGGGAACTGCTCAACCCGAAAGGAGAAAGCATGTTAAACCAAGAGTTCAGTTTTCAGGTGCCGCTCAAAGATACGGGTTACCCCGCTCTGGTTGAAGCGCTCTCTGCGGGTATAGATCAACTTTCAACTCAGATCGAAACCCAATTGGTAACTCGCTGAGCAAACAATCAGGTTATCGATAGAATAAAAAGCCCAACATAAATGTACACCCACAAGTTTACTTTTTGTCATTACTCAAGGTATGATGCGCAAAATGTTAACCACTTGATGGTCACGGCTCCTACCGATTTGAAGTAATCGGCAGGAAAAAACGTCTAAAGGCATGGGGATTCACACAAATCCCCTTTCCCAATTGTGAAATTGAGGAGCAACACACTATGAATCCTTCTTTTACTCGTTCAATAGCTGCAAAGCGCTCATTGCTTAGCGCAGTGATCGCCTCGGCTTTATTGTTGGCTGGCTGCGGTGAAGCGCCACAAGTCAGCGCCACCGCTCCCGTGGTCAAACCCGCATTAACCGAGATTGTCGCAAGTCAACGCGCTTCCGATCTCACGTTTAATGGCGTAGTGCGCGCCGCTCAGCGCGCTGATCTCGCCTTTCGCATCAGTGGCCGCTTAACGGATATCGCGGTAAAAGAAGGCGATACGGTGAAAAAAGGCCAATTGCTGGCGAGCCTCGACTCGCGAGATGCCAAAACGGCGCTGGAAGCTGCGCAACTTGAGCTAAAAAATACCGAACAAGAGTACCGCCGCGCCAAAGCCATTTTTGAGAAAACCCAAGCCATTTCTAAAGCCGAGCTGGATAAAGTCACCAATCGCTACGACCTTGCCAAAAACCGCGTGGAAGAGGCCAAACGCAAACTGGAGTACACCCAAATCACTGCCCCGTTTGATGGCGTCATCAGTGAAAAAACCGTCGAGAACTTTGCTCAAGTGCAAGCCAATCAAGTGATCATGATTTTGCAAGATCTGAATGATTTGGAAGTGGCGATTGAGATCCCGCATCGTGTCATGCTCTCTGGTGTGCGTAATACCCGCGCGATCGCCGAGTTAAGTGCGATTCCTAATCAGCAATTTGATTTACAACTGCGTACCTACTCCACTCAGCCAAGTTCGGATTCACAAACTTACTCTGTAGTGCTTGGTTTTGAAGATTTGAAAGGTTTCCGAGTCATGCCCGGCATGTCGGCCAAAGTGCTGCCGGTTGCCGAGGATACCGCCGCTGAAAACACGCTGATCACCCTACCACTGACCGCCCTAGTGCCAGATAACCAAGGCAAACAATTTGTGTGGGTGGTCAATGCGCAAGACCAAGCGGAAAAGCGTTACGTGGACATCGGCACCACCTACAAAGATCGCGTAGTGATCACCCAGCATCTTAAACCGGGTGAGCAGGTGATCATCGCGGGTGTCTCAAGTGTTCGCGAAGGCATGACCGTTCGTCCTTACACGGATAACAACGGAGCCCAATAATGGATATTGCACGTTATACCCTTGCCAAACGCACCAGCGTTTGGGTGCTGATAGCCCTGACCTTGATTGGCGGCTACATCAGCTACCTCAAATTGGGTCGCTTTGAAGACCCTGAGTTCGTCATTCGCCAAGCGGTGATTGTGACGCCTTATCCTGGCGCAACCGCGCAAGAAGTTTCCGATGAAGTGACCGATGTCATCGAAGGTGCGGTGCAAGCCCTACAAGAGCTAAAAGAAGTCAAATCAGTTTCGATGCAAGGCCGCTCTGAAGTGACAGTGGAAATCAAACTCGAATTTGCCAAATCCTCGGCGCAGCTGCAGCAGGTGTGGGACAAATTACGCCGCAAAGTCGCGGATGCGCAGCGCCAACTGCCTCCCGGTGCCGGCGCTTCAATCGTTAACGATGACTTCTCTGACGTGTACGCGCTGTTTTACGCAGTGACAGGAGAAGGCTTTAGCGACAAACAGCTGCAAGACTACGTCGATACACTGCGCCGTGAACTGGTTCTGGTGCCGGGTGTAGCCAAAGCCGCCACGCTGGCCGAGCAGCAAGAAGCGATCTTTATCGAGATGTCCAGCGAACGCATGGCGGAATTTGGTCTTTCGGTTGAACGCGTGCTGCAAGTGCTACAAAAGCAGAGCTTAGTCACCGTTGCAGGCAGCGTCGATGCTCAGCAGATGCGCATTCCAGTGATACCAAAATCCAACATCAGCTCTTTGGCTGACCTCACTAATTTGCAAGTGGCGGTCGGTAGCAACAATGCGGTTGTGCGCCTAGGTGATATTGCCAACATCAGCCGTGGCTACACCGAGCCAGCATCGATGTTGATGCGCTATAACGGTCAGCGTGCGATTGGTTTTGGTATCTCAAACGTCACTGGCGGTAACGTGGTGGAGATGGGCGATGCCGTCAAAGCACGTTTGGCGGAGCTTGAAAGCCAGCGCCCACTGGGCATGGATCTGCATGTGATTTCGATGCAGTCTGACTCGGTGCGTGCTTCGGTCGCCAATTTTATCGATAACCTGATTGCCGCTGTCGCCATCGTATTTGTCGTGCTGCTGCTGTTCATGGGCGTACGCTCGGGCGTCATCATAGGTTTTGTTCTGCTGCTCACCGTTGCCGGTACCTTATGTGTAATGCTGATTGATGACATCGCCATGCAGCGGATTTCGCTCGGCGCACTCATCATCGCCCTCGGTATGCTGGTGGATAACGCGATTGTGGTTACCGATGGTGTGTTAGTGCGTTTTCAGCAAGAGCCGAACGCCGATAAACAGCAAGTGGTCTCTGAGGTGGTCAATGCCACCAAATGGCCACTGCTGGGCGGTACGGTGGTGGGTATTTTTGCCTTCAGCGCGATTGGCCTCTCCCCTTCGGATATGGGCGAATATGCGGGTTCACTGTTTTGGGTGATCCTCTACTCGATGTTTTTGAGTTGGGTGTTTGCGGTGACCGTCACCCCTATGCTGTGCCATGACTTTCTGCGCGTTAAACCTGTAACCAAAGAGGCAAAACCGTCTAAATTGGTAACGGGTTATAAAGCGATACTGCAATGGGTATTAAGCCACCGCGTAGTCAGTTGCGTCATGCTGCTCGGCACCTTAGTGGCTGCGGTGTGGGGCGCTCAGTTTATTCCGCCGGGCTTTATGCCAGAGTCGCAACGCCCACAATTTGTGGTGGATGTGTACTTGCCACAAGGCTCAGATATTGGTCGGACCGAACAGGTTGTCGCCAGCATTGAGAAAGACGTGGCGCAAAAAGACGGTATTACCAATATTACCAGTTTCATCGGCGGTGGTGGCCTGCGTTTCATGCTGACCTATTCACCCGAGGCGCGTAACCCAAGTTACGGCCAACTGCTGATTGATATTGATGACTACACCAAAATTGCCCCATTAGTAGGCGAGCTGCAAAATGAGCTGGATGCCAAATACCCAGATGCCTCAATCAAGGTGTGGAAGTTTATGCTCGGTCGCGGCGGCGGCAAGAAAATTGAAGCCGGTTTCAAAGGCCCAGACAGCCATGTGCTACGCCAATTGGCTGAACAAGCCAAAGCGATTATGCATAACGACCCGAACTTGATTGCGGTGCAAGATGACTGGCGTCAACAGGTGCCGGTATTGCAACCTGTGTATTCCGCGCAAGAAGCACAGCGTCTTGGCTTAACCACGCAAGAAATCAGCGCCGCGATCGCGCAAACGCTCAATGGCCGAAATGTTGGCGTGTATCGCGAAGGCAATGACTTGATCCCGTTGATGGTTCGCGCACCAGAGAATGAGCGCCACCACGAACGAGCGATTGAAAACAGTGAAGTGTTCAGCGCTCAAACGGGTCGTTACGTTCCGGTGAGCCAACTGGTGGATTCGGTTGATACCGTCTATCAAGATGCCTTGCTGCGCCGCATTAACCGCATGCCGACCATCTTGGTGCAAGCTGACCCTGCGCCGGGTGTGATGACGGCTGATGCGTTCAATAATGTGCGCGAAAAAATCGAGCAGATTGAGCTGCCAGCTGGTTATGAGCTGATTTGGTACGGTGAATACAAAGCCTCGAAAGATGCCAATGAAGGCTTGGCGCTCTCCGCGCCTTACGGCTTTGCGGCGATGATTCTCGCGGTGGTGTTTATGTTTAACGCGCTGCGTCAGCCACTCGTGATCTGGATGACGGCTCCTTTTGCCGTCGTGGGTGTCACCATTGGCCTTATCGCCTTTCAAACTCCGTTCGAGTTTATGGCGATCCTCGGCTTTTTAAGCTTGATTGGTATGATGGTGAAAAACGCGATTGTGTTGGTTGACCAAGCGGATGCGGAAATTCGCGAAGGTAAACAAGCTTATTTCGCAATCATTGATGCGGCGGTCAGCCGCGCACGCCCGGTTCTGCTAGGCGCATTCACCACGATTTTAGGTGTGGCTCCACTGCTGGTAGACCCATTCTTTAAGAGTATGGCGGTCACCATTATGTTTGGTTTGCTGTTTGCCACCATTCTGACCTTAGTCGTGATCCCGCTCTTCTATGCCGTGCTGTTTAGAGTGAAAGTCGCCAAAGCATAAACAGGTGGCGAATCTCCCAACCAATAAAGGCTCCGCATGGAGCCTTTATTGGTTACTTCGAGAGGTTAAATCCTTTCGATATGAAGCTGCCGCGGTGTTGGCTACTTTCGTACCCTATCCAGCTTATTTCGCCCAGTGAATCAAAATTGATTCAGAAATCCAACTTATTTATCACTACAATAAGTAGGTGCTTTGTTTGAATATCAAGGAAAACTCTTGCGCATTTCAGGTTAATTAGCATTAAAACTCTTTGAAAATTATACCAAACAAGAAACTGGAGTGTTGTATGGTCATCAGTTCAAAAACAGAATTTAACGCCCACCTTTATCAGGATAATCAGAGCTTGTGGTGCGCGAAATATCATGACCTTGAACTGAGCAGTGTCTATCAACCTATCTTCGATCAATCGAGGGAAATTCTCGGTTTTGAGGCTTTGCTTAGAGTCAAAAATACGCAAACTCAAACCCCTATTGCTCCGAATATCGTGCTCGATATCAACCAATATTCCATCGAAGATTGCATCAACATTGACCGTTTAAGCCGAGTTATCCATATCCGAAATTTTGCACAAAGTGCGAAGACCTCTTATAAGCTATTTCTTAATATCCTTCCCATTTCTAATGAATACAACATGTCGCAAGCCTACCCTTCAAACCTCCTTGTTGAGCGGATCCGTGAATTAGGCTTGCATCCTGAGCAAATCATTCTCGAAATCACCGAATCCAATTCCTCCAGTGAAGAGCTCTTGTGTAAAGCGGGGGAATATCTTAAACAGTCTGGATTTCAAATTGCGATCGATGACTATGGCAGTTTTGCTTCGGATATTCGACGTATTGATTTGATTCATCCGCAAATCATCAAACTCGATAAAGGGTTGTTGGATGCTTATTGCAGTGGTCAAACTCATGTGTTTGAGGACATTTTACAGCTCTGCTATGCCACCAATATTCCAACTGTGATAGAAGGTGTCGAAGATTCTGAGCAGCTAAGTTTAATGAAGAATTTGGGAATTGATTATTTCCAAGGTTACTATCTAGCGCGGCCAACCCCTCTTATTCCATTGAATGGTAAATCATAAAAAAGCCAACAGAGCCACTGCCCTGTTGGCTTTTAGAACAACGAGGCTAACAGCCGTGTTGCATCAGCGAAGTCAACTCTTCACCAGCGGCAAAATACTCGGCCGTGCAGCCGTGACGGAATAACTTTAATGGAGCCCCTGCGGGGCTGTGATAATGGAGAGTGTCATCACAAACCTCCAGTAGAGTCCCTTCTGGGATCCCAACAACTAGCTCATGCGGATTTTGAATCAAAAACTCCTCAATACGCTCATCACGGGTTTCGCCCATATGGCCTGAAATAGACGCTTCGATATAATGCGGGTTGATTTGAAATGGCACTAGATTCAACGCTGGAAGTATAGCAGCAGAAACAATCGGCATATCATTTGTAGTACGAATGGTTGGACACGCAATGTTGGTTCCTGCACTCCAACCGATATAGAGCTTATTGGATTTAATAATGGCCTGTCGCAGTGGACGAACCAGCCCCAAATCATGCAATTGTTTATTCAGCACCCAAGTATTACCACCACTGACGATAAAGGCATCGGCTTCTTCAACAGCTTTAACTGGATCATCCGCATGATGAATGCCAGAGACAGTTGCTCCAAATGGGCTTAAAACCTGCTCTAATTGCGCTAATCGATCATCATAATTCCCGCGGATCATCGCGTAAGGGATGAACAAGAACCGCTTCGCACCCGTGCGCTTAATCGCCGCTTCAATCCAATCTAAACCAAATTGTAGCAAGGTTTCATTGCCACTGACCTTACCGTTACTCAATAATAAAATATTCATAATGCTTGTTCTCCGTGATTTCACTGCTTTTCACTGGTTAAACGAATGATGTCTTGCACCACTGCACTGGCGGCATACAGTGACCGAACAGGAAGATACTCGTAAATAGAGTGGAAATTATGTGCGCCTGTGAACAGATTTGGACATGGTAGCCCTTTTTGCGATAACACAGCACCATCATAACCACCACGCATAGGAATGGCTTTCATTTCAATACCATTCCGCTGATAGGCTTGCCGTGCAATCTCTAAAATTCCAAAGCGATCCTCTTGCAAGCTGTTGGCAACATTCTCATAGCGATCACTGAGTTTGATTTCCACACCGCCCCATAATTGCTGACAACTCTCCGCCAATTTTTGTAAAAATTGCATCCGCTGTTGATAACCTTCGCGTGTGAAATCTCGCACGTCGAGATTCAACACGGTTTTTGCGCTATTGCCTTTAAGTTCTTTGACCCAGTAATAGCCTTCTCGTCCTTCAGTGTATTCTGGCGCTTCACCTGCTGGCAGCATGGCAATGAATTTGTGCGCCATCAGTAATGAGTTTTTCAGCTTACCTTTAGCCGACATCGGATGCGCCGACTGACCCGTAAACGTCACCACTACATCGCCAGCATTCCAGTTTTCACACACAAATTCACCAATACCACAGCAATCCAAAGTGAATCCGAAATCTGCATTGAAAGATTGCACATCAAAGGCTTTTGCGCCCCTCAGCCCTTGCTCTTCATCCGGCAAGAAAGCGACTTTTACTGTGCCGTGTTTCTGATCTGGATTCGCTTGAAAATACTGCAAGGCATCCATAATCGCCGCAATAGCCGCCTTGTCGTCCGCCCCCAGCAAACTGGTTCCATCGGTGACAATAATCTCTTGACCTCGGTATGCCGCCAGCTCAGGAAATTCACTTTCGCGCAGATAAATCCCTAACTCTTCGTTGAGACAAATCGCGTCTTTTTCATGCTGTTTGATCTGCGCCCGCGTGTTGTTGGATTGCTCCGCACTCGTATCTAGATGCGCAAAGAAAGCCACCGTAGGAGCATCATGTTCAATATTGGCAGGCAGTGTTGCAGTCACAATTGCAGTCTCCGCAACCTGCACATCCACCAACCCAAGTTGCTCTAGCTCATGAGCCAGTTGTTGTGCCAACACCTTTTGCCCAGGAGAAGAAGGCATGATCCCTTGTGCCCCTTTCGTTCTGTCCGTTGTGGTGTTGATTTCGGTATAACCAATAAATCTATCGACAATATTCATCGCTCTCTCCTAAATGAACAGTTGTGAAGCCAAAAGCACCGTGACCAATCCACCTAACATCGGAATAACCGTACGCTTAGCAAGATCAATCGGTGAAACATTGGCAACGGCTGCACACGCAATAATTACCCCAGCGACAGGCGAAGCAGAACGCATTAAGCCTGACGCAAGTTGCATTGGCATTGCTACCGCCGCGATCGGAGCACCTACTTGAGCGGCGACATCTGGGGCAAGATTGGAAAAACTAAAGAATGAAGCATTGCCTGAACCGGAGAGTAAAGTCACTAGCACAATAATGGAGACCAGCACCAATACCATGGCGATATAACCAAAACCTAGACTTGAGGCAGAATCCAATAACAAGCTGATAAAGCCAATAGTTTCAAGACCCGTTACAAAGACTTGTGCGGCGATAATCAAGCTCACCACGCTAGCAAATACGCCACCCATACCATCGAGATACACGCGTAACGATGCTGCGACTGTTTTACCATCACGTGTCAAAACATAATCAAATACCATGGAAATAAACAGCGCGATAAACATCGCCGTCACCACATTCATTTTGATTGTATCAATACCAAATGGGCTAAACGTCAGCAGAAGACCCAAAGGTAATACTGGGAATATCGCAAACCACTTCGGTACAACGCGCTGCGCCTTCTCCTGAATATTGAACTCGCTTTGAACGCCATTTTCTGCATCTTTGCGATCAAAATAGCGCTGGCAGACAAAATGCAAACTCGCAATCACCACCATAGCAGCAATAGAAACTTGCAGTTGATAGCTTACAAAATAGGTTGCCACATCAATACCCGACACCTCTGCCGCTTTGTTTGCCGCCGAAGACGCTGGGCCTAAATCCAAACAACCTGTCGTTGCAACAACTGCAGCGGCGGCCGCAGGGTTACAACCTACCCCAACTAAAACTGGGTACATAGCGACCAACAAGAGTAGTGATAAGCCTGTCGCACTGGGAATGAAGATGTTGATCAATTGTCCTGTGATATAGGCCATCGCCAAAACCAAATATGGATTTTTGATGTAAGAAAGCGGCTTTGTCGCTATCTGCACCATAGCGTTAGCTGCGCCAATATGGCTCATGTATTTTGAAAACCCCCCTACCGCCATAATGATCAAACCTAATTTAGCTAGGGTCGAAGAGGCTATCAAATGAATAACTTCAAAGAAATCGACAATAATAGCCCCTGTCGGCTTACCTCCTTTAGGCATAAAATCAGTATCGCCATTCATTACACCCAGCATGATCATTAATAAACCAGCAAGCAGTAAAACGGCTTGAGTATTATATTTTTTAATAATGAAATATCCGACCAGAAAAATAATAGGTAGAGCTAAGTATGTAATCATATTACACCTCTAATAGTTTGGTTTTATCATTACGAGTGAATGATGAGAGCTTTATATTCTCTTAGCTTTCTTTGAAAATATGGAATTCATTAAATGTATCTTCGATCCTTCGGAATCGTTTATCTTTATCGTGGGTTATCGACATGCCTTTTATCAAGGCTTCAATAATTGAAAAACCTGATGTACGGTTATTAAATAACCCTTCGCTATGGCTTTCTGCGGTAAATTGAATGTCACTATAAGCAACAAATGGATTAACCTGTTGATCGGTTAACATAATGATCTTTCCACCGTGTTGCTTAAACCAACGCACACAGCGAACCGTAATACTTGAAAAACGGTGATATGAAATGGCAAATAGAGTATCCGTTGGCTCTACATCCACTAATTGATGCGGTAAAGTCGAAGCATCTGCTTTAAGGTAAATGACATCCTTTCTTAAATAACGCGCTAAGAGATAGAAGTAGTTAGCCAGCGCTTCTGCGGAAGCACTGCCCATAATGTAAAGCTTACCTTGTGAGTTGAGTAAATGCTCAATCGCCAAAGAAAAATCGTTTGACTGAATCAACTGATAGGTTGACTCCAGATTAGAAAGCATCTCCTGATAATGATTTTTGATAAGTTCATCGTAAGGGCTTTGAATATTTAAATTACTGCATCGATCAATGGGAGTCGTCAATTCCTGTACCAATTCTTCAGAGACTCTTTTCTTAAAATCAATAAATCCATCAAATTCAAGTCGATTTAAAAATCGTCCCAGTGTTGCTTTGCCAACCCCTATCTGATGACAGAGTTCATCCATTTTAGCAAATGGAAGCATTGTGTAATTTTTAATGAAATATTCAATAATCAATTTTTCAGCTGGAGTACTTGATTTTAAATTATTCACACTATTAATAAACACTTGCTTATTCATCATTTTCCCAAAGATTGAACAATGTGGGAGAATTTTCCTATATATAAAATGACACCTTCAAGGGAATGTACTTTTCCCATGATTAAACTGTGACCAAGGTTAGTAAATAAATAAAAACATAACATTTCAATTTAAGATAAATAACAAAATGTGAAGTATCCAATAACAAATCACCTCAAAAACAATGGCTCCACATAGGGAGCCATAACTTTATTATTACTCTCGAATTTATTAAGTTAACCAACTACTGGACTTCCCTTACAACAAACACACGTAATGACCCATCAAGGTCAGGAACCAATAGCTGATTCTTATACAAAGCAGGCTGACCATAAACACCACCAGAAACATAAGCTTGACTGCGCATTGGTTGATATTGCCACTCGAGTTCCCCCACCTGAGCATCGATCGCATAAAAACCACGGTAAGGGATTTGCCAATAGTTATCTGTACTTTTAGCGCCAATATATACCGTATCATTATGAACCAAGGGAGTTCCCCATGACCAACCACGAGTATTAAAAGACCAAACTGGTTTGCCTGTTCCAACCTCAAACTTCAGTAGCTTATGAGAATCAGAGCTACCAATGTAAAAGTATTTTTGGGAAGGATCTGCCGCGGCCGATGATTCCACCCAAGACTGATCTGGGAACGAATACTGCCACACAACTTTGCCCGTTTTCGATTCCAGTGCATAAATGTTGGTATCTCGCGAACTGATAATAACTTTATCTTGGATAACGGTAGGATCAGAGACTACCGCAGCTCCAGTTTGGTGTTTCCAAACCAATTTTCCACTATTTTTATTGAGTGCATAAATTCCACCATCTTTCGAGCCAAACACAACCCATTCTTGATATATCACTGGAGTTGAGCGAATGGCACTTTCAGTAGAAAATGCCCATCTTAATTTGCCCTCTTTCGCGCTAAAACTATAGAGGTTGCCATCTGCACTACCGATATAAACTGACCCCTCATCAACTACGGGTGAGGATTTATTGTAGTCAAACTCCCATGGAGCTTGGTTAGCAGGCAGAATCCGTTTCACCGCACTATCATTCAGTGACGCTTTCCAACCTAGTTCACCCGTTTGCTGATCTAACGCGTAGAGGAAACCATCATCACTGCTAAACAGCACCCAAGGTTCATAAAATGCGGCATGGCTACGCACTTTAGCCTGTGTGGAGAATTTCCATTTGAGTGACTTATCAGTGAGATTAAGTGCATAAAAGTGGCCATCATCACTGCCAAAGTAAGCCGTTTCTTGCTGTACTTTAACCGAAGACCAAATCGCCCCCTCTGTTTGATAGAACCATTCTAATTGACTTTGTTGTCCAGCCTTAACTCCCAAGCTGGCGAATAAGCAGCACCCAGAAAGAAGCAGAGATCGAATACGTATTTTCATGTGACCATCCATTGTGTGATTAAAGACATTGCAGCATGAACCTAACGCTACGCTGCCGTCCTTAAATCGCTCTTAAAATGATCTTAAATTTCCTTAACTGATTGTAATGCAAGATATAAATTGAGTTTTTTAATGAGTGCAATAAAGCGAGGCTCATTGAACAGAGGACGATATTTTGGATCTGCCACCAACCACAGTAACTCTATCCGACCTTGTTGATAGGCCAGTTCTAACCAATCCAGCGCCGCTTCGTGCTTACCAGCGACAATCGCATAGCGAGCAAGGGAAAGGGGCGGTGAATATTGCCCGATATACAACTTTTTCGGATCATTGAAAGCCAGCCAGTGATACACACCTTGTAAACCCAAAGAATCAAATTCACTTTGTAAATGATCACGATCCAACTGGTTGTAACCGGCTTTCTCAATAAGTTGCATCAAAAACGCGAAAGCGGTTTTATCATCACCACTCAACTCCGCGATGGCTTGCTGAGAAACCAAGTAATAGTAACTATCTGCAGAGAATTCCTTGAGTTTTTCTAGCTCAAGCCTCGCACGCGAATAATTGCCAGCCATGGTATAGATCCAAGCGGCTCCTTCACTTGAATACCCCTGAGGATGCAAGGCAATGTATCGCTCTAACTCTCGATGAGCGGCTTCAAATTCGCCCATCGCTAATAAGAATTGACTATAGAAATAATGGGCATCGGCCAAACCCTGTGCTTGTTCAAAGTGTTTTCTGGCTTTGTCATGTTGATGAAAAACCAAAAAATAAAGGTTGCCTAATAACTTGTGGGCTTCGCGATGTGTGGGATCCAATTCAAGAGCGTGTAGTAGCTGCTGCTCGATCCATCGTTTTTTCTCAACAACTCGCACATCACTATTGAAAATAGTGCTCATCATTGCCGCGGCAAGTTTCACATAACTTTCTGCAAAAGAGGGATATTGATCGATAAGTGATTGATAAATCTCTATCGCCTCATCATGATATTGCGCAGGCTGAGTCATTAAATAATTGGCTCGTTGAAGGTGCTCAAGCGCCGTGGCGGGAAGTGGTAATACGACTGGGCGAGATAGCCAGAATAGTCCGATAAGAGCCAGACTCGATAATCCCGATATTCCCGCCGCCAACCGCCACCTTTTCATTTGCTGAGATCGCTCACGCCGAACTTCTGCTATCCAGCGATACCCCACACCATTCTCGGTAGCAATATACTTGGGCTGCCGAGCATTATCAGAGAACACTCTTCGTAGCCCATTGATCACCACATAAATGCTATCTTCAGTGACCACCTTGCCACGCCACACATTCTCTAATAAGGCCTCTTTCGAGGCTGCTTCTGGCGCGCTTTCAGCCAAAAGCATTAAAACGGCAAATTGAGTTGTATCAAAATGTAATGTGGAGTGAGCATTACGCAGCGTTCGTGTCTGGTGCTCTACATACCAACCGGCCAGATGAGAAATCGGATTCCTCTGTTTGGTGAGCTCTTGATCCATACTCGTTGCCATACGTCTTTGTGGATTGCAGTTTGACGAGTGTAGGAATCTTGCTTGGGTGAGTAAAACTCAAGGCTCGAAATTTGGAGTGAGTAAACTGAATCGGGAAACTCAATTCACCGTGATACACAGAGTTGAGTAATTGATCACTGAAATCAAAACTGTATAGATAGGCTTGAGAAACCCCTCGTGTGCGAGGCCTATCCAGTATAGGTCGCCGACATCGTTTAAATGCTTATGCCCATAAGCAAACATTGGGTATACGTCAGCTTGAGATTTTGTTCCGGCGCTACCTCTCCTACACCAATAGTGATGTGATTTTACCCACTCCAGCTACTTTGTAAGCAAACGCGCTCAATGCGCGAGTTTTTTTCGGATTTCTGCTTGACCATCCACAGTAGAATCATTAAATTAGCGCCTCGTTAGCCAAGCGGTTAACGATTCGGTGAGTTGTCCGAGTGGCTGAAGGAGCACGCCTGGAAAGTGTGTATACGGCAACGTATCGAGAGTTCGAATCTCTCACTCACCGCCACATTCAAGAAAAAGACGTCCTAGGACGTCTTTTTCTTATCTGAAATTTATAAAAATCAAATAGTTATTATTCATTATTATTCCACAAAATATCATAAAAGCGTTTGCTTTTCGTAATACCTAAAGTAATACCCAGCTACCCAATCTAGTGCTAGTATTACTTTTGAGCACCAATCCAGGTATTACTTTATGGTCAAACCGCCCACCAAAGCAGGCTGTAACTTAATGTAAATTAAGTAGTTATCAGCCAAAAGTAATACCTAATTTTTGGAGTCCTCATGCTCTAGCCAGGTATTACTTGAGGGATTGAAATGGCAAATAATCTAACCGCAAGGCAAATTCAAACCGCAAAACCTAAGGATAAGCTTTATCGTTTATCTGATGGCGGCAATCTCTACTTTTGCGTACGTCCAAGTAATTCTCGCTCATGGCAATTCCGTTATAAACGACCAGGACAAGATAAGATCACTTATCTTTCGTTTGGTACCTATCCCGATATGTCTTTGGCGGAAGCTCGAGAGAAAGCCCTTGAGGCTCGCAAGCAGTTAGCGGATGGTATTGATCCTCAACTCGCTAAAGAAGAACAAAAAGCGAAAACCATTACTGAACAAAATGCGACATTTAAGTTTGTCGCTGAGCAGTGGAAGTCTACGAAGGAAGAGCAGATAAAAGAGAAGACACTGGAAGGTAATTGGCGAAAACTTGAACTTTATGCCTTTCCCAAATTGGGCTCGATACCCGTTAGTAAACTTACTGCGCCGATTGCCATCGCTGCATTACGGCCAATAGAGTCTCAAGGATTACTAGAAACTGTAAAACGCACCGCCCAACTTATGAATGAAATCATGAACTATGCGGTAAATAGTGGTGTCATTCATGCTAACCCATTGACTGGCATCCGTGATGTGTTTAAAAAACACAAAGTGGTGCACATGAAAGCCCTGCAACCACATGAAATGCATGATCTTATACGCACCGTTGCTACAGCAAATATCCAGCATGTGACACGATTTTTAATTGAATGGCAACTTCACACCATGGTTCGGCCTAACGAAGCCTCTGGTGCTCGTTGGGAAGAAATCGACATGGTTAATAAGCTTTGGATTATCCCTAAAGAGCGAATGAAGATGAACCGTGAGCACGTAGTACCACTGACAGCACAAACATTGGCTATTCTTGAAGCGATTAAGCCTATCAGTGGTCATAGAGAGTTCATTTTCCCATCTAGCCGTAATCCAAAGGTACCTACTGATTCAGAAACCGCTAATAAAGCACTTAGCAGAATGGGATTTAAGGATAAAACGACCGCACACGGTCTTCGTGCTTTGGCAAGTACCACTCTTAATGAACAGGGCTTTGAACCTGATGTCATTGAAGCCGCATTGGCTCATACTGACAAAAACCAAATACGCAAAGCATACAACCGTACCGACTATTTAGACTCTCGTCGAAAGCTTATGAGCTGGTGGAGTGAGCATATCGAAAAATCTAGCTATGGAAGCTACAGTGTAGCTGGTGCTGGATATTTGCGTTTAGTGAAAGATTAATAACGGAAATCTAGTGCGTATTGTAAGGCAGCGTCGTTTGGGGTCGGTGCCTATCAGATTATATCTGGGCTAGATTCATTTCAGCCCAGATTAATTTCCCAAACCCACTATTTTTTATGGGCGTTCTGCTACGCACATGAGTACGATGATTGTTGTAGGAGTTCATCCATTCGTCTAGATTTTTTTAACTCCTCAAGCGAAGCATAGAGTTTCTCTCTGAATGTCACTTGGTAGAACTCATTCAATATGGTCGAGTGGAAGCGTTCGCAGATATCATTTGTTTGTGGTGACATCGCTTTAGTTTTCGTGTGGTCGATATCATTAATGGCTAGATATAGCTGGTAATCGTGCTGCTCAACACGGGCTACAGTATTCAGAGCCTCGCTCAGTCAAGATTCGCAACATTGGCAGTTCATGCGCCTCAAAGGACGGTAGAACCTTATCATTCAAGATATCTGTTACGGCGATTGGTGTTTTCGTTGTGTAGAGCTTGGCAAAGGCGACTTTAGTGTAGGTATCAACGAAGGTTTGTTGATAGATGTGCCCAACACCTTTCAAGTTGCCAACATAGAACGTGTCGTGAGAGCCAAAGTAGCAAGGATGCGCCGTCTCTATCTCGCCACAGGCTTCGTCATCATGTTTTTACGCTCTAAAGCTGCGATCTGCTCATCCGCTAAAATGATGCCATTTTCATTCACCTGCTTTTTGTTTGATGATAGATTTCTAGTATAAAGCATGAGAGTTACCTCTTATTGTCTTTGATTACGGATTAAGCACCTTTAATCAAAGTGGGTAACTCTCATCTTTTCAAATTTAAGTGTCAGATCCAGTCTGAGTTAGTACAATTAATAAGAAACCTTAACTAATAGTATTAGCATATATAAAAATTAGAAACGGTAGTAGGCAGAAACCCCAGCTAATGTCGAATCAGAAAATTCATCTATCTGATAACTAATACTCAAGCCTAACCATAGATTGTCATAAATATTATAATCAACCCCAGTACCAATTAGAAAGCCAATTTCATTGTTTTTCCTTTCATTTGAATGCCGATTTATCATAAATTCAATATCATCATTTAGAATGTACTCATACTGATCGTAACTCATTGACTTAGAATGGTACTGTGTATAAGTAACTCCTGTTTTGATATTAGCCTTCCATTTTTCTTGGCTATCAAAATAAAAAGAAAATGCAGGTGCTATATAGAATTGATCCGCATTTACTCTTGCATCCCACTCCCTTTCATGAATATAATCCCTTCCCGAATAAGAAATAGTTCCGATTGTTCTAGAATAATCGTCTTCAAACTTAAAGAATGAATATCCGAATTCTAGTGCAAATTGTTCTGTAAATTGATACCCACCGAATAATGAAACTTTACCATTACTAATATCCGGATCTAAGGAAACACCATCTTGGATATAATTCACCTTATAGTCATGGTTAACAGATCCATAACCATATTCAATTCCAATATACGCGCTTGAATAAGCACAATAACTAATCAGGCTAAGAAAAAATAAAATGATTCGTTTCACTTACAACTCCTAAAATAAAATGCCATGAAAAATTCACTTACAATAATTAATAGCAGTATATTTAATTTCAATATAAAGATCAGCTTAGAGATTCTCTTTCATCGTGTTTATATATATAACAGAGCTATTCAAACACACTGATATTGTCTATGCTAAATTAAAAATCCTTCTTATCAAGAATTATTGCAATAATTTCATATAATTTTACTAAACTTCAGCACCAACAAGGTGAAGTGCTACTTTTTCAAATAGTTCATTAAGATGCTTAATAATTATTTTTTCTTGTTGATATGATGCGTTGGCCACAAGATCTCTAGCTGATCCAGAGCATGTTCCAAACTGAGAAAATGGTACCCCACATATTTGGGTATCTAATATTTCTTTTGCGATATCTTTCATCTGTCCATCATCAAATTCAACAATACCTTTTAGCCCAGTTACAATAGTCCGAAGAGAACCATTAGCAACGGTTAAGTAAGGAAATTTAGATTTGAAATTATCAAGCTCAAATCTTTCACTTCTGACAGCTCTTTGTAGACCTAAGAATGCACTATCTCTCGCAACCAATCGAACATCTTTAGACTCATATGCTTTGGATATACGCTCAAATGACTCTAACGGTAATAGTTGTCGCATATTAGACACCCTAGTTCTAGGTTTATTTAATATTGATACTCCCTTAAAAAAGTTAGCCTCAGCATTGACTGCAATGCTTATCGGTCTCTCATTTTTTACATTTCTAATATGAGCTACATTTAGTCTAGGTATTGATTGGTTCAAATTAGATCTAATGTAGTTGCAAGTTCTCTGTAATACTTTCATGGATACCATTAATCCTTGTGTATATTTTGAATATATAGCTACATGAATTTCAATGTAGTCAATACTTCTACGGCCTCAACTAGGCGATTATTTTAAATATAGTCACTATGATATACAAATTACCACTTATTACTTTTTCAGAATGGCTATCTAGTACTCAAAATTATAAATAGATATCTCTAAAATTAAAAATGGCCAAGTAAACTTGGCCATTTTTAATAAAAAAGAAATCAATTACGATATTGACTCTCAAATTTACCACAGTAATATAATACTTCCATACCGTAACGGTTTGCATTAGAACGCTGATTTTCAAATTTTTGAACTTCATTTTTTAGACGTTCTACAATAGATGGAACGTTTTGTGCTGTTGTTTGAGTGCCTTGTATACGATCACTACAATTCTTCACAGTCTTAATGTTGGAACCTAAGTGAAATGATCGTTGTACCGAACTCTTTGCTGCTTGGCAGACTTTTGTCAAGTTTTGAGGTTGTAATGTAATCTTAAACATAATTGCCTTCCTATTATTGAAAATAAATTATAATTTATCTTTAGTTTCCAATATATTTATCTAACAATTTATACACTTGTCTTTCTACAGAACGACTTGAGATAACTTGATTATCTGAACTTCTCAATGGTGTATCAGAAAGCTGGTTAAATTTATCCAGTAATTTATTGCTTACATCTGTCAAAGCTTGATAATCAAATTGTTGTGCCTTACGGCGTTCTTCTTTACTCGCTCGTTCCAAACCAGGTGACTTCAAAGAGTCAACTGTATTTCTTAAACCGTTTTCAATATGGCTTTTATTGGCACTTGACGCCCAGATCTCTTTTGGATCTTTATTTGAGAGATCAAAGGAAAGCCACTTAATCAGATCTATACGAATTGCACTTTTATGTTCTTCAACTGATTGCTTTCCATTCTCAGACTGAGAACAAATTAATGAGAACTCACGATCCATAATAAATGCAGCGTAGCTTAAAAAGTGCTGTTTCATTCCACTAAGCTTAATATCATCAGGTAAGTCATCGAATGATTTTGCACAAGCACTTTCTATGGATGATAACCGACTTCTTTGTTGCCGTTCTTGGCTAGCTTTCTCTTTAACAAGTTCTGGACTTTTTTCTTTGTAGCCATTCGGCGATGACTTGATCTTTGACAAAAAACCTGTTTTACGAGAGACCGTAGGGAGTGCATCTGCTCCTTGCTTAACGCTCTTTACATCCAGTTTACCATGATTAGGATCAGCTTGAGCTTCACCCACGGCATAAGTTGTACTTATACTTGATATATTATTGATGTTCATATTTTAACTCCTCAATAATGTTAGCGCTTAATGATGAATCATGGTCTATCCTCACTCAAATGAGTCATACTGAAAACTTCTGAAGAAAATGACACTCAGTTTCAAGTCATTACGTTTGTAAATTATTTGTTTGATAATTTATGTTCGAGATAGATATTTTATTATGATAGGATTAAACCCTAGTTAAGGCAGATCTATAAAGCCACACAACAAAGAGGATATGTGAATTGATCTCAAAAATGTATAAAATTGATCAAAAAATCCTCTCATCTGACTCACCCTTTTTGACCGATTCGATCTCTCGAGAGCAGATAAAACTTGGTACTCATGAACATCTTGTACTTCTTGCTTTGTGTGAACAGCCTGGGAAGCTCATTGACAAGGAAACGCTCATTAAAAAAGGTTGGCCAGGGAAGTTTGTCACCGATAGCTCTCTTACTCAAGCAGTACGCAATATCAGAGCTTATTTAAATGATGATGGAAAAAGTCAGAAACATATAAAAACTATAGCTAAAAAAGGATATCTTATCGAAAGTAAATTCGTCACGCTCATTCAAGATTTTGATAAAAATCAAGTCACAAACCTTCAACAAGAAACTAAGAAAGAGCCTTTTGACAAAAAATACATTTTATTTTTAAGCATATTTGTACAGATATTATTTATAATTTATTCTATTTATAAAATATATCCTATTGCCACTGTGGCAATAGATAAAGAAATCTATCCAATTCTGAGTTATCAACAAGACTATATTTATATCTATTCTGATGACTTTCAATATTCTGAACAATTAGGTGTCGAATTAATTCATTCCTTATCAGCTGAGGGAATATCCCCAGAAAGACTCTATATTATGCTAAATAAAGAAACAGTATCCTATAGCTTTATAGAGAAAAACGGGAAGAGTAAAAACCGTATTATCTTTACTGCAGGCACCAAAGACTATAAGAAAATTCGTGAGCATATAATAAATGAAATCAAAATTTAAAAAATGGCATTCAGCAATAACCATTATTTCGATAATTATGTTAATGATAATTTCTTATACAACGCTATTCCAACCAACATATTTCTATGAAACTAGTTATAAATATGAAACAACTGATAGCAAATATCAACATGATGTAAACATCACTGTATCGATTAAAGGTCAAACATTTTCATCCATCATCATTGTTCGAGAAGTAGGTGTCAATGAAAATAAAAATTACTACAAAGTGAAAGGGAGTGGTAACATTTTAAAAGAAAATACACATCAATATTATCTTGTATTTGATAATATTGATGTGTATACAGGCACAAGTGAAGCCGATATGAAACCATATACCAAGCCAAACTCTACCAAAAACCTTATAGACAACTTAAATAATATTAAAATACTTTATTTATCTGACGAGTATATTGTTATTGCCTTATTCTTTTATGATGGACAGATTTTAACGCTTCATAAATATTAATTATAGCTTAATTTCCGCTGCCATTTTATTAAAAATTGTTAGCTTAGTTGATAGTTCCTTTTCGATACTATGTAACTTTTTATCAATTTCGGTGACTAAGACAACTTTATCTTTCTGTATATTCATAAACATATCTGGATCTTCTTGTAATATCTCCATAATCTTAGGTGCTTTGTAACGTAAATTACGACTATCTTTTAGGGGAATCTCAATAAAACTCTGTAACACGTACTCATTCAAATGAATAAAAATTTCCTCTCCTCCTACTAGTTCAATGCTAATAGGTTCATTATTTTCAATTCGTGATAATAGATTTGGTGATACATTAAAATGATCAACAAGCGTTTTATAGACGATTTCTCGTAGTGTCTTCATAATGTCTCCTCAAATTATAACTCTCTGAATAATAGATGAAATTGCTCATAAATACTGCCACCAAACTGGGTTAGTAGCACCATAAAAACAACTAACTTAGCCGCCATGGGTAACCCAGGATCTTGGATACTAAACACTGTCTGTAGCAGACCGACCAAGACGCCTGTAATAACAAAGCCAACAGAGAAAATAATGATTGCATCAGTTAGAATATTTAAGCTTGCTGCTGTAACATCAAGAACCGTCATCATCACCTCTTATAAGATTAACTAATCTTCCATTGTCAAACTCAAAAATATAATATTTTTTCTTATAATAAACACGATATCTATTCAAGCCTTCTAATTGATTAAAGTAATTGGCCGACAGATCAAACTTATCTAAGCCGACTTTAGCAAAGTTAGTCTGTTGTTTATAATCTTCTATCTTAATATATTCTTTAAATCCATTATTAAAATAAGTGGCTTCAACTCTCAGAGAAGCGCAACTTCTTTCTAGTCTGCCTGCTAAATTGATATCTATAAAGTGAAATGCATTGAAGATTTTAAATTCAATATCGTATGACTCTATCTTAACTTTCAGCCCTTCTATCTCAAATTTTCTCCAACTGAAATTATAATTTGCTTGCTGATATTTTAATGAATTATCATTACTCTTTATTAAATCAACTTTCTTGCCAATCGTTTTTATGTATGAATTTCTTGATGGATGACGAAATAAAAAATTCAACATTCCTCTTCCTTCAACGAACTCTATACTTCGTGTTTTTTTTAATAATTCTGCATCACTTTCCTCCTCATCGTCCTCTTCAAGTTCAAAGCTACTCTCAACAACTTCACCATCTACTTTACTCACTTGATTAAGAATTTTTGAAAAATCACTATCATCACATGATTGTTTAGATGGTACCTTATCAAGGTTATCTTCTATTGTATCTAAGGTTAATTGTGATACAGAATTATTAATGCTATTCATACATCAACTGTTCTCTCATTTCAGTTAACCGATCCTTCCTTTTCTCTAGGTTTTTTTTCTCTAATTGAGTTTGCTGAATTTCAAACATCACTTCATCTAAGTCTTGCTTGATGACCGAAGCATCATAAAATGTAGACTCTATTTGAGAACGTAACCCCTCACGGCGCATAAATAATCGTTTAAGGCTATCATGCTCATTTTTCATATTGATTGTTTGTAACTCGTTTTGCAGCCACTCAATATGATCCCACTTTTTAAGCAGCTCACTTCTGATTTCTATCCTTTTTTTTTGTAATTTATCAAGCTTCCTTGCTTGTTTTTCTATCCTAATATCGACTATTTCAATAATTTGTCCAAATTCTTTCCATTTCTTGGAGGGTTTCTTCATATTCAACACCTTCAAAGCCTTGTTTCAAGAATTCGATAATTTTAGGATAGAGCTCTATTGCCTCGTCAGTTTCAAGATCATTGCCTTTTTCATATTCACCAACTCGAATGAGTAGCTCTACATTGAAATAGCGATAAACCATATCTTTAATTTTTTCAGAGAGCCGAACGTAGCGTTTTTCTTGTACTTTATTCTGTAAACGGCTTTTACTTTTAAGTACATCAATAGCAGGATAACGTCCTGTAGCTGCGATCGTGGTCGAGTAGACCAAGTGCCCATCGATTAAAGACTTTACCTCATGGGCAATCGGGTCATCATCAATCTCTTTTTCAATCAGTACAGTAAAAATTCCAGTGACAGAACCTTTAATTGAGTTACCGCAACTTTCGACCAAACGAGATAATGCCAAAGATACCCCGATTGGAATCCCTCCCTTAATCGGAGTTCCATCTAACATGGCTTGCGCTCGAGCAAAACGGGTCAGAGAATCAAAATAAAGTACAACTTTTTTCCCCTGCTCCATGTAATGACGAGCAATCGATACCGCAACCAACCCAGAACGAACTTTTTCAAGTGGATTCGCTTCAGAAGTTGAAACAATTGTGATCGATTTTTTGATCACCTCGGGACCGATTTCGCCTTCTAAAAACTCGACAACCTCACGCGCACGTTCACCAATCATGGCGAAGATCACGACGTCCGCATCCATATTGTTTGCCATGATAGATACGGTTGTTGTTTTACCAGCACCAGCAGGAGCAAATAATCCTAAACGCTGCCCTTCTCCGATAGTAAACAACCCATCAATGATTTTCAGTTTGGTCGGAAATACCGTTTCAATTGGAGCTCGCATCTGTAATGGAATCGGCTCAACTGCAATCGGTAAATCGATAAACTCTCCCGGTTGCTCTAGGTAACTATCTCCATATAACGTTTCACCGTAGCAGTTGATAACTTTTCCAACTAAAGCTTCTTCATTCAAAGGGAAACAAAAACGTCGTGGAGTAATCTCTACTTTACCTCCCCTTTGTACCGCTCCTGGTTGAAGAAGCTTTATCTCCAATTGCGGGCCGATCACTTTGACAATTTCGCCTCGGATCCGCTCACCATCTACGGTATGCACAAAACACTCTTGACCGACGAAAGTATCGATATTGACACGGCAGATCACCGTGTCTTGATACGACTCCTTCACTTTAAAAAAGTATTTGAGCATTATTCAACCACCTGAAATGAGATTGATACGTAGCGTTTGTATTTATGTTTGCTTTCTGAGGTGTATTTAAACAGCTCACCAAGTAGCGGAATACTCGATAAAACGGGTACACCACTCTCCTGTTGTTGAGTGACCGTATTATCAAAGCCACCTAAGATAACGGTCTGTCCTGGTTGAATATAAACCTCGGAGTTAAGTGACTGTGAACTTACTCGTGGAGGCCTATTGCTATCGCCTTCTTCATCCAGCGCTTCTTCGACATACTGAATGCGAGCCTGCACTTGGCCTGATGGCAACAAACGGCCAGTCACATACAAACTATTATCCGCTTCAATTTTTTCAGTTTTTACTTCTTTGTCTGAGATCAGAGTTAATGTCGCAGTTTGTTTTTTACCAAACTGGCCTTGTTGGTTTTCCAACGCCAATAAATTGGTTTCATATACACTACGAGCAATACCATTAGTGTAGAGAGCTTGAAAATTCTTCAAGAAGTCGGTCGTTTCGGTAAAAGGAGGAACAACAATATCGTAAATTCCTCGGCTACCATTTAACCAGCCGCTATCAATACCAAGATTCTCCTTGCGCTCAGCAGAAATGTCGTACACCTTCAGTGAAAAGAGTAATTGGCGACGCTTAACATCAATAAGTGCAGCAATACGTTTAGCCAATTTCACTTCTTCCTGAGTCCCTCGTATTAACAGTGCATTTGAGCCTGGTAACGCTTGTACTTTTGTCGATTTTTCATCCTCTTCGAGTGCCTGCTTTTCACCTTGACTGAGCTTTACTCGATAAGCACGAGAGGTTAATTCTTCATCATTGAGATTGGTGAACTGGCCAATATTTGTAATAGCGGCCGCAATCAGCGACTGCGCCCCAGGGAAATTCACCTGACCATCATAAGTCGCAATGCTTCGATCCATTACCGAGATATAGTTAAACTCGATACGCGCAACCTCGAGGTTGTTGCCTTTTTCTAAAAATTGGTTTTTATCCACCATAGCGGCATAACCCATGGCATCGGTAACGAACTTTCGTGTACCAGAAAACAGCAGTGAGTGTCCGCGCTCAACCAATTTAATTTTGGTCGTACCATTGGTTTTAAAAGCGCCTTTCATCTCGGTCAGTAATTGACCTGGTGAGATGTTTTTAGGCTTATAGGTATAGTTAACATATTGCTGCCCTGATTGAATCGTTAGGGTGCCGCCAAAGGTATACCAATCAAAATCAAAAACGTTAGAGAGCTTGGCCAGCAATACTGGACCAGAACCCGACAATGTTTGAGTAATCGGCTGAGAGCTGGTTTTGCTATCAATGTCAGAGACCAGCTTTAACTGCATATCTTTAGCAATAGCATCCAATGCTTGTTTCAGATCCATATCTTGCTGTTTGATAAAAACATCTGCCTGCGCTCCAAAGGTTAAACAGCATAGTGCAAGCAGAATTCGACTAAACTTCATCGAGGATCTCCTTTAACTTTTGTTCGTTTTCACGCATTTGACGAATAGACTCAGTAATTACACCGTTAGCAATAATCATATCGGCGATATCATCATCGGTATAAATAACCTCATCTCCCTCTTGAGAAGCATCCGTTTCGATTTGTCCTGATTGCTCAGCAAGAATTTGCTCAAAGTCAGCTCCTTGTTGAGCGTCTAACAACATTGGATTGATATACACTGGATTGATATTAGTCATAACCTAAACTCTGCATCATTTTGTTAAACACATAGAACTGATCGTGAAATAGCCAAATATTCAATAAGATGACAATCACGATCGATTTTATATTTGGCGTCACAAACATTGAGAGTGATGCCTTTTTAAAAAAAAGATCTAAATAACCACAGCACATTGTGATGACCAACATCAAAATGATGTATTTTCCAGTGATGATCAAAATCATCTGCATATGTTCCACCACGGTCTGATATAACGTCGCGAAACTCATCTCAGGCTGTGCCATATGCCGGCTTACAATTAAATCGAGCAGCGGTTTAAATACTGCTCCATTTTCAAGTGCATAAGCCACAAACACTAAACTGCATAACTTAGCCAAAGCTTCTGATTCTTCAGTGAAACGGTGATCTTGCACTGACTGTTCGTTGAGTAGTAGCATTTGTTGTAATACGCCACCCACCATACCGCTTAACCAATAAGGTACCGAGCAAACAAAAGCAAACGTCAGTGTCGCCATTACCCAGAGTAACGTTGCCGGCTGGGCTAAATGCTCACTTTCTAATCCAATTGCTAACATGATGGCGATTGCCAAACTGCTGGTATTATCTAAATAAAGACGTGTAGGGTTAAAAACACGTAAAAAAAGATAAAAACCAGCAAACAATAACCAATTGGGAAACAGTATCTGCTGCATAATTACCCCAGCGCTTTAAACAAAATCGTCCAGCTATCTGAGAAATAAAATACGGCCAATTTAACAGGGGTTGATATCACCGTAGGTGATAGCATTGTCATACCTACCCCACTTAAAATAACAGCAATTAAAAAGTCGATACTTACAAAAACAATATAAAGCTTTAACCCGAGCTCAAAGCCTTGATAAAGATCGTATATCAGGCTTCCAATAAAATACTTAAAGGTGTCATGCTCTTTATCAAAGTTAAATGGTAATTCTATAATTGCTGTTAACTTATCGGTTTTCTGTTTGGCATGTTCTAGTAATTCAGGGAAAAAAGTCGACCACTCACTCACTAACGAGTACATGGTGACGTTTTTCGGTAAATCGTTATTAATCTCTTGATTTAGCTCTTGCTTTTCTTGCTGTGAAAAGTAAGGTTTGATTCGCTCAATACCCGGTTGAATCTGTGGCCATACTCCATTGAGCGCCATCAGTGCAGCCAGTAGGTTAACCACAATCGCAGGGGGAATTTGCTGTGTACCCACCGCATTTTTGATGATATTCAATACGATCGAGTATTTAACGAACCCCGTAAAACAAATAAAAAACACTGCAGAAAGCAGTACCAACACCAGCAGGGAGACAAGGTTAACCCCAGCATAGGCATTGGCAGGACTTAATAATTCAACCATGCTCCCTCCCATGTAGAGAAACAAACGCCGGAGCAAGCTCCGGCGATCTAATCAACGTAATTAGATATTACGTGCTGCTGAAGAAATTGAGTCTTTAATTGATTTCAGGGTTGAAGTACCTGTTTGTACAGTAATACTCTGATCACCCATTAAGCGTTGTAGTTGTAATGACTCACCTGCAGAAAGCTGTAATCCACCAGCTTGTGTCGCATTAGCTTTAATAAAATCCTCTACCGCGGAATCTGCAACTGCAACCATATATTCAAATGCAGTACCAACCTCCGTTGTTTTCAAAGCATCATCTTCAGCCCACGCAGCTTTTGCTGCAGTTTGTGCGCCAGCAATATCACGGGTCGAAATAGTCATAAATGAATCCTCCTACTATAGATTACGATGTTATTTCTAATTAAATGATCTAATAGTGCATTCTTTCTTTTGCACTAGCTCATCACCTGACGACTCGAAATTTAAAGCCAACCAGCAAGTAAAACTAGTGAAAAAAAAAGATAAAACAGGAGATTTTTTTTACCCAATCTTCATAAGAGCAATAAACCAGAAAGCTTTATGCAAGCAATAATCAAGATGAAAGCTCGTGAAGAACATAACGAAAAACTTCTTACAGAATCAAAGAAAGATCAAGTATCTGTGTTGCTACATCATAAAAAAACAACGCAAATTCACTTCTTGTCAAGTTTTATCATGAGCATCTTCCTAAAGGTATCAAAATATAACTCTAGGCTGAAGATAAACTAGGATTTATTTTGTAAATTACTCAAGCAGAACTCACAATCTTTGTTCTACTACATTAGTTTGATATGGTTTAAACATGCAGAGTCTTTTTATAATACCATCCATGGAAAACAGTAATCATAGCATTGACATTTTCTAACCATGAAGAGATTGTGAGATTAGCTAATATAAATAATGACAAGCTATTGAGTTGATCTGATTATTACAAGAGAATTTTTATATTAATGCTTAGTCGGCACACTAGTATCCGTCATGGCAAAATAAAACCTTACAATTCGTAATAGGCATGAAAGCTACGCTAAAATGCTCAAGTCGAGTATAGGTTACAAAGTAAAAGACAGTTATAGGTTAACAACTATCGTGTATCTGGACGTTAGTGTCGCGAACTTCTCCTAATACCATATAAATAAAAAGGGCAGAGTCACATAACTCTGCCCTTTTTATTTCTTAATGCTTACTTGAGTAATAACACCATGCCTGCACTTGCAAATGAAGAAATCAGTGCAGATGAGAATACCGCCAACAGGAGCCAACTGGGTTTAATGCAGCCGGAGTGAGCATTCTCTTCTGTTTTCGAGAGCGCTGGCAGAAAGCGATGATTCGCGGCTGGCGCTTTGATCATGGCTAAATCTTTTGATTCGATTCGTTTCACCTCTAGTGGTGGTTCATCTTCCGTTACCATAAGACCTAAGTTTTCTCCTTCCAAAATAAGCATATATCCCTCTTTAGGAATGGTTTTGATTTCACACATCACTCCATCAATCAGTTGCAGTGACTTTCTTAAGTTTGAAATGGCTTTGGTCAGTGAGGTTTCACTGACAAACACTTTACCCCATACCTTGTCGTTAATTTCTTCTTTAGTAATAACGGTATTGGCATTTTCACACAGCAATTTCAATATCGCCGCTTCACGCCCACCTAAACTGATGATTTTGTCAGTGGTTAATACTTCACGTTTGAGCGTATCGAAAATGACTTGGTTGCCTAGTAAGTAGTTTCTTAACATCGTTGAACCCTTTTCACTGTTTTTCGTCGTTATTTATCGTGATTAAAAGAGAACTTCTCTGTCCTTATGGCCGTGGTAATCAAGACGGTCATGTCAAACTCCTGATGCGAATTTTGCTGAATCACGGAATAAAATGATGATAAAACCGTGAAAAGTCACTAATTAAACCTAAAAAAATATAAAAAACAAAACAAAAGGGGCTTAGCCCCTTTTAGCTTTTCACCTCATTGACAAAGTCAACAGTCACCGCGTATTGGTCATCCACTTTAATCAGTTGTCCAGTCGCGACTAGCTCGTTACCACTTTTCAACATCACTTGAGATTGGACGAAGTCTTCAATTTTTACCATCTTACCTTTGCTCAATTGATTCAGTTCATCCAAGCTTAAATTGCAATGAGCAATCACCACATCTAATGCGACTTTCATTGTTATGCCTCCGGTTAACTTGCTTGTGAGAGTCGAACAATCACTTGGCGGACATCACGAATCTCCTCTTGTGCAGAAGAGATCTCTGTCATCACGTTTTTGAAACGTTGTTGCTCGGTATCAATATCAACCTGAATGGTGTCGTTAAACGCTGTTACCGTTGCATCGAGTGACTGGAGATCAGTATAAGACACAGCATATCGTTTAGAATCATCAAGATTCTTACCTGTGATCGCAGAAATCCCACGATCGTCATTGAGCTTTTCTCGAATGATGCTATCGATTTGTTCTAAATAACCTGAACTGACACTGTCACCTAATGGGGTTGTAACCTTATTATCATTAGGATTTGTAAAATTCATATTATCTTGCATCACCAGGCCCCATAAGCGGCTTATCTCAGCGATCGCATCTGAGCGCACTTTAATATTATCCGCCATACCCTCTGCGCGGTTGGTTTGTTCACCAAGATACTTACTCAGCAATTCATCGATCAGATCTAATGGATCTTTACTGGCTTGACGTGTTTGCATAGGCGCTACTTCTTCTTGTGCTTTTTTCACAATTGGAAATTGCTCTGCTAGCTGCTGCGCTGCTGACTGACGATCTGTAGAAGCAAGATTGCTCGCTCCGTATGCACTGTTTATTGTCATGTTTTGCATTATCATCACTCCTATTTTTTAACTTGAATCAAATAAACTCTGGTTTGTTTACCATCAAAGAATACGACCCGATCCTCACTAATTTCCTGAATCACACCCAGTTTGGGGACTTCACTACCTTCCCAGTATCGACCCAGTTCATCGTAAAGATAGCGTCCTGAATGAGAGGTATAGAAAATCGAGTATGGAAATTCAGCATCAGGAATTAAATCCGCTCCATCCGCACGAGACTTTAACGCACCCACGGTTCGGCTTAAGCCTGCATCGGTTAACACCTGCTTAGCACGAGCAGGATCGGATACAAACCAATGATCTCCCTGTTTGTAAAAACTGATGGCGTGTTTACCTAATGCCGCCATTACTTGGTTATCCAATTCAAAGGTTTCCACTCGAATTTGATCACGATCTGCTAGGCTCATAATTTCACCTTTCAGTGGCTTGCCAGAATAATCAGAGACAAGCTCTAAATTAAACTGACTGGCACGCAGGTAATTCTCCCCGCTCATCGTATGGATAAAATTCCCCCAGTATTCTGGTAATTGGCTAACCTCTGAAAGCTTACTCGTATACAACTGACCATCTTTGATATAGCCACTACCTATAGCTTGCAGATAATCTCCAAATTGCTGATTCTGTCTTGCGGCATTGAATGTGTATCCTCCAATTGCCAACAACAGATGGACAGCGACAGTAACCAGTAATAAAGGTTGAAACTGTCTTAGTCTAAAACGCTTTAGTGCAGGATTGCGCTTACCTTGGCGATAAACGCAAAATGTCAAACCTCGATAGCGATAGATCTTATTCTCCACCAAGGTAAGCTTTTTCTTAGCCAACCCTATGGCTTGAATCGTACTGCCTTGCTCTTCTAGTTCAATGCGCTCCTCAGGCGTTAAAAATTCAGCTAAAGGAACAACATTGTCTTCCTTAATTTCTGAGCTCCCGACTAAAACGAGTTTGTTTTCTATAGGTAAGGTTACGCCTTTGACACACCCACTAAAAAATTCAAGCAGCCACATTGCTTTCAATCTCTTTTAGAATTTGGTTTACGATAACTAGGCTTTGGTTTACTTCTTCCAATAAAGTTCGCGGATGTTCGGGCAATGCAATATGTCGAATTAAACAACAACCTAGCGATTTCATCTCTGTGAGATAACCATCTTTGCTCAAAGCAAAAGTTCCATTAATTTTTCCTTGAACCTTACTGGTCACTTTAATGCCCAGTGGTGCCACAATAACAACCTGATTGGTCAGACCAATTCTTTGCCCATCTTCAATTCGAATATCTCGACCTTGATAATGGCAAACCAAACCTTGCTCTGCCTCTAAAGTAAGGCTGCCTTGTTTGGTCATTTGAGCAAATTCATTGATCAATAGTGAAAACTTTCTACTTTTCATCCGTTTTGAACCTCACTTCAATCACAAAGCGACGCTGTAAGACTCGCTGTTGAGCCGTTGATAGACCGTTTTCTACCGTTCCGCGAAGTTTCATAGGTAAATAACTTAAGCCTTCTTCGACTAAAAAGGTTTTTACCGATTGAGCACGACGGTCAGCCAATACTCGGTTTTTTTGATACGTTCCTGATGAGTCCGCAATACCGTAAATCGTCAGTTCTTCGACAGGTAAATATTTCAGCTTATCAATAACTTCAAAAAGTGTGTTTACTCCTTTATTCGTTAATTGATATTGATTGACAGGGAATAAGTCACTGAACACTAAACGTAACTGGCCTTCTCCCCACAAGTAAGCATCAACACCATCAATATGAGTATTCATATTGACCGGATAATTCGTGTAACGACGCTTGCTTAAGTTGGGGTCCCATGCACTGAGGTCAACGGCTCGACTCGCATACGGATCCACCAGGTTGTCATAACGCCAGTAATCGTTTTCACAGTTATATACCTGATTTAAACCATAGGTGTTCAGGTTTGCGATATAGAAGCGATTTGGCTCTAACGGCTGTGCGACTTCAACACAGGCCAGTTGATGTGGGTAGCCATCTTCATAACTTGGTGTTCTACGAACCCAAAATCTTAAATTATCCACATCCGAGACATGCGAAATAATCAGGTTATAAATATCTGGCTTCCAGTCTTGATCGAGCACTATGTTGTCATCTTTTATCTGGCTACTACAGCCAGAAAGCAACATCATTCCACATGCACTAGCGAGAAGCGTTTTTCTTAACATTTTTCTGCCTTTTTAAATTTGAAATTATTACAGCGACATCACGGAAAAATTCTTTGGGAAGAAAGTCCTCACCCTGCTTCATCTTGCTATACATAGCTCGAGCTAATGGAATGTTCTCAATAATAGGAATATCCATCGCTTCTAAACGTTTTCTTTCTTCCAAGGCCAACGATTCAGTACAAATTTTTAACACAACTGGTACCCGTTCAATTTTAGGGTCATAACAAATTGGCACTAAAATATGTGTTGGGTTTGCCAAAGCAAAAGTTGGTCTTCTCCCTTGTGTAATTGGAGTTTCCATGACTTCTCGCATTCGGCGTTTGCGTTCATATTTGATTTCAGGTGAGCCTTCGGTTTCTTTTAATTCGTTTTTCATTTCAGTGAAAGTCATACGGTTCTTTTGCAAGAAGTGATATTTCTCTGCCATGAAATCAACCGTACCGACACAGATTCCATATACCAAATAGAATGCAGACGCTGCTCCTATCGAATACATCAGATAGTAAATGAAGTATGGATAGTTATTGATTTCATTTAACTGATACAACTGACTACCCAATACATCCGCTACATATTTCAATAGAAAGAGAAGGAATAGTAGCTCCAATACTTTCCTGAATGAGCGTGAAATCGCCTCAACACCAAAAATATTCTTTGCACCGTTGACGGGGTTTATTTTATCCATTTTCAACCCCAATGCTTCAGTGCTGATCACCGCTTTATTAATCATCACCCATTCAAATATCACCATCACCAGCTTTAATAGAGCTAAGCCTCCGATACACCACCAGAGAACATCGACTCCTGTTGCCAAACCGACATCGATATCAGCATAAAGCACTGCGGATAACCACTCACCAGAATACTCAAACAAGTAGTACAAGGTGAAAATGATAATAATTGTAAATACGACCAGCTCTAGAGTTGGTTCGGCCAATTCTGTTTTTGGAAATTGGCCTTTCTGTTTTAGATCACGCAGTTTTTTTTCAGTGGGTGGATATTTCTTGGGTTCGGTTGATTCTTCCATAATATCCTCCTCGCATTTCGTTAAATATGGATAGTCTCCGTATTTTCAATGCAATTTGAGTTAACAATATCAGCATGACTACATACATAAGTCATACTCATCACTTGTTGGAAAAATGCCTTGACATAATTCAGTTCATTTTCATTTACCACGACAACTGGTTTTGAGCCGTATTGCACAAGTAGCCGCTTTATTTCATTGCGTAATGTGGACTGTACTGTAATCAACCGATCTACATCATCAAATTCTCCAGCAACAAATCCTGCAATTTCTTCAGTCAGCTCTGGTGTCAATAAGACGATATTTAATTTACCTTCATCGTTGAGCAGATTCGCCGTGATGTCATATCGAGCCTGACTTCTGATTCGAGTCAACCAGTTACGGGGATCACTTTCTACTCTCGACCAGTAGATCAGAGCCTCAAAAAAACTCACACGGTCTAAATAAAACTCAGGAGAACGAATCATCTGCTTCAATACATCATGAACACGGTTTAAGCCAACAGCTGAATCAATCTCACTTTTCATGATTTCACTTTGCTGAGCTAACCCTGCAACAATATTGCTGCTGTATTGCAAGTTGTATTTCTCAATAAATCGATTGTGTATAAAGTAACTCACTATGTGATTGAGATTACTTGCCACATCATTGCTTGCTACCAACAGCTCATCATTGAGAATTTCAATCACGCTACCTGGTTCTGCATTTTTATAGCTGTACATTTCAATATCCGAAATATACACCTTCAAGTCACAATCCAATGTTGGATCAACCATAACAGCTGGTGAGCCTAATGCTTGCCCCCATAATGACTTTTCTTTATTTTCAACATTTCGTTGGATCAAATGTTGATACTGAGCTTCACGGAAAACAAACTTTAACGACTCGAACAAACCGTGACCTTGTGGCTCAAAACTGCTTGTTACTACTTTACTGTCCTCTTTTTTCCATAACCAAATCGCTAAAGCCGCACAAAGCACAGCAAGAGGCAAGCACACATATAACAAATTAGGATTAGTGATACCCAAGACAATGATAATACCGCCAATCACTAGCAAACTTTTCCAGAAGGTTCGAATTTGTAGCATCAATTGAGCCATAAATGAGCTCGACTCTTCATCCGAACCTTTGATGCGTGTTAAGTACACACCACAAGCCATCGAAAGTAACAAACTCGGAATTTGTGAAACCAGACCATCCCCAACGGTTAGCACCGAAAAGCGGCTAACACTGTCTGCTAACGAGAGTTCGAACTGGTTAATACCAACGTAAATTCCGCCAAACAAGTTAACTAAACTGATCAAGATACCTGCGATTGCGTCGCCTTTAACAAATTTCATCGCCCCATCAAGTGAGCCAAATAGTTTGTTTTCTGTACCTAAATCTGCACGTAGTTTTTGCGCTTGTTCCCCCGTAATGAGGCCACTTTTTAAATCACCATCAATGGTCATTTGTTTACCTGGCAGCGCATCTAGAGAAAAACGAGCCCCCACTTCCGCAACTCGTTCCCCACCTTTGGTTACTACAAGAAACTGTACAATAGTAATAATGATAAAAATCAGTAACCCAGAGAGCAGATTCCCCCCCATTACAAACTGACCGACGGTTTCGATTACCTGACCAACATCCTCATTTGCAATGATATTTCGTGTTGTTGCAATTGAGAGCAGCAAGCGAAACGTAGTCAGCAAAAGTACCATTGTAGGTAGAAATGTTACTTTCAAAGGCTGATCGTTTTCTAACATGATGACCAATAACAGTGCAGAACTGACAAAACTGATCATCAAAAAGAAATCGATCACCACCCCAGGAAGTGTCACTAGAATGATTGTCGGTAATAAAAACGCAATCATGACACTACTGGGATTAAACAATAGTGATGATTTACGTAGCTTCGCCATCATATCGATTCTAATCCTCTTTTGAGTTCCTCAATGATTGTTTTACTGTCTATGGAGATGATTCTGTCTTCGTTCTCAATACTCAACGTGACGCCATCTTCGTGCTGCTCAGTCTCAACCTGTAGCGCTTTACAAGCGTCATCCATTTCACTGTGTAACACTTCCACCAGATGGGAAATTAATTTCTCGCTCTGAGTCAGTTTGGTCAGTCGTGCTTGAACTTCACTAGCAATTTGATGTTTTAATTCACGCTTAACATCTAATATTGCTTCTTCCTGCTCTTTTAAATGACGAGCAAGTTCGTTTTCAGCCACTTTAAACCATTCTATCTGTTGCTCTTTCCAAGCATTTGCGAGCTTCTGATACTCCTCCTCTATAACGCTATTTAAAAGCTGTTCTTTTTCCTCCAACATCAAGAGCACCTGTTCCTCAAGTAGCTTTTGATATTCCTTTACCTTCTCTTCTAAAGCCATGATTAACGCCTTAGACTCCTGATAGGTCGCTAATTCTGAACGTTTAATCAGGTTAGAATGACGTGGACGTACAAAACCCACTTTGGGAATCGCTTTATGCGACGCATCTAATTCGATATACAAGGTACACCTCACTATTCAAATTTATTCAGACTTTATCCGCAGCGCTCCACCCCATCAAAAGAAAAAAAAAGACTAAATCTGAACGACACTGATTTAGTCTTTTTTCAGTTAAATTGACTTTATGTCATTATGATGCGAGCTTGAGATTACTGATTTCTGCTGGCTTAACTGGTAAGACTCTTTCTCCCATAGTCACAACTGAAACATCTCTTTTCTGAGCAATCTCCATCAAGGGTAAACTTGATTCAAGTTGCTTCTTGGTAAGATTGATATCTCGAATATTGTGGAATAATCCTTGGGTATAGTTTTTACCTCGACCGCTCGCCATTCCCTGAGTTGTTAAAACAGGCGTTGGCATAGTAACTGTCCACTTTTTCCCAGTAATATTGCTCACAATCGTCGGAGCCTTCGTTGCCTCTAAATTGGCTACTTTCGGTTGTAATTCAGTGTCATTTTGAGCTTGCTGAACAACGATTTTTTGAGCCTGTTTCATATTTGGTGCGTGACTCACCAAATTAGATGACCAAGATTGTAATGTCTCATGCTGAGCTTGAGTGTTCATCGGATTGTTATCCGCGGAAGACTTACCTTTCAGCGTAATATGCATTTTAGAAACAAAACGTCTCGGCTCACTTTGATTTGTCTCTGAGGCTGATGGCAGAGCTGTAACATCAACAAGTTTGGTTACGTCCGTCGAGCCCGATTTAATTCCTTCAGCTTCCTGATGAGTCTGTGGAAGATTCACACCCTCAAAAAGTGAGTTTTGACTCGACAAACGTTCGGCGCGCTGATAACCATAGGTTGAACCGGCAATATCAACTTTTGAATTTTGATATCCGGGATTTCCATCGACTTTAGCGTTCCCAGCAGAGGTGATTACACGTTGCGATGGAACCACTTCAGGCCACACTTTCGCCGCATTACCTTGAATTTGCTGACTATCATTTTTACCAACTTCAAACTGCGAACTAATCTCAGGTTGAATGTTGGTTACACTCACTTGTGCATGCTCAACTTGTGCCCCCTCTGCCACACGCTCTGCGGCAACACCTTGTAAGGTATGGTGCCCTTTCACTGGTGAAGTTTCCGCTTCCGTTTGAGTGCCATTCTCGGCAAACGTTTGAGTCGTAACAGAGTTTTGCTCGACTGACGTCTGTGTTGAGCTGGACTCCACACTGGATTGAGTCGATCTGTTTTCTGCCGTTACCTGTCCTTGCTCCACACCATGTGAGTCAGTTGCAATAGAACGGGCATCTCCTGCCAGTTGAGACTGGCTTCCTACTCGTTCGCTGCGTGCGTAACCAACGGTTTGGCCATCGACTTCGATACGGCTATTCGCATAACCCGGGTTGCCATCCACTTTGGCATTACCCGCACTGGTGATAACCCGTTGTGGAGCTGCCACTTCTGGCCAATGTTTGACACCGTTTGTTTGTGCATGCTCAACTTGTGCCCCTCTGCCACACGCTCTGCAGCAACACCTTGTAAGGTATGGTGCCCTTTCACTGGTGAAGTTTCCGCTTCCGTTTGAGTGCCATTCTCGGCAACCGTTTGAGTCGTAACAGAGTTTTGCTCGACTGACGTCTGTGTTGAGCTGGACTCTACACTGGATTGAGTCGATCTGTTTTCTGTCGTTACCTGTCCTTGCTCCACACCGTGTGAGTCAGTTGCAATAGAACGGGCATCTCCTGCCAGTTGAGACTGGCTTCCTACTCGTTCGCTGCGTGCGTAACCAACGGTTTGGCCATTGACTTCGATACGGCTATTCGCATAACCCGGGTTGCCATCCACTTTGGCATTACCCGCACTGGTGATCACTCGTTGTGGAGCTGCCACTTCTGGCCAATGTTTGACACCGTTTGTTTGTGCATGCTCAACTTGTGCCCCCTCTGCCACACGCTCTGCAGCAACACCTTGTAAGGTATGGTGCCCTTTCACTGGTGAAGTTTCCGCTTCCGTTTGAGTGCCATTCTCGACAAATGTTTGAGTCGTAACAGAGTTTTGCTCGACTGACGTCTGTGTTGAGCTGGACTCCACACTGGATTGAGTCGATCTGTTTTCAGTCGTTACCTGTCCTTGTTCCACACCATGTGAGTCAGTTGCAATAGAACGGGCATCTCCTGCCAGTTGAGACTGGCTTCCTACTCGTTCGCTGCGTGCGTAACCAACGGTTTGGCCATTGACTTCGATACGGCTATTCGCATAACCCGGGTTACCATCCACTTTGGCATTACCCGCACTGGTGATAACCCGTTGTGGAGCCGCCACTTCTGGCCACTTTTTAACTTGCTGTCCCGTCACTTTCTGCATATTGGCAGAATCAATGATGACTTGACCATCCACCCCCTGTTGAACATGATTCTGTTCAGAAGATTGTTCAACAAACTGTTTACGATCCTGGTTCTCATTGACCTTCTGGAATTCAAGCGTTGAAGCTACCTGAGGATTTTTAGCAATGTTCTCCACATTGGCATAGCCAATAGTATGTCCTTGTTGAACAACTTTTGCATTCTGATACCCAGAGTAACTCGCAACAGTCGCATTACCAGACGTGGTGATTAAGCGATGAGCGGGCTTAACTTCAGGCCATTGTTTTTTCTCTTTTTCTACAACAACCTCGGCCTTCACTGGCTGAACATCAGGCAACTCTTCCGTTTCCGGGATCCCACCGATATAAGCTTTATGCCCGCCCTCAAAGTTTACTTGAATCAACTTAGCTTCATTAGTTTGTTCATGGAATGAAACTAATGCATCAACCATCTCATCGATTTCAGGCTCAGATCCTATAATCGGCTCTTGCCCACGCAACTCACGAATCAATGTCTCTTTAGTAATTTCTACAACACTGATTACTGGATGCTCACCAAATCGTTCAATAGCTTGTTCAATCAACGTTGGTTGAGGATTAGTGCCTCCCTGATTAACATTATAAGTATTATTTTGAGTATTAAATTGCGTATTACTTTGAGTGTTATTTTGGGTATTAAACTGATTAATGTTTAGATCACCAAAATTTAAATTAAAATTGAATACCGGAGAATAATTAAACGTATTGCCTTTACCATCAGCTCTTTTTTCCCCAGGTTCGTTATCATCCGGAATACGACGCCCATCGATTTCATCAAAACCGTGGAACTCATAAGTAGGCATAGGTCTTGGAGGTAACGGGACCAAGTCTTCTGGTTGTTTATTTTCCTCAGGCTCTTTTTTATCCTCTAGTTGATTGTTAGCTCCTTGTTGCCCCAGAACAAATTCAGAACCACCGTACATCGCTAGTGCAGTCGCATTACCAAATAAGACAACAAAAGCCGTAGGTAGTAGGCTTAAGCCACCAGTAAATGGAGCTAATACAGCACCAAGTGTTGTTGCCCCAGCAATCGCGGCTAAGTGGCCTTTCGCTTTTGTATGGTTACTGTATTTGTTAGATTTCTTATGGACTTTTTTCTTTTTCTCCGCCTGCTCTTTTTTCACTTCAGATTGCTGATTTGAGGACGTTTCCTCATTCTCGAGACAACTATCAGTGAGCGAGAGCGTTTGTGGAAGTGCTGGTTCGCTCATATTCGGCTGAGTTTCAACTCGCGGTAATACGCTCGCGGTTGTCTGGAGCGAAATATCAGACAGCTCCTGCTGAGCAGGAGCTGTCATTGGTGTGATATTGTTCAGCGAAATATTATGCGGCATATCAAAACCTCATTTTTTCTAGAAGCTGAATTGTTAATCTTCGCAACTCTTCTTCATCATATACATCGTCAGACAGCGTTATCATTAGATAACCCTCTGATCTTACCAGTTTCCCTTGCAGTGATTGCTCTAGTGAAATAAGAAACCGTATTATTTCATCTAAATTCAGCACATGAACTAATTGAAAAAACGGGATGAGTGGTAAAATTCTATCATCAGGGCAATCATTAAATACGAGCTGTTCATTCTTCTCTAACTTAAAAAGAAATTGCTCTATGTCATTTAATCTCATTGTCTTCACTTAGGGTAAACCAAAACAACATCATCTGTTGTTAGTGACGCAATTTCGGTTGTATCTAATACGGTATCAAAAAGATTTAATGATGTTTTAAAGCGTAATGTGCCAGGCAACTTATTTTTTCGATACGATAATCCTCCCCTATCTATATGACTTTTATCCAAATCTACTAAGATTACAAAATTATTATTACCAGCTGTTAATATTGCTTTAGTTAAAAGTGGTTGATTAGAAAAATCCAAGCATCCGACTGTCACTCTCTCAAATGAGATACCATATTTTAGTAAATGCTGAGAGATAAGATAAGCAAGATATTTCTCATCCAAATGACTGAATTCGATACCTGTTATACGTTCTATCTCTGACGCATAAACGTAGAATGTTATATCTAAGTCCAGACTGTGCAATTTACATTGAATCAAAGTTTCATCTTTGAGGTCACGTACAATACCTCCACAAAAAGACAAGCTAACGATCCCATTATCAAATGATGCGCCGGCAACAAGATTAACTTTGTTAAAAGTTTCATTAGTCAAAGAATAAGCAGGTTGTATAGAAAATAATGACTTACTCATAACAACTCCTTTAACGATTTCTAGATAAGATAGCTAATACATCGCGACTCATTAAAAAGTCCTTTTCGTCTACCCAAGCCAAAATTCCTTGCGGAGTTTTACACACAAAGTCGTAAAGCAATTGATAAACTTGCATTGAACTCATCGATTGAAATTCTGGGCTCTGAACAAGATTCAATATAAACGTAATCTTATGAAATTCATTTTCCAGAATTCCATCAACAATAATTGCTTTTACAAGGTCTTCCGAGTAACCACGAAGTAAACTAAACCATTCAATGACGGCTGTTTTATCAATATATTGTTGGGTATCGGATAAACCATTCCAGCTAATTCGATTCGATTTACTCTTCAGGATCTGATAGGGATCCAGCGTCGTCTGTTTCAGATTGAAATGCTTCATCGTCGTATGAACCATAACCTAGTTTGTCTCGATTCTTTTTCTCACGCTTATCAAAGCGTCGACACAAAACCAACATGGAAATCAACCCTTCTAAATAGTGCTCATAAGCAACCAATTGTTGTACTGCTTCACTATCAGGCTGATTTTCAGTCTGTCCCGTGTCAATGTTTACCGTATTTAAAAATTCTTTAATCTGTTTACGAACAGACTTCGGGTACAAATGCTGGCTCTGATTAGCAGCTTGTAATATCCATAGCTGAGCATCATTCAGTGACTCAGCATCCACTTGACTTGCAAAACTGTACCAATCACGCATTGCACGTAGTTGATAACTGTTCAGCAACTTAGCAAATTGACGCTGTTGCTGAGGCGTCATCGGCGTTTTGCGAATTCGGAAAATCCGATGTCTTTTTTTCTCCTGTTTTTCCGATTCTTTAACATCGCGAACACGCTTAGTTTGCTCTTCTTCACGAATATTTTTAGGGCTTGAAACATCAGATACGCGTTCGGCCCTCAATGGCATAACAAAAGAAACATTGCGCATAAGAAAAATAGAGCGGGTTTCTAACCCGCTCCTCCTTTAAGCTATTAACGGTTAGTAACCAGACTTGCCCGTTGCATTGCATCCAGAATTTCATTCAACTTAACAGCAGCTTGAGTTAAGTCTTGCAAGTAACCATCAAGCATTGCATCCACTTTTTCCTTCAGTTGCTTGCTTGCAGTACCTTCTTCCTGATGCTTCACTTCTTCAGCATTTCGCATGTCATTGATGTTACCCACCATGGAGTTGGCCATGGTGCCAGTTTGCGCAACTGTGTTGTACTTAGCTGTACGGCTTTGTTGCAACTGAGCGCTAAACTTATTGATGTCTTTAGCTGATAGATCAGCAACACGCATGTTTGAATCACCAGACATTGAAGACAAGTGTTTATCTTTCAATGTTTTGGTTTGCCCCATACGCACAGAAGATGCTGATGTGATCGCCATACTGACCACACTCGCCGCCAAGGTAATACCAAATTTCACTAGTGCGTCATGCTTACGATCCGCCGCGAGATGCACAGCAAGATCTGTGGTTGCTTTAGCCTCAGTGATTTTATTGCTCATCACTTGAGAACGAAGCTCTTTAGAGGCTTTAATGATCTCTGCAAGTAGAGCCAGCAGCTCAGACATACTCACACCACCTTCAGAAATCTTTTCAACAGACTTCTCAAAGCCCTTCCACTGATTGGTATCAATAGAGACACCAGCAGAAGAAGACTCTGAAACAATAGGTTGCGCTAGATTTACAGAATTAACAGCATTAATTGGCATAGTTATCTCCTTACATATGAATTGAAGTCATGGTTTTGCTAAAGCTACGGTAGTCTTCGTTTGTTTTAATCAGAGACTCAAACGAATGAGCAACGGAGCGCATTGCTTGATCGAGCATTTTTAGTACTTGCTCAATTCGTGTTTGCAACTCATCTTGCTTAGCTTGATTGACTTCCATTTGTTTGGAGATATCGGCAGTTTTAATACCATAACCTGTGCTGACTACTGAGGTTACGTTAGAGCCCACTGAAGAAGCTTGGCCAATACGTGCAGCCGTCATTTGGCCACCTTTGGCAAACTCTTGAATCTTATCTAACAGCGGTTGCGCTGTTTTACGAACCTTCTCAGCTAAGCTTCCCGCTTTTGATGAAATGGCAGTAAATGACTTCAGCGTTTTTGCAGCATCGACACCGCGCTTCACCAACGTAGCTGCTTTAGCAGCACCACCTGCAATTGCTTTACCAGCAGAAGAGGCAATACCAGCTGGGTTAAAACTGAGCAGCATAGTGCCAAGGCCAATCGCAATATCTAACCCCATTTTGACCATACCACGCGTTTTTTCATCAACGCCTGCCGCTTTCATAATTTCGTCAGCAATTTTCGGGATAACGAGGCTTGCAACCATGCCACCGATCATGATGGCTGCCATGACTGGGTTAAAAGGAGCCATAATAATCGCGGCAATAAAGCCCAAGGCCATGGCAATTTTGCCAAGAATGCCTTGTGTTTGTTGTGCTTTTTTCTGCTCTTCGAGTTGAGAAGCACGCTCGTTCAGCATGGCGATTTGTGAGTCTTTTTGTAACTCAATCAAACCTTTTTTGGTTGCTACTTTTTCTTGGCCAGCACCAGAAACAGATTCTGCAACTTGCTTCATGCTTTCACGAATAGTACGCCAAAGGTCATTTAACGATAGCGAACTGCCTGGCAATGGTTGACCAGGTACAACAGAACCCTCTTCAGCTTGTTGCTGAGGTTGGTTCTGCTTTTGTTCGATCTCTTTATTAGCTTGACCCCACAGAGATTCTTGGTTCTCTGCGATATTCACTAATGATGTTTTCATGATCTTTACCTATTAACGATTAATGATTACCGAATATTCCTAGCGAAATAGAACAACATTTAACTCACCCTCGCTAGAGTCATCTTGTAACGTTGAACAAGATGTGGCGCACTTCGGCAGATGCGCGAATTCTTTACTTTTACTAACTGGGTTACTAATTCCACGGCGTCGATATAATACGTCTAAAGTAAGGCATTGTTGATTTAAAGATCTCAATACCTCATAAAACTTCTCTTTTTGCGCTTCCAATCTTATTCCTTATCAACATCCCTATATTTCAAAGAAATCAAATTACTCTCAACTTCTCTCATAAAAATACCATAACAGATCATGAAAAAAGTTGATTTTTCCTGAAACTAAATGTTTCTCGCAATCGCAACACGTTCATCACGCAAAATCTGAAACCAATATTTCAGAGTTTGCATGATCATTTTTACGTTGTCACCAATACGGTTTATATCTTTTATATCCTCATCAGAAAGAATTCGAGACGGGAAATTGTTATATATATTCACTAAGTCATTAATATTCAATCCATTACCAATCCAATCTAATTGACCACCATGACCACCATCATCACCAGCACCTTCAACTTGTATTTGCCACTTAGGATTAGTATTTATCCATTCACTTATAGTGTTTTTTTTGATAATGCTCTGCATAAGACTTTCTATTCTTGATATATCACGAGAAAGTATGGATTCCATATCACTTCTAGATATATCGGGCTTTTCTTTCAATAAATCCGAAGCAATCATTAATGTTAGAAGAGGGCTAAGCTGTGTAGCTTTACTCGTATTATTCTGTTGTGCTTTATTATAAATTAGCCAGCCTTCACCATCATGGTACTTATCCTTTATTTGTGAAAACAATTTATTTCTACCCTCCTCAGAGTCTAGCTTTGATGTTGATAACAGTTTTGAGAGAAGAGTGCCATCTAATATTTTAACATTTTCCAACAAACTAGTTAATAAATACTCTGCACCTTTAGCTATATTTTCAGAATTGTTCCATGGTGGTTCATGTAAACCATGACTAGCGCTACCAACACTCTCCAGCAAATGCTGAATACAACTAGTAACATCAGGCTTATTTATCCACTCAGAAAGACCGTATTGTTCAGAATTAACCATTACTTCCAATAAAATAAGTTGTAAAGTATCTTCTAATTCAATTCCAATAATTCCATCCTTTGAAATACTATCAAGCATTCCACTAATCATAGATGAAAACATGGATTTTCCACCTTCAGTCCAACCATTAAGGATATCTAACTCTAAAGCAGCATCATTAATTGAGCCTAAAAGAGCGTTACTGATATCGGTTTCTGTATTCCTCGGAGATACTGCTTTTACTGCTTCTTTTTGTTTTTCAAGTACAAAACTTAAGTTACTATCTTTACTAAGAGAATTTAGTTCATTTTCAGCTGTATCAATATCCGATGTAGACACTGAGCTCAAACTTAAAGATGGATTGTTTAATATGCTTTCTCTTTTTAAGAGAGAACCATGGATACTTACATTCATATCTGCTCCTATTTCAAATAAGGATTAAGTTGCTTACGTAAGAATTCGTAACGCTTTTGGTTAAATTCATTAAGCTTTTCAGCTTTGATAATAATAAACACAGCCGCAGCCTCGAGGTATTGCTTTAACTTATAGTGACACAATGCCATATTGACTAAGGTTTCATCAAAATCTGCTGTTGGATAGGTTTTCACAATATTGAGCATATCCAATGCCTTCTGAAACTGTGCTTGTTCTAGATAAATAGAGGCCAAGCTAGCAGGTCCACGATGATCGAAAGGACAAAGCCCTGTATACGCAAGATAAATAATCTCTGCCTCTTTCAGCTGATATTTTTGGTATAGTGAATCAGCTAAATCAAGCAACTCTTTAAGAATCTCAATTGTGATTTTTTTCTCTTTTTTGATTTTATTGATATGCTCTTCAATCACTTTTCCTTCGAGCAATTCAAAAAAATCTTCAGATAACTTATGTGTCTCGACCTCAAACTCGTTCATTTGATTACTCTCTTATAATGTTTATCTACTTAATCGTTGTTAAGCTGATTAAATAAAAGTGTCAACCGAGGAACACTGGCGACCTTGACTGAGAATTCAGGCATTGCCTTTCTCAAACGAATTGACCAAATAATCGCTTTCCTACGATCGATAGTGGCAAGCAGTGCTAAACCATATTCAAGGTCATGCGCTTCTTGGGTAACTCTTTGTATACCTATCGCATCAGAATACAGACATAGCTTTTGCCCTAACTCACGGCGAAGCGTTAGCCAATCAGAACTTATTTCAGCTTGTTTGCTTTTTTGATATCGCACCACTTTACCTAAACGGAGTAAGCGCTTTTTAATATGTCGACTTGATTGTTTAAAATAACACTCGATCTCCGTTTGAGTTAATCCTGTGAGTACCTCAAACTGCTCGGCCGTTAAACGCTCTTTGGCTAAGCAATGGTGCTTAAGTTTAAAGTACCATTTTTCAGATCTTTTCAACTTACACCGCCTGTACAAAATAGCTAATGGTTAGCTTATCCTCTTCGTTTAAGACCCCTTTCAAAAAACGTTCGATATTACTTTTGTTCTCAGCAGAAATCTCACTCAGACTCAAAATTAATACCGAAATCCTTTTGGCTTTTTCTCCTGTAACTACAACGCTAACTCGCAATATGTTAGGCATAATGCTGAGCTTGTTGTAGATCTCTCTACTTTGTAAGAAATTACTTTTCACCATCTCAAGTTTACTTAAGCTAGCAAACTTCGACTCAAGCAAGTCATTGAGATCTTCTCGCTCAAAGTAAAAGTTGTAGTACGCCAATAGCTCACGAGCTTTCATTTCTTGAGCATCATCAACTAATACACCATACCCATCTTTTAGTTGGGTCAGCTTAGCGTTGACCTGATTTTTATTCAGCAGCACGATCACTTTGTTAGAGAGATCTGCCGATTCAAACTTTGCTACCTGAGTCATCCCAGATTCGCTACAACCTGAGACGATCAGAGCAAAAATCAAAAGCAATAGTTTTTTCATTTTATTGTGCCTTCATCACCTCATTGATTGCGTTAGCCGCTTTGGCCGCTATCTTACTAACCGTCTCTTGATATATTGAGTAATGGAATACTTCTTGTTGTAGACGTAAAGCATCTACTGCCGACATACCACCACCACTAGATTCAATAGAATCAATAGTGGCGAGTATTTGCTCAAAACTTTCACCAACACTGTTGTATGTTTTCTCCATTACTGACGGTTGTGTTACATCAATACCTTGGATACCTAGATCAAACATCTTTGCCCTCATCTGTCTGGTTTTGAATAGGCGCACATTACTTCAACTTTCCTCACCTCTCTAATGAGAAAAGGTGAATCAAACTGAATGTCGTCTGATTCACCTTTTTGCTAATTTGCCTGTAACACTGAGGCAGAACGATTAACTTTTCACCTTAAATGCAGACTCTAACGCATAGTTAATCAGCTTACTCTCCTTGTGCTCACCCGTAATTGTAATCGCGTAGCTGCTGTAGAACTTATTACGAACTTTAACCAGCTCTTGAGCGATATTGCTGGCGTATAGGTAATCGCTCTGTGATTTCGTTGCTTTATTTAACCAAGATTTAATGCCCGTCGCTTTTTGGTCTCGATTTAAAACGAGCACAATCTCTTGCTTGTCACGATTAACAGCAATCGCAGCTTGTAGCGTTGAGCCTTTAATTGAGATCACGCCTTCATCACAATACGCAGATTGGGAGCCTAATCTTGCTAAGATGTGAGTCCCAATCTCATTAGGGGTTGGTGAAAATGCCGCTGGAGTTGTACGAATATTGACATGCGATAGCTGTTTTGAGACATCGCGCCGTCCATAAATGCTGGCTTTTTCGATCAATCGGTATTCGCGCTCGTACTGTTGCTGCTCCAAGCGATGCACATTGTAGGATTTGCTCGACTTTAGAAAGCTAAAGTTGAACCGTTTAGAGGTATGTTCTATAGCGCGAATTTCTAAGTTAGGTTTTGTCGTTTCTGCTGTGGGTTGTAGCCCGACATTACTATGCTCAATGTTATTTATTTTCATCATGTTGCTCATATCACTTTTAATCTACTTTAATTTTGAGGCTTCTATAGATCGCCTCTCCTTTGTTGACATTGATTTTAGCTGCAACACGATAAAAAGCTTCATGAAAGATCGTGAAAGTCAAATGCATTTTATCCGAAAGTGATCCGACCATCCTCGCTATCTTTCGACATTTTTCACAAGGGCCATTTCTTACAAAAATCCAACATCATGATTTTTCTCTCCTATATCACAAAAAGTATGGTGCTTTTGAGAAAATCAGCGAGCTAGACTACTCCTGTAACTAAACAGAGGAGTCTCTATGTTTAAAATTAGCGTATCCCAACAAGCGAACGTCATGTCTACCAGTGACACGGCACAACGCTCATCTCTTAAAATCTCAATCAAGTCTATTTGCAATAAGTCTCTCAGTAAGAAGCTTCACACTCTTGCTGAGAAATGCCGCCGCTTTAGCCAAGAGCTTAAAGAGCACACAGCAAGCAAAAAGCAGATTGTTGAACAAGCAACAACTACTGTTCGTGATTCTTCATTAACAAAAAGTGACAGTGAACTTGGCTCATCACGCTCATTGCTTACCAGTGACGTGCTTTCATCAAGTTCATCTCATGAGGATTTGACTGCCGTCAATTTGGAAGATAATGACTCTGTTTTTGTCACTATCGAATCCAGTTCTGAGTTAATCGTAAAACAAGATGGCTCAATTCCACCTGCGCCACCACTGCCAGGGAATATCCCACCAGCACCACCACTTCCTAGCGCTGGTAATATTCCTGCGGCTCCAGGACTACCTAAACAAAAAGCCACAACGGAGTCTGTAGCGCAGACTAGCGATAATCGTTCCAAGTTAATGGAAGAAATTCGCCAAGGTGTAAAATTAAGAGCAACCCCGAAATCATCTTCGACCGAAAAAAGCGCATCAGATCCCCATTCAAAGTTGATGAAGGAACTCATTAATCATGGAGCTCAACTAAAAAAAGTAAGCACATCAGATATTCCTGTGCCACCGCCACTGCCTGCAGCATTTGCTAGCAAACCTACTGATGGCCGTAGTGCACTATTATCTGAGATTGCTGGGTTCTCTAAAGATCGACTACGTAAAGCGGGTTCATCAGAAACGGTGAATGTATCTCAACCAACAGTAGCAGAATCATCGATGCCTGAAGCATACGATCTACTGCTATCTGACGAGATGTTCAACCTAAGCCCTAAACTCAGTGAAGCGGAATTAAATACTCTTGCAGACTCACTAGCAGACTATCTATTTAAAGCTGCTGATATCGATTGGATGCAAGTCATCGCGGAACAGACTAAGGGATCAACACAAGCAACTTCACTGAAAAGTCAACTTGAACAAGCACCAGAATATGTCAAGGCTTTTTGTGATGAAATCTTGAAGTTCCCAGACTGTTACAAATCCGCTGACGTAGCATCTCCAGAATCCCCCAAAGCTGGACCAAGCTCTGTTATTGATGTCGCGCTCAAACGTCTACAGGCTGGTCGTAACCGCCTATTTAGCACTATTGATGCAAAAGGCACCAATGAGTTGAAAAAAGGTGAAGCGATTCTGGAAAGCGCAATTAATGCTGCACGCTCTGTAATGACTGCTGAACAAAAGTCTGCATTGCTCTCAAGCAATGTAAAATCAGCAACTTTCAAAGTGTTTAGTGAATTGCCTTGTATGGAAGGTTTTGCAGAACAAAACGGCAAAGCGGCATTTAATGCTCTGCGTCTTGCTTTTTATAGTTCAATTCAAAGTGGTGATACCGCGCAGCAAGATATTGCTCGTTTCATGAAGGAAAACTTAGCCATGGGATTTTCTGGATATAGCTACTTAGGTTTGACAAGCCGTGTTGCACAACTAGAAGCTCAATTGGCAGCACTTACTACAAAATAGGAGCATACCCAAACAACTTGGAGTTGTAGATAGGCGGCAAGGAAGTGAATCCCCATGAGCATAGACAAACTATGTGATTGGGGTGAACGAGTCTAGCCAACACCGCTGCAGCTTCAAGTAGGAAGGGAAAAACACAAAAAATAAAAATCCGCCTTCTTAGAAGGCGGTTTTAATATAAGCCCCCTAAAAGGGGGCCACGACGCTGTTAGTCTCTCAATAACTCTAACTGCTGCTCTTGCTCAAGCTCTTTTTTGTCTTGATGCCGTACATACCGTCTAATGATTTCTTCATTTACACCTACCGTATCCACAAAATAGCCTCGCGCCCAAAAATGATTTCCCCATAACTTTTTCCTGATATGTGGAAACTTGTTGAATAGCCTAATTGCACTCCTACCCTTTAAAACTCCCATCAACGTCGAAATCGATACTTTGGGCGGAATTATCGCAACTAAGTGGACATGATCTGGCTGAACATTGAGTTCCAAAACTTCACAATCTTTCATATTACAAAGAATGTAGATCGAACGATTTAGCTCTTTGGCTACATTACCTTTTAAGATCTTAAAACGAAATTTTGGTGTCCAAACGATATGATATTTGCAACGCCAATAGACGTGTGATGAACTTCTGTAGTCGCCCATGTTATTTGAATCCTCTTACTTATGGTGAATAAGAGTTTGTCTTCTAACATGGGCGCATTTTCGGGCAAAAGCCCCTAGGGACAATCACCACCGCTAAAAGCGGTGGTTTAGGGATGACAATAAAAAGCCCCAAAAGGGGCTTTTTTTAATGTGTTACCGTGTATGAATTAGAAATTTTAGATTGAAACCAAAATGCATAAGCTCTTTCATATTGTTTTTGGGCCGCATCTAATTTTTCTAGCTTTTGGTTAATAACGCTTATATCCCTATCCATTTCAATAGAATCTTTGACTTCCTGCCGAATTCTTTTCACTCGATTTTTAAGTCTTTTAAGATCATTGTGCAACATCTACATATTTCCCTGAATAACAATATGGACCTTGTTGTTCACGTAGTTCTAAAACCCTTACCGTTCTAAAACTACCTGTATTAATTTTTCCAATTAACTTAGCATCGATAGGAACATACTCGTATTGGTCATTATCATTTTTAACTTTAACAAAGTTATCTGGTTTTATATCAAAAGGCATGAATCCCATAGACTCTAATTTCAAGAGTATTGACAGTGGTATTTGATCCCATCTACTCAATGGCTCACAACCAGGAATTTTCCTGAAGAAAATTGCCTTTATAAACTTGCCATCAAAAAGGTCATCTTCTATATGCACTATTTTATAGTTTGAAAAGGCTGCGTACCTACCAGAATAAAATCTCTTATCTTGATAAAGTTCGTTTAGTCGGAGATCAGCAGCAAAGCATTTGGACCATGAGCTGTCATTTTTTAAAATTTTCAGACCGAACCCTGTATCATCATCGATATAGACAATTCTATGTGTACCTTCAAATTTACTTATCCTTCCTGAAGACACGCCCTCTTCCAACAATGATAGACAACAAGGAATTGCATGTTCAGAAATGGTTGAATCTAAGACGTTTTTTTGGGGTTTTCCATTATTAATATTCGATAAAATATTATTAATTTTTTCTTTTTTTATACCATTTCTCCCACGACAGAGGTATCTTTCCATCATGGAAATCAATTTTTTATTTTTATCTTCATCTAATTGTTGTGTTATTGATTTTATATCTTTAGCAAAAATGTCAATCGTGCTTGTAGTAACACTCATACCCAAAGTATATCTTAATGGTATACTAGATATTATCGGCATACATTCTCACCTATAATGAAGTACATATTTTTACGCGTGTAATTGTACAGAACAACAACCTGACAAAAACTGAAATAACATGAATACAAAAGACGCCAAGGGTAATTTCAAAGAAAAAGATGCAGAAATGCTCGACGCAAAACTACAAAAATATTCACTTTTGTTATTCTATTATTTTGATCAAAACTAAGTGAAACTTCGCTCATCAGTGAGTTGAATATGTGCTATAGGAGTAGTCAATGAACGGTAAGCTATTAGCTCTTAGTTTGTTTTCTTTATCAGTAAGCCATTCGGTCATTTCTGCCGAAATAAATCTATATGGTGCTGGTGGCCCTCACCATGCATTAAATGAAATAGTACAAAAATTTAAAGAAAATGATCGGTTTAAAGACATCAAAATTAATATTAATCCAGGACCATATACAACTTGGGAAAGTTGTGCGAAAGGACTAGATAAAAGCTGCAATACAGGCCCTGCAGATATTCTATGGGGGACATCTGAAAACTATTATGCCGTCTTAGAAGATGAGTTCAAGAAGTACGGCTTTACGTCGAAACTTAGTAAATCTATCTATTTAAGACCTGCTGTCATTTTAGTTCAAAAGGGTAACCCTAAACATATACATGGAATTGAAGATTTAATTAACAATCCAGAAGTCAAAAGAATTGTAGTTAATAATCAGACACTTAAATCTGTAACGTCTGCTACTGCACTTTGGGAGGACATCGTTGGTAGGAAAGGTAAGCTTGAAGATGTTGAGAAGTTTCGTTCGAAAATTGTTTATCAAGCATCAGGCAGTGGCGCAGCTGCTAAAGCATTCCTAGGTAATCAACAACAAGAAAAAGCAGATGCGTGGATCACTTGGCCAGAATGGTATCATGCTAATACAGAAAAAGCTGACATGATTGAAATTGAACCAGATCGTGTAATATATCGTGATCTCAATGTTACTATAAAGCAAGGTGCATCAGAAGAAGCCACAGCTTTTTATGATTATCTGTCAAGCAAAGAAGCTTTTGATATTTTCCAAAAGTATAATATCGGAAAATAATATCTCCTAGTGATGTTGTATTTTTAACGTCGTCGCCCTATATCCGCTATTATGGACATAGCTAATTAAGGACATGGAAGTCGTTTTTTTATAGGATTTATCTATGCTAAAATCTGTACTCTCGCATCATAATCGTATTAATGGCTCTCACTCACAAAATGAAAATCCACAATCAGGTTTAATGATAAAAAACATCGAAAACCCAAAAGGGCCCTTTCTTTTACTTTCCTTTGAAAATCACTCCAGAGTATTAAAGAATATAAATCGAATTTGTACTGATGGACGATGTTTTGTTCCATACGCCATAACAGATGAAAGAAAAGTTATTTATTCAAATTATGGCGAGCATCTCGGCTTCAACCATAATGTTGATGGAGTAAGATTAAAGCCATACGATTGTCAGACTAGTTTATCTCGCCAAAAAGAATATCAGTCATTGCTTACTTCTCTAATACTCAAAGAGCCGTCTATCACAAAAGATGCTGTTGACAATGTATCCGCAGGCATTATCAATTTTATTCAATTAAAACATATCGAAAACGGTAGGGTCTTTTCAGATTTCATAAAAAAAACAATTGGCCACTATTTTTGGACGAATGGTCGTTCCAGTTTTGGTCGTATATCATTAGATAATGTAGAATCCATCGATTCGGAAGATGTCTTAAAAACTATTCTTCAGACTCTTAAAACTGGGACAATAGAACAAAAATTAGCCATACATGATGCTATAGGAAGAAAGGTATTACTATCTTATGAATGTGAGCAAAGAGAAAAATACCTTTCATTAGCAGAAACTGTTCGACAAGACTGGTTCGATGATCCTCAGACCAGAGGAAGAATACGTAAAAAATCTCCAGTCCTTCCTTGTGAAACTATTGGTTTATTACCCTCTGACTCACATCTAAATCAACCGGAAAAAGTACAGTCCAGACAACGCGCAATAGATATGTTCATACGTGATGAGAAAAGACTGAGTCATCCTCAAGCTAATGACTATTACGATGACTTAGATACAAGAAATTTGTTATTTGGTGCAGGTATATCCGGTACGACGGGAACCTTATTTCAGGCTGCAGAAGCATTCGGACAACTTCAAACTACAGAGTTAAAGAAACAATACTGTGCAGCTATCTTAGGGTATTTGGTTGGTGGAGGAATGCATAGCTATCATGAAGTTATGGCTGTGGCGGAAAAAGTTGGAATTCCATATAAACCAGGTTCCTTTATGGAGTCTTTACCAGAGTCAATATTTAACAATGATGAATTTAAAAATCTATCAACTGAATATTATGATGTTGCAGTCTTAGGAGCAACACATTGGCGTTTTAATGAGAGTTGTTTACCTTCACACTTAAATAGATCACTCAAAAAAAGTTAGTTTTCTACACTACTCCAAGATGTATTTAAAGAACTTAAAGAACTTAAAGAACTTAAAGAACTTAAAGAACTTCTTGGAGTAGCTAAAATACTCTTAATAGTAAATAGTCTTTTCTTTACAATTCGAGTATTTTATTTTTTACTACCATCAAATGGAATGAATTTTTGCATAGGTAAAATATCTTTAACAAAACCTATTCTATTGTTGAAAGCTTCTTTAAGCGCTGGTTTAAAATGACCACTATCATTAGTCCAATAGAGCATCTCCCCTCCTCCGACAACTGGATTATCATGATCAGGAAAAAATATTGTTCCCGCTAATAGTACAGGTTCTGTAGATAAGGACTTTCTTCTTTCCATCGATAATTTAGGATTGGTAGCTATACTGACCCCATCCTCTTTAAAAGCTAGTGATGAATGTCCATAATTAATTGCTCCAATAGCTCTATCTCTCAACTCTTTTCTCTCATATACAGTATTTTTTTCGAAACACAATACTCTCAGTGCTTCATCAGCTGATATGATAAAATCCACTTGTCCTTCTGGTATTTTTGGGGTTGATCCATCCATTGGATAGATCAAATACCCATCGTTTTGAATTTTTACTAATGTGCCTATTACATCTTTAGGTAATGGTAGTTGTGGAAATAGCTTGTTTGTTACTATTCCTGGACTATCATCAAACGCTTTTTTTTTCCTATTTAATAAAAATTTTAGTTCCTTTGTGTCTATAGATTTAGACACATTGGTAATCTTTTTTATATCCATTTTATTTAAATCTGAACATCCATATTGCAACTCATCCAAGCATCCCTTTAGTGTACTTACATACAAAAAATCTATCATAGAATTCACCTCTATTAATCTATTTAAAAGCCCAAGCTTTGGCTTGGGCTTTTAAGGTTATTATCTAATCGTAATTGTATTTATCGCTTCTGGTTGCAGTTTGGGCTTTTTCAATCCAAGTGTTTTCACTAGTTCTATACCTTGTTGAGTAATCCCTCCCTCATAACTTGGTTGAGAACTTCCTGGATAGACAAAGCTTTTTGACCCTGGATTCCATGCTTTAAAGAAGTCAGTCAAATCAGTTTGTGCAGCATAAGAAGCACATACCATAAGCTGATCACTCTTATTTAATCCTTGTAGGCGGCATACATTATTATTCTTGAGATCGAAAATTCCTTCACTTTCATTACGTGTTAATCGATGCATCAACTTGAACAAATTCCAACCTTTTACACCATCAACCTCAGAATAATAGCCTGGTAAATCATCTTGATACCAGTCACGAATATTAAACTCACTTTCTGCCCACTCTTTCAGTTGCGCGAACATAACTAAACGTTCGGCGGCTCCTCCAGCAGCCCAAGCATGGCCATGTTCAGCCTGAACAAACTCAGGTGCAACCCGAATATCCTGCTCAACTCGCGTCATTTTTCCGGTATGCAGATCTTGCATGTACAGAGCTAGCAAGTTATTGACTACCTCTGTCGCACCTTCTACTACAAATGGGGCTTCTGCGGCATTGTGGCCCACTTCATGCCATAACAACCAATCATTCAGTGGTGTAGTATTAATATTGTTACTGTCCAAATTATAACTGCTATTCATAACAGGGTAACCAGAATGCGCTGCACCAATACTGATTGCCACATCATTGACAAAATGATGGCGGCTATTTGGATTCTCCCCCCCTGTCACTTTGCGATTCGCTTGACCATTAAGACCTTCGTCTCTCGCATAGAAATCGTTGAGATCCGATGCGAACTGATCTAAATCTTTAGCAAACTGCTCCACCCCGCCTGGGTAGTTTTCTGCATGAAGATTCGCCTTAGGTGCCGTGTAAATAAAGGACTTACTTACAATATCCCCCACTGGGGCCGGCGAATTAATATCGTTCACCCAGCGATCACCCATATACAATGGGGCAGCCAGTGTTCCAGTAAAGGTCAACTGAACATTTTCAGAGTCACCACCTTGAGCATAAATTAAGCCACCATAAGGCACAGTGATTGTTTCACTTGTTGCACGATTGCCACCAATAACAAATGACTTGGTCATTCTTGGTGGACGTTTTAATCCAACTTCATGTTTTTCACGACCAGTCAAATCATCCGCTAATGCAACCGTAATGGTTACTGGGGCCTTCTCACCGCTCACACTTACCTTAAATGGAACATGAGCTTGTGCCCATTGTCCCGTTGCTTGACGGTTACCAGCAAACCAAGCTGTTACATTATTACGCATATCTAGAGTAATAGTGCCTCCTGAACTTGATGTTGATGATGCTACTCCCGGAAATTGTCGAGTATCAACTTTAATATCCAGATCCCAGAATGAACGACCAAGCATCAAACGAGTCAATGGTTTTTCCATATAGTTCAGTGGATAACTTGGATTCATATAGCCAGCAAACTCCCCCTCAGCATAAATCATATCCATTTGCTGAAGTTCGAGTTTCAACTCTTCTGGACAAGTCGTGTTTCCACCAGCTTTGTCGTCTGTATAGCAGTTAAGAAACTCTGTAAAACGCTTAAAACCTAGCTCATCATCTTTATTTTGATCATATGTGTATGACAGATCATTCCATAACCATACTGATAAATTCTGATAGATGCGATTCATATCCACGCTATTTAAACGAGTACCTTGCTTCCCTCGTGTTCTAAAATAGCGCTCATGTTGATACAAAGCTTCAATATTACTACCAATATTGGCCGCTTTGACCATCGATTTCGCTTCATGTTCACCTAATTTCATTTCGGTATAATTAGGAACATACATACCTCCACTAATAGGAATCTTGTTTCCTGGGCGATATTCTAGACAGTTGATTTCATAGTGATATTCACTATTCTTACATTCTTCATAAACTCGCTTACCAGAAGCATCTTTAAATGCATCTAAAATGCGATTTTTAGCAATTGTGAGAGCAGCATTATCAAGCTGACCATCTTTATAGAAGCTTGCTTCATCGATGAACGCTAATTGCTCTTTGCTATTTCCTTCCTCATCTACTTCTGTCCAACGAGCAACTTCTAGCTTGGGTTTATCATCGGGACGATTCTCAACAATATATTTCCACTCAACACTGCCATCTTCTTTAATGACATAGGGCAGTGTTGGCATTTCTCCACTACCACCATCTATCGCAGCATAACGCTCTAGTACCCAAATACCTTTTTGCCGTTGGCTACGGACTCGATCTGGGTAGCCTCCATTTGGACCATTACCATTTAACGCAACACTTTCCCCAATACCAAAAGCTATACCAGCAGCATCCAGCAAACGTGAAACTACACCAGAATCTTTTTGACCTTTGATTGTCTCCATCATCAAGACACTACCGCCTTGCTCCACATAGGTAATCAGATCTGAAATATCTTGTTGTGTGAGCTTAGGATCATCAAGATTTGCTTGCATTGGCAGATCATATGCCCCTAAGCCACCTTGCTCACCTAAATACCCATATGCATTTACAATAACTAGCGGAGTATCCTTAGGATCAAGGCTAGCAAAGGACTCTAAATACTGCGTGTTTTGAGCAAAACGTTTATCTATTTGGTAGCTTGCTTTGCTTCCTAATACCTGTCCTCCACGCTTAAAATAGACATCTGGAATATTGGTAGCTACATTGAATGTACCAGCACTTTTACCGGTCAGATACTTAAAGGCATTTTCAAAGAAATTAGCCATATCATCACTATCTGATGAAACATTGCACTGACCTTGGTTATTCACACTGCCATTCCAACTAAAGCCATTTGGGCAGACTAGCACGCTGTTATACCGTGCATTACCCATGACCATTACTTTTCCTTTACCTAATTCACCAATGCTGATGAAAGGAAGATTAAAGGTCGCATTTGAACCATCGACTTTGTCTGGAACAACTTTTGATGGCGCTTCAGTAATGTAAGCAAGACCGTTACCATCCCAAGCTTGTGGCTTACCAAAATCGAGCCAATAGTTTTTATCATTCCGTGCCATTAGGACAGGAAATGCGCGATTGGATATGTTTACTGCTGCTTGAGCACGAGCATTACCGGTACTTCCATAAAAGTTTGTACTATCATGGAAAATATGAAAGCGCTCTACTTTTTTCCAGCCCTCACTCTGTGCCTGTTGTGTAGCGCCCCATAAACGCTCAACATCCTTTTGAACGTTTTGAGCCTCTGAGTCAACCGCCTTTATTTGCTTGGGCTCAGAAAAATAATTCCAGAATGTGACGACTTTTTTGCCTAATTCTTTGTCAATCTCCGAGGCCAAACCTGATTCAAATTGCTTATCGAATTCAGCTTCAACCACTTGAGTATGACCATTACCTAGATCTAATTGAATATCTTCACTCGACAATGAAAGAGAAATTGCCTCGTTGATGACATTCGGATACTTTGCAAATACCTCTGTCACTTTATCTGTGATAGTGATCTCTTGGTCTGTTACCTCAGCAAAACGAATCACTAGATTTTCGATATTTTTGCTTTCATTACCAGTTCCCAGATCTTGTAATTTGATCTTATTTTTATTACCTCTAGTGCTCCCTAATTCAAAAGTATCAATACCGAAGTTAATCGTATCTCCCCATGAAAACTCTAATGAGCCATCTCCAATAAATTTGCCATCTTTATAGCCGGTCAAGCCTCGCCCTTTAGAAGTGAAGTAAGCGATTCCATTAACCGGACGCTCCTTGCTATCAACTAAGTATCCTGTTGTTAGAATAATTTCTTTAGGTTTGTACTCTAAATTTTGCTCTGCATTCGCAGAAACAAATGCTTGACTAAGATCATTAGACGCTCCAGGAGTTAAAGCTGGTTCAACATCTGGAGTGTGTGTTGATGGCTGTTTGTCTGTTTGGGCATCATTACTTAAACGTTCTTGGATCAACTTTTTAAAAGCATTATGCTCAAGATCAAGTTGATTATTTAAGTAGTTTTTAAAAATAAGACGATTTGCCGTATCCGTTAAGCTAAGATCGAGATCATTTCCATGAATAGTCCCCATTTCTTTAATCAAAGTCTGGATATTTTCAATACGAGTTGAGCTAGATTTATACTCTTCAGCCTCAATTAGTTTCAGATATTCTAGAGTACGACTTGGTTGTCCTGTTGCATTAGAATCGAACGGGGAATAAAAGGTAGCAACTGGTGTACCGTCAGCTTTAAGAACACAAGTCACATGATCGGATTGGGAAACAGTAAAATTCTCTGATGGCTCTCCATTACATAATATTGAAGAGTTGACGAATTTTAGATGACCATCAAGTGTTAGCCCTGCATTTACCATTACCTCAGGCGGCAATGGTAGCTCAGGCAGCTGAGGAACTTCTGGCACACCAGGCACTATAACATTATTTGGAATATTCACGCTATCGTGATTACAGCCTAATAATGAACTTGCAATCAAGGTTGATAGAAAAGTCTTTTTCATTTTTATATTCACCTAAAAATAAAATATATAACTGCCCCATTTTTAATCAATTTTGCTCGGGATAAATCCAGCATAACTCGGTATGCTTGTCGAGGATAACAATATAAGAAAACCAAATACATAGAAACAAAAGGAAGCAATTTGAAATAACATGACAAAATATAAAAAAACTATAAGAGCAACACACTAGGGCACAAAGTATGACTAAGATCCTAAGCGAATCTATAACAAAACATTTCAGAAAAATTCACCCACGAAAGCTGTAAAATACAGTTAACATGAGAGCTAACAATTTACTTAAATAGGAGAAATAGAACAAGGTGATATCTAAGATAAAACGAACCCCCTATATAAACAATCAAAATCATATAAGTTAATAGGCTATTATTTATGATTAAAAAACTTTTTTAATTTCTGCTGCTCTTTCCTTCCATGCGCATGCTATTGAGCTCCCTTCTATTCCTTTTCCTTCTCCTGGAAGTGACGAAATTATTTTTGTAGTACGTAATACAACAAGTGACGTTGAAGTTTATACAAAAGACTATTGGAGCTATCGTGATATTAAAAGACTACCAAGTAGAGAAGTGAATAAGCAAGCTATATTCTCCACCTCTGGATATAAATGGATGACAGCTTTCATTACAGTTTCTATCAATGGGAATCCGTATACTATGGCTACACTTTCTGGATATAGAGATGGATATGCAACAACTTACTCAAAAGTCTCTGCAGGTACATTAAAACATGATTATTCAGTGTTGAAAGCTTTGTGGGTGAGGATGAAAGTAATATTATCCCTCATATTAGGATGGTTGATGAAACTCCAGATTATTTTGTTACAACTGAAGCCTATGAAAGTGGTAACGGTCATGTGATTACTATGTGTATCGCAAATAATAAAACACTATCTCAGTGCCTTGAGCAAAGTTAAAAATAAGAGCCCTATAGGGCTCTTAAATCTGTAAATTATTTAAAGAATAAATCTATTTCTGCATTAACTATCTCATGATGAGTTATATTGATAGCATGTCTTCCATCAATAATTAGCCTTAGTTTTGAATTTATTAGCTCCTTATGCATTTTTCTCGCTGAACTAACTGGAATTCCTTGATCTTTATCTCCATGTAAAATTAACACAGGGCATTTGATATTTTTAAGTTGTGATATAAAATCATCACGAGAGATCATAGATTTCATCGCTGATGATAATATTCTATCATCATAACCTATCCATAACTCTTCCCAATATTCGCTTTCTTTTGAACATTTACCGAAAAAACTTTCCTTTAAGGAGGATATAATATTTTCTCTTAATGAAAAATCCCCCCAATTATTAACAAGGGTAAGATATTGCTCAATGGTTTCTGGATTATCTTTATCAGCTTGTGTAGATATAAACACAGCCTTTAGTATCCTGTGTTTATCCTCTACACAAAGCCTTTGAGCAACATATCCCCCCATAGACATCCCGACAACACAGTAGCTTTCAACTTGCAATGTATTGAGCAGGTTTATTATATCATCAACCCATTCATTGAATCTATTTTGTTCAACTTTTGGTGCGGACTTTCCAAAACATTTAAAATCGGGCGCAATTATCCTGAAACTCTCAGAAAAATACTCAATCTGGTGATGGAACATCTGATGATTCATAAAAAAACCGTGTAAAAATAAAATTACCGGCTTTCCCATAAAATTGCCAGGATCACTATCATAGTAGTAAATATTATTAATCATTCTATCTCTCTTAGGCTGGGGACTTAGCTAACCCCACTCCTGGGTTTGGATATGGTTTATTCTCTTTATTATAACTAGAATAAGAGTTCAATGGCTTATATGACTCTTGTATCTAACTTCAAGGAATTTCCAATATCTGTAAATTTATCTAGACCGGATAACGATGCGGTTTCTTAGGTAGCAGTGGAGGCGTCATAGCACTATTGTTACTGACACTCTGATATCTAATTTATACAAACTACCATCTAAACGTTCATTTAAACTCACGCTGTCAGTAGCAGCTGCTTGATGAGATAAAACATTCATGGTTACTCCAATATCTATCAGTTATCAAAAGCCATATACATGCTATAGCTTTGCGATTATCTAGTCAGCCTCAAGAAAAATTCAACACTCCCTCCCACCTTTAATCTATGAAAAATCATGAAATCCCACACCGCAAATTGTAATAATTATTCGTTTGGCGACTTTTTAATTTCATCTGTACTCTATCAGAGTCAGACTATAAAGGAATCAGCTAGAGATGAATAAAATAGCGTTTATGTTTCACAATTTCAAAGCAAAGCACTGCATGTCTGCGACCTCTGCATTAAAAGTAGGGGATAGAGAACTTGCAAAATTTATTGTTAATATAAAGAATTCCCGCGATAGAGCAAAAATAAGTAGGATAGAGAGCTCTCCAATCCCTTACGTATGTAATGAGCAATTTGCCAACGATGTACAAGAGATGTTCCTAAAAACCGAGCGCATTTACGAAAAGATAAGAACAAGAAATAAGTTATTAATAGAAATTTATAATAGAGAGCTCTCAGAGCAAAAAATGACGGATAATAGATCTGCTCAAACTGTTTCTTTTTCTATATAGTGATCTTTTAAATATTATTATTCACATGCCACCTCTAATTATTATTGAGGTGGCATTAATGAACTATGAGTTTAAATTTATGCTAGGAATATCGAAAGTACAATCAGCATTTTATATACAGCATAATAGTGAAGTAACGCAAAAACCAACAATTAAACTTGACATAAGAAGAATATTTAATCTTAGAGGCGAGTCATCTAAAAAAGCACCCAACTTTCTGACAAAATTATTCAATAATAATCACCGATATACTTCATTTATCGACAATATAAAAATTGCATTTGGTCAGAAAAACTCTTTGTTTTCAGGCAATCTAGAGAAGGATGTTCTAAGAGCCGATTATTCTATCAGTTTAAAAGATAGAACATTGATTAATGCTCAAATAAAAAAATCACTTAATGAATATGGGATGGAAAGACAAAAGGAAAAAATAATCAGAGACTTACGTTCATGTTTGTCTGAAGAACAATTTAATGTACTATCTTCCATTGCATGTCAGAACCTCATCACTTTTATTCTTAACTACAATAGTTTTATACAGCATAATAAAAACATATTTATTTCAGACTCAAACATACCAGATCTTTCAAGTGCTGAACTGGCTGGAAAATTTATCAGCGAATCACAGAAATTTATCATTAATATAGATGAAAAAAATAACATACGCTATGAGTGTTCATTTAACACAAATAATGTTGACATAGATTATATAAAAGAGCTCAGTTCACAACTAGGACTAAAAAATGTCATAGGAATTAACTGTAAAATAGTAATAATCATTGATAATGATTGTAATATCAATATTAATGATATTATTTTCAAAAAGTACAAAATCATTTAGAACCTCAAAAAACCCAATTGGAGATAGCATGATTAGTAGAAGCTTTTCAATGCCCGATATTCAAAAAATCCCAACTATACCAACGCTTTCTCATTCATTAAGCTCACCCAATATATTAATGGTAAAGTGTGTAGAAAAACATAGTACTCCTATTACCCATTTACCAAATTTTGATGAAATTGATGGTTTCAAATTAAAAGGATTCAAAATTAAAATACATACACCTCTTTTAAGTGCAGGCTTAGGATATAAGAAAGATGGAAAAGAAAGGAATGTAAATATTGAAGCTAATTTTGCCGGTTTTGGTGCGGAATTAGAGGTCGATCTAGAAAAATCCGATAAGATCACCGTTTCTTCATCTAAGAATGATCATCCTAGACCAAAACTTATCCGTCAGAAGTGTATCGATCATTCAAAATAATCAAAAAACAGCCAACATAAGTTGGCTGTTTTTTGATCGCATTTAATAATCTATCTTTCAATAGGAGCAATACATGATGAATAAGCAAATTCGTCACCTTGTGAGATCAGAAAGATCTACCAACATGCATATTTACTAGTCCTTGTTGCGTAATAGTGAATTCACGAAGAATCGGAGCCAAAATTCAGAACAAAATTATTCGATGATTCCAGCTATCTACCAAGCGATAAGGCATTAATGGGCATGTTACCGCTTGAGGAATCACAGATGAAGTAGATTATTCTTTTACGCAACAAAGCTTATCTTGATTAGCAATACTTTCCTTATTGCTATTAAGATTTTCATTAAAACCAGACTTACATCCTATTAGGAGGACACTAGTTACTAATGCAGTAGCTAATAATTGAAAAAATTTTTAAGTCTCATATTACCCTCTTAAAGTTCTTATTAAAAATCAGAGAGCTCTCTCTCACCCTATGGTAAATAAAAAATACACAATATTAAAACCAAGTCTGCACAGCCGATAAAGCGCTGATTTTAGAGTAAATTATTTACAAATCTCATCATGACAACACAGCAGGAAAACTCTGTGCAGCCTTTTTTCATTCCACATTTGTCTTTAGCAAACCAATTATTATCACAAAATAAAATACCCCAAACGGATTTAATTTTCGTAATGTTTTTTCATAAATTATCAAGTTTAATCATAAATCGCACATTGTAATTTTAATTACAGATTCCATTTAATATACACATCAACATCTCAATAAATTTAGATTATAGAGTTATTAAATATTAAATTAATTAAAGAATAATTTCGAGGTTATACATCTATGATCAGTAGAATTTTATCTATATTACTCACTACTAAATTAAATATTTTAACTATTGTTATTTTATCATGTACACCATCTGTTCTACATGCTAACCAAATATTCAGTAGAGGTATAACTAATGCATATAGTCTTGTTGAGAAAAATAGTTTCTCTAACCGTGCTGAGGTTATATTGTTTGGTAAGATATCATGGGATAAAAAAAGCGATCATTATGTACTTATTGACGAAACAGGTTTAGTTTATCTTTCTCCAAAAGATGAGAGTGAATTAAAAAATCTGTCAAAGTCTGGAAATAAAGTCAAAATAATAGGAATTGTAAACAAAAAATCAAAAGCTATGAGCCTTGAGATATTGGATTTACAGAAAATAAACCAAAATATATGAATTAATTTTTAGCCGCCTCATATAATTTATTTTACAATTTTTATATAATGGTGAATTTATTTATCTATTTAGAGACGTCAAATTATATTTATAAATAACATCAGAACAGTAGGTAGTTATGTTAGGTGTAGCAGGACTTCATTATGAAATCGATGAAACTCAGTCTTGATTCTACGATCTGATCTGTTATATTAACTTTCACTCGAATATCACTCTTAATATTCACAACAAAATAACTAAGTTATAATATCATAGCAAAACCTTAATGGGCCTTGGCTCATTTATCTTCTAGATTAATGAATAACCGCTAAGTGCCCAATTGTCTCCCAAACTACCTGTAAGAATAACTTATAGTTTATTTAAGAATTAATTTATTATTAACGATAAGCATGTTGTCATGGCATAACCCTTACTCGACAACAAAATATCAGTGGCAGCCAAAACGGCAGCTTGATCGTTTCTTCTTGAACGTCATGTCTATTTACAGTGATGATGGCGGTTCAAACTGGCAAGCCGCTTCAACACTCCCTATCCCCTTTCGCTGGAAGAGTTCGAGTATCCTAGAACTCTCGAACCTAGTGAAGCTGATATGATTGAACTCCAAAACGGTGATCTACTCCTTACTGCACGCCTTGATTTTAACCAAATCGTTAATGGTGTGAACTATAGCCCACGCCAGCAATTTTTGAGTAAAGATGGTGGAATCACGTGGAGCCTACTTGAGGCTAACAACGCTAACGTCTTTAGCAATATCAGTACTGGTACCGTTGATGCTTCTATTACTCGGTTCGAGCAAAGTGACGGTAGCCATTTCTTACTCTTTACTAACCCACAAGGAAGCCCTGCTGGGACCAATGGCATGCAAAATCTAGGCTTATGGTTTAGCTTCGATGAAGAGGTGACATGGAAAGGACCAATTCAACTTGTTAATGGTGCATCGGTATATTCTGATATTTATCAATTGGATTCGGAAAATGCGATTGTCATTGTTGAAACGGATAATTCAAATATGCGAATTCTTCGTCTGCCTATCACATTGCTAAAACAGAAGCTGACCTTATCGCAAAACTAAGAGCAGCTTAACGTGTTAAAGCTGATAGCACATCAAATGATGCTATCAGCTTATTTCTCGTCAACCGTTTCAAACCAGAACTCACATTGACAAATCAGGCACCTTACACTCTCAGCTATAGTACATGACGCATGTATAATCACGCCATCATCGCTGTTTAAGACAAAAGTCCATCCACTCATCCACTTCGCTTTCCACCCAGGCAATAGCTCTTTCTCCCAAGCTCACCGACTGTGGAAACTCGCCATCATTCATCTTGCGGTAAATTGCTGAACGGCTTAGTGCGGTCTTTTCCATTACTTCTTTTAGTTTCAGAAATCTCATGGGATGTTCTCCTATGCCTTGTTGTCCCATGGGATGAACTGACTCTGTAAAAAATAGTTAAATCAGTCCCTTACCTATATTCAAAGCCAATTTAGATATATGTCATCACTGTGAACCTTCCCACTATTGTTAAGGAGCAGGCTATGACTCATTTACCTCGCCACCGCTATCTACTCTCGCAACGAGCTTATGAGCATCGAGTACTGGAAGAAGCAGCAGAGATCCTTGAACAGCGTTATGTGCGCGGTGAAACCTTTGCACGTACGGAAAACACCACGGAATACTTGCGCTGTAAACTTGCTGGATATGAGCACGAAATGTTTGCCGTACTGTTTTTGGATCTGGGCTTTCAAACACCTGAGGAATGTTTTGTTGGATATTATCGCTGATCGTTGCACTTCAAACTTGATACTAAGAAAATCATTTAAGAAAGCTCTCATCAACGCCCTTACCTTGGGGATTGATGAGAACACAACAATTTCAACACTTTTGATACATTCACCTAGCTAACGAAAATATATATTTTTATGTAAAAATCAATCTATTAATAATGATAAACATGTTGTTATTGCGTCACCATTAGAGTTCTCTCCCCCTAATACATACATAGCTTTTCCGTTTGAAGCGGAAACACCATAGGCAATACCTGCGTCTAATTGGCCTTTATTCTCCCAGGATGTACCATCAAAAACCCAAATATGTGAACTAAAGTGTTTGATGAGGCCATTATGGGCATATAAATTTCCTTTTATAGAGGTGTTTTGACTACCAATAAAATATGCACCTCCAATAACAATTATATTATTGTCAATTTCACCGAAAAAATGCCCTGCTAGCCCCTCATGGCTTTTACTTATATCAACAATAGATGCACAACTCTCAGAATATTCCAGTTTTCCTTCTTTAAAAAAGTAGCGCTTAGTCTCCAAACTTCTCAGACCAGGCTTCACTTCCCCTTCAATCAAAGTTACAACGTTGTTTTTATGAATTATTCCAGAACCACAATTAGGCTTAAATTGGTTTTCACCAAGAACTGACCAGTGTTCATTGCATGGTGTAAATGACCAAATATTTCTATTCCAATTATAGTTATCTATTGGTTGAGACATAAATTTCGTCATAAGATCTTTATGCTTATGAGGATCATTTTTTACATCAATCATTGACAAATCAGAAAGGAAATTATTAAAAGTATCCTTATCATACCCTCCGAAAAAAATGATCTCCGTCGGTGATAGACTACAACAAGATGCACCAAGAAAGCCGGTAGGAAGTGTTCTCTCTAATCGTGTCCATTGATTGATTTGACTATCAAATATATAACCATCCATTAAAACTGTTGGAAAGCTGTTATTGCCCTCTATCCCTGCACCTGAAAAAACATAAAGCTTGTTACCACAGACTGTATAGGCAGCATCATTTCGAGCAATTCCAGGAAAATCAGCAGAAGACTTCCAACCACTATTCATATCTTTTAGGTCTAAAACAAAAAAAGCATTTCCAGAACTACCAAGCCCTGCATATAACTTGTGACCTATAATTCCACCCACTCCGTGTTTAATTCCTATTGGAAGTTCAGGTAGCAATTTAAGTGAGATATCCATAATATTTCCCTTAATTAATCTATCACTTCAACAAAAGAGCATTCCAAACCAGAATATAAACCTTATACCTTATTTCTGAAGATTAATTTCTTAATTGGATATGAAATAAAAAGTATCTTCACAACGTGTACTAAAAAAAACTATCGATGTATTGATGGGTTTAATACATCGTTAGTAACCGCTAGCTATCCATTAAAGGTAAAACCACTTCCGCAGTACCAAATACAGATACCGAGTATTCAGGATAAACATCTAATAGTGTGTTAATCAAAACATCAACAAGCAACAATGCACCAACTTTAGAAGAAAAAGCACCACCAGTGAGAGGGCCTTCAGGCCTTGCAGCCACTAACATTTCATCAGAAATAGACGAAAGTGGGCTATGGCTAATATTCGTAAGAGATACAACTGGCACACCGCGTTGATGAGCCTGGGTGGCCGCATGAACCACCTCTTTTGTAGAACCTGAGCTCGATATTGCAAACCACACATCACCAGAAACACTTCGGCCAGCACTCATCGCGGCTAAATGGGTGTCCTCATACATGATGGCTTTTTTCCCGATTCGCACCAATCGATAAGCTAAATAACGACCGACGATACTGGATGCCCCAACCCCAACACACCCAATGAATTGAGCGTTATGGACTAATTCACATATGCGGTTTAGTGAAGCTCTATCTATGAGTTTCGCAGTATCCATTAAGCTATCTACAGCACTTTGCGCAGAGATTTCGCAAATATCGCCATCCATTTTGGGCTGAGATTGGTTTGCAGACTGACTCAGATCTACAGCCAATGCCATTCTAAAATCCGAATATCCTTTGTAGCCCAAATCACGGCATAGCCTGACTACAGTGGCTTCGCTTGTTTTTGTATTAAACGCTAGATCGGTGATCGTCTGATACTGAACTTCATGTGCATTTTCGAGCACATAATCAGCAACAACTCTGAGTTTTTTGCTCAAAGGTTCGGTATTCGAACGCAATCGAACCATCAGATTTTTAGGCAAATTCACTTGGAGCCCTTAATATTCTTTTGACTACCATAAAAGTACCAAAGACCTAGATCTATTAATACATCATCATGATAATTTGTTCTTAAATCTTCTTTTAGGGAGGATAATTATTCCTCCCTAAGCTTCTATTTAGTACGAGAGAAAACCTGCATCACGCATTTTCGCAAGAACATCCGCTTTCTGCTTGTCATTCAATGAACGAATAGGCAAGCGAGGATTACCAGCGTCAATACCATGTAATTGCATCGCAACTTTACCAGCCGCAACACCACCGTATTCAACTAATACTCGAATAATCGCAATCACTTTATCCATCAACGCTGCGACTTGATCGTGTTTGCCGTGGTTAAATGCTTCAATAATTTTCAAATATAAAGGAGCTGCATAGTTATAAGTGCTACCAACTGCGCCTACTGCACCGACGGCTAAACCAGCAGGTAAAAACTCATCCACACCAAATGGAATATCAAATTTTCCATTCGATACTCGTACGCAACGCTGGTATTCATACAAATCAGCATTATTGAATTTTGCGCCATAAAGGTTAGGAATGCGCTGTTCACCTTTAATCAAAAACTGCTCTAAATCCAGATTCACACCCGACATTCCTGAGTGGTAGTAATAGAAACCTTTTGAAGGAGCAGCGGCAGCAACTTGGGCACAATACTCAACTAAATCATCCACACTTCCCGGTTTAAAAAAGCATGGGCCAATAGCGGAGGTAGCAAAGATATCTAGTGTTTCGGCGTGCTCTGTCAAATTGATGGTATCAACAATACTTAAAGCGCCTGTATGTAAAATAACATCTAACTTCCCATCAACGGCTTTCACCCAACGTTCTGCAATGGCTTTTCTTTCTTCGACAGAGCAATGGATCCCCTCACCTGTCGTTCCGCAGACATAAGCACCTTTCACTCCTTGTTCAATCAGAAGCTCAGCAATTTGGTCAATCGCCGCAAAATTAACCTTGTTATCTTTTGTGAAAGGCGTATGTGGCGCAGCAATCAAACCTGTTAATTTTTTCATTTTGTTTACCTTTAAATTCTATAAATTCGCTAGTTCAACTACTGTCCGTATCCTAGGAATAATTCCGGTAGTAGCAGAGTAAATTGAGGAAATACAGCAACCAGAGCCAATACGATGAATAGCGGCACTAGTAGTGGTAAAACACCACGCGTAAGCGTATGGAACGGAATATCTCCGACTCGAGAAACCACGTATAAAGCCATTCCCATTGGTGGGGTAAGAATGCCGATCATTAGGTTAAGTATCGCCATGACACCGAAGTGAACAGGATCGATACCCACCGCTGAAGCCACTGGCACCAAGAATGGAACAAGCAGTAACAACAAGGCCAATGACTCAATAAACGTACCCAAGAAGAGGAGCAACAAATTGATCAACAGAAGCAATACAAGTGGGTTATCACTGATTGTTAAGAAATAATCAGCCAACATCTGTGGTAACTGTTCACGAGCCACAATCCACCCAAAAACAGTCACACCCATAACCATCAGAGCAACAACGGCTGTGGTATTGACCGTTTCTTTCAGAATTTCGATGAAACCATGTAACGTGAGCGTGTTATAAACAACCGTACCTAAAAATAGTGCGTAGAGAGATGAAACAGCAGCGGCTTCTGTTGGCGTAAATTTACCAGAGAAGATCCCACCAATGATAATGACTGGCGTCAGCAGCGATAAAAACGCTTCTTTAAGTGATTTAAATTGTTCACGTCGGCTCGCTTTAGGCAATGTCATATATCCGCGCTTTTTGCAGATGAAATAACTCATCACCATCAAGGCGATACAACACAATAAACCAGGTATCGCGCCCGCTAAAAATAGTGCGCCAATAGAGGTATTGGAAACCACACCGTATATCACTAACGGTACTGATGGCGGTACTAGAGGACCAATGATACAAGACGCCGCTGTGAGCCCACCTGCGAAATCATCGTGATACTTCGCATCACGCATGGATTTAATTTCAAGCTGACCTAATCCGCCCGCATCCGCCAATGCTGAGCCAGACATTCCAGAGAACAACAAGCTAGCCATGATATTTACGTGACCCAAGCTGCCGGTAATATGACCAACAAGAGATTTCGCGAAGTTGAAGATTCTTTCTGTAATACCGGCACTATTCATTAGATGGCCAGTTAACACAAAAAATGGAACAGCCAGCAGTGTGAAGTTGTCGATCCCCCCCAGCATTTGCTGAGCGGCAAAATTAATCCCTGTGCTATTGGTTAAAATGAGAAACGCTAATGCCACAAAAATAAGTGAGAAACCAACGGGCATACCAGCAAATAACAGCCCCAACCAACCAAAAATTGAACCCACCATAGCGCTCATTACCTCTCTGTCACTTGCGAATCAGTCATCGGAGCGGATGCATTAACACCCAATAATTGCTTCGAAAGGCTGACGATTTTTTCGAGTTGTCTAAACACCATAAACAAGCCACCAACAGGCAAACTGTAATTCATCCAACTACTTGAAATTCCTAATGTGATCAATTCAAAGAACGCATTGCGTTGGGCATGTTGATAACCAAGCACAATGATTGCACCAATAGAAATCAGCACGGCAATCTCTAACGATATGACTAACGACAAGCGCGCTTTTTCGGGAAGTTTGTCGGAGAAAAAGGTGATATTGACGTGGGAACCTCGCTTAATGGCGATGGCGCATCCGACCAAACACATATACATGAAGAGCAATCTGGCAAGTTCCTCACTCCATAAAGAAGGATCATTGAGAAGCCAACGAGTGCCAATTTGCCAAGTTAAAACAACAAGCAAGGCCGCCATTAAAGGGACGCTAATAATTTCTTCTATATTATCAATTATCTTACGTAACATCTTAAGCTCCATAGCTGGCCAAACTGGCCAGCTAATCTAATGAGACAGAGAATCCTACCCTTTACATTGCTGCCAACTTCGACACAATCGGCTGACCGATGTTATTGTCAAACTCCTTGTAAAGTGGTTGCATAGCTTCTCGAAATGGCTCGAGATCTGGATAAGTCACGTTGATGCCTTCACTCTTGAAGAAGGACACCAATTCTTCCTCTTGGGTTTTAACAGTCTGTGTATGAGCTTCTCCAACTTTCTGCACGGCTTTCTGAATAATGTCTTTATCCTTATCAGATAGCTTCTGCCACGTAGATTCAGAAATGATCACCATTTGATCGTTAACGATATGATGTGTCATCGCTAAGTTCTTTTGCACTTCATAGAACTTCATTGTTTTGATTGTTGGTAGCGGGTTTTCTTGCCCATCTACGGCATTGGTCTGCAGCGCTAAATAAACTTCAGAGAATGACATCGGGGTTGGTGAGGCACCAGACAGCTTTGCATAATTGAGGTTTTGCTTAGCATTAGGGACTCGAAGTTTTAACCCTTTAAAATCTTCAATCGAATTGAGGGGACGGTTTGAAGTGGTTTCACGGGTACCGTTATACCAAGTGTCCAAGGCACGCCAGTTGAACTTCTGGAGCATTTCATCACGAACACCTTGACCAAAGTCAGATTCAAACATGCGGCGTAAATGGCCAAAATCTTTCGCAACATAAGGTAGCATGACCGCTTCTGCTCGCGGGATCCAAAGCCCCATGCGACCAAACTCAGCATAAGTTATATCGAGATCCCCCAGCGTCAATTGCTGAAGCATGGCACGATCATCACCAAGCTGGGCGCTTGGATACAAAGCAAGTTTAAGCTCGCCTTGGCTCACTTCTTCTAACTTATCAGCAAGCATCTTTGCAGAGTTATACTCCACAGACCCCACAGAGGCTTGCATACCCATCTTTAAAGTCGTCGCCGCGTTTACAGAAGCAACGATACTCAAACTAAGTAATCCGATAGTAATCTTGTTAATGGTTTTCATATTTTTCCCTTTGTTCTGTCCTGTTACACCTTGTCTCACCATTTTCAAAAAAAACTTTTATTTCGTTTGAAAAAAATCTTCGTTATGAATTATCATTGTGGTGGAGATTATTTTCAAATCACCTTTTCCCAAAGTGTGATGACGAACAAAATTTGGTTACCAGAGCCCTTTTGTGCATCAAGCAAAAAATCAAAAACGTTTTAGAAAAGAAAAATGAGGCCCATCGTGAGAAAGAATTTTTTGAATATCGAAGAGTTAAAGCGATTTTTAAACGGCCAAACTGTCGTTTCCATACAACCTGTAACAGGTAGCCCACTCGATAAAACCGATTTTATTGTGGCAATGGCGATCGCCGTAGAACAAGCGGGTGCAAAAGCGCTTCGCATTGAAGGTGTAAATAACGTAGCTGCTGTATCCGCCGCAGTAACAATTCCGATTATAGGTATCGTTAAGCGTGACTTGCCTGATAGCCCAGTTCGAATCACTCCTTTTGTTTCAGATGTGGATGGCTTAGCAAATGCTGGCGCAACGGTCATTGCTTTTGATGCCACCGATAGAACACGTCCTGAAAGCCGGGAGCGTATTGCGCAAGCAATCAAAAACACGGGATGTTTTGCGATGGCCGATTGCTCCACATTCGAGGATGGATTATGGGCTAATGCACAAGGTGTCGAAATTGTTGGCTCAACACTGTCAGGTTATGTCGATGATATTGAACCCACAGTTCCAGATTTCCAACTTGTGAAAGCGTTTTCTGAAGCTGGCTTTTTTACCATGGCGGAAGGTCGATACAATACGCCTGAGTTAGCAGCGAAAGCGATTGAGTCTGGTGCGGTTGCCGTAACAGTTGGTTCTGCATTGACTCGATTAGAAGTGGTTACCCAATGGTTCAATAACGCAACCCAAGCTGCGGGAGAAAGGAAATGCGCACACTAGCCATCGATATCGGCGGGACAAAAATAGCATTAGCGATTGTAGAAGAAGGTACGATCATACAGCGTTACCAGATGGCAACGCCTGTGGTGCAAGACGCCACCAAGTTTGTTCAAGCGATCCTCGAAAAGGTCACTGAATGGCTTCCTTCTATCGATTATGTAGGCGTATCAACGACGGGTTATGTAACGCCAGAAGGCATCACATCGATAAATCCTGAGACTCTTAAATTCCCAGTACCTTTTCCATTAGCTCAAACACTAGAGCAACTCACACATAAACCGGTATCAATTCTTAATGATGCGCAAGCCGCAGCGTGGTTTGAATTTGTGCAGTTAAAAAACCCTCGCTTAAATATGGCTTTTATTACGGTTTCCACTGGTGTGGGTGGTGGAATCATCATTGACGGCAAGCTGCACAAAGGAAATAGCGGTTTAGCGGGACACATAGGTCACATGTCGGTAGCTAATGAAGGCCCATTATGCGGATGTGGTCAGAGAGGTTGTGTTGAATCCGTGGCTTCAGGTAATGCGATTCAAAAAGAAAGCGAAGCCATTTTTATCGAGAAAATGAGCAATGTTGAGTTATTTCAGCAAGCAGCGTTCAACCCAAAAGCAGAAGTGATCATCAATCGAAGTGTGCAAGCAGTAGCCACATTGTGCTGCAATCTTAAAGCATGCTTAGATCTGGATATCATTGTCTTAGGCGGTGGTATAGGCCTAGCGGAAGGCTACCTTGAACGCCTCAACAAAGCTATTCAATCTAGACCATCTGTATTTCACGTTCCTGTTACTCCTGCTCATGGCGATTATGATGCTTGCCTACTCGGGGCTGCATTTCAGTTTAAGGAGTAAACAATGACATTAAAGGCAATTTCAGCTACACGGCTTTTTGATGGAGTTCAGTATCACGAGAATGCAGCAATGATTTGGGAAGGTGCACGCATTCATTTTATTGTTCTTATTGAGCCTCTGACAGAAGATATTGATTCGATCTGCAGAACACACAGAATTCACGAAACTGCCTATCGACGCCCAACTTTAATCATTGCGACACCCGAACAACTTTCACAACTCCACTGGTCAACTAAAAGTAAAACCCTTGTAACACTTGCGGCAGAGAATATCTCCTTAGGCTCACTAAAGTGGTTGAAAGATCATCATGTTGTTCTCTCGTGTGCCCACAGTTATGTCACTACAGTTCAATTAACCGCTGAGAAGTTAGCGCTCGTTGGCGCAGCAACGGAATATCATGAATTTGAATTGGTATTGCATCCAAGAAATAACCCATCCGCTAACTTTTATTTTGATAATAAACTCATCTGTGACAACATTATGCCGTCACCACCCGTCTAACCATCACAAAGGATCAGATCGCAACTTGGAAAAGATTCAACAGATTTAGACAACAACGTGGCAACACCTAATCATCCTGTTTCGAGCACAACCCGATGAACCGTAAAAAGAAAATTAATCAAACATTGCAAAAACGCCTTAAAAAACAACATGCGAAATTGCACCCTAGCAACAAGCCTCGTTATATTTCTAAAGCAGATCGGGCTAAATTAGCCGCAGAACAAGAAACGAACACCGATCTCGATCTCAGCAATTCAAACACTGATACACCCTCGCAGAACGATGGCGTATTACAGTAATAGGCTGTGCTCAATCGGATGAAATTGACTGGCAACATCGATTAAATGTTGCGCAGTCAGTTTCGGCACGCCATACACTTCCACCTTAACCTGAAAACGTTGCGCAATTCTGGTCACCAAAGGCTCAAAATCACCATCACCAGAAACGAGCACTACAGTGTCTACCTCTTGAGCTAATTCATAGCCATCAAGGGCAATGCCGACGTCCCAATCCCCTTTCGCGCTACCATCACTGCGCTGGATAAAGGGTTTTAGCATCACTTCAAAGCCAATCCCTCGTAAAATATGATGAAATTGCCTCTGCTGCGGATCTTTACTGGCAATCGCATAGGCATTGGCTTTCACTACAGTGCGATTTTGCGTCACTTGCGACCAAAACTGATTGTAATCAAAGTGCCGACCATAGCGCTCGCGGCAGGTGTAATACACGTTTTGTACATCAACCAAAATGGCAATTTTTTCCATTGCTTCCTACTTAATTATTATTGACTCAAGGCTCAACGCCGAACCTATTCTACACCCTTAATTAGCCTCCCATTAAATTCATCTATATTGAGCGCCTCGAAAGCGTAGGGATTAGCTAAAGGTGGAGATATACAGTGCCTCAACCTTATCGCGCGCCCATTGAGTTTTGCGCAAAAACTTGAGCGACGATTTAATCGATGGGTCGCTTGCAAAGCAGTTGATGTTGATGCGCTGATGTAACCCACTCCAGCCATAATGCTCCACCAAGCGAGTAACGATTTTTTCTAGGCTTAGGCCATGCAGCGGGTTATTAACTTGTTGGTTCATTAGAGGGTTCTCTGTGAAAATCCGCCTTTCATCAGGCAGAAAATGGGAATAGGCGACTAAGCTGCGCCCACCCTTGGTAACGTGAAGCTGCCAATCTTACTTCAGTATCCCCAACGCTTTCAATTTTCGATAGATGGTATTTCTGCTCAACCCGAGCAAACGCGAGGTTTGGCTAATGTTGCCTTGCGTTGCTTGGTAGGTTTTGAGTAAGGATGCTTCTACCGTGGATTTGATGTCTTTCTGTTGATCATCCTCCGCAGCGATAGGCATCGACGCGTGGCTGAGTTTTTGGGCAAGATGTGTCGGCAGATGATTGAAAGTGAGTATCCCCTCGCCTTCAGCCATCAAACTCGCGACTTTGATTAAGCTATCCAGCTCGCGTAAATTACCCGGCCAGTGATAAGCGAGTAGCCTTTGCATTAAGTCACCACAAATTTGTTGGCTAGGATCACTGTAGCGGTGATGAATATGGTGGATCAGGGCTTGTCTATCTTTACGCTGCTGGAAGCTGGGCAGCTCGACAACCAAATCACTGAGTCGGTAGTAAAGATCTTGGCGAAACAGCCCTTGTGTGACCAACTGTTCAAGGTTTTTGTGAGTCGCAGCGATAATCTGAATGTCGACTTTGGTGGCGTGATTAGAACCCACCGGCAGCACGGTTTTGTCTTGCAACACATGCAGTAAGCGACTTTGTGCATCTAGGGGTAAATCAGCGATTTCATCCAGAAACAGAATTCCTTTGTCGGCTAAACGCACTTTCCCTTGGTAACCTTTATGACTGGCTCCGGTAAAGGCGCCAGCGACATAACCAAACAGCTCGGCCTCCACCAACTCTTTTGCCAGCGCACCACAATTTACCGCGACTAAAGGGCCGTTTTTACGCTGGCTATTTTTGTGCAGCGCTTTAACAAATTCATTTTTACCCACCCCAGTTTGGCCAAGGATCAGCAAGCGGATATCTTTATCAATTACACGATTAGCCTGTTGCCAGCAGCGCTCCACCTCCGCATCCCCAAAATGCAGATCACTTGCGGGGGTTAACGAACGGGTACGATGTCGTTTGGAGTGGAGCGGTGTGGTGGTATAGATAAATGATGCATGCGTCTGTGGCCGTGGCAACACCTGCTCCACCGATTGACCAATCACTGTGCCTTGCGCTAATAACTGACCTGCGACTTGGTTATGCGCCAATATTTGGCCCGATTCATCCGCAATAATTACGCCTTGCCAGCCACTGCTCAGTAACGAGGGTTCACAAGCGAGATCGATTCGTACATGGCCATGTGGTATCTGGTTAAGGAGCTGATTTTCAACCAGTTGTACCATGTTTTGTACCACAACTTGGGTTGAAAGAGTGTGTTTCTGCTGCTCGCTGGTGATGTCTAACACCCCAATCAGCTGGCCGGCATAATCAAAAATCGGGCTCGCGGAACAACTGATAAAGTGATGATGCTGAATAAAGTGCTGCTCACCAATCACCGAAATGGGTTTTTGCTCAATCAAAGCCGTGCCAATAGCGTTGGTACCTTTGATCGGCTCTTGCCAACATGCGCCGGAGCTTAGCGCGATTTGGCTCAGTTTTTCACGAAATCTCGCTTGCCCCCAACTGCCGATGATCACACCGTGTTGGTCGGTCAAAATTAAACGGCTGTCACTGTGTGCAAACAGTTGGTAGAACAGCGGTAGTGCAAATCGGCTGACCGTATCAATCAGCCCCGCGAGCTCTTGGCGACGCTCCTTAAGTTTGTTGTCACTCAAACGAATATCTTGCGCACGACTCTGCTGGGTCAACCCCGCCTGTTCACTACGCTGCCAAGAGTTCACCAGCCAATTAACATGGCTAAGCTGTTGAAGTTGCATCACTGTTCCATTTCCTCACACTCTGGGTGTGTCATGTTGTAACACTTGAACACTCGTACACATCATCTCATCGAGTACGGTAACCTTGTCTGTTACTTGCGATCCTTTTGTTAACCATAGCGTTACACAAGATTAACAACAAGTTCATTTATGTTGGCCTGTGATTTGCGTTATAGCGTTGGAATACCCGAACCGCTTGGAGCAGCCACTTCAAGTAGGAAAGGGATAAAGCAGTGCATTTCGACACTGTGTAACACCCAAACCGAAAACAAAAGGACGAGTTATGATTTATGCACAACCGGGTAGTGACAACGCCGTTATCACCTTCAAGAGCCATTACGATAATTTCATTGGCGGCCAATGGGTTAAACCTGTCAGTGGTGAATACTTTGGTAATATTTCACCCGTCAATGGACAGGTTTATTGCCAAGTCGCTCGATCAACCCAAGCAGATATTGATTTGGCGTTAGATGCCGCACATCAAGTGCGTGAAGCATGGGCAAAAACCAGTGTGACTGAGCGCTCTAACCTGCTACTGAAAATTGCCGATCGGATTGAAGCAAACATAGAGCAGCTTGCGGTTGCGGAATGCTGGGAGAATGGTAAACCGGTGCGTGAAACTCTAGCGGCCGATCTCCCTCTGGTGGTTGACCATTTCCGGTATTTTGCAGGCTGCATTCGTGCTCAAGAAGGCAGCGCCGCTGAGCTCGATAGCCATACGGCCAGTTACCATTTTCCTGAGCCAATCGGAGTGGTGGGACAAATCATTCCGTGGAATTTCCCAATGCTGATGGCGGCGTGGAAGTTAGCTCCTGCCCTTGCTGCAGGCTGCTGTGTGGTACTCAAACCTGCCGAGCAAACCCCGACGTCGATTTTGGTGTTGATCGAGAAAATCGCCGATCTCATTCCCGCTGGCGTCATCAACGTGGTCAACGGTTTTGGCAGTGAAGCAGGCCAAGCCTTGGCCACCAGTCAACGCATTGCCAAACTAGCGTTTACGGGCTCAACCCAAGTGGGTCAGCACATTCTAAAATGTGCGGCGCAGAGTTTAATTCCATCGACCGTAGAGCTCGGTGGGAAGTCACCTAATATCTATTTTCCAGATATTTTTGACCACGAAGACACCTATTTAGAGAAATGTATCGAAGGTACACTGCTGGGCTTTTTCAACCAAGGCGAAGTGTGTACCTGCCCTTCTCGCGTTCTTGTTCATGAATCTATCTATGATCGCTTTGTAGCCAAAGTCGCGCAGCGGGCGAAAGGCATCAAACAAGGTAACCCACTGGATACCGATACCCAAGTGGGTGCACAGGCATCTCAAGAGCAGTTTGACAAGATCCTGAGTTACTTAGATATTGGCCGAAAAGAAGGGGCGAAAGTGCTGTTTGGGGGTAATGTTGCCAAACAAGATGGGGGGCTCGGTCAAGGTTACTACATTCAGCCGACCCTACTGCAAGGCCACAACAAAATGCGTATCTTCCAAGAAGAAATTTTTGGCCCTGTACTTGCCATTACCTCTTTTAAAGACGAAGCCGAAGCATTGGCATTGGCCAACGATACCGAATACGGCCTCGGTGCAGGTATTTGGACCCGTGACCAAAACCTCGCCTACCGTATGGGAAGAAATATCCAAGCTGGAAGGATCTGGATCAACTGTTACCACGCTTACCCCGCGCATGCGGCCTTTGGTGGCTATAAAAAATCGGGCATTGGGCGTGAAACCCACAAAATGATGTTGAACCACTACCAGAACACCAAAAACTTACTGATCAGCTACGACGTGAATCCTCTCGGTTTCTTCTAAAAGTTTCGTGTGAAGCTAATAAACCAACCCAGCCTCGTTTTAGCGAAGCTGGGTTTTTCATTTTGGGTCCATTCCAATCTTTTTACGAATTGGCGTTGTAGGGAAACAGATTGTTAATTAATCCCCATTAGCATAGATAAACTATGTAATTGGGGTGAACAAACATAGCCAACAGCGCTACCGCTTCAAGTAGGAAGGGATAAAAGCTAAATGTCTGAGAAATATCAACTTTCAGATACCGTATAGCCCGGAACTTTAAACCAACGGCGGCACATATCGAGGAAATAGCCGTACAACACACCCATTCCACACGACACCAATGCATTGGTGGCCACAGCAGTAATGATTTGATCGGTAGAAGCGCCTACGGTGAAGAGAATGGCAGCATAAACCGGCGATTGAAAGAGAACGTAAGCCACGAGATCGGAGAGATTCTTCATCCAACCGGTTGGGGAAATTTTGCGCCCTTGGCGAAGAACATAATCTCTAAACACACCATACGGCCAAGCAATCGCGATATTAACGGGAATGGAAAGGGTTCGGGAAGCGAGTGATTGCTGAAAGGTCATTCCAGACACAAAAATTTCAATAATCATGCCTGTTACAAAACAAAAGACGACCATCGCAAAAGTATCAGCCGCTGCATGACGAATACAAAACGGACCACGAGCTTTCATTTACATCCCCTATAAAATATATCACTACAATTTTGCAATCTTTACCAAACATGTCACTGCCAGAATTCCAAATTAGCAGTCTATGGAACTATTAAATCATACAAAAATTAGTTTTAGGCTTTGTTTTTAAACTCAAGAGGTAAATAAAAAACCAAAAAATGAAACTAAAATAGCATCTACAGCTATTTTTACGCATTAATAGTCAAAACATCAGTTTTTGAGTTTAAGTTTGGTAATTTTATTACATCACGCTGAGACAGATTCTTGCCAGCCGAACTTGCCCACACGCATAAGAAAGGAAAAAAAGGAAAGAAAGAAGGAAGGAAGGAAGGAAGGAAGGAAGGAAGGAAGGAAGAAACAGAGTGATTTACTCTACCGATGGTAAAGAAGGTTCGCGATGAAACTGGTACAGGCGCTCTGAGTGTTGTTCAAGCACCCTATCCAACTCATGCTCTGCAATAGGTTTAGCGATAATGTCATCCGCCCCTGCAGAGAGCATTTTATCTCGGGTATCTTTGAAGACATCGGCGGTACAACCGAACAACAGTATCTTGGCTTGTGGCAGTGGCAACTGACGAATTTCTCTGGTGGCTTGAATACCATCTTTTAACGGCATGTGGTTATCCATTAACACCAGATCAAACGAGCTTTCCTGTAACGCCGCAATAGCTTGTGCACCATCCATCACACTATGACACTCAAAACCTTTATTTCGCATAAAAGCTTCCAGAATCATGATATTCGTACGGTTATCTTCGACAATTAGTACCCGTAAACCGGGATATGTCTTAGCTTTAGTAGGTTTAACATCTTCGGTCACCGGTTCGGTAATCGCTAATTTGACTCTCACGTTAAAACAGGATCCTTTCCCGACTTCACTTTGCACTAAAACACTGCCATTCATTAATTCCGCAATCTGTTTAACAATGGCCAAGCCTAAACCTGTACCACCAAAACGCCGTGTTGTGTGTGATTCCGCCTGTTCAAAAGGCCTAAAGATACGCCCTAATGACTCTTGTGCGATGCCGATCCCCGTATCCTGCACTTTGATGATCAAGTAATTCTCATCGCCACAGCTTTCTTCACTTAACCCTACAGCGACAAAGCCTACTTCGGTAAATTTCACCGCATTGCTAAGCAGATTGAAGATAATTTGCCGCAAACGCGCCTTGTCACCGTAGTACCACCGTCCATCGGCAATTTCTGAGTTCAGTTGGAATTTCAGTCCTTTTTCCACGCAAAGACTGGAATAGATGCTTTTGATGCTGCCGATGATAGATTTGAGCGGAAATGCACTGTAATCCAACTCGAATTTGCCCTGCTCTATTTTCGAATAATCTAAAATCTCATTGAGTAATGACATCATATGCTCGCCCGATTCGTAGAGACTGGTGAGGTGTTGTCTCTGCTTAGGCGTCAATTCATCTTTTAATAAGATTTGCGCGGTGCCGAGTACGCCGTTCATCGGCGTTCGAATTTCATGAGAGAGTGTGGCTAAAAATGCACTTTTCGCTTTGGTCGAGGCCTGAGCTTTAACTTTCTCTGCCTCTAAGTAAATCGTTTTTTGGTTAAAAGTATCAATAAGATGGCGGATCTCATCCTGAGATTTGTATCGAATATCTATGATTTCTCCCTCTCTCGACTCACTCACCCTTTTCGCAATTAATACAATTGGACGGATCCAGTAATGGCTAATTAAAAAATATCCCACCATCACACAGAGCAGCAGGATCGGCATCAATCCTTTTTCGATGTTAATGATTAAGTCGAAAATGATTTCATCCACGTGTTGATTGGCATTCACTACTTCAATCTGCCAATTGAACTCTCCAAAGTTATAGTAACTGATCAAGGCATTATCATAAGTGCGGAAGTTATGTGAGACGACCTCAACCCCAAAGGCATCTTTAAGATTCACACCTAAGTTGTACTGCTCTGCTGTCGCAGCAACGAATTGGATTAAGCTTTCAAGTGAGAGATCAACGGTAGCAACGCCCGCAAACTGACCGTTACGATAATAAGGAGTCGAGACCGTGATCATTTCAACACGAGTATAGGGGTCGACATAGACAGGTGACCAGAAATAGAGCCCTTCGGCTTCACGCTCTGCAGCCAGGTACCAGCTTTCTCGGTCATAGCCCCCTGCTTTTGGGTTATTCCATGAGCTCAGTTGGTCAACCTGTCCATCGGTTGCTTTATTAAAAAACAAGCTGTCATATCGTAGTGAGGGGTCAGTTGCCGATAGATTGGGTTCCGGCCACAACCCGCCGCTAATGATCACTCCGCCAACAACAGAAAATAGTGAGCGCAGCATGCGCTCTTGCTCTTCCTTATCGGCAGCGCTTTTGCCAATGCTGGTAACACTCTGCAGAACCCCTATCGAGTTATTCAACGGCTCACGGATTTGGGTCGCCAGTAACTCCGCTCTCAGAGCTAGATTATTTTTCAGCTCTTTTCTAAATGGAACCTCAAGCCCCCAATAACTCAGTGTCCCTACAATCGCAAGGAAGAAGGCCAAATAAATGGTAAGCGCTAGAATACTTTTCTTTTTAAGCGAGGAGCGAATAGCCATAACCAACTGAATTATTTTTTGTTTACAAAATTATAGCGAAATTATTCTGTCAGGCTTTCTTTTCCCATCAATTTTCCATGGTGCTGTGCACAAACTAACATTCTTAGGCTGGAAATTTAGCCTTAAACGCTGAACAGAGAGAACAAGCGGATGCCCTGAGCACGCTTTCCAGATAAAATGGGCGCACTGATATTTATTGAGCACTCACATCTCATGCAAACCTTACAAGAAATCCTGCAGCAGCCAGAATTAGAAAACAAACTCCTCAATCAAGCTAAAACCGTCGGTTTTGTTACCGCTATGGCTTGCTGTCCTAATGTCTTACCCCCTGAAGAATGGCTCCCCTTCTTATGGGGTGGAGAAGAGATTGCACCTTTTTCGGATCCTATCCAATTAGAAAACTATTTCGAGCACATCATCGCACTTTGGAATGAAACACGATCTCAGCTACTAGAAGGCAACTGGCAATGGCCAACTGGCTACTTGTTGGATGAGGCAGAAATCGTGAATCAAGAGGTACGTGATTTTTGCGAGGGGATGCTACAAGGTTGGCAATTAGCGCGTGATGATTGGGAGGTGTTGATGCCAGAAAATAGTTCGGATAATACCCTGCTTGGTGGCGTGCTTCTTTCATTAAGTATGCTCTACGATCCTGAAACATCGATCGCCACACTTTATGAGCAAGGCTTCACCGGTTTAGAGCAATTTGCTGAAATTTATCATGCGATTCCAGTGATGTTGTGTGGAATCACACAACGTGGTGTCACGTTAGCTGAAGCTCAGTAGCCATCATGTTTGCCAGACATGCCCATTTTTTAAGGCGATGGGCATGTCTATTTTCAGCACAACAGACAGCTTACTTACGCGTTGCCTTTCACTTTTAAATTCAGTTGTTCAGCGAAATCCAACATACGATTAAGCGGGATAAGTGATTTCACTCTCAGCGCTTCATCCACAAAAATTTCATGCTGTTTACCACCTTCACGCAGTGCTTGTGCAATAGCCTGAAGGCCATTCATCGCCATCCAAGGACAATGCGCACAACTACGGCAAGTCGCTCCCGCACCTGCGGTTGGAGCTTCAATCAGCTCCTTCTCGGGAACCATTTGCTGCATTTTAAAGAAGATGCCTTTATCCGTAGCAACAATCATTTTCTGCTGTGGTAATGTCTTAGCCGCTTTAATGAGTTGGCTTGTTGAGCCTACCGCATCCGCCAATTCAACAACACTCGCAGGCGATTCAGGATGAACCAAAATCGCAGCATCAGGATAAAGTGCCTTCATCTTACGCAGAGCATCAGCAGAAAACTCATCATGCACGACACATCCGCCCTGCCATAACAGCATGTCAGCGCCCGTTTTCTTAGCAATATAAGCACCTAAGTGTCGATCTGGACCCCAAATAATAGGTTTACCCTCAGAATCTAAGTGCTCAACAATTTCCAGAGCAATGCTTGATGTCACCACCCAGTCGGCACGCGCTTTCACCGCCGCTGAGGTATTGGCATACACGACTACCGTATGATCAGGGTGTGCATCGCAAAACTCAGTGAACTTGTCTGCTGGGCAACCAAGATCGAGGGAGCACTCCGCTTCGAGCGTCGGCATTAAGATGCGTTTTTCTGGGGTCAAAATCTTTGCTGACTCTCCCATGAAACGTACGCCCGCAATAATTAAGGTTGTGGCTGGATGGCGGTTGCCAAATTTTGCCATCTCTAGCGAGTCACCCACAAACCCACCTGTCGCTTCAGCAAGCGCTTGAATTTCAGGATCCGTATAGTAATGAGCAATCAACACCGCATCTTTCTCAATTAAGAGTTGTTTGATCTCAGCGATATAAGCTTGCTTTTCCTCATCCCTAAGAGGGATAGGTTTTGGGGGAAAGGGATAAACTGTATTTATAGTATCGAGTATGTGGCTCATTGCTCTTGCTCTACACAACTTCCATAGACGGAGCATTGTACACTCTAGCCAGCAGCAAGCAAAATTGAATGCCATAGACAAGGAAACGAAATCGTGTCTAGAGATGAGTAACATAGCCAGATGAAGAACCTGAAACGGACAAGAGCTGCATACGCAGCTCTTGTGTTTATTTAAGGTTTTCTTTGGCAACTTTAGCAGAAGCACTATCGGGATATTCATCCACCGCTTGCTGGTAAAATTTACGTGCCTGTTCGGCGTTGTTATTGCGTTTCGCAATATCGCCCAACTTAACTAATGCATCAGCCCGTTTGTTAGAGCCTTTATCAGAGACAACCGCAGCAAAGCTTTTCGCGGCTTCTTTGTCTTCTTTCTTAGCGAAATAGAGCTGGCCTAGCCAGTAATGTGCATTAGCAGAGAAGGTAGAATTAGGGTAGTCAGTCTGAAACTTCTGGAAAGCGGCAATCGCACCCGCGTAGTCACGCTTTTTAAGGATCAGATCAACAGCATTCTGATAAGCAGCCTGTTCATTAGCGTCGCTACTGAAGGTGCCTTGTGCAGCCTCATCATTGCTGCTTGTTGGTAGTTGGCCTGTTGCGGAAGGTGATTTCATCTCGCCACGCACACGATCAAGTTCTACAAACAACTCTCTTTGACGCTGCAACATTTGTTGCATGTCATAGTTGTTTTTTTCAATCTGGCCCCGTAATTCATTGACTTCAAGTGCCATATCATCGAGTTGCTTTTGCATTTGCAACTGCACAAGATTACGGCTTTCGAGGAGACGTTCGAGACGTTCAATTTCTGAACCCCGCGAACCACCGGATACGTTGCTACTTAAGTCAGATACTGGAGCGGGTGCAGCGAGCGCATAGCTCGCTGCACTTGCCAGTAACATCAGCATGACAACGTGCTTTAAGTTACTGAACATGAGGCATCACCTCAATTAGTAAACCAGAACTGCACGACGATTTTTCGCGTATGCGTCTTCTGCTTGACCTAATACTAGAGGCTTCTCTTCACCGTAGCTAACGATAGATAGTTGGCCAGCTTGAACACCCAGAGCTTCTAGGTACTTAGCAACTGCTTGAGCACGACGCTCACCCAGTGCGATGTTGTACTCAGGAGTACCACGCTCATCTGCGTGACCTTCGATAGTTACGCGTAGGCTTGGGTTTTTAACTAGGTAAGCAGCGTGTGCAGCTAGCATTGCTTCGTAGTCGCTCGCGATAGTCGCGTTATCGAATGCAAAGTAGATAGTTTGGTTTTCACGCAGAGCTTGTTCTTTCAGTTCTTGCTCAGTCAGTTGACCTTGTGCATTCAGAGCATTTGAGTCAACAGTAGAAACTGCTGATTGGTTGGTTTGAGAACCTGAGTTCGCAGCGTCATCGCTTGAGCTACAAGCGGTAACAGCCAAAACTGGTAGCGCAATCAGCAGACTCTTCAGAACTTTGTTAAGTTGCATTTCCTATTCCTTTCTATTAAACAGTTACTTGTTATAAAAACGGTGACCAGGCTGGAGCTCGAACGCGCCCATTGGTTGCCGGTAATCTTGCTTTAAAGCGCCCATCAATGGATACCATCGACAAGACGTTGGCCTTATTGTAGATGGAGCTGTAAATCACCATACCACCATTCGGCGCAATACTTGGGGACTCATCCAACAAGGTTTTTGTCAGAATCTGCATTGCCCCTGTTTCTAAATCCTGCTTCGCGAGATTGAAGCCGGAATCACTACGATTCACCATCACCAAGAATTTTCCATCCGGTGTAATTTGGCCACCCAAGTTTTGGCTACCTTGCCAAGTTAAACGCTTGGTTTCACCGCCGGATAAATCTACTTGATAAATCTGTGGTTTACCACCCCGATCTGAGGTGAAAATTAAAGATTTACCATCTGGATGCCAGAAGGGTTCGGTGTTGTTGGAACGACCACTTGTCACTTCTTTTAAGCGACGCGTTGCCAAGTCCATCGTGTAGACCTGTAAATTACCAGTTTTTGATAAAACCAGCGCTAGCGTTTTACCATCTGGTGAGAATCTAGGTGCACCATTATGACGTGGGAATGAAGTCAGTTTCTCTCGCTTCCCATTATAGATGTTCATCATGTAAATTTCGGCTTGTCCGTTTTGGAAACTCACGTAAGCCAAAGTCTGGCCATCAGGTGACCAAGCGGGTGACATGAGCGGCTGCTTGGAACGAAGCACAAGACGTTCGTTATAGCCGTCATAATCAGCAATTCTCAGTTGATAAGGATACGGATCCTTATCATTGACCACAACGTAAGCAATTCGCGTTAAAAAGGCACCGCGTTCACCGGTCAATTCCTCATAAACCAAGTCCGCAATACGGTGGGCATATTCACGCATTCTTGATGCAGGAACGGTCGCCACTTTATTAAACAAAACATGATCTTTAGACAGTACCAATTGACCATCTTGAGACAGAGCTTTGCTTTGGCCTTGAGTTAACTGCCCACGCACAATATCGACCAATTGATAACTAATTACATAGCTACCTTCTGCATTTTGCGTGATCGTACCCGTCAGTAAAGAATCGACACCCATAGAGGTCCATTTGCCAAAATCAACCTGCTCTTCGCTGTAAGGTGTTTGTGGCATTTTGCTGGTCGGAACTGGGCTAAATTTACCACTGCGTTGTAAGTCAGAGGCAATCACCGCCGAAACGTCTTCAGGCAACTTGGTGGCGCCTTCCCATTTGAAAGGAACTATCGCAATCGGACGTGCAGAATCAATACCGTCAGTGATAACTAGCTCCAATGCTGCATTCGCAATATTGGAAAAACCGGTACCGATGAGCATCAAAACAAAAACTAATCGCTTAAACACAAGCCTTCCCTTCCTTATTCAGGTGCTACGGTTAAATTAATATTCTTAAGTTTTTCCACAACGTCAGGTTGATCTTTCGGTAATGGAAAACTATTCACTTGGGCAACAGCGCGTTTAGTTGCTGCACATAAACGACTGTCGCCATCCAAAACGGTTAAGCTACCCAGCAATGCACCAGTCCCAGTAGGAATAAGCTTTAGGTTAACCCTACACTGCTTTCCTCGAAAACTGTCTTCCACTAACAGATTCTGTCGGATGAGCTGGGTGTAGATAGCTCCATAGCGCCCTACTTCCGAAGTAACAAACTGTTGACGTGCCGCATTATTTTGCTGACTTTCTTCACTCAAGCTGCCAAAAATATCATTCAAGGCCGCTTCTTGAGCTTTACGTTCAGCTTCTGCTTTTGCCGCACGTTCTTTTTCTTTCTTGGCTTTATCTGCCGCCTCTTTGGCCGCTTTTTCCTTTGCTAAACGTTCTTGCTCCGCTTTCGCTGCCACTTCTTTTTCACGTTTTGCTTTTTCTTCCGCAAGCTTGGCTTCTTTTTCACGTTCAATACGCTGCTGTTCTGCCTTTGCCGCTGCGGCTTCTTTCGCCACGCGTTCTTGCTCAGCTTTTTTTGCGGCTTCTTCTTTCACTTTGCGTTCAGCCTCTGCTTTTGCAGCACGCTCTTTTTCTTCGCGAGCATTCTGCTCAGCGGCTAAACGCTCTTGTTCTTTCTGCTCACGTAACTTTTCTGCTTCACGAGCCGCTTTGGCTTCTTTAGCCTGTTGCTCTTTCAACTGGCGGATACGCTCTTCTTCTGCTTGTCGATTTTTCTCTAGCTGTTCGCTTTCACGACGGAGTTTATCCAGTCGCTCTTGCTCTTTTTTCGCCGCCTCTTCACGCTGACTACGAATTTGCTGAGCTTGCTGACGAACGAGCTGAGGATCAATGACCACCGCTTCAATCATCTGCCCTGTCGGTTCAGGATCAGACATGGTGAAATCGGCTCCCCAGAGCAATATCGCGACTAAAGCACCGTGCATCGCCAGCGAAATAGTTATCGATTTAGCATCATTACTTTTTCTGGACTTATTCTCTTTCATGCTCAGTATTAAACCTATTATTTAAGGTCCGTGAGTAGCCCTACTTTAGGAATACCAGCTTGACCCAACTCATCCAATACCAAAACAATCTCTGCGTAAGGTGTAGCGGCATCGCCACCCACGGCCACAGGTGAATTAGGTTTAAGAGACAATTCTGCTTTCACTCGAACAATCACATCTTCGATGGATAGACCGCGTTGAACTTCTTCATCATTAACACTCAGGCCAAGATTACCTTCTTTATCAATCTCAACAATGATAAAGCTAGAATCGCTATCACCCGCTAGATCTTGTGCTGATTTAGCCGAATGAGTTTTCGGCAACTCCACATCCACACCTTGTGTTACAAACGGTGATGTCACCATAAAAATAATGAGGAGAACCAGCATAACGTCGATGTAAGGAACCACGTTAATCTCTGCTTTCATCTCACGTTTTTTGGTTTGATAGCCAGCCATAGTTATTCCCTGCCAGCCATCGCTTGACGGTGGAGAATGGTATGAAACTCTTCCGAGAAGGTAGCGTAAGTATGTTCGAGCTTACTGACTTTATTGCTAAGACGGTTGTAAGCCATAACGGCTGGAATCGCAGCAAATAGACCAATCGCCGTTGCAATCAGAGCTTCTGCAATCCCCGGAGCCACCATGGCTAACGTGGCTTGCTTTACCTCTCCAAGAGCGATAAACGCATGCATGATACCCCACACCGTTCCAAATAAACCAATATATGGGCTGATTGAACCTACCGTTGCCAAGAAAGGTAAGCTGGTTTCGAGTGAATCAACTTCACGAGCCACAGCTACGCGCATGGCTCGCCCTGTACCTTCCATCACAAAATCAGGTGCACTCGGGTTGGTTTTACGCAAACGTGCAAATTCAGTAAAGCCAGCATAAAAAATTTCCTCAATGCCATAGATGTCATCTTTACGTTTTTTGACGTCTTGATATAGCGCACCGAGATCCATTCCAGACCAAAAGCGGTCTTCAAAGGTATCCGCTTCACGCTCAGCAGCAGAGATAATTTTACTACGCTTGATAATTGCCGCCCACGAGGCAACCGACATTCCCAAAAGGGTCAGCATTACCATTTTTACTAGGAAGCTAGCTTGTAAAAAAAGGTCAAGAAATGAAATATCAGCAGTCACTGCAGTTTAACTCCAAACTGATTAATTGAGGCAAAGCTCTCGGCCTCATGCTCTCATTGTCGATACATGCTACCTTAACCTTGGCTTTAGACAACACAGTGCCTTCAGGATTAACGAGTTCCTGACAGAAAGTTAAAGAAGCTTTTTTTAATTCTGACACTCTGGTCACGACTTTCAAATGGTCATCTAACTTAGCACCTTTAAGAAAATCGATCTCCATGTGTCTGACCACAAAGCCAATACCTTGTTCCAACAAACTCTGTTGATGAACACCAACAGCACGGAGCATTTCGGTACGGGCTCTTTCAAAGAATTTTAGATAATTTGCGTGATAAACCACTCCACCAGCGTCAGTATCTTCGTAATACACCGTGACTGGCCAATGAAAAGTGTTCATGGTTTTGATAAAAATCTCATATACCGAGGAATGGCCGCTACTATAGCGCAACTCGCGTGCGATAGTACAAACTCGTGCAATGTTTTCTTATCTAATGATAAAAAATTAGCGCCGTCTCAAAATGACAGCGCTAATCTGCATAAAAACACATCAACAATACGAATTGCGCTAGCTTATCAGCTGCACCAGCGTCAAATAACTCAGAGTGGTCAAGGATAGGTATGGGCTGAAGACGATCTGCCATACCCAGTGGCGAGGCCTAAACCCTACCCCAAAGACCATACTGGCACATATCGCCCAAATCATCAGCGGCGTAATGATTGCATTGAAGCCACCTATTCGATCTGCGTAACTATTCGGATCCCACATCACCATGGCGGCATTGTAGAACCCTAATAGTAGCGATAAGGCCTTGAAAAAGGCCTTATCGGTGATGTCATGACAGCGAGCGACCTTTTCAGACCACATTGGTTGCCAATCACTCACTATCTTTGTCCATCATCTCGCTATGCTCTAACCAAAGAGCATTGATGATGCCGAATGCACAGGCGAGTAATACGCCAAGGATCCATGCGAAATACCACATAATGAGCGCTCCTTAGTACAGTGAATTCTTGTTATCTTCGATGAATTTATCATCAAGACGGCCAAACATTTTGTAGTAACTCCAAATGGTGTAGCCCAAAATGATAGGCACCATGACAACCGCAACCACGGTCATCAGTTCTAGCGTCAGCTTGCTCGAAGTTGCATCCCACATAGTCAAGCTATGAGCTGGATTCAAACTTGAAGGCATAACGAATGGGAACATGGCGAAACCCGCAGTAAAGATAACACCAGCGTTACCTAAGCTAGAGGTCAAAAATGCCAAACCACCTTTATTTAAACGTGACGCCAAAACCGAGAGTAGAGGCATAAACACACCAAGAGCAGGTGCTAACCACAGTACAGGAACTTGTTCAAAGTTGTGTAGCCAAGAGCCCGTTTCACGAATCACTTCTTTGTTGAGCGGATTCGATGCCGCATTACCGTCAATCGCACCAACAATCATATAACCGTCGATGTGCTGAACCCAAAAACCCGCTGCCACAAAACACACTGCGGTGAGCAAACCGGTCAGTTGTGCCACATTACGTGCACGTTGATGCACGTGCGATGTGGTTTTCATCTGTAGCCATGCAGAGCCTTGCAGCAAAGTCATGAACAAGCTCACAAGACCACATAACAGAGCAAATGGATTGAGCAGACCAAAGAATGAACCATGGTAGGTCGGCATCAAGAAATCACTCAGTTGAAAAGGGACACCTTGTAGCAGGTTACCGAATGCCACCCCGAAGATAACGGGTGGAATAAATCCTGATGCTGAAATCGCTAAATCCCAGTTATTACGCCATTTTGTGTTCTCGATTTTTGAGCGATAGTCTAGACCCACAGGGCGTAACCAAAGCGCAGCAAGTGTCACAATCATGGCTAGGTAGAAGCCAGAAAATGAAGTGGCATAAACCAGTGGCCATGCGGCAAACAAGGCACCACCTGCAGTGATTAACCAAACTTGGTTTCCATCCCAATGTGGGGCAATAGAGTTAATCATCACTCGACGTTCGTTATCATTTTTACCAATGATAGGGACTAGCGCCCCAACGCCCATATCAAAGCCATCTGTGATGGCAAAACCCACGAGGAGCACACCAATCAGTACCCACCAAATGAGTCGTAAGATCTCGTAATCAAACATGGTTGTTTCTCCTTGCCTTATGCTTCAACTTGGCGGTTGACTTGATCCTGAACAGACTCTGCGCCTTGTTCAAAATGGTAACGTCCGGTTTTCAGGCTGCTTGGGCCTTTACGAGCGAACTTAACCATTAAGTACACTTCTGCAATCAAGAAGATGGTGTACAGTGCCAAAATCGCCAGCATTGAAGTGATGATTTCACCTGCACTTAATGCAGAAGCGGCAACGTTAACGGGAAGAATTTCACCGACAGCCCAAGGTTGACGGCCATATTCAGCGACAAACCAACCTGTTTCTACTGCAATCCAAGGCAATGGAATACTGAATAGTGCAGCTTTGAGAACCCACTTTTTCTGTTCAATCTTCTGACGGCAGGTTTGGATAAAGGCTGCACCAAACACCACTAGCATAATAAAGCCACAAGCGACCATGATTCGGAAAGACCAGAACAGTGGCCATACCGTTGGGATAGAATCATCCGCTGCCGCTTGGATTTGCTCTTCTGTCGCATCCGTCACTTTATCCGTGTAACGCTTCAGAAGTAGGCCATAACCGAGGTCATGTTTTACTTCATCAAAGGCGGCCATGTTTTCCGGCGTTTTTTCACCAGCACGCAGACGCTCTAGCAGATCGTAAGCGTAAATACCGGTACGAATTCGCTCAACGTGTTCATCACGCAGATCACGCAGACCTACAACTTGTTCGTCGAGTGAACGTGTTGCAATGATCCCCAGTGCAAATGGAATTTTGATCGCGTAGTCGGTGCGCATTTCCTCTTGATTTGGAATACCAAACAAGGTGAACGCTGCGGGTGCTGGCTCGGTGTGCCATTCAGACTCAATCGCCGCCAGTTTCACGCGCTGAACTTCACCAAGCTCATAGCCTGATTCATCACCCAGTACGATAACGGACAGTACAGAAGCCATACCGAATGATGCTGCAATCGCAAATGAACGACGCGCAAAAGCAACATCACGACCTTTCAATAGGTAGTACGCACTGATACCCAAAATGAACATTGCGCCTGTGGTATAACCTGCCGCAACGGTGTGAACAAACTTCACTTGGGCAACTGGGTTTAGTACCACATCAGCAAAGCTCACCATCTCCATACGCATGGTTTCAAAATTAAACTCTGAGCCTACTGGGTTTTGCATCCAGCCGTTTGCAACCAGAATCCACAGAGCAGAGAAGTTTGAACCTAATGCGACTAACCAAGTCACGACTAAGTGTTGTCGTTTGGAAAGTCTGTCCCACCCAAAGAAGAATAAACCAACAAATGTAGATTCTAGGAAGAAGGCTACCAGCGCTTCAATCGCAAGTGGAGCACCGAAAATGTCACCTACATAGTGAGAATAGTAAGACCAGTTGGTACCAAACTGGAACTCCATGGTAAGGCCTGTTGCCACACCTAAAGCAAAGTTGATCCCGAACAGCTTACCCCAGAATTTAGTCATGTCCTTGTAAATCTGCTTGTCGGTCATGACATAGAGTGACTCCATGATAGCAAGTAAAAATGCCATCCCTAGAGTGAGGGGAACAAACAGGAAGTGATACATCGCAGTGAGTGCAAATTGCAACCGCGATAAATCAACGACATCGATCATGGTAACTCCTTTGTGTCGGCTGAATGACACGTTCGACATAGAACAACAATTGCAATGTTAAAAATACTATAACATCTTGCTACAAAATAAATTTGTTGTTGCAACTATGTACCACTATGGTTAGTTAATTGTTAAGTTGTAGCTAATATAGCTACAGCTAATACTAATGCCAAAACCTGTTTGTTTCAAAAGGTTTATAGGTGAATTGCGCCTTGATCTAAATCAAGTTTCACGCGAGCCATGTGGTTAATAAACAAACAAAATGATCCAAATCAAAAGATGCGAGCAATTTGTGTTAGCCACTCGTGAAATTATTTATGCAATCCGACTGAAAACAATCATTGAATTAACATCACTACCCAAAAAGCCAACAATTTACCAAGGAAAGGAAATACAAGAAATGAGAACTGTATCAAAAAAGAGTATCTCGCTTGGTTTAACAAGCGAGATATGTAACATTACTTTTCAATACCGAAATGCAAATAAGCGCGATCCGTTGCGATACGACCGCGTGGTGTGCGTTGTAAATAACCTTGCTGAATGAGAAATGGCTCAAGAACATCTTCTATCGTATCTTTCTCTTCGCCAATGGCTGCGGCAAGGTTATCAATTCCCACTGGGCCGCCAGAAAACTTCTCCATTATTGCTAATAGCAATTTTCTATCCATGTAATCAAAACCTAGATGATCAACATCAAGCATATTAAGTGCCCTATCAGCGGTTTGCGCACAAATGTGCCCATTCCCTTTCACTTCAGCATAATCTCGCACACGACGCAACAGACGATTGGCAATCCTCGGGGTTCCACGTGCACGGCGAGCCACTTCAAGAGCACCCTCACTATCCATCGAAAGACCGAGACAATGCGCACTACGCTGAACGATGTGTTGCAAATCGGCGACTTTGTAATATTCCAAACGTTGCACAATCCCAAATCGATCACGCAGTGGTGACGTCAGCGAACCAGCTCGTGTAGTGGCTCCAATCAAAGTAAAAGGAGGGAGATCAATTTTTATTGAGCGTGCTGCAGGGCCTTCACCAATCATAATATCGAGTTGGTAATCTTCCATTGCTGGGTAAAGGATCTCCTCAACCATAGGACTCAAACGATGGATTTCATCAATAAACAGCACATCGTTTTCTTCAAGGTTGGTTAACAGTGCCGCTAAATCTCCCGCTTTTTCCAACACTGGGCCTGAAGTGGTACGAATATTGACTCCCATTTCATTGGCGACAATATTTGCCAAAGTGGTTTTACCCAAACCAGGAGGCCCGAAAATCAGCAGATGGTCTAAGGCTTCTTGGCGCATTTGTGCTGCTTGAATGAAGATTTCCATCTGATCACGAACATGATCTTGACCTTGGTAATCGGCAAGCTTTTTGGGACGAATCGCTCGATCAATCACTTCCTCATCTTTGAAGTGGTTACTGATTGGAGCAATTAAACGATCGGCTTCTATCATATTTTCTCTATCGGCTTAGTGGCGGCTGTTGTTAACGACGGAAGAATACAAACAGTTACACCATAGATTTGAGCGCTTCACGGATCAACTCTTCACTGCTCATTCCTGCTTTAGCCACTTGCGATACCGCTTTGGAAGCTTGAGGGGGCTTGTAACCTAGCGCCAATAGCGCGCTCATGGCTTCTTCCTGAGCATTTTGGGCAATCACGGGCGTAGAATCGACAGGTGACGCATCTGTCGCCGGTGTAAAAAGATCACCCGCTCCCCATCCTTTCAGGCGATCTTTCATTTCCACCACCAATCGCTCAGCCGTCTTCTTCCCGACTCCCGGTAATTTAATGAGGGTAGAGATATCTTCTTTTTCAACACAAGTCACAAACTGATTTGCTGTCATGCCAGAAAGTATTGCTAGCCCCATTTTGGGCCCCACCCCATTGGCTTTGATCACCTCGCGAAATAGTGCTCGCTCATTGACCGTGTTAAATCCGTACAATAGCTGTGCATCTTCCCGCACGACAAAATGAGTATAGATGATGGCTTCTTCACCAATATTGGGAAGTTCGTAAATACAACTCATCGGCATTTGTACTTCATAGCCAATCCCGCCGATTTCAATCAAAATTTGTGGCGGGAGTTTTTCAATCAGCGTACCGCGAAGACGTCCAATCACATGGGACTCCTTATTGATGAGGGAGCAAAAATATGCGCATGATGATAATCAATAACTGGATGGATAGCCAGTAAAATGCATACTTAACCTGTTTACCGATAACGACCTTTTCGAGCACTCGTCGCTTGACCAGCGAGCGCGATGAGGGTTTTGTTGGTATTGGCATGACAAATCGCCACCCCTAAAGCATCCGCAGCGTCCGCTTGCGGTTTACCGGGTAGCTTCAACATTTGTTGCACCATATGCTGCACTTGGCTTTTATCCGCCGCCCCCGTTCCCACCACCGCCTGTTTGATGAGGCGTGCGGCATACTCATAAACGGGTAAATCCGCATTCACTGCCGCGACAATAGCACTCCCTCGCGCTTGGCCAAGTTTTAACGCAGAATCCGCATTTTTGGCCATAAAGACTTGCTCAATGGCAAAGGCATCCGGCTGAAATTGGGTGATGATTTCACTCACGCCAGCATAGATTTGTTTCAAGCGTAACGGTAACTCGAGATCGGAAGTACGGATACAACCGCTACCGAGGTAGATAAGGTGTCGTCCTTGCTGACGAATCACACCATACCCCGTCACGCGCGATCCAGGATCAATCCCTAAGATGACAGACATAACTCACTTGCCTTGTTCGTTTAAAGATGGGCTACACGCGCCAGAAAAAGAGAGTGGGCTTACGCCCACCCTCTCATTTGTTGCTCGTTACTTACGACGCCAAGTTGTACCATTAGGTCCATCTTCAAGCACAATTCCCATTTCGTTTAACTTATCACGCGCCAAGTCAGCATTAGCCCAATCTTTTGTCGCACGAGAATCATTACGTAGCTTGATTAAAGCTTCAATTTGCGCCGCATCTTCATCTTCCGCACTACCTTGGAAGAAAGCCTCAGGCTCTTGGTAAAGAATACCGATCACATCTGCCAACTCACGCATTAAGCTGCCCAAAGCGCTCGCATTGGTCATATCTTCACTCTTGAGTCGGTTGATCTCACGAGCCATATCAAACAGCACCGAATACGCTTCTGGCGTATTGAAATCATCGTTCATAGCGGCAGTAAAGCGCGTCACGTACTCCTCGCCACCCGCGGCAGGCACATTGCGGTCTAAACCACGTAGTGCGTTATAGAGTCGCTCTAATGAAGCACGCGCTTGATTGAGGTTCTCTTCACTGTAGTTTAATTGGCTTCTGTAGTGACCGGACATCAAGAAATAACGCACTGTTTCTGCATCATAATGGCCCAATACATCGCGGATAGTGAAGAAGTTACCGAGCGATTTCGACATCTTCTCTTTATCCACCATCACCATACCACTGTGCATCCAAGTATTGACGTACTGGGTATCATGGGCGCAGCAAGATTGCGCAATTTCGTTTTCATGATGCGGAAATTGCAAGTCAGAACCACCACCGTGGATGTCGAAATGGTTACCTAGAATTGATGAGTTCATCGCTGAACACTCAATGTGCCAACCCGGACGTCCTGGTCCCCAAGGAGATTCCCATGTTGGCTCACCCGGCTTCGACATTTTCCAGAGCACGAAATCGAGCGGGCTGCGTTTTGCCGCCTCGACATCCACTCGCGCTCCCGCTTGCAACTGATCAAGATCTTGCTTGGAAAGCTTACCGTACTCGCTGTATTGGCTCACTTCAAACATCACGTCGCCATTGTCTGCGACATAGGCGAAACCACGCTCAATCAAACGCTCAACCAGAGCGATGATCTCTTCGATATAGGCAGTCGCGCGCGGTTCAACGTCGGGACGTTTGATATTCAGCGCATCGAAATCCGCATACATTTCTTGAATCAAGCGTTCTGTCAATGATTCACACGTTTCCGCATTCTCTGCAGCACGCTTGATGATCTTGTCGTCGATGTCGGTGATGTTACGCACAAAGGTCAGATCGTAGCCAAGGTAACGAAGATAACGAGCAACCACGTCAAATGAAACAAATGTCCGTCCATGTCCAATATGACAGAGATCATAAATGGTGACTCCACACACATACATGCCCACTTTGCCGGCAACGATTGGTTTAAATTCCTCTTTCTGTCTTGTGAGCGAGTTATAAATCTTCAACATGATCTCTATCTGATTACCATCAAAATTATAAATGGCAGACAGTATAACAACTCAAAGATTACTAGGTCATCCATTTGATGTTTTGAATGCACAAAAAGTTAGGCTAAACTCTGGCTCTCAATGGATAAATGCGAAGGTAAAACTCATGATCACCCTGCATACCAATTTTGGTGACATCAAAATTCAGCTCAACTTTGAAAAAGCGCCAGCAACCAGCGCAAACTTTGAGCAATATTGCCGTGAAGGTTTCTACGATAACACTCTCTTTCACCGTGTGATTGACGGCTTTATGATTCAAGGCGGCGGTATGACTTCAGGACTGCGTGAAAAAGAGACTCGCGATCCTATTCGTAACGAAGCAAATAATGGTCTGAGCAATAAAGTGGGTACCATTGCCATGGCTCGTACCATGGATCCGCACTCCGCTAGCTCACAATTTTTCATTAACGTGAATAACAACACTTTCCTCGATTTTCGTTCTGAAAGTCGTGACGGCTGGGGTTACTGTGTGTTTGGTGAAGTGGTTGAAGGTATGGATGTGGTCAATAAGATCAAGGGCGTGAGCACCGGCTCTTATGGCATGCACCAAGATGTCCCTTTAGATGAAGTGGTGATCACTGGCACCACTATCGAAGCTTAATTTTACTCGGAGCGCTTAGGCGCTCCTTTTGCTGTGAAACATGCATACACTATTTATTTCCGATCTTCATCTCTCCCCCAAGCATCCTGATATCACCGCTTCCTTCATTCAATTTATGCGCGAAGAAGCCATCAAAGCAGATGCACTTTATGTCCTTGGCGACCTATTTGATTTTTGGATTGGGGATGATGACCCAACCACCTTTGCCGAGCAGATTAAATCCGAGTTTCGCCAACTGACCCAACAAGGTGTGCCATGCTATTTCACCAAAGGAAACCGCGATTTTCTGGTTGGGAAACGGTTTGCTCAACAAACAGGAGTACAGCTGTTACCGGATGAAGCCGTGATCGATTTATATGGGCAAAAAGCCGTCGTACTGCATGGAGATACACTCTGCACCCAAGATACGCGCTACCTTGCTTTTCGAGCCAAAGTACATCAACCTTGGTTACAGCGATTATTTGGACTTCTACCTTTTGCACTTAGGCAAAAGATTGTCCGCAAAATACAGGCGGATATACGAGATGACAAACAGCATAAATCCATGATGATTATGGATGTTACACCAAGCGAAGTCATCGCGGTTATACACCGATATAACGTAGATTTAATGATTCACGGCCACACACATCGGCCAGCCATTCACTCCATCCAAACCGATGACCAGACTCTCAAAACACGGATTGTGTTAGGTGATTGGTATAGCCAAAGCTCGATCTTGGTCTATTCTAAACTAACTGGTTACTCACTATTATCGAGGCCACTCATAAATATTAACCAATTAATTAGTAACAACGATATTCTTAGCTGATACTTATCTCGGTATAATCCTGAAATACTGACAAAAGAAACAACAACCCAAAATAGGTAAACCTTTGAAGTACTCGTATGTCGCTAGACAACCCATATTGGATCGTGAAAAAAGCACAATTGGTTACGAACTTCTCTTTCGTGATGGGCCTAAAAACACGTTCCCAGACATCGACCCCGAGGAGGCCACGAGCCGCCTTCTCTCCGATCATTTCTTAACCGCACACTACAGTACTCTTGGTGATCTTCTTGGGTTCGTAAACTTTCCTTATCAAAGTTTACTCAACATGGTGCCTACACTATTTCCGGTTAAAAGTCTGGTTGTCGAAATTCTTGAAGATTGCCCACCCACACCTGAGTTGCTCAGTGCTATCAAGAAAATGGCTCAACTTGGGTACAAAATTGCACTGGATGATTTTATTCCCAGCAATGATTGGAAAGCTTTTTTGCCTTATATCTCCATCATCAAATTTGATATTCGTCTCGTACCAATCCCTAAAGCTAAGCTCTTCATGAATAAATTGCGAACGATGAAAATAGATTTTTTGGCCGAAAAAGTTGAAACCTACGAAGAGTTTGAACAAGCAAAACTGGCGGGATTCCACTATTTTCAAGGTTACTTCTTCAGTAAACCTGAGATTATTCAGCGTAAAGCCCTACAGCCTTCATTTCTAACCATTGTTCACCTACTTAAAGAAGTTGCGAAACCAGAAGTCGATTTTCGAGAAATTGAAGCAATTGTCGCTAAAGATATTTCTCTTTCATACAAGCTGCTCACGTTCGTAAACTCTTCAGCAACAGTGAGTTCAAAAATCCAATCTTTCCGTCAAGCGCTGGTCTATCTAGGGCAACAGAAACTCCGTAAATTCATTTCGCTCGTTGCGATTGCTTCAACACAAGATTCCAAACCAGACTATCTTTATAATCTTGCCATTCTACGCGCCCGCTTTTGCGAAATGCTCAGTGAACGAGTGCCGACAAACATTGCTTCAGGAACAGGATTTCTAACAGGTATGTTCTCAGTTCTAGACAGCTTACTTGATCAATCTCTTGAATCGATTGTGAAAGAAATGCCCATTGAGGAAGAAGTCAAACAAGCGTTAACTCAAGGCAGTGGAACTTTAGGGCAAATATTGGCATTGAATAAAGCTTATGAAATGGCGGATTGGGGACAAGTGGTCGCTCTTGGACAAGCGCTTAATCTCCCAAATGAAGCGCCCACTGAATGCTACATCGAAGCAGTTAAATGGACCGCAGACCTTCTTGGTGTACAAACCTAAACTGGTAATTACTGTAGCGGGTCGATAAACTTCATCTACCTACTCAGAATTTGTTTTTTCTATGTCCTGTTATTGCGGAAATCTTCAACCATACTCGCAATGTTGCGAGCCAATTCATCACAATCCTCGCAATGCTCAAGTTCCTGAACAACTCATGCGGGCGCGTTTTAGTGCCCACATGTTAAAGAATGTCGAGTTTGTGATTGAAACTTATCATCCCTCTTGTCACGCCATTAACGAGCGTGAAGCAATTAGCGAGTCAGTATATAGCCACTGGCTTCGCCTAGAGGTGGTGTCTACCCACATGGGCAAGAGCACTGATGAAGGTTTTGTTCACTTCAAAGCGTTTATTGAACAACAGGGTAAAGAGCTTTGCCTTGAAGAGCGCTCTCGATTTGTAAAGGAAAATAACTGTTGGTTTTATATTGATGGCAAATTTCCAACTGCAGTTAAGCAAGGCCGCAACAATCCTTGTGTTTGTGGTAGTGGCAAGAAATATAAAAAGTGCTGTGGATAACTACTTATGTTTTCCAGCATGAAATAAAGATAAAGGCCAATCGGTAAGATTGGCCTTTAATTTTACAATCAAGTAATTCGATTAGAATCTGTAGAATGCAGCAGCAAACACAAATGTCTCTTCGTCTTCGCCACTCGGTACATCTAGGTCTTGACGGATATCGATACCCATGTCGATCTTGTCACTGTGAGTGTACATTGCTGCAACGTTCATGTAGCTACGATCGATATCAGCTTTGCCATCTTCTTCAGTTGTGTTTGTTGCATAACCAGCAGCAAGAGTTACGCTATCAGTAACTTTGTAACCTGCAGATAAATAGTAACCAATTTTCTCTAGGTTAGTTGTATTGTCTTTAACGCCAACTTTACCTTCATCGATCCAGAAGTTTGCACCGATAGTTAGAGAGTCACCCAGTTTAGCATTACCTGAAACTGATGTTACATTGTAGTCAGAGTCATCACGGGTCTCATAACCAGCATACACTTTGAATGCTGATTGTTCGATACCAACATAACCGTTGTACGCCGTTTCAGCCTTGGTACGATCATCGTTGGTTTCAGAAGTAGAGATACCGTATGCAAAACCAGAAGTAGAGCCTTGGAATTTGATTACGTTGAAGCCGTCAGATGCATCACCAGCAGAAGCACCAAATTCATAAGTTTGGTCACCAGCACCATCAACTTTGTCTAATGCTGTGTCGTTTTCCCAACCGAATGACAGAACACCGTAACCAGTGTCAAAACCTAACCATGCTTTATCTACGTCTGTTGCAGGGCCTGATTGAATTGGTTGCTTAACTTCATCTGTGCTGTAGTTCATTTCAAGGTCAACTTCAAGGTAACCAACTAAGCGGTTATTCTTGTAGTTCACAGCTACAGTTAGCGCAGTTGCCCAATCATCGTACAGAGCATCTGTTTTAGTATCGTAGTAACCACCAAGACCCCAAGCACCAGAAACAGAAAACTGCTCTTTGTGCATAGGATCAAATTCAAATACTGGCTTAGAATTTTGAGATGTAGTTTCTACTGCAAACGCTGATGCAGAGATGCTAGCGATTGCTAGTGCTAATAGAGTTTTTTTCATGTTAATCCACTGCCTTTTCTTAATGTGGGAATTCCTTGTCCGGTTCCCTGTTTTTTGATGATGGTTTTCCAACTCTTTGTTTGGTCACCATCGCCATTAGATTCGTGGTTAAGATTGCAAAAGAATATTCTGTATGTCAAATACCATAAAAAAACCAAAGAAAAAAAACATAAAACATTCAATTTCAAATGCTTACATTGTTTTCAGTCTTTTTTTCGGCTTACTTCTTAACAAATTACCGTAAAATAGCAGCCTTACCAAAGCCAGAAAAAACAGAATAAAACTCTAAAAAGAGACGTAAAAAATGTGAAATTAGGACATTAATAAAAAATAACCCTAGTATTTGAAGCTATATATTTTTTATAAAACAAAATAAATTTAAGTTCCTGAAGGTTCAGTTTTTATTTGTGAACAAGATCTAGATTTCTATTAAAAGCATACGATTTCGTGAAGTAGGTATCACTTAGTGATCTGTGCTACCATCGCGCCATCGCACTTTGGACACCTCTATGCTGACAAAAAACATTCAAGATTCCATTCGCAACAGTTATCAAAACCTACAAAATCAATTGGAAAATTTCATTCCTCGTCGCGCTCAAAATTTCCTAGTTGCCGAGATGGCCAAAACCCTTTGTGGGACTTATCACAAATCGACTCGAATGTTAGTGGCAGAAGCAGGAACAGGCATAGGAAAGTCTCTCTCCTATTTAATGGCGGTTATCCCTGTGGCGGTGGTCAATAAGCGGAAAGTCGTGATCTCCACAGCCACAGTGGCACTTCAAGAGCAACTGCTCAATAAAGACTTACCGCTTTATCGCAGGATCAGTGATCAAAACTTCTCATTTATTCTTGCGAAAGGCCGTCAACGTTATTGTTGTAGCGAACGTTTAGCCGCAGCCTGTGGAATTGATGATGGGCAAATCGCGCTATTTGAAAGTAAACCCAAACCTCATGAGACAGAGCTGCTTGCAGAGCTGCATACTGCCCTGAGCCAAGGGAAATGGGATGGTGACCGCGATGGCTGGCCAAGCCCGATTAGTGATGAATTGTGGTCAGTCATTGTCAGCGATAAACATAGTTGTAATGGCAGCTTTAGTGCTCATCGCCACTGTCCATTTCAGAAGGCACGTTCAGAACTGGATAAGGCCGATGTGATTATTGCTAACCATAGTCTAGTGATGGCCGACGCGGATTTAGGCGGGGGCGTTATCCTGCCCGCCCCCGAAGAAACGATTTATGTTTTTGACGAAGCGCACCATCTCCCTACGGTCGCGCGCGAACATGCATCGGCAGCGGCGACGTTAAAAGGAGCCGCGAGTTGGTTAGAAAAGCTCAATCAATCCTTATCCAAGTTCACCGCTCTAGGTGATGAAAAACGTGCCGAGCGATTCGCTGAAGAGGCGCGCACGGCGATACAGTACTTAATCCCGACTTTGAACCAGTTACCCAAACAGTTTGTGGCTGAACAATTTGTTGAGGGAATTTACCGTTTTGAGCACGGCGAGTTACCACAATGGCTGGCTGATGAGTCACAAACTCTCAGTAAGGCATCACAAAAAGCGATGCAATCTGTGAGTAAAGTTGCTGATTTAATTGCTGAAAAAGTAAAAGAAGGCGAACTTGCAACACGCATCGCTGAACCTGCGTTGGGCGAATTGGGGTTTTACGTACAACGTTTAGAAAACTTGACCCAAGTATGGCAACTGATGGCAAAACCCAACAAAGATAAGGGAGCCCCTTTAGCGCGCTGGCTTGAAGTCAGTCCTGAACGAGAAGGTGACTATTTAGTCAGTGTTTCGCCACTCGAAATCGGCTGGCAACTGGATCAGCAGCTTTGGAGCCGCTGTGTGGGGGCGATATTAGTTTCTGCAACCTTAAGAGCATTAAATTCATTCAGCTTTTTCTGTCGGCAAGCTGGGATCAGTGACAAAGCGGAAGATGGAGTGCAATTTTTAGCTTTAGCCTCGCCATTTGATTACCCTACACAAGGTGAATTGCTGATCCCCAAAATGGAAATTGAGCCACAAGCCGAGGGCTATACCGCCTATTTAGCAAAAAAAGTATTGTGTTACCTGCAAGCTGACAAAGCCAATTTGGTTCTCTTTGCTTCTTATTGGCAAATGCGTGAAGTGGCAGAGTCTTTAAAAGTTGAGTTCACAAAACGTGGTTGGGCACTGCAGGTGCAAGGTGAGAAATCTCGCTCAGAAATTCTAAATAAACATAAAAAGCTGATTGAAAAACAGAAAACCAGTGTTTTATTTGGCACTGGAAGTTTTTCGGAAGGGCTAGATCTGCCTGGTGAACTCCTCGAAAATCTGATCATCACCAAAATCCCCTTTGCCGTTCCAACCTCTCCGGTGGAACAAGCACATGCCGAATATATTCAAGAGCTAGGCGGTAACCCTTTCATGCAAATTACCATTCCTGAAGCCAGCAAAAAGCTCATCCAGTCTGTTGGACGTCTACTGCGCAAAGAGCGGGATTCTGGTAGAGTGGTCATCCTTGATCGGCGGGTAGTATCAAAGCGTTACGGAAAAGCGTTGTTGGATGCCTTACCGCCCTTTAAGCGCACGATTGAATACTGATAATAACGATTAACTCACCACAATTAGGATTGCGCTTTTGATGGAATGGATAGAACCCACCACGATAATGGTGCTGGCTCTTGTTGCTTTTATTGCCGGATTTATCGATGCGGTCGCAGGCGGCGGCGGAATGTTGACCGTACCAGCGCTACTTTCGCTAGGTTTACCGCCTCATTTGGCTTTGGGAACCAATAAATTAGCTGCGACGTTTGCTTCATCAACCGCGGCATGGACTTACTATCGTCAAAAACTCTTTGATCCTGCATGCTGGAAACGCGCTTTTATTGCAACCTTGATTGGCGCCATACTGGGTACCCTGGCCGTTGATGCGATCAGCACGGATTGGCTACGTAAAGTACTCCCGCTGATTATTCTGGCTGCGGCTTTATATACGGTGTTGCATCGCCCCCATCAAACGGAACAAAGTGTCACGCCTGAACCATGCCCTAAATTGCATCGCAAGCAGATCCTGCAAGGCATAGGGCTAGGATTTTATGATGGCTTAGCGGGCCCTGGCACTGGCGCGTTTTGGACGGTCAGCTCAATGGCGCTGTATCGCTTCAATATTCTTCTGGCTTCGGGACTCGCCAAAGCCATGAATTTAACCAGTAATTTCACCTCGCTGGTGACTTTTGCTCTACTCGGTCATATTGATTGGCTGTTGGGTTTGACCATGGGAGTCTGTTTGATGGCGGGAGCGTACGTCGGGGCTCACTCAGCCATTCGCTTTGGAGCTCCGTTTATCCGTCCCCTATTTATTTTAGTGGTCACGATTTTGGCGGGGAAATTGGCTTATGACGCATGGTGGGTGGGATGATGGAGAGCTACAGCAAATTTCATACGATTCTCAACGAGCTCAAGCATTCTGCCGCCCAGCTCGACCGTCAACGTGGTGAACATCATCGCCCATTATTTGATGAGGTGTTATTCCATTGCCACGGAAAGCTGTTAACACCTTGTGTTGAAGAAGCTCATTCAACACTGCAAGCCTTAATCCGTGAAAAAGAGAGTGGACGTTTGACCGCATTGCGCGCGGAATATTTATCTGAACGGCTACTTGCACAAATCGCCGCACTGACTCGTGAGCTTTCAACTCAAAATGTGCGCCGTAACGAACCGAAACCGCACGCTTATTTTAAAAAACCCATTAATGAGCTTTATCAGGAGCTGGCTCAACATCAAGATTGGGAACGACGTTTGATGGATTTGGTGCGTGATAAAGCCCTGTTGCTTGAGCAAGCCTCGGTAACAGAAAAAGTGGCGGCTCAGCAAGCCCTGTTGCAATCCGAGCAGCGACTCAACCGCTGCCGTGAGGCAAAAATAAAAATTGAGAAACGAATTACCACTCAAGAGAGAAAAGCGTAAATGTCGACTCCATCGATTCCACTGAATGAAGCTTCTGATGAGATCAAACTCGCGGTCGATCTTATCTATTTATTAGAGTCTCATGCGATTGAACCCCAGATCGCGCTTGCTGCGCTTGAGATCGTCAAACGCGATTTTGAACAAAAACTGTCAGACGCTGCAGTATCACCCAGCATTCAACCACAAACCATCGCCCCCCTGTCAGACGAGTAACTCTCGTCTGACAACGCTTGGTCTCAGTTCACTTTAAACTGCCCGACTAGAGTTTGTTGTTCAAACGACAGCCGCGCAATTTGCTCTCCCACTTTTTCGGATGCTTCCGTTTCTGAAAGAATTTGTGCACTTAAATCGCGAATATTGACCACGCTTTGAGTCACTTGAGCCGATACCGTCTGCTGATCTTGCGCGGCTTGCACGATTTGATGACTCATCTCGTTGATGGCATGAATCGCCGAAAACACTCGGTTGAGCTGAGTAACTGCATCCGCGACTTGCTCAGCCGTAGCTTGTGCGGTTTCATTGCTGCCTTGAATAGCTTTCACGACATCTTGCGTACCCAATTCAACTTTGTTGATAACGGACCGAATTTCACCGACAGAAGCTTGAGTGCGACTAGCAAGGCTGCGCACTTCATCGGCAACAACAGCAAAGCCGCGGCCTTGCTCTCCAGCTCGAGCCGCTTCAATCGCCGCATTTAATGCAAGCAAATTGGTTTGCTCTGAAATGCCTTCAATCACACTTAAGATTTCAATAATCCCAGTGTTGTTGCGTGCTAACTCTTCCACGACAGGAACGGCAAGATTCATTCTGTCCACCAACTGGTTCATCTGCATCTGTGAATGGCGGATCACTTCATCCCCTGTTTGGGCAGCTCGCTGAGCATCGCTCGCCGCATTCACCGCACGCTGAGCATTCTCGACAACATGTGCTGAGGTTTGAGTCATCTCCTCTGCGGCGGTTGCCACACTGTCGACTTCTTTAAATTGCGCTTCGCTGCTACGGCGCGTTGATTCAACCGTACTTTTGACCTGCTCGGTGGTACTCACGACTTGTCCCGTATTATCCACAACTCGGCGGATGATCGGCTGTAACTTATCCATAAAAAGGTTAAAGCCCTGTGCCAGTTGGCCGATTTCATCGGCAGAATTCACCTGCAAACGCTGAGTTAAATCCCCTTCACCAGAGGAAATATCTTGTAATCGTTCAGCAACCGCTCGAATTGGTCTCACCAAACGCATCGCCATAAGAGCGACCACCAATAGCCCCACGACAACCATAAGCGTACCCACCATCAATTCACTACGAATGCCGCGCTCAAGTTGTTCTGTAAGTAAAATGTCCAGTTGTTCGGCATCTTGCATGACACTTTGACGTGGCATTTCAAAAATGACACCCCAGTTTTGATTCGCGACTTTGATTGGGGCAAAAAACCACCAGCCATTGACCATCTTCACTCCATTGAGTGTTGACTTGACCCGTCTGCAATAATGAACTCAGAGTTGATCGGTTGATATTCTCGCTTTGAAACGTTTCGCCAAGGGTTAACTGAGGGGAATCACTCGCTACTAAGGCATTATTTACACTAACAATCGATACTTTCCCTTGTCCGTCAAACAAGTTGTTATCGGAATTTTGAGTGATGTCAATCAAAGGCGCGAGCGTCAGATCAATGCCATAAAAGCCGATGGCGACACCATCAATCAAAATCGGCACAGACAGCGACGTGGCCAGATAGCGTCCCGTTTCAAACTCCACTATGCGCGGCGATGTAATACAGGGCGAGGCTTGCTCAATCGGGCAGACAAAACGCTCCTTATTCGATTCTTCTGTGAGTTGCGCTTGAGTTAATACGCGGGAAATCACGTTTTGCCCATTCGCCGCCTTGGTCCAGTAGGCGGCAAACTGGCCAATATCGTTTGAGCCAACATAATCTGCATTAACATAATTGGAATCTTCACTGTCGAGCATATTGGGACGAAATACCAGATAAGCGCCTTCTATAGTGTCAAAGCCAAGTACGGATTTTCGCACCATTTCATCGAGTGACGTGCGTAGCACCTCACTTTCACCGAAGTTCTCTTCTGAATTATTTTTCAAAAACAGGGCACTGGCTGCCAACATTTCCGCACGATATATGGCTTCACTGAGGTACTCTGAAATCTCTGTTGCGTTCAATAACGCACCGGTTTGCAACAGTTGCTGCGATTTATCAATCACGGACTCAGCACTTTGTTGCTTGGCAGTTTGTTGGCTCGCACGCGCGTTGTAGATTGAAAAACCGATTAAAGCGAGAGAAGTAAAAACCAGACAAAGCCCCGCAAGTAGTGTGATTTTCCACTGAACTGAAATTTGGCGCATACAACATCCTTATGTTTGCGTTTAAGACATGTACATCGGGTAATAAGGCTAAAAATAAGTCTATTGACTCTTTTAAACAACAAATTTATTACTTTTTGCTTACTTTTTCAGTTCACTATTGAACCAAAAATGCGTCGAGCTTGAGATCCCGAGCTTAGGTGATAACATCAGCCCCAAGTCAACCAAAAGGAATCGCAATGAAAGTTATCAGCTTCAACATAAATGGACTCAGAGCCAGATTGCATCAACTGCAAGCGTTGATCGACAAGCATCAACCTGATGTGATTGGCCTACAAGAGATCAAAGTCCATGATGAGGCGTTTCCTCGTCAAGAAGTCGAGGCCATGGGCTATCAAGTCTATTTTCACGGTCAAAAAGCGCACTACGGTGTGGCCATTTTATGCAAACAAACGCCTGTCGAAGTGATCAAAGGCTTTCCAACCGACAATGAAGAACACCAAAAGCGCATGATCATGGCGACATTCGCTGATCAGAATGGGCAAAAGACCACCATTCTCAATGGCTATTTCCCACAAGGTGACAACGTCGAACACGAAACCAAGTTTCCTTACAAACGTCAGTTTTATCGTGATTTGATGACCTATCTGCGTGAACACCGCAGTAATTCAGAGCGTCTGGTCGTGATGGGTGACATCAATATCAGCCCACTCGATCTGGATATTGGTATCGGCGAAGCCAACCGCAAACGCTGGTTACAAACAGGCAAATGTTCATTTCAACCAGAAGAGCGTGAGTGGTTACAAACGCTTTTAGATTGGGGATTGGTCGATACTTTCCGCCAATTGCATCCTGGCGTCAGTGACCAATTTTCGTGGTTTGATTACCGCTCACGCGGCTTTGAAGACAACCGTGGGCTTCGAATCGATGTGATTTTGGCAACACCAACTCTGGCTGAAACCTGCCAAGAAGCTGGTATCGATTATGAGTTACGTGCGATCGATAAACCTTCCGATCATGCGCCTATCTGGGCAACATTCAAGTAATCAAGTGCTCTGACGGCTTACTTAAAAATCCCCATCGATATTGATGGGGATTTTTTATTTAGCTGCGAGGTTTTAGGTAGGCAAGAAAGCGTTGTTCCGCCTGTTTAAAACACCACAAAATGATGAAAGTCAGCGCCATATAAAACAGCCCTGCACTCAAAAAAGCTTCAAATGGCGCATAGTATCGAGAATTGACTAATCGTGCCGCGCCAGTCAAATCCATGATGGTGACGATCCCTGCCACGGCACTGCCATGCAACATAAAAATCACTTCATTACTGTAAGCAGGTAAGGATCGACGCAGCGCACTAGGTAAAATAATTTTTTGGTAAGTTTGAAAACGGCTCATACCATAAGCTTTGGCAGCTTCTACTTCACCTTTCGGAAGCCCGTTGATCGCCCCACGGATAATTTCCGCCGTATAGGCCGAGGTATTTAAGATAAAGGCCACCAAAGCACAAAACCAAGCATGCTCCCATAAGGTATCTTTGACCGGAAACCACTGATCCATACCGTAATAAATCAGATAAAGCTGCACTAAGAGTGGCGTTCCACGCAGAAAATAGATGTATCCCCATGCCGGAAAGCTGAACCATTTTTGCTTGCTATTTCGGGCAATCGCCAGCGGAATGGCGCACAGCAAGCCGATTACGAGTGAAAGGCTCACGAGCCAGACAGTGGTCCAAAGTCCACTTAGGTAAATAGGCAAACTGTCAATAATCAGAGAAAAATCCATCTTTACCTCGTATGGATACTGAATTTACGTTCTAGCAGCTTGAGCAAACCGGTCGATACACTGGTAAAAAATAGAAAGATGATGGCCACCGCCATGTAAAAGGTAAACGGCATCTTGGTCGAGCCAGCCGCCAGCGAACTGATGCGTACCATATCTTCAAGGCCGATGATCGAGACAAGAGCGGTCGTTTTCAGCAGCACCAGCCAGTTATTGCCAAAGCCAGGAATAGCATGGCGAATCATCTGCGGTAATAAAATTCGCCGAAAGCTCATGGCTGCGCTCATGCCGTAAGCTTTCGCCGCTTCAAGTTCGCCTTTATCCACGGCAAGGATCGCGCCACGAAACGTTTCCGCCATATAAGCCCCAAAAATGAAGCCGATGGTTAACACGCCCGCGACAAAAGGGCTGATATCTACATAGTCTGGCAGATAGGCGACCCATTCATGATTCGGGTCTCGACCTGTCAGCCATTGGTTGATGAACTCATTAAACCAACTGAGACCATTGTTGAGTAAAATCTGCCCACCAAAGAAAATCAGCATCATGAGTACTAAATCCGGAATACCGCGAATGATAGTGGTATAGAGTGTCGCAATGGCTCGAGCCCAGCGGTAGGGAGCCATTTTTGCGAGTGCGCCTAACATACCTAGCAGCATCGCTAGCAAAAGTGACAGCACGGCAACTTCAATAGTCAGCAGCGCGCCTTTCAAAATAGAGGCTTCATAGCCTTGTAAATCCAGCATATGACTCGTTCCCTGAGTTGGATTACGGGTTGTTGGTGACATCAGGAACGAATGCCAACAACCCGAAATACAGTGAGCTTTAATCGCGAATCCATGATTTCAAGCTACCGTCCTGTGGACGGCAACTCGAAGTGATAAGGAGCGCTTTTATTCACCGTAAACGTCATACTTGAAGTATTTAGCTTGTATTTGTTGATAAATCCCTTTTTCACGCAGTGCCGTAATCGCCGCATCGAGTTTTTCGGTTAACTCTTTATCTTGCTTGCGCACAGCTATGCCCATACCTTCGCCAAACCATTTTGGGTCTGTCAGTGAAGGGCCAACAAATTCATAAGCATCACCACCGGGTTTGTTGAGCATGCCCTCTTCTAATGCGGAGGCATCCCCTAATACTGCGGCGATCCGGCCATTGGCAAGGTCTAAATACGCTTCATCAAACGAGCCATAACGTACGATATCGACGGTGTCACCATAATTGTCAGTGATGTATTTATCGTGAGTGGTCGCACGTTGCACACCAATTTTCACGCCCTTCAAACCTTCTTTGGTAAAGGCTAAATCCGCGCCTTTCTTAGCAATAAATTTGTTCGGGATCAGGGCATACTTGCCAGTGAAATCGACTTTCATCTTGCGCTCTTCGGTAATCGACATCGCCGCAATAATAGCATCGTACTTACGCGCTAACAGTGAAGGAATGATGCCATCCCAATCCTGTGGCACAATTTTGCATTCCACTTTCATCTCAGCACACAATGCATTCGCCATATCCACGTCAAAGCCTTTCAAAGAGCCATCGGCTTCTGTCCAGCTAAACGGAGGATAAGCGCCTTCAATACCAAAACGCACCGTTTTCCATTCTTTGGCTTGCGTTACGCCACTGATTGTTGTCGCAATTAATGCTGTCGCAACTAACCACTTTTTCATATCCATACTCCTGTGATTGTTTGTCTTTATGTTTGCTATTGCTTTAATATCAATGTGTTACTAGAAAGTTCATCACTAAAAAATCAGATCTGATTGTTAGCGATTAGCCCCAACAGTAACAACCGATCTTATCTTTTGAAAAAATGAATGACTCTCGATTTTCCCGCTTACTTAATAGATAGACGAAATAAACTGCTTTAACCGTTCAGATTCAGGATTTTTAAACAGTTTTTCTGGTTTACCCTGCTCTTCAACTTTGCCTTGATGCAAGAACATCACATGATTTGAAACATCACGAGCAAACGCCATCTCATGAGTCACGACCAGCATGGTGCGTCCCTCTTCTGCCAAGTCACGCATGACTCCCAACACTTCTCCTACGAGTTCAGGATCGAGTGCAGAAGTCGGTTCATCAAACAGCATAACTTCGGGCTCCACGGCAAGAGCCCGTGCAATCGCCGCACGCTGTTGTTGACCACCAGAAAGGTGTCCGGGGTAATAATCTTTACGTTCGTATAAACCGACTTTGCGCAGTAAACGCTCGGCTTGCTCAATGGCCTGTGCTTTGGGTACACCAAGCACATAAATTGGAGCCTCAATGACGTTTTCGAGCACTGTCATATGCGACCAAAGATTGAAACTCTGAAACACCATGGCTAAACGCGAACGGATGCGCTGCACTTGTTTCTCTTTGGCTGGCTGCACTATGCCTTGACGCGTAGTTTTCATCTGGATAAGTTCGCCTTTGACCCAAATTTCACCTGCAGTGGGAGTTTCTAATAAATTGATACAACGAAGAAAGGTACTTTTGCCAGAACCTGACGAGCCAATGATGGAAATAACATCTCCTTTCTGTGCTTGAAGGGAGATACCTTTTAGCACTTCATTCTGACCAAAAGTTTTGTGTAAATTCTTAATTTCAAGCGCGGGTACATCCGTCATGCGCTAACGCTCCCTGTCTATATCAATGAACTTCACTGTTCATTTTTGAAACAAGCTAACACTCAACCTAAAGCCACGCAACAAATTATTAACCCATCAAATATGACTGAATAGCGATTTAATTTGCACACTAATGCAAATATAAGTGAATTAATCTTATTCTCTTCCTACTGAAAGCTACACCAGTATTGGTTAGGTTAGCTTACTCCAATCACATACTCTATGTATGTTCATGGGGATGTGTTCACTTGCTGTTTTTCTGCGCCCCTAACTAGCTCACCCATTACAAAGCTAATAAATAGTCATTTTTGCAAGGCAATTTTATTAATGAATTTTTAACAAAGTCACATTTGGTACACATACTGACTTTTCCTGTTACCAAAGACTGCACTTTTCTAAGCCTTTTTCAATGTTTTAAAACGTAATAAAACTCGCAAGATGAAAAAATATTTCAAACCAAATACGCCCTATGTGTCTGATATCACTGGCATGTGTAGTTTTCTTTCATATTTATTCGTAAAGTGATCAAGATCAATCGCCCTTATTGATAAGCACGTTAAACTCGCCGCAAATATAAGGTCATCATAATGATCAGTATTTGTGTTAGAAGTGGCCCATTTGACTCGTGTCAGAAACGCTTCAACACTTTTTTTATTCATGCAATTAAACAGTATTCACAACTGAATTATTTACTTTTACAAATATGAGGAATCATATGTCAGACGTTATGAACAAAGAGCGCTCAGACATTGAGACGAAAAGCTACCGGGAGCTTCACCGTCCTGCTTCTGAGTTTGCAACTCGCTCAGAATATCTGGATCATGAACTGCAAATCATGAAGCCACGCCGTTTTGGTCTCAATTTACCTGGGCGAGATTTCCGCTTTGAGCTGGAAGACTTAGTTCCTGCACTAGCGGGCACCATCGGCATTATCTCTATGTACTCCGCAGTAATGATGTCTTGGGCTGACGGCCTGACTCAAGCGTGGGACCATATTAACTTGGGCAAAGAATTTGCTATCGAAGTCGCTCGCGTAGAAATGCTTTTCCCAGCTCTTTTCTTCTGTGTGATTGCTTCAGGTTTCTTAAACCCTCGTGCTAACCTTGCTGGCAACCACGGTCCGATGATTCCTCTGATTGGCTCTATCGCTCTGGCCGGCGCACACCCTCTTGCACTTGCTATCCTCCTTGGCGTTTTCGGTCTTTTGCTCAGCTACTTCAAAGGTGGCTCCAAACTGGTGAACCTCACCTCTGAGGGCACAGCCGGCGGTTTGCTGATCTTCCTCGGGTTTACCGGTACGATGAGCCAAATTACATCGATACAAGAATGGGCGGTTGGCTTGCAATCTGCCGACGTTGCGGCAGGCAGCATGGGCTACATTGGTCTTGTCGTGCTCGGCGTGAACATCGTAATTTATGCTCTGCTCGCTAAGTTTAACTTGCGCTGGTTGGCGATTCCGGTGTGTGCCTTTACTGGCCTTGTGATTGCGCTTGCCTTGGGTGCGGGCTTTGACCTGAAATTTGAAACCCAAATGGGCTTGCCAAACCTGAACCCTGTTTACTGGTGGGGCAGCACTGAGCAAGGTTGGATGTTGGGTATGCCAACACTACAACACTTCATCGCTTCATTGCCATTTGCGATTTTGGCGGTTGCCATGTGGTCACCCGATTTCCTAGGTCACCGTATCTTCCAAGAGCTGAACTATCCAAAACGTACTGAAAAAGTACTGATGGATGTGGATGACACCATGACTATGTGTTCTATCCGTCAAATGGTGGGTACAGCGCTGGGTGGCGGTAACATCACCTCTTCTTGGGGTACATACATGATCCCAGCGGCGATTGCGAAACGTCCAATTCCAGGTGGTGCCATTATCCTTGGCTGTTTGGTGATGACGATTGCAATTCTTGGTTTCCCAATGGATGCAGCCGTATGGCCACCAGTTATGCGCTGTGCTCTGTTAGTCGGTGTATTCCTACCTCTGCTGGAAGCGGGTATGCAAATGATCAAAAACACCAAAGATTCACAAGCAGCAGGTATCTGTATTTTCGGTTCAGCGGTAGTAAACCCTGTACTGGCTTGGGCTTTGACTATGCTTCTGGACAACAACGGTCTGATTGGTGACAAAGAGCGCGCAGCAAAATTGTCCTTCATCGATAAAGTTGTGATCCCCGGCGGTGTGCTAATCATCTGTTTGATTGCTATGCTTGCTGTTGGCATGTTGGAAAGCCAATACGGTCTGCAAGCTTGGTTGTAATCACCATTCTTGATTTGGGTAGCGCTGACCGCGCTACCCAAACTTTATTTTAATTTTTTAACTTTTATTGATTTAGTTTAAGGTTTACGAAAAATTTTTAGCGTAGAGTGGCTACATTAAAGGAACTAATAGCGATATCCATATTCAAATAGTCACAGTGTGAATTTGGATATCGTTATTGAAGAGTGTACTGCTCCTCTCGGGGATAGCTGGCTCAACGGCGAAAACAGTACGTGTTTTTTCTACTCATAAAGGTAGGTATGTCATGGCAGAGCAATTTGCTAAAGCTTGGGAAGGTTTTGCGGCAGGTGACTGGCAAAACGAAGTTAACGTTCGTGATTTTATTCAAAAGAACTACACACCGTACGAAGGCGACGAATCTTTCCTAGTCTCAGAAGGTACTGAAGCGACCAACAAGCTTTGGGCTAAAGTAATGGAAGGCATCAGACAGGAAAACTCAACTCACGCTCCTGTTGACTTCGACACTTCTCTTATCTCTACCATCACAGCTCACGACGCTGGCTACATCAACAAAGACCTAGAAAAAATCGTTGGTCTACAAACTGATGCTCCTCTGAAACGTGCAATCATCCCTAACGGTGGTATCCGTATGGTGGAAGGTTCATGCAAAGCATACGGTCGTGAACTGGATCCACAAGTTTCAAAAATCTACTCTGAATACCGCAAAACTCACAACGCAGGTGTATTCGACATCTACACTCCAGAAATTCTGGCTTGTCGTAAATCTGGCGTTCTGACTGGTCTTCCAGATGCTTACGGCCGTGGTCGTATCATCGGTGACTACCGTCGTGTGGCTCTGTACGGTATCGACTTCCTGATGAAAGACAAACTGGCTCAGTTCAAGTCTCTGCAGGAAAAATTTGAAAACGGCGAAGATCTGCATATGACCATGCAATTGCGTGAAGAAATTGCAGAACAACACCGTGCATTAGCTCAAATGAAAGAGATGGCTGCGAAATACGGTTACGATATTTCTCGCCCAGCTGAAACGGCACAAGAAGCAATCCAATGGACTTACTTCGGCTACCTAGCGGCAGTGAAATCTCAAAACGGTGCTGCAATGTCTCTTGGCCGCACCTCTACTTTCTTGGACGTGTACATTGAGCGCGACATGAAAGCAGGTAAGATCACTGAAGAAGAAGCGCAAGAAATGATCGACCACTTCGTCATGAAGCTGCGTATGGTTCGTTTCCTACGTACTCCTGAGTACGATGAGCTGTTCTCTGGTGACCCAATTTGGGCAACCGAATCTATGGGTGGTATGGGTCTGGACGGTCGTACGCTGGTAACACGTACTAACTTCCGCTTCCTGAACTCACTGTACACCATGGGTCCATCTCCAGAGCCAAACATCACTGTCCTGTGGTCAGAGCAACTGCCTGAAGGCTTCAAGAAGTTCTGTGCGAAAGTGTCTATCGATACCTCGTCTATCCAGTACGAAAACGATGACTTGATGCGTCCTGACTTCAACAATGATGACTACGCTATCGCATGTTGTGTATCACCAATGGTTATTGGTAAACACATGCAGTTCTTCGGTGCTCGTGCCAACCTTGCTAAAACGCTGCTGTATGTAATCAACGGTGGTGTGGATGAGAAACTGAAAATCCAAGTGGGTCCAAAAATGCCTAAGATCACCGACGAAGTGCTCGACTTCGACGATGTATGGGGCAAGCTGGATCACTTCATGGGTTGGCTGGCAACACAATACGTCACTGCACTGAATGCCATCCACTACATGCATGACAAGTACAGCTACGAAGCGGCTCTAATGGCGCTGCATGACCGTGATGTACGTCGTACTATGGCGTGTGGTATCGCAGGTCTGTCTGTAGCGGCTGACTCACTGTCTGCAATCAAGTATGCAAAAGTGAAGCCTGTTCGTGACGAAGATGGTGTAGCAGTCGATTTCGTTATCGAAGGCGACTACCCTAAATTCGGTAACAACGATTCACGCGTTGATGACATCGCCTGTGAACTGGTTGAGCGTTTCATGAACAAGATCCGTTCACTGAAAACTTACCGTGACGCAGTACCAACTCAGTCTATCCTAACTATCACGTCAAACGTGGTATACGGCAAAAAGACAGGTAACACGCCAGATGGCCGTCGTGCAGGTGCTCCATTCGCACCAGGTGCAAACCCAATGCACGGTCGTGACGAGAAAGGTGCGGTTGCGTCTCTGACTTCAGTCGGTAAACTGCCATTTGCTCACGCGAAAGATGGTATCTCTTATACCTTCTCTATCGTGCCAAATGCACTGGGTAAAGACGAAGGTTCACAACGTGCAAACCTAGCTGGCCTGATGGATGGTTACTTCCACCACGAAGCAGGCATCGAGGGTGGTCAACATCTGAACGTTAACGTTCTGAACCGTGACACTCTACTTGATGCAGTAAAACACCCTGAGAAGTACCCACAACTGACTATCCGTGTATCTGGATACGCAGTGCGCTTTAACTCTCTGACTGCTGAACAGCAACAAGACGTTATCGCTCGTACTTTCACTGAATCTCTATAAGATTTAGCGAGCCTCTTCAAAGCCCCGTTTCAACGGGGCTTTTTGTTTTTTCACGCAACACGATTTATTTCTGTATCTCACGGCACATTTGTGCTCTTCTTTACTAGGTTTATTTGCCGCAATGGCTCATGATTAATGAGCTTTTGTTTTATTTCTCCGAGACATAGTTCACTTCACATGAAATCGATTCGCTATTTACCTTTACTGTTCATCAGCACTTACGCAGCTGCGGCGCAGACTTCAACCTTCTCCCTGAGCATCGATAACGACGGTGTATTCGGGGTAGATCAAAACTACACCAATGGCCTTTTCCTAAGCTATACCTCTGGAGCCATTACTCCTTATTGGCTTGTAAAACCGCTCAGTTTATCCATTTGGGGCGCTCCCAGTTTGGACAAATGGGAATTCACCCTCGGGCATAAGATGTGGACGCCTTCTGATATTGAATTGACCAAACCACAGCCGAATGAACGCCCTTATGCAGGTTATTTACACACTGAATTCAATTACCTCAGCCTACATCCACAACAAGCACAACGCTTCAATCTCACCTTAGGGATGACAGGGGAAAGCGCCTTGTCAGAAGAAGCACAAAAATTGGTGCACAGCATTACGAAATCCGATGAGCCCAACGGCTGGGCATACCAAGTGGAAGATCAATTGGTTGGTAGCCTAGGTTATCGCTCCCATTTTAACTGGGGTCGCTACCAAGCTTTAGCCGGTACAGAGTTAGAGCTGGCCAATATCTCTGAAGTCAATATCGGCAACTTTCGCAGTGATCTTTCCTCTGGACTCATGTTGCGCTGGGGAACCGATTTAGAAAACAACTTTGGCGCAGCACAAATTTCGGTTGAGAATCCGTTTACTCCCGGCATGATTGGCGCCTCCAACCAAGGCTGGTTTGTGTTCACCGGTATCGAAGGTCGCTATCGATTTAACGATGTGACGATTGAAGGTGACCGACCACTGAATGGCTTAGATCAACCAGCCGAGTATTACCAAGTGCATGTTGAGCCGTGGCAAGCCACTGCTGTGGTCGGTTTTGCTATGTATGCTCGTAGTTTTGGGGCAAGTTTAACCTTTACCGCTAACACTCCTGAGTTTAAAGAAGATAAAGAGTCGATTAGCGGTACGGGTAACGTGGCTTTGTACGCCTTCTTCTAGCGTGGATAATCGAGGCTCTACAACGTAAAGCGTCGGCAATCATGCTCTAAACTTTCTGCGCGTGTCTCAACTTCACGGCTGGTGACGCGCAGTTGAGTGTTATATGACTCCAACGCTTGCATCGCACTCGAAATTTGGCTCATGCTTTCCGCCATTGCTTGACTGGTTGCGGACAGCTCTTTTATCGACGAAAAAATTCTTTCCGTTTGCGATGCGGCTTCATCCGTCCCTTGGGTAATTCGCTGTAACGCTTGCATGGCTTGATTGCCTTTGCTTTGCCCCTCTTCCATAGTCTGCTCGGATTGGTTCATAAACAAAATCACTTCCGCACTCTCTTTTTTCATAGTTTCTATCGTGCCGGAAATTTCGCTTACCGCATTCACAGTTCTAACGGCTAAACTACGCACCTCATCGGCGACAACCGCAAATCCGCGTCCTTGCTCACCCGCACGAGCAGCTTCAATCGCCGCATTGAGTGCCAATAAGTTCGTTTGCTCCGCAATACCGTTAATGATGTCCATCACAGAGTCGACTTTGGCAGAAGCTTGCTCCAGCTGCTGAATATGGCTGGCGGCTGACTGCAAAATATTCCCAACATCTCGCAAAGAGCCAATCGCGGCACTGATAATTTTACTGCCTTCCGCGGCTGCGAGAGTAGAGGCTTTACTGATTTTGGTGACCACTTCGAGAGAATGGGAGACTTGTTGTGTGGTTAAGCTGACCTCTTCTGTCGCTGAGGCGAGTCTTTGTGTTTGATCCATCACATCGGACTGACCACGCACCAGATTATCAATCGCCTGATTGAGCGCCACAGCATCCCCCGACAATGCCACACTACGATCTTGCACGACATGCACTAAGCCACCGAGATTTTCACAACTTTTGTTTACTGCAAACGCTAACTGATTAAACTCATCTTTTTTATTGGATGTCAGAGCTAAACGCTGAGAGAGGTCGCCAGAAGAGAGCTTTTCTAATACGCGGCCTATCTGCGTTAACGCTTTAGATAGCGAGAAACTCACCATCATAAACAGCAATATGGTCAACACCGCCAGAATCACGCAAGCGACTAAAATGGAGAGCAAGGTTTGCTCGCCCGCTTTCTCAGCCAACGATTGATAACGACTACTCACCTCTTCTAGACGCTGCGCGGTTGATTCAATCACACCTTGCGCAGTCGCTTCACTACTGAGTAAATTTTTTTCGATATCTTTGACTTGCTGCGACAGCTCACTGACTCGCAAAAATGTGGTTTTAAACTGTTCAATTTCCGCTTTATACAGATCGAGCATGGCGTAGGATTGCGACATACTGACAAAACCAGCTAACGCCCGATTGAATAAGCGCAAGTTTTGTTCATTCGGTTGTAGTAAGTAATTTTGCTGGGCTTTGATCATTGCTTGAAAATCGGAATTGATGGTTACCATACCGGTTTCATCAATTTTCTTTTCTATAGTCGCTGCCAATTTTTTCAGCTCGGCCAGCTTACCATCATCGACGTTAAAACCAAGCTCGCCTTTAATATCAAGCCACGGCTGCATGTCGTCGTTAAAAGCCTGCACCGCTTGCTGTAAAGCGTTACCTTCATTAGCAAAGTTATTCTCGGCAAGAAAGCGCTTATCCCCTTCCACTTTTTGCATTAGCTGAGCCAAGCGCGTTTTAATCTCAGACACCTTGCTTGACGAGAGATGTTCACGCTCAGCGGCTAATTCAAACAGCTGTGCTTGAGTCGCAAACAAAGCCGCAGATCCCGCTGTCACATCGCCACTTTGTTGATACTGCGAGTTCATTTTAGATAAACTTTGCGCGGCAAAACCCGCTAACCCGATGAAGCCCAAACAAAGTACAAGGATAAATAAGGTGATTTTTTGCTTTTGTGAAAGTTGCGCTACATCCATCTTTCCACTTCCTTTTTTAAATACTGCATCACTGCACTGTTCAGTTCGCCAGCTTGCCCACTGGCAACAGATACGCTTTCTCATGGATAGCAAAAGTTTAGACCTAGGATCCCAAACTTACCCATTTTTCACTGAAATTGATTGTTCGCCTCCAAGAGAGTCGTATACATAAGAGCGCCACTGGACAGGATGAGAAGAAGGGAGAAAAGAGTCCAAGTGCTCACCAGCCCTTGCTGTCATTGGCGATGCGACCAATTATCAGGGAGATAAACCTATTTAATCCCTGCTATTTGTAATAAAATAACGGCCAAACTACATAACTGAGAAGCGCTCATGTCTACCATTGGTCGAATTCACTCTTTCGAATCTTGTGGCACTGTTGATGGCCCAGGAATCCGCTTTATTGTCTTCCTGCAAGGGTGCCTGTTTCGCTGTAAATATTGTCATAACCGCGACACTTGGGATACTCACACAGGCCGTGAAGTGACGGTTGAGGAAATCATCAAAGAAGCGAAATCTTATCGCCATTTTATGAACGCTTCTGGTGGTGGTATCACCTGCTCTGGTGGTGAAGCCATGCTGCAACCCGAATTTGTGCGTGATTTTTTCCGCGCAGCGAAAGCCGAAGGCATCCACACATGTTTAGATACCAATGGCTACATTCGTAAGTTCACACCTGTGATTGATGAAGTGCTGGAAGTGACAGATCTAGTCATGCTCGATATCAAACAGATGGATGACGAGATTCACCAAGATCTGATCGGTGTGTCCAACAAGCGCACTCTCGACTTTGCTCGCTACCTACATCAAATTGGCCAAAAGACTTGGCTACGTTATGTGGTGGTTCCAGGTTACACCGATGATGAAGCCTCAGCTCATCAGTTAGGTGCGTTCATCAAAGACATGGAAAACATCGAGAAGATCGAACTGCTGCCTTATCACAAACTTGGTGCTCATAAATGGGAAGCCATGGGTGAAGAGTACCCATTGGAAGGTGTGAATCCCCCAAGCAAAGAAACCATGGATAAAATCGTAGCAATCCTTGAGCAGTATCACTCAAACGTAAAATATTGATTCATCCTCTCGACGTTATCGTAAAAAATACCAACCTCGGGTTGGTATTTTTTTAGGTAACGCAATTGGAACTCGCACAAATCGCTTCGACCATCATTCTCTTCATCGTGTTGTTTTGGGTAAAAAAAGATACCCAACACGCGCTATGGCCGAAGTTTCGAGATGACAAATCCTTCCAACATCTCACCTACTTTGTGATGCTGGGGCTATTTCTACTCTGGTCAGCACAAGCCAGTGTTAAAGAAGGGCTCACCATTCATTTTCTCGCCTTAACCACATTGACCATGATGTACGGTTGGCGCAGTGCATTTATTATCACTATCCCTGTCACCGCTGCCCTAGCATTGTTTGGCAAAATAAGCCTTGCCGCTTTGCCAGAGTATCTGCTGCTTTCTAGCTTGCTGCCTATATTGATCAGTTACTCGGTATTTGCCTTAAGCTATCACTACCTACCGAGAAACATCTTCGTGTTTATTTTTGTGGCTGGCTTTTTTAATGCCGGCGTTACCGGCAGTTTGCATCTGTTGCTTAACTCCCTTTATATCTGGCAGTTAGGTGCTTATGACTGGACCACAATCACCGACAACTATTTGATTTTTGTTCCGCTACTCGCCTTCCCCGAAGGCCTGTTGAATGGCATGGCGCTCGCCATTTTGGCCGTATTCCGCCCTGAGTGGCTGCGCGTTTTTTCCGATCGCGATTATTTGTACAACCACTATCATTAAGCATGCTGTTTTTTTTGTGCTTTCACTATTAAAACCGTGTTGAGATCATGTTTCACTCTGCACCAATGCTGTTAACCTTAAATCAGCAAAATAATAACTCTGATTTGAAGTGAGGCTTTACATGGAAATGACCAACGCTCAGCGTTTGATCCTATCGAACCAATATTTCCTTATGTCACAACTTGACCCAAACAACGCAAATAAATATAAGCGCTTGCAAACGATTGTTGAGCGTGGCTATGAGCTACACATGCGTGAACTGAACCGCGAGTTTGGCTGCCTACCTGAAACCGAGTGTCGTGAAATCATCGACATCATGGAGATGTACCATGCGATGCAAGAATCCAACCGAATGCTGGACGATGCTGCACGAAAAGACGTAGACCAACGCCGTTTGACATTCCTAGGCTTTGATATGGCGACCGAAGCACAGTTGGTCAATTACGTCCGTTTCTTAGTGGACTCTGAAGGTCTCTATCCTCAGTTTGACAAAGGCGAACACCATTTCAACAGCCAAATGCCGATGTTGGCAAAATACCGCCGTATGTTAACCACTTGGCGTAACTGTCCGCGTCAGTACCATCTGTCAGGCAATGAATTACGTCAAATCATGAACGCCTAACCCCACTTTCTCCATCACTTTTTTCTCTTAAGCTGGCTTTAATGCCAGCTTTTTATTTTGCGATTTTCCCACCACACATTCTTCTCTCTACCTTCCCTGCTTACCCGATTTACCCGAAATCACGATTTTGAAATAAAACCATAATTCTTAAGCAAAAGAGTAGATTACAGACTAGGCTTAAATTGTTAGGGATTTGTATACAGCGGTTGTATGTCGTCATGACATTTTCAAAGGGGAAACAACTATGAGTATTTTTGAACACTTTCAGGCACGCTATGAAGCCGCCAAGGATGAAGAGCTGTCCATTCAGGACTTTCTGGCTCTGTGTAAAGAAAACAAAAGTGCTTATGCCAATGCCGCGGAGCGCTTGTTGCTGGCTATCGGCGAACCCGAGATGATTGATACATCCAAACATTCGCGCCTTAGCCGTATTTTTTCCAACCGAGTGATTGCTCGTTATAAAACTTTCGAAGATTTTTATGGCATGGAAGAAGCCATAGAACAGATCGTCGCTTACCTCAAGCATGCTGCGCAAGGCTTGGAAGAGCGCAAACAGATTCTCTATTTACTCGGCCCTGTGGGCGGCGGTAAATCATCACTGGCCGAAAAGCTCAAAGCCTTAATGCAACAAATGCCGATTTATGTGTTGTCGGCCAACGGTCAACGCAGTCCTGTTAACGACCACCCCTTCTGTCTATTTGATGTGAATGAGGATGGTGAACTGCTCAAACAAGAATATGGCATTGATCGTCGTTACTTGCGTTCCATCATGTCACCTTGGGCAGCCAAGCGCCTGCATGAATTTGGTGGTGACATCACTAAATTCAAAGTAGTGAAAGTACGTCCATCCATTTTGGATCAAATCGCGGTCGCTAAAACCGAGCCGGGTGATGAAAACAACCAAGATATTTCGTCTCTGGTCGGTAAAGTCGATATTCGTAAACTCGAACACTTTTCACAAGATGACCCAGATGCCTACAGCTACTCCGGTGCGCTATGCCGCGCCAACCAAGGTTTGATGGAATTCGTGGAAATGTTCAAAGCACCGATTAAAGTGCTACACCCACTGTTAACGGCCACCCAAGAGGGTAACTATAACGGCACCGAAGGACTTTCTGCTTTACCGTTTGATGGGATGATCCTCGCCCACTCCAACGAATCCGAGTGGCAGACTTTCCGTAACAACAAAAACAACGAAGCGTTCCTAGACCGAGTTTACATTGTCAAAGTGCCTTACTGTCTGCGCGTTTCAGAAGAAGTCAAAATCTACCAAAAACTGTTGGATCACAGTGAGCTTTCCAAGGCGCCTTGTGCCCCAAGCACACTCGATCTGCTGGCGCAATTTAGCGTATTGTCACGCCTGAAAGTGCCAGAGAACTCTTCCCTGTTCTCAAAAATGCGCGTCTATGATGGTGAAACGCTCAAAGATACCGATCCAAAAGCTAAAAGTTATCAAGAGTACCGTGATTACGCAGGCGTTGACGAAGGCATGTCCGGGCTTTCAACCCGTTTCGCGTTCAAAATCCTGTCTCGCGTGTTCAACTTCGATCACTCCGAAGTCGCCGCGAACCCAGTGCATCTGTTCTACGTTATCGAACAGCAAGTCGAGCGTGAGCAGTTCCCACAAGAAACGGCGGATCGCTACAATGAGTTCCTCAAAGGCTATTTAATCCCGCGCTATGTCGAATTCATTGGCAAAGAGATCCAAACCGCTTACTTAGAGTCTTACTCTGAGTACGGTCAGAATATTTTTGACCGCTACGTCACCTACGCCGACTTCTGGATTCAAGATCAAGAGTATCGCGACCCAGAAACTGGCCAACTGTTTGACCGCTCTGCACTCAACAGTGAACTGGAGAAAATTGAGAAAACCGCGGGGATCAGCAATCCAAAAGACTTCCGTAATGAAATCGTTAACTTCGTACTGCGTGCCCGTGCCAACAACAATGGCCAAAACCCAGTGTGGACCAGCTACGAGAAATTGCGCACTGTGATTGAGAAAAAGATGTTCTCCAATACTGAAGATCTGCTTCCAGTCATCTCCTTTAACGCTAAGACCTCATCCGACGATCAGAAGAAACACGATGACTTCGTCGCTCGTATGATGGAAAAAGGGTACACCGAAAAACAAGTCCGCTTGCTGTCTGAGTGGTACTTGCGAGTACGTAAATCCTCATAGTGTGTATGCCGTGTAATGGTCGGCGGTAGTGCAACTACCGCCACCTACGGTGTTACCTACCCCACAGAATCGCTGTTGGGCTGTAGGTCACCCCCTCAACAAACTCGATTCGAGTTTGAGGTGATGTCATTAGGGAGAGGCTCATGGCGCAATTTATCGACAGAAGGCTAAACGGCAAAAATAAAAGCACCGTCAACCGACAACGCTTTTTACGCCGTTACAAAGAGCAGATTAAAGAGTCGGTTGCGGATGCCGTTAACCGCCGCTCAATCACTAATACCGAGTCTGGAGAAGATGTTTCCATTCCAACTCGTGACATTAAAGAGCCGATGTTTCATCAAGGCAAAGGCGGCGTGCGTGAACGTGTGCATCCGGGCAATGACCAGTTTATTCGTGGCGATAAAATCGATCGACCTAAAGGTGGCCAAGGCAGCGGCGGCTCAGGTGAAGGCGAGGCCAGCGCAGATGGCGAAGGCAGCGATGATTTCGTATTCCAAATTTCCAAAGATGAATACCTCGATATTCTGTTTGAAGATTTGGCGCTGCCCAATCTCAAGAAAAACCAAGTTAACAAAATCACCGAATGGAAAACCCATCGTGCGGGTTTTCAAACCTCGGGGGTTCCCTCCAATATTTCTGTGGTGCGTTCACTGCAACAATCTTTAGCGCGCCGTACGGCGATGACCGCTGGTAAACGCCGTTTGATGAGTGAGTTGGAAGAGGAACTCGAACGTATTCAGCGCAGCGAACCACCACAAATCATGGAAGAGATGCGCATCAAGCAAGAGATTGAAGAGCTACGCAATAAAATCGATAGCGTGCCCTTTATCGACACCTTTGATTTGCGCTTCAAAAACTACGAAAAGCGCCCGATTCCCTCCAGTCAGGCGGTGATGTTCTGTCTGATGGACGTATCAGGCTCGATGGATCAAGCGACCAAGGATATTGCAAAACGCTTTTATGTACTGCTGTACCTGTTCTTAACTCGCACTTATGAAAACGTGGAAGTGGTATTTATTCGCCACCATACCCAAGCTAAAGAAGTGAATGAGCACGACTTCTTCTACTCGCAAGAAACCGGCGGCACCATAGTGTCCAGTGCACTCAAGCTGATGCATGAAATCATTGAAGCTCGCTACCCACTGGGTGAGTGGAACATCTATGGTGCACAAGCCTCTGATGGGGATAACTGGGCAGACGATTCACCGCGCTGCAAAGAGTTACTCTCTAACAAGCTGCTGCCCTATTGCCAATACTATGCCTATATCGAAATCACGCGTCGCTCACACCAAACGTTGTGGCACGAATATGAAAAATTACAGGCCTCCTTCGATAACTTCGCGATGAAGAACATCCGCAGTGTTGAAGATATTTTCCCTGTGTTTAGGGAGCTGTTCCAAAAGGAAAATGCGTAGGGAGATTGTGAGATGACTACCAAAGCCAAAGCCGCACCTAAGCGTAAAGCAACGAACAGTAAGCGACTGCCCGATGGCCCAGATTGGACGTTTGAACTGATCGAGCGCTACCACCAAGAAATCCGTCGTGTGGCAGAGCTTTATCGTTTGGACACTTACCCAAACCAGATTGAGATCATCACCTCAGAGCAGATGATGGATGCCTATTCCAGCATCGGCATGCCGATCAACTACAACCACTGGTCGTTTGGTAAAAAATTCATTCAAACCGAGCAAACCTACAAACATGGCCAGATGGGGTTGGCATACGAGATTGTGATTAACTCCGATCCTTGTATCGCCTATCTGATGGAAGAAAACACCGTAACCATGCAAGCGCTGGTGATGGCGCATGCCTGTTACGGCCACAACTCCTTCTTCAAAGGCAACTATCTATTCCAAACTTGGACAGATGCCAGCTCGATCATCGATTACCTGCTGTTTGCCAAAAACTACATTGCTGAGTGTGAGCAGAAATTTGGCGTGAACGAAGTGGAAAAGCTGCTCGACTCTTGCCATGCCTTAATGAATTACGGGGTTGACCGTTATAAACGTCCCGAAAAAATCTCGATTGCCGAAGAAAAAGCACGTCAAGAAGAGCGCGAAGCTTATCTGCAATCACAAGTGAATGCCTTATGGCGAACCGTGCCGAAAAAGGCCGTAGAGCAAGAGAAGCAGCGCCGCTTCCCGAGTGAACCACAAGAAAACATTCTCTATTTCATTGAGAAACACGCCCCTTTGCTGGAGCCTTGGCAACGTGAAATCGTGCGTATTGTGCGTAAAGTCAGTCAGTATTTTTATCCACAAAAACAGACGCAAGTCATGAACGAAGGATGGGCGACGTTTTGGCACTACACCATACTCAATCATCTTTATGATGAAGGCTTACTCAGCGACAAGTTCATGCTGGAGTTTTTGCACAGTCACACCAGCGTTGTGGCACAGCCGCCCTACAACAGCCGTTATTTCAGTGGCATTAACCCTTATGCACTCGGTTTTGCCATGTTCCGTGATATTAAGCGGATCTGCGAAGAGCCGACCGAGGAAGATAAAGAGTGGTTCCCAGAGTTGGCCGGCGCAAACTGGTTAGATGCGCTTCATTTTGCGATGCGCAACTTTAAAGATGAGAGCTTTATCAGCCAATATCTGTCACCTAAGCTGATCCGCGACTTTAAGTTCTTTGCGATCTGCGATGATGATAGAAAAAATCACATTGAAATCAGTGCTATTCACGATGATCTCGGATATCAACAAATCCGCGAGAAACTCGCGGCGCAATACAATCTCAGTAATCTTGAACCCAACATTCAAGTGTATAGCGTTGATGTTCGAGGCGACCGTTCGTTAACCTTGCAGTATGTACCACACGATCGTATTCCGTTAGATCCAAGCTACGAGGAGGTGCTGAAACACTTGCACCGTCTATGGGGTTTTGAAGTCAAACTGGAGGAGGTCAAAGACACAGGAAGAAGAGAGATCCTCGCAACCTGCCCCAAAAAGAACGACTCGGAAAGTCGAATCTAAGTACTGGGGCTGCAATACAACATCCCTAACACTTAATAAAAAAGCTCCTGCAAAGGAGCTTTTTTCTGCTTAGCTGCTTTTTTCTACTTGATAACTACTGCGCACGCTCAGCCACGATGCGTCGCACCACTTCTAAATCTTCCGGCGTGTCCACCCCTGCTGGCGGTGCTTCTAACGCAACCGCAACATGGATTTTCTCACCATGCCACAACACACGAAGTTGCTCTAAACATTCAATCTTTTCAAGCTGGCTTGGCTGCCAATCCAGATAGGTATTGATAAAGCCTGCGCGGTAGGCATAGATGCCGATATGGCGTAGCAAAGGCTGAACGATAGCTTTATCCGCTTTAGCGAAGTTATCACGATCCCAAGGAATCGTGGCACGACTGAAGTACAGCGCATAACCGTTTTTATCGGTGATCACTTTCACCGCATTCGGGTTGAACACTTCCGCTTCATCTTCAATTTCCACCGCCAACGTTGCCATCGGCGCGCTGCATGCCGCTAAGTTATCCGCGACTTGGCGGATAATCGCTGGTGGGATCAAAGGTTCATCACCCTGCACATTCACCACAATGTGAGCGGCGGGAATCGCCATTTTCGCCACCACTTCCGCCAGACGTTCTGTGCCAGATTGATGATTCGGCGAAGTCATACACACCACACCACTGAAAGCTTGAACCGCTTGTTCAACACGCTCATCGTCGGTTGCAATGATCACGCGGTCGGCTCCCGCTTGCATGGCTTGCTCATATACCCACTGAATCATTGGCTTGCCGCCAATGTCAGCGAGAGGCTTACCCGGTAAGCGCGTGGATTGGTAACGCGCAGGGATCACGACAGTAAATGACATTAGCGTCCCTCATCCATGCTCATGCTGCGAGCTTCCGGCTCTAAAAGCACAGGAATGCCTTCTTTGATGGGATAAGCCAGACGATCCAGCTTACAAATCAGCTCTTGGCGATCTTTATCGTAAGTCAGCTTACCTTTACACACTGGGCAAGCGACGATTTCAAGCAGACGGTGATCCATACGGTTCCATTACCTCTTTAATTTTGTCCACAATACGCTGCTCCGCTTCTGGAGCAAACTGAGCCGAAACGGGCAGATACCACCAATTTGGCTGGGCAAACTCAGCGCATTTTACGGCATCTTTTTCTGTCATGATCAGATGATCGCCTTGCTGCGCCAGTTGATTTAACTGAGCAGCATCAAAGGCTTGATGATCGGCAAAACCTTGGCAATGAACTAAATCGGCATTGAGTTCACGCAAAGTATTAAAAAATCGGGAAGGATGGCCAATCCCTGCCATGGCGCACAAGCGAGTTAGCTTACTCACTGCACAGGGTTCACCCGTCTTAAGATTCACCGCATCCGTCGGTTGCAGACGCATTGCGATTTCATTGGCCTTTGCCACGCCACCATTAGTGATAATGAAATCGACTTCATCGAGTCGGCTGACAGGTTCACGCAGAGGACCTAAAGGGATCAATTGCTGGTTACCGAAACGGCGAACGCCATCCACTACTGCAATTTCAATATCGCGCTGCAGCGCATAGTGCTGCAAACCATCATCCGTAACGATGACATTGACCCCGTGTTCAAGCAGCGCTTTTACCGCTTGGCTGCGTACAGGGTCTACCGCTACAGGCGCTTTGGTACGCTGAAAAATGAGTTTCGGCTCATCACCGCAATGCTGAGCTGGCGTTTGCTCATTAACCACGAGCGGATAGCTGGGCGCTTTAGCGCCATAACCACGTGAAACGACCCCCGGCCGATAGCCAAGGTTTTGCAGCGTTTCCACCAACCAAACCACAACTGGGGTTTTGCCATTACCACCGGCTGTAATGTTACCCACCACGACCACGGGTAAGGGTGCACGGTAAGAGGGTTTGTCGCCCGTTTGATATGCTTTACGCCGTGAGCGGCTGATGACCCCAAACAGTACGCTGAATGGCCACAACAGTGGCCATAACAGATAACCTAATGGATGGCGGTGAAACCAGATCTTTTCTATCACCACTATTCACCAAACTGGATGCGATGAAGCTGAGCGTATGCGCCATCTTGCGCCAACAGATCAGCATGGCGACCACGCTCAATGATTTCACCTTCATCGACCACAAGGATTTCATCTGCTTGTTCGATGGTAGATAAACGGTGCGCAATCACCAGCACGGTTTTATTTTTCTGCAGCTCATCTAACGCCGCTTGAATGGCACGCTCCGATTCAGTATCCAGTGCTGAGGTCGCTTCATCAAGGATCAGCACAGGCGCATCGCGCAGCAATGCGCGAGCAATCGCCACTCGCTGACGCTGACCGCCAGATAAACTGGTGCCATTCTCACCGATCACGGTATCCAAACCTTGCGGCATGTTTTCAATAAACTCCATCGCATGGGCTTGACGTGCGGCTTGCTCAATCTGCTCGCGGGTGTATTCACCTTCGGCAGCGTAAGCGATGTTATTGGCGATGGTGTCGTTAAACAGATGTACGTTTTGCGAAACCAAGGCAAAGTGACGACGCAAATTGGTCAGCTTGTAATCACGCACATCGTGCCCATCAAGACAGATCGATCCACTGTCGACATCATAGAAACGAGTAAACAGATTAGCGATGGTCGATTTACCTGAGCCAGAACGGCCAACTAGAGCGACCGTTTTCCCTTGCGGAATCGAGAACGAAACATGGGATAACGCAGGTTTTTCTTTGCCTTGGTAGGTGAAAGTTACGTCTTTCACTTCCACTTCACCTTTGACGCGATCCGCTTCATATTTGCCATTATCACGCTCGGTTTCGAGATCCATCAAACCAAACAAGGTTTGGCAAGCCGCCATACCACGCTGAAATTCCGATGTTACGCTGGTCAAAGCTTTGAGTGGGCGCATGAGGCCAAACATGGCCGAGAACACCACTGTGAATGTCCCCGGAGTCAACTCAGCGCGAATCGAATCGACACTTGCTAAAAATAGCACCGCAAACAGGGCAAGTGAGGCAATCATTTGAATCACAGGGTCAGCAATCGATTGTGCCGATACCAGTTTCATGGTTTGCTGGCGCATGCTGTTACTGACATGATCGAAACGTTTGCGCTCGACTTTTTGACCACCGTAGCTCAGTACCACTTTATGGCCCTTGAGCATCTGCTCTGCCGATGAAGTCACATGCCCCATAGCCGTTTGCATGTTGCGCGAAATCTTGCGAAAACGCTTAGAAACAAAGCTAATCGCAAAGGCCACCACTGGTGCGACTACAATCAGTACCAAAGAGAGTTGCCAGCTATTCCAAAACATCAAGGTGAGCAAGCCAATAATGCTCGCCCCTTCACGTACAATACTGACTAACGCACGGCTGGTCGCGCCAGCCACTTGCTCTGAGTCGTATGTGATGCGCGATAGCAAACCGCCTGTCGACTCTTGGTCGAAAAAGCGCACTGGCATGTGCATAAAATGGTTAAATAAGCGGCGACGCATTTGCATCACTACGTTGCCGGACACCCAGCTCAAACAGTAAGAAGAGGCAAATCCACTTAAACCACGCAGAAACATTAAGCCTAAAATCATAAATGGCAGAATGCGCAGGAAGTTGGATTCTGCATTACCAAAACCTTCATCCAACAAAGGTTTTAATAAAGAAATCATATAAGTATCAGCAACGGCGTTAATAATAAGTGCGACAACCGCAACCGCAAGGCCCGCTTTGTATAAGCGGATATAAGTCCACAGACGCTTAAAGGTCTGCCAAGTCGTTTCGTCAGAGTGAAGTGACATAAAGAGGCTTTTCTGATTATAAAATTGCGTTCATTCTACTCCTTTACGCAGCATCTGCCTATACCAAGGCTCCCAGCCAAGGCTGCGCTGGGTAAACCAATCCAACTGATCTGGATAGAAAAAGAGACTAATTTGCCCGGCTTGTCCGGTATCTAACCACTCAACTTGCTGAGCTTGATAACGTGCTACGACTTGCGGATTGGGCAAATTCCAGCGGTTATCTTTCGCCACAGAAGCAATCGCAAGCTTGGGATTCACTTTGGCAATGAATTCTGCGGTGGATGAAGTCTTACTGCCGTGGTGCGGCACGATCATCACATCACTTTGCAGCAGAGCTCCATCGCGGGCGAGTAGCCATTCGCCCATGGCTGTGACATCTCCGGATAGCAGTACAGAATGGTTAGACTGCGGATCAGTCATACGAATCACACACGAATGCTGGTTGTACGCTCGGCTAACCGCTTGTGGTGGCCATAACACCGTAAAATGCAGAGATTGCCACTGCCAGCTTTCACCACGGATGCAAGGCATAAACTCTGTCCCGAGTTGGCTGGCGCGAATCCAATCGGGTTGCCAGCGTTCAGCTAAACCTTGCCAATCACCCGCATGATCATTATCAAGATGACTTAAAATCACCCCTTCGACTTGACGCAGTCCACGCTGTTGGAGCATAGGCTCAATCACACTTTGCACATAACTGCCTCCCGGCCAACTGCTGCCCGTGTCGTAGACTATCGCTCGCTCATCTTGCTCAATCATAATGGCCAAGCCATGCCCAACATCCAGCACGTCCATTCGCCAAAGCGGAGTTAGGGAGGGAAAGCACCACCATAAGCCAATCATACCCAATAATAAGCTGCAGGCTTTTAGGCTCATAAATCGATAAAGCAAGAGGATGGCCACACTCGCCGCGACCACACCTTGTACTTTGCTGGGTACCACCCACCAGCCTACATCGGCAAACTGCAAAGCCCAATCGAGCGGTAAAAACGTCCAATCCACCCAAGGCCAGTAAGCGGCGGCTACACTGGGCCATACCACCATGAGTAATAGGCCCAAAAACAAAGCTGGGACAATCACCAACGAAAACCAAGGAATAAACACCAAATTGTACAGTACTGCCGTTACGCTTAAGCCACCGAAAAAATAGGCAGTGACCGGAGCCATTAAACAGACGAGGAACACCTGCGCCCAAAGCAGAGCTTTCCACCATACCTGACGCTGGCTTTGACTTGCTAATTGGTAAAGTACAATCGCAACCGCCAAAAACGACATCCAAAAACTGTTTGAAAGTGAGGCGAATGGCGACCAAAGCAAGACCGCGCCTAAGGTGAGTAGAATCCGCTTGAGCGCGGAAAGAGGAAAAGCCAACATGACCAACGCCACATTGAGTAAGCACATGATCAATGCACGCTGAGTAGGCAACGTAAATCCGGCAAGCCAAGCGTAGAGCACCGCCAGTAAAGCCCCACACACAAAAGGGGACCACAATAACTGAGCATGAAGACGCATCATGCCGAGCCCGAGAAAATAACCCACGCTAAAAGCGATACCAATGTGCAGCCCCGAAATCGCCACTAAATGAATTAAGCCGCTATTGCGCAAGGTTTGCCACTCTTGCTCATCAATGCCTTTTCGCTCACCAAACGTCAGGGCCAAAATCAACCCTTGATATGGGCTGGTATGTGTTAGTTGTTCAAGCTTAAAGAACAAACTTGACCTTATGTCACTCTCTTGCACAATTTGATATGCAGTGTCAGGTTTTACCACCGCTCGTGCGATGATAGATTGCGCCATGTAATGGGCTTCAAGGTCAAAACCGGTTTGATTGAGACGACCCACTATCGGTTTAAGGGTAACCGAAAACGAGATCTGATCATTAGGTTGTAACAGTAAAGGTGCACTTAAACGTATACGAGGACGCATCAATCTGTTTAAGGTTTGTCCATTCACCTCATGAATGAGGACAAAACCCTCATAAGCGTAACGAGTTTGCGTAAAAAAGCTGTCAACACGGCCTTTTATGATAATATCCGGCCCTACTTGATAGAGCACATTGGATTGATCTCGTATAAGGTTGCCCTGTAACACGATGGTTAGTATGGCAACCACGAAGCCAAGGAATTGACGGCCAGCCCGGTAATAACCGAGTAAACCCATAACAATAAGGCACAACCAAGCCCAACCCCAGCTCGGCATCCAAGGCCAATAAGGGGCAGACAGCACGGTGATCGAAAAAGAAATGAGCGACCAGTAATTCGACAAGAGAGCCATAATCCCGTATGCCAAGAAAATTCATTAAACGGTTTATGCCTGACCACGATGTGATCAAACGCCAAAAAGCGCTGCGCGTGTTTGGTAATGTGCTGTATAACCCAAACCTTTGGTGCTTAAACCGCCGCTCTGCCGCTGGCGCGTTTGCGGTGGGTCTGTTTATGGCCTTTGTGCCGCTGCCAAGCCAAATGATCATGGCCGCAGGCCTAGCCATAGTACTGGGGGTCAACCTACCGCTTTCCATCGCCTTGGTGTGGATCACCAACCCAATCACTATGCCGGTTATCTTCTATTTCACATACAAGCTCGGCGCATGGTTGATGGGAACTCCCGCTCAATCCTTCCATTTTGAGCTGACTTGGGAATTTTTACTCAATCAAATGAGCACCATTGGACCACCGTTCTTACTCGGCTGCGCAGTTTGCGCGGTGTTGGCATCGTTAATTGGTTACTTTGGGATTCGCGGTTTGTGGCGTTACTCCGTTGTACGCAGTTGGCAAAAACGTCGCACCAGTAAAATGCCGGAGAATCTGCCTTAACGCATCTTGTGCACTCACGATTGCAAGAGAGTTGCGAACAAGCGCAGCTTAAACAATGCAAACCCTGTTTACTCAGAATGAAAAAAGGACCCGAGGGTCCTTTTTTGTTTGATGTTATTTACTACTCAACACTTGCGCAGGATTGAGTCGGCTTGCGCGCCGCGCGGGATACCAAGTCGCCAGCAAACTGAGCACAATCGCCGTCCCCGAAACCAGCACTACATCTGCCCACTCAACCTGTGAAGGAAGAAAATCAACGAAATAGATATCACCGGATAAAAACTGATGGCCAATCAGATGTTCTAACCCTTTGATCAAAGGCGTTAAATTAAAGGCGACAACCACACCCAATACACTGCCGACCACGCTACCCAGAACCCCAGAAAATACCCCTTGCCAGACGAAAATACGTTTGATCAAGCCATCGGTCGCGCCCATAGTGCGCAAAATAGCGATTTCGCCTGCGCGATCTTTTACCGCCATCATCAGAGTCGAGACGATGTTAAAGCTCGCGACCCCAATCACCAGTACCATCACTAAGTACATAATGGTGCGCACCAACTGAATATCGCGATACAAAAAGCCGTACTTTTGCTGCCAACTGTGCAGATAGACGTGTTCGCTCAGTTGATTGCCCACATCACGTACGATCTGCGTTGCTTGCAGCACGTCCGCCACCTTAACGGAGATACCAGTAACACCACTGCCTAAGTGCGCGTATGCTTGGGCATCTTCTAACGGCAGTAACGCTAAGCTGTGATCAATCTGCCCGTTCAGTGCCAATAAACCACTGACTTTCACCCGTACCCGCTTCGGTGCTTGTACCTTGCCACCACTGGTGGCACTTGGGATCATCAAGGTAATGAAATCACCGACTTGCACGCCTAATTTCTCTGCAACGCCTTGGCCTAAAATCACCTGCTGCTGACCAGGGCGAAACTCTTGCCACGCCTGCGCGGTAATAAACTGCGACAAGCGAGATACGGCTTGCTCACGCTGCGGATCCACACCGCGCACTTCAATCGCTTTAAGCTGAGTGCCACTTTCGGCAAGTGCTGTGATCTTCACATACGGCGCTGCCGCAACAATTTGTGGATGACGCGCAGCTTGCGCCATTAAATCAGGCCAGCGTTCGACAGGTCCGCGCACGCCCTCAAATTCCCCATGTGGGATAACGGACAGAACACGGGTTTGCAATTCACGCTCAAAACCATTCATCGCCGAAAGGCCGATGATGATCACCGCCACCCCAACCGCAATCCCAATCGTGGACGACAGCGAAATAAACGACACCATTTTGTTGCGTTGTTTAGCGCGACTAAAGCGCCCGCCAATAAACAGAGCGAGAGAGGAAAACACTTAAGCCCCCGTGATATCGGTTAGCAGCCCATCTTTCATGTGCATGTGACGATCCATTTTCGCCGCCAACTCACCATCGTGAGTGACCACTAAAAAGGCGGTACCGGATTCGCGGTTCAACTCACGCATCAAATCGTAAATCGACAGCGCCGTTTTATGGTCCAGATTGCCCGTCGGTTCATCGGCCAGCACCAAATCCGGTTTATTGACTAACGCGCGAGCAATGGCGACGCGTTGTCTTTCGCCACCAGATAATTCCGATGGACGATGCGCCACGCGATGGCCTAAGCCCACTCGCTCAAGCAGGCTCTGCGCCTTCGCTTTGGCTTTGGCCACATTCATGCCACCGATTAAGAGCGGCATCGCCACATTTTCTAAAGCAGAAAAATCCGCCAGCAAATGGTGAAACTGATAAACAAATCCCAAGTGCTGATTGCGGATCTTCGCTTGCTTATTCGAACTTAACTGATGCAAAGACTGGCCAAGAAACTCCACTTGCCCTTCACTGGCATCATCCAGTGCCCCCAAAATATGCAGTAAGGTACTTTTGCCTGAGCCAGAAGAGCCGATGATTGAGACCAACTCACCGCGTTTAAGCTCAAAACTCACCCCTTTAAGAACCTGAGTTTGCAACTCCCCTTCTTGATAGGTTTTGCAAACCTGATGACAACGTAAAAGGTTATTCATAACGTAACGCCTCAGCGGGTTGAACAGAAGATGCGCGATAGGCTGGAAACAGCGTTGCCAACAGACTTAATACAATCGCAAGAACAATAACGAGGACAATCTGCAGCGGATCAATCGCCACTGGCAAACTGCCACCCACCGGAAAAAGGGCAACACCTAAGGCTTCCATCAGGCCATTTAAATTGGCCGCCAACAGCACACCAAGTAAACCACCAACCAGCGCACCAATCACACCACTGCTGGCGCCTTGTACCATGAAAATCGCCAGCACATGTTGTGACTGCATGCCTTGGGTTTTTAAAATCGCCACCTCGGCCTGCTTCTCCATCACCACCATGATCAGCGCAGAAATAATATTAAACGCAGCCACCCCAACGATAAGTCCGAGCATCAGCCCCATCATGTTCTTTTCCATACGTACCGCTTGAAACAGTTCACCGCGCTGCTCACGCCAGTCGCTCCATTGCCAATCTTGCGGCAATGGCTGTTCGGCAAGCTGACTGACCACAAATGGGTCATCAAAAAAATAGCCGCCAACCTGAAATGGTCTGCGCATCATAGCGCAATAGCTTGGCCGCATCGCGCAGATGAGTCACCATGAGTTGCCCATCCACATCCGAACCCGTATTAAAAATTCCCGCTACCGTAAAGTTTCGCTGACTGGGCAAACGGCCCAAAGGCGTAAATTGGCTCGCTTCTGTCACCATCAAACGCACTTTATCACCCACGGTGACATTCAAACTGCGCGCAAGAAGATGCCCAAGGAAGAGTTGATACTCGCCCGCTTGCAAAGCCGTTACCCGACCTGCAATCAGGTGTTGCTCAATCGGATCATTTTGTTGTGGCTCGATACCAATCAACAAACCCGCAGCCAGTTGCGAGGCACTTTGCACCACCGCTTCACTGCGCACTAAAGGCTCTGGTGGGCGCTGAGTCGATAATTCCTTGACAAAATCTGGGGGCGTTGCGCTGAGGGTGGTTTTGCCTGCGTATTCAGTAACGACCGCTTGAGGTAACACCCCAAGAATGCGTGACTTAAGCTGCGCCTCAAAACCGTTCATCACCGATAAAACAGTAACTAGCGACATCACACCGATCGTGATCCCCGCCGTCGACATATAAGAGACAAAGCGGCTAAAACGATCCCCTGAGCGGCCGCGCAAATAGCGCAAACCAATAAAAGCCGAAATCGGATGAAACATAAATCCAACCATAGGAAGAGAATGGCGTTAATGTAGCGAGAATCCCTGCGCGGTTGTAGTTTTTCTTTATCAAATCTGTGTAAGAGAACGTTTATTTCACACCCATAACAAGGACATACCTTGATTAGTTACTGCTTATGACGATAATCAACACAGATGTGAGAAGGAACCCTCTATGAATGACCAAGAATTCTTTACTGTTCACCACGCGCTAACCATCAATGTGGAGCCGTTGGCGGAGCATTTCACCCTACCTTCTCATGATATTTTTGAAGCGGAGATACCCGCGCCATTTGTGGTCGCCAGCGAATTTAGCCAGTTGGAACAACTCAGTGATAGCGCACGTATGGAGCTGAAAAACAGCGACTTTAAAAGCGTATTGCAACTGCTTGAAGCGCAAAATGCCAAACTCAATCTACTGCTGACTTTTATGCTGTCGCAGCAAGATGATCCTCAATCACGCAGTGCGACCACTCGTTTTGGTGCCAGTCAACTGACCTATTTGGCCAAATCACCACTGCAGATTGGACAAAAAGTGCGGGTAAAACTGTTTTTGGAATACCCGGCCGCCGCGATTTATTGCTACGCCAGTGTGATGCAATGCCAGCAAGAGCCTGAGCACACCTTAGTGACTCTCAAGTACGATCTGCTGCGCGATGTGGATCAGGATTTGCTGATCAAAGCCGCTCTCTACCAACAGCAGCGCCTGCTGCGTCAACGCTCACTAGACCGAGAAAAACCTCAAGCGTGACTATGACTACACACTCTTTACTCTCTCTGTTTTCGGCGCAAGGTGCCGGAGACAAAAAAGCCATCGGTAATTTACACGGCGCAAGTTTAGCGCTGGCCATTGCGGAACTCGCCAATGCTCATACGAGCCATACTTTGCTCGCCGTGCCCGATCCACAAACCGCGCTCAAATTGCTACACGAAGTGGAACAGTTTAGCCACAGCGAAGTGGCGCTCTTCCCCGATTGGGAAACGCTGCCCTACGATAATTTTTCACCCCATCAGGACATCATTTCTGATCGTATTTCGCGTTTGTATCAGCTCCCAAGCTTAACGCGCGGTATCACGATTGTCCCGGTCAGTACCTTGCTTCAGCGCCAGTCACCACGTGACTTTTTGTTGCAGCACACCTTAATCGTTAAACGTGGCGATCACTTTTCACTGGATAAACTGCGCTTGCAGTTAGAAAACAGCGGCTATCGCCATGTCGATCAGGTCTTTGGCCCCGGTGAATACGCCAGTCGCGGGTCGATTCTTGATCTCTTCCCGATGGGCAGTAGCGACCCATTCCGGATCGATTTCTTTGATGATGAAATCGACACCATTCGCACCTTTGATCCTGACAATCAGCGCTCAATCGCTGAAATGGATGAAATTCGCCTGCTACCCGCCCATGAGTTTCCGACGACTGCCGCGGCGATCGAAGAGTTTCGTAACCGCTGGCGACAGCGTTTTGAAGCGCGCCGCGAGCCGGAATCGGTTTACAGCCAAGTCTCTAAAGGCACTTGGCCCGCAGGGATTGAGTATTGGCAGCCACTCTTTTTTGAGCACAGCGAGACCCTATTTGATTACCTGCCCGCCAACAGCCAGCTTTTGGTGGTTGGCGAGCTGGAAAAAGCCATCGACCAGTTCTTGACCGATGTCGATTATCGCTACGACCAACGCAATATCGACCCACTGCGCCCACTGCTGCCACCCAATGAGTTGTGGCTGCGTAAAGATGAGCTGTTTGCCCACTTTAAAACTCTGCCGCAAGTCCAACTGACAAGCTCACCTATCGAGCTGCGTGCCGGTCGAATGAATGCGCAAGTTCAACCACTACCCGTATTGGCCGTTGAGCATCAAAACAAAGAGCCTTTGGCGGCACTGCGCCAATTTAGCGAACAATTTACCGGCAAAATCATTTTCTCAGTCGAGTCGGAAGGTCGCCGTGAAGCGCTACTGGAGTTGTTGCAGCGCATTAAACTGCGCCCGCAAAGCCAAAATGATTTCAGCCTTGCGTGCCAACAAACAGAAAAATGCTCACTGGTGCTCGGCTCAGCAGAGCGCGGATTTATCTATGGTGATAACCAAGTTGCCTTGATTTGTGAGAGCGATTTACTGGGCGATCGGGTGATTCAACGTCGCCGAAAAAAAGATCGCAAAAACGTCACCAACAGTGATGCGGTGATCCGCAACCTTGCCGAACTCAAACCGGGGCAACCCGTTGTCCATATTGATCACGGTATCGGCCGCTACTTAGGCTTACAAACCCTTGAAGCCGGTGGCATGGTCAGCGAATACGTGATGCTGGAGTACCAAAACGAAGCCAAGCTGTATGTACCGGTTTCATCACTGAACCTGATCAGCCGCTACTCCGGAGGCGCAGAAGAAGCCGCCCAATTGCATAAATTAGGGGGTGAAGCGTGGGTCAAAGCGCGCCGCAAAGCGGCGGAAAAAGTGCGCGATGTCGCGGCAGAACTTTTGGATGTGTATGCGAAGCGCGAAATCAAACCGGGCTTTAAATTCCATCTCGACCGTGAACAATACGCGACCTTCAAAGCCACCTTCCCGTTTGAAGAAACCGATGACCAAGCGATGGCGATCAACGCCGTGCTATCCGACATGTGTCAAGCCAAAGCCATGGATCGTTTGGTGTGTGGTGACGTAGGCTTTGGTAAAACCGAAGTAGCGATGCGCGCCGCGTTTGTCGCGACCGATAACGGCAAGCAAGTCGCCGTGTTAGTCCCTACAACTCTACTGGCACAGCAGCATTTTGAAAATTTCCGCGACCGCTTTGCTAACTTGCCGATCCGCGTCGAAGTGCTCTCCCGCTTTAAATCAGCCAAAGAGCAAAAACAAATCCTACAAGATGTAGCGGACGGCAAAGTCGACATTCTGGTCGGTACCCATAAGTTGCTCTCTAGCGAAATTCGTTTTGCGGATCTTGGCTTGCTGATTGTTGACGAAGAACACCGTTTCGGGGTGCGCCAAAAAGAAAAAGTCAAAGCGATGCGTGCCGATGTGGATATTCTGACTCTCACTGCCACGCCAATCCCACGTACACTCAACATGGCCATGAGTGGTATGCGTGACCTGTCGATTATTGCCACCCCTCCAGCGCGCCGTTTAGCCATCAAAACCTTTGTTCGTCAAAGTGAAGATAGTGTGATCCGTGAAGCGGTACTGCGTGAAATTATGCGCGGTGGTCAGGTGTACTTTCTGCATAATCAGGTTGAAACCATCGATAAAGTGGCCGCAGATTTAGAAAAACTGGTGCCTGAAGCGCGGATTACCGTCGCTCACGGACAGATGCGTGAACGTGAGCTGGAAAAAGTGATGAACGATTTCTACCACCAGCGTTTCAATTTGCTGGTGTGTACCACGATCATCGAAACCGGTATCGACGTTCCGACCGCGAATACCATCATCATGGATCGCGCAGACAGCTTAGGTTTAGCCCAGTTGCACCAGTTACGTGGCCGCGTCGGTCGTTCGCATCACCAAGCCTATGCTTACCTGTTAACGCCACCGCCTAAAGCGATTACCAAAGATGCGGTCAAACGCCTAGAGGCAATTGCCTCTTTAGAAGATTTGGGGGCTGGCTTTACTCTTGCCACGCACGACTTAGAAATTCGCGGGGCCGGTGAATTGTTAGGCGAAGAGCAAAGTGGCCAGATTCAGTCGGTCGGTTTTACTCTGTATATGGAAATGCTCGAACAAGCGGTCGAAGCCCTAAAATCAGGCAAAGAACCTGCGCTGGATGATTTACTGCGTGAGCAGACCGAAGTCGAAATGCGCCTACCAGCCTTGCTGCCGGAAGAGTACATCCCCGATATCAATACGCGGTTATCCATGTACAAACAGATCGCCAGCGTCGCGAGTGAAGACGAATTGACTGAACTCAAAGTCGAATTGATTGATCGTTTTGGTAAATTACCGGACGCCGCGTTAAACTTACTCGCCATTGCCGAACTGAAACTCAATGCGATGCGCCTAAAAGTGCGTAAAATTGAGGCGCATGAGCGTGGCGGATATGTAGAGTTCTATCCCAATGCTGACATTAACCCGGTGTTTTTGGTTAAACTGCTGCAATCGCAACCAAAGCTACTGGCGATGGATGGGCCAACCAAATTGAAATTTACCTTGCCTTTGGTTGAACGCAGCGCGCGCATTCAATTTGTCGCTGACATGTTGAAGAATTTCCAGCAAAATGTACTACCTGCTCGGTAAGATTCTCAAATTGGTATGACAGGTAAGCGGCAAATGAGTACGCCTCTAATCGCGAGATAACACTAAGATTAGGGCGAATGAACTAAGCCAATCCCTTCGCTGGATTCATTCGCAAGGGATATAGAAAAAATCACCAGTAATGACCCAGTGTGAAACACTGAACGATGGAGTGACAATGAAAAGATTGATCCCACTGCTGCTGTTGCTGATTGCAATGCCCAGCATGGCGGCTCGGCAGTTTGATATTGAAGTGATCATTTTTAAACGAGCAGTAGATGCGGAAAAAGTGAGTGAGTCTTGGCCTAACAGCTTACCTGCCATCAATGTTGATCGCGCAGGTAATTTTGCCGATGTTAGCTTTCGCCAAAGTAAAGGCGTAACACTATTGCCAAGCTCCGCTTATCAACTCAATAGTGAAGCGCAGAAATTACGCAACCACGCAGGCTTCAATGTGTTACTGCATACCGCTTGGCGTCAAAGTGATCAGGGTCGCCAATCCGCTCCTGTATTCCATATTCAAGCAGGTCGAGATTTTTCTGGGCAGTTTCAAGCCAATGGAAGCCCAGTTGGCAGCACAGTCACCGCCCCCGTAGATGGTGTCAGTGAAATGAGCATCGCCAACCCGCTGTATGAACTTGATGGCACTTTGCAAATTTACGTTCAGCATTTTTTGTTTGCTGAAGCCGTGCTGGATTTGAAAAAGCCCTCAATACGCGAAGTTATCTTGCAAGACTCGCCTTTAGAATTTGGCACCAACGAAGAGCAAGGCGCAACCGTACAAGCCGGCATGCTTGAATCGGTCTCACCTAAAATTCAGGAAGAAACGTTCCTGAAAAGTTATCGTCTTGATCAGAAACGCCGTATGCGCAGCGGTGAAACCCACTATCTAGATCACCCTCTCATGGGCATGATCATTCAAGTTCGTCGCGTTGCTGAATAACCCTCTTGTGTGAGTTTGAATATGCGGTTTAACGGGTTCAAACTCACACCACATCCTAATGAACTCACTCTTCCACATTGATCTCATCCCCTCCCAACCTGTTTCAAAAATGATTCACTCTCTCACATTTAATGAGTGATTTTGTCTTTCTATCAAGAACTCTACTTTATAACCTTTCGAATGGGTTGAACCTTCTAGCATTTGACACTGATAATTCTATCACTCTCAGTATTTCGTTATTGACGCTATTAATTTCTTCCGCATTTTTGCGCATCAATCTCACGAGAGAGTATGAAAACTCACTATACAACCCACTCGAACTGTCAAGAGAGATGAAGGTCAAGCCATGAAACAGACAACAACGTTGACCGCGATAAGCGTCCTCGCCTTGAGCCATTTGCTGACTCAAAGCTCCGCATTCGCGTCAAACAGCAGTGATATACAGACCAAATTGAAATGGTCTTGGTCCACCAGTGTTTTTCATCCTGAATCCAATCAGGTGATGGCCGCGCCAATTGTCGTACAACTCAACGACGATAATGGCGATGGCAAAATTGATGAGAAAGACGTGGCTGACATTATCGTGGTCACCTTTGAAGGTAATAAGTACTCGAATGGTGGATATATCCGCGCTCTGAGCGGTGTGGATGGTTCTGAATTATGGAGTTATAGCAATGGTGGCGTGATTGCCGATGCTCGCTATGCACCTGCAGCTGCGGATCTCGATGGGGATGGGCTAATTGAAATCGTCTCTACCAGCGCATTGACACCTTACATCAATATCTTGGACCACCAAGGCAACATCAAAAAGCAACTGCTGAAATCTGCTTCGGGCTGGCGTTCTGTGGGTGATATTGCGTTAGCGGATATTAATGGTAATGGTCAAATTGAAATTTTGGCTGCCGATGGCGTTTACAGTTACGACTCCGGCCTGATCTTTAGTCATGATTGGGCACCTGGTTCGATTGCGTTTGATAGCAATGATGATGGCCAACGTGAAGTCTTTTCCAACGGTACACTCTATCAAAACAACGGCGCTTACCTATGGCAATACCAAGCCAATGACACGATTTGGTTCTCTTCCGTTGCTAACCTTGATGGCGATGATAAACCTGAACTGGTTGTTTCGGTTCCTGCTTCTTTGAGCACAGCAGAAAACAGTGAGATCGCGGTACTTGAGCATGATGGCTCAGTGAAATGGCGAATGAACAATATCAATAATCCAGGTGGTAGTGTACAAGCCGTTTCTAGCTTTTTAGGCAAACAAACAGGTAGTGCAACCAATGTCGACGGACAATCTTCTGTCTACGGTTATACTGATTGGGCTCATGGTCAACGCATTCTCGCGGGGAGTGATCATCAATTAGCGATCCGTTCTGGTGCAGTCGTGGATGCGATCGGTGCAAACAGCCAAACCATGATTGGCGGCAGTGGTGGCTCGCTGAGCACTATTGATACCAACAAAGTCCGTGCAATCGATGTGACATACGGTAAGAACAAATACACCTGGATCTATGGTGTTCTTGAGATGAGTTTTACTCTCGATAATGGGGCAAAAGTCACTGTGGGTTCAAAAGATTCTGCATTTACTTACCTAGGGTTAGAGTGGAAAACCAAAACAGTCCCTTATTTAGGCCTCGAATGGCAAACCAAAACAGTGTCTTACTGGTTCTTTGGCTGGCACACTAAACAAGTGGCTTATTTAGCGCCAGTATGGAAAGAGAAAACCATCCCTTATGCCGTTCCTGTGACACTGTCGAAATCGACTACAGTACGTTATGACATTCCACAAGGCTCACAGCTCTTGGGTATGAATGTGTGGAGTAAAGAGAAGCATATCCACAAACACAAACAGCAAATCAATGCCGTACAGTTCTTAGTCGGCAAAGTAACCGCAGACCAATCACACATGGGCATTGTGTACGCGGGTTACTACGCGGTTGACATGTACGATGCGCAAGGCAACAAAGTATGGTCTGTGGCTAACGATGACCTGAACAGCGGCAAAATTGGTGTCTCCGCTTACGACTTTACCGGTGATGGTATTGACGAAGTGTTGGTTCAAGATCGTTTGAGAATGCGTATTCTCGATGGTAAAACGGGCCGTGTGATGGGCATTATTGCGAACTCTTCTGGCACCTTATGGGAATACCCAGTCGTGGCCGACTTAGAAGGCAACAATAACGCTTCACTGATCATGGTTGCCAATGACTACGATCGCGAAAGCCAAGTCAACCACGGTGTGTTTGTGTATGAGTCCGCCGACCCAAGCAAACCTTGGCGAAATGCCACTCGTATCTGGAACCAGTACGCGTTTAATTTCTCAGATATTAACGCCAACGTTACTATCCCAACGGATGCACAACCAAGCTGGTTAACCCACAACAGCTTCCGCTCAGCGACCATTCGCGTTCCGCTGAAGTAAAGATACTCCTGCAAGCCGCTCCATCCGGAGCGGCTTTTTTTATCGCTATGCTCACACCTTCCTCCATTCTTACGCCACAAAGCCACTGATTTTCCACAAATCTTACTTCGTTGCTTATAATCAAGAGACGAGTGCATCGGATGATACCTTTCCTACTTGAAGCGCTGTGGTATTGGCTAGGCTCATTCCCCCAATCATAGAACTTTCTATGCTCATGGGGATGCTCCCACTTGCCTCCTAACTCCAAGTCGTTTGGGTATACATAAAAAGATAAAGGGATAAACCATGACTCCGGATTTTCAAATCGTCACTCAGCGCTTGCAGCTTCGCCTCATCAGTGCTGATGAAACCGAAGAGTTGGTACAGTGTATTCGTCAGTCACAAACGCTTCATCAATGGGTGGACTGGTGTCACGCGTTGTTTAGCCAGCAAGAAGCAGAGCAGTTTATTCAAGCCACGCGGCTTAATTGGGTTAAAGCCGAAGCTTATGGATTTGGCGTATTTGAACGACAAACGCAAACCTTAGTCGGGATGGTGGCGATTAATGAGTTTTACCATACTTTCAATATGGCCAGTCTGGGGTATTGGATTGGGGATCGTTATCAAAGACAGGGCTATGGTAAGGAAGCGCTCACTGCGCTGATTCTATTCTGTTTTGAACGTTTGGAATTAACACGTTTGGAGATCGTTTGTGACCCGGAAAATGTGCCCAGTCAGGCATTAGCGCTGCGCTGTGGCGCCAATCGAGAGCAGTTAGCACCCAACCGCTTTTTGTATGCAGGCGAGCCGAAAGCCGGCATTGTGTTCTCTTTAATTCCATAGCTTGTCTATGTTGATAGACATACACTGACTGACCGCCTAACGGCCCCCCTTTCGTTTTGGGATAGATAAAAATCAAGCGGCTACGAGTGCCGCTTGATTCTATCTAACATGATTAGTGTAGCTTGAGGTTTGGACGCAGAACGCGGTTAATACGCCCCACCAACATCATCAAACCGGTTTTAATCATGCCGTGCAGCGCCATTTGGTGCATACGGTATAAAGAGATGTACACCACGCGAGCAATACGCCCTTCGACCATCATAGAGCCACGAGTTAAGTTACCCATTAGGCTACCGACCGTTGAGAAACGGCTGAGGGAAACCAGTGAGCCATGATCTTTATAAACATAAGCTTTGAGCTCGCGGCCATACATTTTGGCCACAATATTACGAAATGCCAGTGAAGCCATTTGGTGCGCCGCCTGTGCGCGAGGTGGTACAAATTTGCCATCCGCCTGTGTGCACTGGGCTAAGTCACCAATGACAAAGATGTCATCATCACGTGTGGTTTGTAGTGTGCCTTTCACGACCAATTGGTTAATCCGGTTCGTTTCAAGGCCTGCGATATCTTTCATGAAATCAGGTGCTTTGATCCCAGCAGCCCAAACCATGATGTGCGCAGAAATCTTTTCGCCATCTTTGGTCGTCAGGCCATCTTTCTCCGCTTTGGTCACCATGGTCATCGTGCGTACATTCACACCTAACTTGGTCAGCTCTTGATGTGCTGCCGCCGAAATGCGTGGTGGCAGTGCTGGCAAAATACGCTCACCCGCTTCAATCAAGTTCACGTTCAGCTTGCTTGAATCAAGGTCACCAAATCCATAAGTGCGTAACTCTTTGACCGCATTATGTAATTCAGCCGATAGCTCAACACCTGTTGCGCCCGCGCCAACGATAGCGATATCCACAGAACCTTGACCGTTTTTCGCGTGCAGCTTCAAGAACTCGTTGTTCATTTCCGTACGGAAACGGTTAGCTTGCTCTGGGCTATCTAGGAAAATACAGTGCTCCTTCACGCCCGGAGTATTGAAATCATTAGACGTCGAGCCAATCGCTAATACCAGAATATCGTATTCTAAATCACGCTTTGGCATCAGCAGCTCACCATGCTCATCCTTAAGTTCGCTGAGCGTGATCGTTTTACTTTCACGATCAATCGACGCTAAGCTACCGAGCTGGAAATCGAAGCTATGGTTTTTCGCATGTGCGCGGTAACTCAGCGCATCTACGCCTTCATCCAGTGAACCTGTTGCCACTTCATGCAACAAAGGCTTCCAGAGATGACTTGAATTGCGATCCACCAAGGTTACATTGGCTCGACCTTTGCGCCCGAGTGTGCGACCCAGTTTGGTCACCAGCTCTAAACCGCCAGCGCCACCACCTACAACGATAATTCGTGTCACAACAACAATCCTCAAATAAAGATGAATAATTATTATCCAGCCCGATTACTCGTGCTGAGGGAATCTGTTATCGCCATGATGCGTTTAACATCCAGCAGACTTGGGTGAGGTTTGGTTACTCTCAGTGGCACGTTACTCGGCAGCAAAAAGCTGCGCTAACACAAATAATCGGCAAGTTTTCCACTCGCTCTCAATTTATTTTGATATTTATCAACAAATCTTAGTGCTGGTCATTATATAGGGCTGATTTCATCACGCAACCACAGATTCAGTCATTCTCATTAGATTTTTTGTGGGTTTGGATAAGTAAAAACAGCCTCTAGAAGAGGCTGTTCAAGATCGCATCGCTTAGGGAAACTAAGCCGCTTTGAAGGCTTTCATCGCTTGCAAGTGATGAGAGATTTTTTTGAATTTATGCGTTTGAGTGTCATCCCAAACAATGTCGTAATAGTCTTGTAGTTCTTGCGCCGTTTTCTGGTTATCGTGAATTTCATCCTGACGGGACAGGATCACCAGACAACGACCTTGATTCTTGGCTCGGAATTTTTCAACGCATTTGGTGGAGATGTCTTCGTACTCTTCAGGGCGATCAATACGCCCCTGCATCGTCAATTCAGGATGCAAGTTAGGATTAAAGATAACCTGCTTTATTCCACACAAAAAACCAATTCGCTCAGACCAATAACCACCGAGCCCGACACCGCAAATCAGTGGATTTGGATCGCCAGACTGCTCGATCGCCTTATGCACCTCTTTCAGTAGATGTTGCATATCATGTTTGGGATGTAAGGTGCTGTAATTAATGAAACGCACATCGCTATCAATGAATTGCAATTGCAGCACTTTTTCATGGTTACCCGGGCTATTTGAATCGAATCCGTGTAAGTAAATAATCATAATGTATCCCCCGTTCCTTGAGGTTTTAATCTACCACGAAGAGTATGGTTTTAAACAGCCTAGTAGACTATCAGTAAAGAGAATTTCACCGCAAAGAGAATTTTAACCGCATTTCTCCAAACAAGGTTACCGCTGACGGCAGCATCCGCTCATCACATAATGCTTGGTTATGCTCTTGGCTAGCCTTGATTCGACTGTAAGGTCTGTGCGAGTTGCTGCGCCTGATCTCGATAAAGTTCGTCAGCCCAAAGTTGATAAGCCAATAGATACCAGAGCATTGCCATCATAGTGGTACGCGGTCGCCAAGCTTGAACACCAGAGACCCAAGCATCAATATCGGATAACTCACGCCGTTGGCAGTAACGGAATACCGCATCAAGCACGTTTTCACCAGCGACATCAATACTCAGTGCTAAATCAATGCGCGGATCGGCCAAGGCGGCGTATTCCCAATCGATGACTCTTTGTCCTTGCTCGGTTTTCACCATGTTATAGCCAGCCAGATCAAAGTGACAAAGCACTTGCCCCACATCGGTGAGATTGGGCACAGACCGCCACTGCTCATAGAGCGCTTTAACCTCATCGGTTTTCAGATCATCTCGGATCTGTAACCAGTAGTGGTCAACTCGACCAAGATAGTTAAAAGGTGCTACCGGAATGCGATGGATATCCAACTCATGAATGCGCGTTTGCGTTTTCAATACCACGTCAAAAGCGACACCATCACGCAGTGATTCGCCATCGATCCATTCCACAAGCAAGCCGTGTTCATTAACCAGCTCGGCTTTCGGGCCGATATGGTCATGCTCAATCGCTTTGAGGATTTGATACTCTTGAAATCGAGAAATAGAAAAGGCTTTGGTAATAGGCGTTGCTGGACGCCACACGAAAGCACGATCGCCCGCAACGATTTTCCAGCAACGATTAGTGAGACCTCCGGTCAAGGTCTGCGCATATTCTGGCGGTACAGAGAAAAAGTGATTTAATGACAACAACGATGGATCCAGTGCGCTTGCTTCTCGCCATGCAATCTTTGCCATAACCAACTCCTTCCCTGTGCTAGTGGATTACAAACCGAGTAAGCTCTTTGATTGTTGCTTACGGATTTCGGTTTCGTCAGCCCACTCGATCAAACCTGTTTGTAGATCCATCAAACGCATGGTCATCTTGTAGTAGACGTCTTTATCACTACCCGCGTTTTTCACAATGCTCGATAGATTGCCGTACAGCATGTATTGCGCGCCGACCATCTTACCAAACTGGATCGCTGTGCTTTGGTTGACGAGTTCGTCATTATTCTGGAAGTTCAACTGATCGCGAACCGCTTCAACACGATCCATATCGACGAAACGGAACTTGCCTGAATTGAGCATCTTGGTACTGATGGTGTCTGTGATCGATTCGGTATCAATATGTTCACTGGTTTTGTTCTTAATACGTTCAACAAAAACAATCGGGCGACCATCGCGAGTGATGGCAGAAACCGAGCCTGACATCATCATGCTATCCACCATTTCTGCAGCAATTTTTTGCAGGTCGGTCGAACCAAAGTCAACGTTGACGGTTTCTACCGCTTGCGCATCACCGTAGCTCACTTTATTCGAACATCCCCCTAAGATAACCGCCAAACCTAGCAGGGCAATGACACTTTTTTTCATCGTGATTCCTCTTAAAAACGTATTTTTATCGATCGCTTATTCGACCGCTTTTTTATTGATCGCTTTCGCGGATCTGGACGCGAAACTGCTTACCGTTCGGGTTCACCGAAACCTCAGTCAGTGACACGGTTTCCATACCTCGCAAAATGATGGTTTTCCATGGGCTTAACTTGGTATTCACTTCAAGCCCATCATTGTCATACCAATAAAAACGGTACTGTACATGCACATCGCTTTTTTGGTTACTCTGCAAACGAACCACGCCTCGAGTATGTCCATCCACTTCCGTGGTTGAAATGTCCTCAATACTTAAGCTTTTGCTTAAAGTGCTGTCGTTAAATAAGACTTGCTGTGATGCGCCATCCACTCGCAAACCTGCAGTGTTAGCACTGCATCCCACTAAGAGTAAAGCGGTTAATACTGCTAATAGCCACGTTCTCATTACCGTATCCCTAGTTGTTTATGCCAAATTGTCACATTGTTACCTTGGTGAGATAGCCAAACTAACGCTGTGCCATTTTCTGGAACATGAAAGGTATAGTGAGTCCCTGCAATATCCAGCACTTGATCACCCGCTTTCACCACTTGGGTGGCCGTATTGACTGTGGCGGGCAAGGTTAACCAGCTGCGTGTATCAGGCTGCTCCGTTAACGTATTCCAAATATTAAACACTAAATTGGCGACATCCTCTTCCTGAGTCGTCTCTTTGCGTAATTGATCTTTGGCGACCACACGTAGCGCTTGGCGCAGTACCAGCGCAGGCATTTGCTCCGTTAATGCCTGCTTAGCCATCAAATTCACATCAGTGACTGGCATAGAGGTCAAGTTAGCGCCATTTAGGCTGATCGGTACACTACTTTGCACCATCGACGATGGATAATAAGGCAGAGCCAAAGAATACAGCGCCGTATTGCCACGACTGTCAGACAAAGGTAAAGAGAGTCGCCACGCTTGCTTAGGTTGTACTATGCCCTGCTCTTCTATCACGATGACTCGGCCTTGCGCAGAGGTTAAGCGTTTAGGCTCACCATATTGCTGTTTAAGAAGCTTGAGATCTTCTTGCATGCCAAGCCGAGACGCGACTCGAAGTGTTCCATCAATAACCGATGGATTACTGGGGGCAACCGCCAACGCTCTGCGGTAATCAACATAAGCCGAGTTCAAATCATTACCCGCTTCATAAAGCAGCGCCGAAAGATACAACAGATAACCATCTTGCACCGCTTGCAAGGTTTTTCCGGCATCTGGATATTGTGCAAGCACACTGCCTAAGTTCGAGGATAATCCTTGTGAACGCATCTCTTGCTCAGCACTGGACAACTCTTGTTCACGGCGTTTTTTGGCGGCTTCCTGAACTTGGTTGGCGCGGCGCATTTCAACTAATGCACCATCCAGATCATTATTGCGCACATAATTCAGCCCTAAGTACAGGTGCAAAAAACCCAGTTCATAATCGGCAGGCTCGTACTCATTCAAGTTATCGTTGACCGCCAACGAACCCACACTGGTCGCTGTACTACTCACAGAGATGATCGCTCGGTCTTGCTGCTGTTTAACCGCCAAATCTGCAGCAGCCAAACTCTGCTGGCTTTCTGCGTATTGCTGGCTAAGAAAATAAACCCGACCTTTTTCAAGGTTGTCTAACACTTCACCGGCGACATAATCTGGCAATAACTGCGTAGCTTTTTGGTATTGCCCTGCCGCAACAGACTGATATAAATCACTGTTTTGCGCACTGTAATGGCTAAAAAGATTGCCCGCAGTGAGATTGGCACACCCCGCGAGCAGTAGTGAAGTAAGAGTGAGGCTACGTATAGGTCGTTTAATGTATTGAACCACGTGATTCGTCACCATCAGCATCTGAGAATGAAGTTAGCCCATCAGGAGCGGCCCAAGCGGACGACCACCAACCAAATGCATATGGATGTGATAAACCTCCTGCCCCCCGTGTGAGTTGCAGTTCATGATCAAGCGGTAGCCGTTTTCCGCAATCCCTTCTTGCTCAGCGATTTTTTTTGCGACAGTAAATAGACGGCCGAGCGCTAATTCATCTTCAACTTCAACATCATTAACCGTTGGGATGAGCTTATTGGGGATGATCAAAATATGGCTTGGCGCGCGCGGATGAATGTCTCGAAATGCTGTGACTAACTCATCTTGATAAAGAATATCAGCGGGAATCTCTCTACGAACGATTTTGCTGAAAATGGTTTCTTCCGCCATGACGTACTCCATACAAAGGTTTTGATTGAGAATTTTTCTGGCTTGAGTATGCGTCAAGGCATACTAAAGCTCAATAAAAAACACCGTACAGTTAAAAGAACCTGAGCAAGCTCACTGGTGAAAGATTTTTTTTGCTGTATTGGTCATAAAATGCGTTTCCCAACCTCAATACAATAATGACTATTTTGTTACTTTTTTAAGACAAACTTGTCTTTGATAAATATTAATAACAATGAGTGATGTTCGAGGGAGAGAAATTATGCAGGGTTCCGTTATTCGGCGTATGTACGCCGGTTTTGCGCTGATCATCATCATGTTTGTGGTGACCGTCGCCATCATGCTCCGTGGCATGAGTCAAATTCACAGCAACTTTGAAAGCGTTTCAACCGCTGCACTGCCTCTCGTCTCCCTTTCTAATCAGACCAGCGTTCAACTTTTGTCTGCCGATAAATCGTTTAAAGATTTCCTGACCACGCAAGATACCACTCGTATGAATGGTATGCGTGAAGAATTTGCCCAGTCTAAACAGCGCTTTCAATCTGTTTTGGCAGAACTGAGCCAAGCCAGTGTAAACCATCCTGAGCTGACACAACCGATCACGGAATTAAAGCAGCTCGAAACCCGCTATTTTAGTGAAGCTGACCTCGCCATGGATAACTATCAAGCCATGTTTGCCGCTCAAGCTTCCGTACAAAAGTCGACTCGTGAGTTCCAGCGCCTTCATTCAGAATTGAGTGTCGGGATGAAAGAATTTGTCGATGATAACGATAGCATTTCTGTCAAAGTGATGGCCAAAAGCTACTTCATCAAATTAAAAGATGCGGAAGTGATCACTTCTGACGCTTTAGCCAGCTCAGATGTCGCCTTTGTAGAAAAAGCCGTCAATCAAAACAAAAAAGCGGTCACACACCTAAACTACGCGTACCGTGGCCTCGCCACACAAATGCCGCAGTTGAAAGAACGCTTTGATGAACCAGTCGCGAAATTTACCCAAGACATCGGCCAAAAAGGCGGCGTGCTGGATCAGCACAATGAATATCTGCAAGCTCGCGCTGCGCTCTATGACAACATTGCCAACCTCGCCAATGAAGTGGACAAGGCAATGACCATTTTAGGTGCGTTTAACCAAACGGCGACTGACGACCTCAACCAGTCTCTTACTGAAGCGGGTTCGGTTTACCAACAAGGCGCCATTAAAGCGGTGGTGATTGGTATTGCGGTAGTTCTTTTGGCTACCGCGATTGGTTACCACATTGCGCATAGTGTACGTGAACCCGTAACTCGGATCCTCAAAACCTTAGAAAGCCTCACCCAAGGCAATATGACGCAAAGAATTGAGATTCGCTACAATAACGAATTCAGCCGCCTGAGCCGCCACATCAATAGTCTTGCCGATAACCTGCACGACATTTTAGTTAAGCTCAACAGTGCATCCGATGATTTAACCACCACAGCATCGAATAACCAAACGACCTCACAGAGTGCGCAAAACAAGCTCAACAGCCAACGTGAGCAGACCTCCAGCGTCGCAGCCGCGATGACGGAAATGGCTCACTCGGTGCAAGAAGTTGCCAATAGTGCACAAAATTCACTGGCTATGGTGCAACAAGTCGAGACCGCATCGGAGTCGGGTCGCCAGATCATGAGCACCAACATCAGTACGATTCGTCAACTGGAAACGCGCTTAATTGAATCAGTCGAAGCGGTCGGTGATTTACGCAAAATGAGTAGCCAGATAGGTTCAATTTTGGATGTCATCCGCAACATTGCCGAGCAGACGAACCTATTGGCACTCAACGCCGCGATTGAAGCAGCGCGTGCAGGAGAACAAGGGCGCGGCTTTGCGGTGGTGGCGGATGAAGTTCGCGTTCTTGCGCAACGCACTACAAAATCCACTTCGGAAATCGAATCGATGATCAGCAATCTGCAATCGAGCTCTTCACTAGCCAGTAAGGTGATTGAGAGCTGTATGCAAGACATGGAACTGTCCGTCGAACAGGCTTCCCATGCCAACAGTGCCATGGAGGAAATTCAAGCACTGATCATCGAAATCAGCCATATGAGCACGCATATCTCTCAAGCAGCGGGTGAACAAAACGAAACCACCACATCGATTGCACGTAGCATCGAAGATATCAACCATATCTCTGCTGAAAGCTACCAAGCGATGTCGCAAATCGCGAAAACCAGTGCAAATTTGACGGTGCTAGCCAACCAACAGAGTGAGTTAGTCCATAGATTTAAGCTTTAACTCGATCAGCGTTTTAGTGCCCTAACTGTCAATTTTTCCACAAAGAGCGACTTTTCATCAGAGTCGCTCTTGTTTTTTCAACTGCCCATCGTTATATGAGTAACAAGCTTGCGCCACTTTTCTCTCCACTCATGCAAGCAAATCATGAGGATACTTTATGGCTATTCACGTAGGGATTATCGATCAGGATCCGGTTCGTTTGGTTACACCGCTGCTCGATAATCGAACCGTCAGCCGCCACATTATTTTTATCGGCGATCAGGATCAAAAATTAATTTTTCAGCGTCTTAGTGACGTTTTAAATAAGCGCAATATCTCAACCGATTTTTTTGAAATCCCATCTGGCTCAAATATCTCCGCCATCAAAAATGCGATTCGAGAACTTGCCGAGATGCTTAAAGCGCGCGGTGAAGAGGTAAAATTCAACGCAAGCTGTGGTTTACGCCACCGCTTACTATCTGCTTATGAAGTTTTCCGCAGTTATCATTGGCCAATTTTCGTTGTTGAACCCAATAGTGATTGCTTGTGTTGGCTCTACCCGGAAGGCAATAACGATACTCAAGTTCAAGACCGCATCACCATTGCCGACTATCTCACCATTTTTGGTGCGCGTGGCGAATTTAATGAACACCAACTCCCCCCCCAATTAGACCAAAAGCTTTACCAACTTTGTGAACGATGGGCTGGCAACGCTTTGGAATTAGGCCCAGGGCTTGCCACATTAAATTATTTGGCAACCACTTGCCGTAAAGAGCAGCGATTAGACGTGGAATTGTCCGACAAACAACAAGGCTATCGCGAATTAAACTTACTGCTCAGCGATCTGGTTGAGGCCAAAATTGCCACTTATGAAAGCGGCATCCTCACTTTCATGAATGAAGAGGCTCGTCGCTTTGCTAATGGGGAATGGTTAGAAACACTAGTGCATAGCACCGTGAAACAGATCCAAGATGATATGCCCACAATTCAAGATCGCTCGCTGAATGTGCAAGTCTATCGCCAGCTTGGTGAGAGAGAAGTACGTAACGAGTTGGATGTGGCGACCGTAGTAAACAACAAACTGCACATTATTGAGTGCAAAACCAAAGGGATGCGTGATGACGGTGACGATACCTTATACAAACTCGAATCACTGCGTGACCTTCTCGGTGGCCTACAAGCGCGAGCCATGTTGGTCAGCTTCCGCCCTCTACGCCATAACGATATTACACGTGCCGAAGATTTGGGGCTGGCACTGATTGGCCCAGATGAACTGAAAGATTTGAAAGCCCATTTAAGCCAATGGTTCAAAGCCGCTGGCGGTAATTAAGTCAATCGCCAGTCATAACCCGCAGAGCTCAAGTCATTGAATAGTAAAAAGCCCGCATAACAGTGCGGGCTTTTTTAACGAAAACAAACAGTGATTGATTAACAATCGTCTTCAGTAAAATTGGACGGCAGCGTCATTTTCATCTGATTCCAGATGTGTCCGCTGGCAATACCATACTGACGAATAACTTGAGCCAAATGCTCACGCTCACCACTTTGGCACACGGCTAATAGCTGACGGTAAAACTCCATCGCCAATTCACGAGCTTGTGGATTGGAGAAATAATAACTTCCAACACGGTCATACAACTTTTTCAATCCGTTAAAGATCAAACCATAAATCTGGTTACCAGAATGGAAAGCGAGACGCTGGAATAGCATGTAATCGTAGAAGTTAAATGTTTTCGCGATCAAGATTTCCTGCCTTTTGAGCTCATCTTTTTCGCTATCTTCTTTCACGTGCTGCTGAATCTTTTCCGCATAGGGAGAGACTGCGATAAAAGCATCCCAAGAAGGAGCATTGACCAAAGCTTCACAGGATTCAATCACATTGATCATGATCCGCTCTGCGCTCTCTTTATTTAGCTTAAAAGCGTAACGCATGAAAATGGGACTGATATTGGTTCTTGCCGCCAGCAGATCTTCGACAATGCTGGTTGCGTTACCCGCATCAAGAGTCATCAAGGTATCCAGAATATGCAAACCTGAGGTTTCCATAAACTGATTCACTTTGGTGGGTTTACCATGTTGGATTGTTAGCCAACCATCACGCGCTAAACGCTGTAGCACCTCACGAAGTGTGGTGCGCGTAACACCGATCAACTCAGAAAGCTCACGCTCTGCAGGTAAGATGGAACCTGGCGGAAAGCGGCCGTTCCAAATACTTTCAATAATATACTTCTCAGCGAAACCGGCTGGGCTTTTTGCCTTAATGACCATTAATGACTAATCCAATACTTGTTTTATTTGGGTCGAATGGCACTCATCATACCACTAGTTGGTGTACGTCGAAAACCAAGCATCGATAAACTTGTCACAAAGCAGACATAGTGTAATTACTCTAATTTAACTTGAGCGAATCATTGTGAACATTTTGCTTATAAGCTATGTGGTAAGCACTTTACTTTTTATCAACTGCACAAAACACCTGAAATTAAATGGATGAAGCTCACACTCTCCTATTTCTAATTAGCAAAATAAACTTACTCGAAAGAGGTATTTCTTTGGAGTAAAGATGTATTAAATTCAATTTCACCTAACTCATCGCTTCTAAATGAATTTTTCGTCAATTTTGTGTTATGCTTACACCACTTAGATCGCGTTTTTTAACGAAAGTTTAGTAACTTTTTATCATCATGGTATTTGTTGTTGACTATTATGTAACGACAAGTAGAGTTGCGGTCGAAGTACGGAGTGCTTGTTTTTCTCAGGGAGTGACTTAGCTGAAATTGAATCGGTGACAAGCCTTATTTTCTTGCTAAATCACTGTTGAAAAGATTTTGTCTACACACTGAGTCTCATGCTTTGGTGAAAGCAGGTACGACACAAAGTCTATCTATAACAACAGTTAAAGAGTAATCATCATGCCGATGTCCCTCGGAAACGCGTTTATCAAGAATTTCCTTGGTAAAGCGCCTGATTGGTACAAAGTTGCCATCATTGCTTTTCTCATTATTAACCCAATAGTGTTCTTTTTTATTAATCCCTTCCTCGCGGGTTGGTTGTTGGTGGTTGAGTTTATCTTTACTCTGGCCATGGCACTGAAATGCTACCCTCTACAGCCCGGTGGTTTACTTGCAATTGAAGCGATTGCGATTGGGATGACGAGTCCGGGACAAGTCAAGCATGAACTGGTTGCCAATATTGAGGTATTGCTACTGTTGGTGTTCATGGTGGCAGGCATCTACTTTATGAAGCAGCTTCTGCTGTTCATTTTCACTAAAATTCTGCTTGGCATTCGCTCCAAAGTTCTACTTTCGATAGCCTTTAGTGTTACGGCAGCATTTCTCTCTGCCTTCCTAGATGCTCTAACCGTGATTGCGGTTATTATCAGTGTGGCTGTGGGTTTCTACTCGATTTATCACAAGGTCGCTTCGGGTCAAAGTGTTCATTCTTCTCACGATCATACCCATGATGAAGGTATTTCAGAATTAACTCGTGATGACTTAGAAAACTATCGCTCATTTTTGCGTTCACTATTGATGCACGCTGGTGTGGGTACAGCGTTGGGTGGTGTAACAACCATGGTGGGTGAACCACAAAACCTGATCATTGCTGACCAAGCAGGCTGGCAATTTGGTGAGTTCTTACTCCGCATGGCCCCCGTTACCGTACCCGTGTTTATTGCAGGTATGCTGACCTGTATGTTGGTTGAGAAATTACGTATTTTTGGCTACGGGGCTCGTCTTCCTGCCAATGTTCGTCAAATTCTGCTCGATTTTGACTCAGAAGAGCGCAAAAAACCGTACAAACCAAGACGTAGCCAAACTCTGGGTACAAGGTGCTATCGCAGTTTGGTTGATTGTGGGTTTGGCTCTTCACTTAGCTGCCGTTGGTCTCATTGGTTTGTCGGTGATTATTCTCGCCACGGCGTTTACGGGTGTGATTGAAGAACATTCGCTAGGTAAAGCGTTTGAAGAAGCGCTGCCGTTTACCGCATTGCTGGCTGTTTTCTTCTCGATTGTTGCGGTTATTATCGACCAAGAGCTGTTCAAACCAGTGATTGATGCGGTATTAAATGTCGAAGACCATGGCACTCAGCTCGCACTCTTCTATGTGGCGAATGGTCTACTTTCCATGGTGTCAGACAACGTGTTTGTGGGGACGGTTTACATCACGGAAGTGAAAACCGCACTGATGGAAGGCATGATTTCACGTGACCAATTTGATTTGTTGGCTGTCGCCATCAATACCGGCACCAACTTACCTTCAGTAGCCACACCGAACGGTCAAGCGGCCTTCTTGTTCTTGCTCACTTCGGCTTTGGCGCCACTAATCCGTCTCTCTTACGGTCGAATGGTCATCATGGCGTTTCCTTATACGCTGGCGCTTTCACTGGTTGGTTTTATTGGCATCATGTTCTTACTTGAGCCAATGACTGAGGTGTTCTACAGCCTAGGTTGGATCAGCCATCATGTCGCGCCAGCTGCAGATGCACTACTGCAAAGTGGGCACTAAATTTCAATTGAACCTGAAACTAATCCAAGATACAAAGCTCTGAGTATTCAGAGCTTTTCTTTTTAACAAGGATCTATCTGTGCGTATATTATCCTCCCTTAAAACCTTTTCTCAGTCGCGATTATCTTGGCTGTTGCTGCTGGCATTTGTCGTTTTCTTTACCTTGTGTGCCATGTACTTTCAACATGTGATGCTACTCGCACCTTGTGTCATGTGTATCTATGAACGTATCGCTATGCTGGGGATTGGTGTCGCCGCCTTGATTGGCGCAATTGCACCACAAAACCCTGTCGTACGTTGGCTCGGTTTTGCTGCTTGGGGGGCCAGCAGCTACAAAGGTTTGATGCTGGCGATCGAGCATGTGAACTACCAGTTTAACCCTTCGCCTTTTGCTACTTGCGATCTGTTTGTCACCTTCCCTGCTTGGGCTCCACTCAACCAATGGGCTCCCAATCTGTTTGAAGCGTATGGTGACTGTAGCAAGGTGGTATGGCAGTTTTTGACGCTCTCTATGCCGCAGTGGCTCGTCGTTATCTTCGCGGCAAACTTACTCGCATCAGCGATTTTTGTCGTCGCACAACTGGCTAAAACCTCACGCTAAGCCAATCGCATCGCTCAATCCGGTTGATAAAAAAGGCGCTTAAAGCGCCTTTTTTACTTTTGTTGTTTCTGCTGTTTAATCTCGTATAGGTGCTGGAGCCAGTACATCACGATTACCGTTATGCCCTGGCGCACTGACAATGCCTTGAGCCTCAAGCTGCTCGACAATACGTGCAGCGCGGTTATAACCAATTTTAAAACGGCGTTGAACCCCAGAAACCGAGCCTCGGCGCGTTTCGACAACGTGCTCAACCACTTGATCAAACAGTGGGTCAAGCTCTTCGTCTGATTCAGACTGCTCTCCGGGCAATAAGGCTTCTGGGCCGTGATCGCCTTGGATAATCTCACTGATGTAATTCGGCTTGCCCCTTGCCTTCCAGTTATTGACCACAGCATGCACATCATCATCCGAGGCAAATGCACCATGTACACGAATCGTATGACTGGAACCGGCAGGTAAATAGAGCATATCCCCCATACCGAGCAGAGACTCTGCGCCGCTCTGATCCAAAATCGTCCGAGAATCGGTTTTCGTGGAGACAGTAAAGGCAACGCGGGTCGGGATGTTGGCTTTAATCAGACCCGTAATCACATCCACAGATGGGCGCTGCGTAGCCAAAATCAAGTGAATACCCGCCGCACGGGCTTTTTGTGCCAAACGCGCAATCAGCTCTTCGACTTTTTTACCCACTACCATCATCAGGTCAGCAAATTCATCGACCACGACCACAATATAAGGCAGTTTTTCTAATAGTGGCGGCTCACTCTCCATGCTATCTCCGTCTTTCCAAAGAGGATCGTAGATAGGATGTCCGGCTTCAGCAGCCATACGCAGTTTATCGTTAAAGCCTTTGATATTACGTACACCAAGTACCGACATCAGCTTATAACGACGCTCCATTTCTCCGACACACCAGCGCAGCGCGTTAGAGGCATCTTTCATGTCGGTCACCACTTCCGCTAACAAGTGAGGAATACCTTCATACACGGAAAGCTCCAACATTTTCGGGTCAATCATGATGAAGCGGACATCTTCTGGAGAGGCCTTATACAACATGCTCAGGATCATCACGTTGACCCCAACCGACTTACCCGAGCCAGTGGTACCCGCCACCAAAACATGAGGCATTTTAGATAGATCCGCTACCACGGCATCGCCGGCGATATCTTGGCCAAGCACCACAGTCGTCGGTGACTTCGACTCTTTAAATTGAGGACTGGCAATCACATCGGATAGGTACACGGTTTGACGTGACATGTTTGGTAGCTCAAGCCCCACATAAGGTTTACCGGGAATAACTTCCACGACACGCACAGCCATCGCCGAGAGTGAACGGGCTAAGTCCATCGACAGACTAGAAATTCGGCTCACTTTCACACCCGGCGCTAAATCTAGCTCAAAACGGGTGATCACAGGCCCCGGGAAAATATCCACGACTTGCGCTTGGATTTTGTAATCAGCCAGTTTGGACTCAACCAGACGCGCGATCTCTTCTAAAGCTTCACGATCGATAAAATTTTCACGCTTTTCTGGATGGTACAGCAGCTCTAGCGTTGGCATAGGCTCTGTTGGTCTCGGCAAGTTTACTGCCTTCTGCACTAAAAACGGGTTTTGCTGCGCAGCCGCATTCGCTTGTGCTTGCGAAACGATGTTTTGAAATGCCGCCACATCGCGATCGTCAGGCTCATCCTCATCTTCCCAATCAGATTCTATTGCGGGCGATACCATAACCGAAGGCGTTTCTTCAAGCTCGTCTTCATCATCTGACCAATTCAAGTTAGCAATGCTGGGCTCAACCTCTTCATCTTCTACCTCAATATTGAACGAGTGGTTAAAGTTTTCAGAGAGGCTCTCCTCTTCTTCATCCACCGTAATGGTAGTAGTCAAAATGGAATCTTCAACATCAGCAAGAGTGTTTGAAGCAAGGGTGTTTGAAGCAAGGGTGCTTGGCACTGCGTCATCCTCGACAGCATAGTCATCGACTAGACGAGCTTGTTGCTCCAGTTCTTCTATGGTGGCATCCCATTGCTGAGTGCGCGCAGAGCTGACAGGCTCTACCTGTGTATTTTGAGCGGCTACACGTGAGAAATGAGGGGCAGGTTCGCGCTGCCTTGGCGGCTCTGGTTTCAACTCGACTTTAGGCTCCATTTGGTGCTCAAAATGAATGTCAGGTACGTCACGCTCTTCTGGCATATGAATATTGAAGCGACGTAAGCTCGGGGCAGGCTCGTCAACCTCAGTATCCATTGGCGCAGAAAATGTCGGTTCTAGTTCTTCAACTGGCAGCTCAGGTTTTACCAATGCCGGTTTCACACGCTCCGCTTTTTCACCGCGTAAACGGTTAAACAGCCCTACAAATGCCGCAATGCTGCGCTCACCAATCCATTCCACAATCCGCAGCCAAGAGATCCCCGTCAACAAGGTAATGCCAGCCCCCCACAAAAAGAGCAACACAAGCGTTGTTCCAAGAATGTTCAAGGTCGGCAGTGCTAAGCTGGTCAACACATCGCCAATCACTCCACCTGATGAAAAATACCAAATGTCATCAAAGTTGATGTCGGCAAGACCACAACTGGTCAATAGCACTATGGTTAGACCAAGGAGTCGAGTTCCCCAAAGGGTGAAATCGATTTCGTCACCTTCATCACGTTTGCGCAACAGCACCCATGCTGCAAATGCAATAATAAAAGGCAATGGATAGGCTAAAGAGCCAAAAACGAAAAAAAGGGTGTCAGCTAACCAAGCGCCAACTAAACCACCCGCATTATGAATGTCTGCTCCCCAAGCCGTTTGTGACCAAGATGGGTCGGCAGGGTTAAAACTAAACAGAGCAACGGCAAGAAATATCGAAAACAAGAAAGCCAAGATCAACCCGCTTTCTTTAAGACGCTGTGAGCCATTGAGTCGAGAAGAAGGAATCTCTTCACTCGTTTTAATAATGGTTTCGACTTTATTATTGTTCTCTTTGAACATAAACCAACTTGACTATGATTAAGGCCATAATGCGCAACACTATACGCAGTTTCATGGCGGTGAAACAGTCCGAGCGGCCAACGCCGCTCGGTTTGTTTGGAGATTTAACCATATCAAGGGCAAAAACCCAATTCGCGAAAGTCAGAATGTGGAAAGATCTCCAACATTCGCTTTAAGTTAGCGAGTTTTAATCACTAATTGGTTGGTTTGCTTCACTTCTTCCATGACCACGTAAGTACGAGTGTCATTCACCCCCGGCAAACGGAGTAAGGTATCACCTAACAAACGGCGATAGGCCCCCATATCCGACACACGAGTCTTCAACAAATAGTCAAAATCACCGGAAACTAGGTGACACTCTTGAATATCATCCAATTTTTGTACCGCGGTATTAAACTGTTCAAACACATCTGGCGCACCACGATTTAACGTAATTTCAACAAACACCAACAGTGACGCATCCAAATACTGAGGGTTCAATAATGCGGTATAACCGGTAATAAACCCTTGGCGTTCTAGACGACGAACACGCTCAAGACACGGTGTAGGCGAAAGCCCTACACGTTTTGATAACTCTACGTTTGAAATTCGACCGTCTTTTTGCAATTCATTCAATATATTGCGATCTATACGGTCTAAGTCCTTAGACGGCTTCTTATAACTATCCACCATTTTTTATTCCACCTTATTACTTCCTTGCAAAAAAATATACTACAACTTCTTAATATTTAGCATCAAATTTTTTACACTAGTAACTATACTAGCCACAAATTCGATAGAACAACCCTACATATAGTCAATACAACCAAATTAATCTAAGGAGTTAGGATGATCATTGGCGTTCCTAAAGAAATCAAGAACCACGAATATCGTGTGGGCATGATTCCAGCTAGCGTGCGGGAGCTTGTCTCACACGGACACCAAGTTTACGTAGAAACAAATGCCGGCTCCGGCATCGGCTTTTCAGACGATGATTACATCGCTGTAGGCGCATCCATTCTTCCTACCGCTGCAGACGTCTTCGCGAAAGCAGAGATGATTGTAAAGGTTAAAGAACCTCAAGCTATCGAGCGAGCCATGCTCAAAGAGGGGCAAATTTTATTTACTTATTTGCACCTAGCTCCAGATTTTCCACAAACTGAAGAGCTAATCAAGAGCAAAGCCGTCTGCATAGCCTACGAGACTGTAACAGATAATATGGGTCGCTTACCACTACTGGCTCCTATGTCTGAAGTCGCAGGCCGGATGTCCATTCAGGCTGGCGCTCAAACATTAGAAAAATCACGCGGCGGCAGTGGTTTATTACTCGGTGGCGTCCCCGGTGTTGCTCCTGCAAAAGTCGTGGTACTCGGCGGCGGCGTAGTCGGCGCTAACGCAGCCCGTATGGCGATTGGCCTACGTGCCGATGTTACTATTCTAGATCGCAATATCGATACCCTACGTAAACTCGATGAAGAGTTTCAAGGCCGAGCTAACGTCGTGTATTCCACCACAGATGCCATCGAAAAATACGTTTTAGAAGCAGACTTATTGATTGGGGCTGTTCTTATCCCAGGTGCTGCCGCTCCCAAACTGGTCACCAAACAACACATTGAACGCATGAAACCCGGTTCAGCCGTGGTTGATGTCGCGATAGATCAAGGGGGTTGCTTCGAAACCTCTCACCCCACCACTCACGCAGAACCCACTTATATTGTTGATGATGTGGTGCACTACTGTGTAGCCAATATGCCCGGTGCTGTGGCGCGCACTTCTACTTTTGCTCTTAATAACGCCACGCTACCATATATCGTTAAACTCGCCAATAAAGGCTACCAAAAAGCCCTACTGGAAGATGCAGGATTTTTAAAAGGCCTCAACGTAATTCACGGAAAAGTGACTTACAAAGAGGTTGCAGAAAACTTTGGCCTCGATTATGTCGACCCCGCTAAAGCGATTGCGATGTTTAATTAATGATTCAGAGAGCCGATATTATCGGCTCTCCCCTCTTCAGTTCAGCGCCACGCATTAACCACTAAATTACGCGGTGTTGCTTTACGATCGCAAAACTCACTCACCCTGACTTGATAGCCCTGTTCCTGCAAATAGAGCGCTTTATCCAACACCAGCCATAGCTCTAACAGCCGCCGAAATCCGTCTTGAACTAAACTTATTCGCTCCATCTGCCAGAATCGCTGACAGCCTAAACTTTCAAAATGAGCAAAATCGACGTGAATGAAATCCATAGCGATATTTTTCTCTTGAGCCGCCCACTGGCAAAACTCGGCAAACCCTTGGTTGAGTTTTGATTTCTGAATACTAGGGATAGGTATATAACCAGCTTGATTACCTACTTGACTCACCAGAGCATCAAATCCTAACCGATAAACCATCTCTTGCTGTCGCTGCCGTCTAACCCTTTCCCCTCCGGTCACAGTTTCTTGCAGCGGCAGTCGCAGTTCTCGACGGGTCAATTGCAAATCTGACTGACCCGCCACTTTCGACATCGCGTGATATTCGTTATCTCGAATCAAATGGTAGCAGCAGGGAGAAAAGCTAATCGCCGCGGCATGCGAAGAGGTGGCGTAATGAAGCATCTTTACGTGTAAGTCACCACACGCATGTAGGGCAACAGCATGAGTACTGGAGTTAAACAGGGCAGCAGAACGCTCATCAAATGCATCCCCCTGTACAAACTGCATAGGGAGTTGCAACGCATCGGCTTCTTGTTGTCCAGAGCAGCAAAGCTCGGCTTGATACTCAAAACTGACTACTGGTTGCTGAGTCACCCTCGCCAAAATACGCCCCAAATAACCTTTCCCAGCACACCACTCTAGCCACTGGGTACCTTGATGATGCGCTACAAGCACTTTGCTCATTGCCTCTATTTGTTGCAATTTACGTCCGGGGATCCCTTTATCAAAAAACTTTGGTAATTGGATTGGGGACAAGAGAAAGTCTGAAATGTCGAATGCGAGTTTCACCTCATCTAACCTGGGAAAAAAGCCAGATAAGATGGAAGATAGTTTCTCGGGATCGGTTTTGTACTCTTCTACCTCATCCTGACTAAGGGCACGGAGCCAAGACGTTAATTCAGGATGTGCATCTCTCCAAGGCAACGCCGATAAACGACAAGCATGAAAAGCTTCATAACGCCAAAAAGGTTGTGTTTGAGTTAAGAATGAATCGAGTTGTGTGAATAGAGCTTGCATGCTTCCTCCCGTCGGTGAGCCATTCTAGGAGGAAGCACAGCGAAGTGAAAGTAAAAGCGCGTTAACGCACAGGCAGATCAATGTCCTTAAACATTTCTGCTATTTCAATATTCGATTTCAGGGAGATGGCTTGTTCTACCACTGGACGAGTAAGATGTGGGGCAAAACGCTCCATAAAATCAAACATATAAGATCGAAGGAAAGTACCACGGCGAAAACCAATACTGGTAGTGCTCGCACTAAATATATGGCTTGCATCAATCGCCACCAGATCTGTGTCCTGTTTTTTGTCTACCGCCATGCTTGCGATCACACCAACCCCAATGCCCATGCGCACATACGTTTTGATCACATCCGCATCCGTGGCGGTAAAGACCACTTTGGGTGTCATGCCAACTCGATTGAATGCGCTATCAAGCTCTGAACGACCAGTAAACCCGAAAACATAGGTCACTAATGGATAAGCGGCTAAATCTTCTATGGTTACCTGATCTTTCTTCGTCAAAGGATGATCCTTAGGTACCACTATCGAGCGATTCCAGTGATAACAAGGCAACATGATCGCATCTTGGTACAAATGTAAGGCTTCTGTCGCAATCGCAAAATTAGCAGTGCCTTTGGCAATGGCTTCCGACATCTGGGTTGGCGTGCCTTGATGCATGTGCAAAGAAACTCTTGGATAACGCTTAGTAAATCCTTTAATGACTTCTGGCAGAGCATAGCGGGCTTGGGTATGAGTAGTAGAAATGTTCAGCGTACCCATTTCTGGGTGCGTATGTTCTGCGGCAACCGCCTTGATGCTTTCCACTCGCGATAAAATTTCCGTCGCAATACGCACTATGTGCTCACCCGCAGGCGTCACTTGCGTTAAATGCTTGCCGCTTCGTTCAAAAATTTGAATTCCAAGCTCATCTTCTAACAGCCTGACCTGTTTACTGATCCCCGGCTGAGAGGTATATAGGTTTTCCGCGGTCGCAGACACATTCAAATTATGATTGACCACTTCCACTATGTACTTTAACTGCTGCAGTTTCATCTTTTTCCCATAATCCCTTGCGGTGTTTTGCCACAGACACACATATTTTATAATTATTAGTTATAACGCTTCAGCGCGACAATTCCTAGCCTTTATCGAGAGAAGCGTGAAATGAATATTCAGTGTTTTGCTTATTCGATGAAAAAATTGCCACGCAACACTCAAACTCATCGTGGGAAAGCGGTTTTTGCATAATAAAACGGGAATAATCAACAGAGTAAATTGTCGGGATCACAACGAGCGTGTATCCTTAATCGTTAGCCATTGAAAACTGAAGATACGGATTTTATGAATATAGGTTTAATCATTGCTCTGGTGGCCATTTTGCTCATTTTGGTTCTTGGCTACAACATCATGTTGCAATATCGGGTGAAAATTGAAAGCGCCAAGAAACAAGAGTCATCACGCTATGTGGCGATTATTGATGCAACTGAAGATTTAATCGGCAATGCCCACCATCTGCCCTTCAGTAAAGAGCTTTTAGTCTGCTTGAATAACCGTATTCTTGATGCACTGCAAAGCATGTATGACCTTGATCCTAAAAATAAGCAACTCGCTCAACGTATCGAAAATATGAAGGGGCAAATCAACCACCTGCAAAATAACCATCCTGGTGGTGAAAGCACTTCTTTTAAAGTTCCTAGCAGTGATAAGCAAGCCATCATCATGTTGAAGTTGGTTAAACGCCTGCGTGACACCATTCGCAGTGAGCACAATAAAGGGCGTTTTGAAACCCAAGCTTATGTAGCAGAAAATGCCCGCTTAGAGACCATTCAGATTCGTATTAACATTGAAAACGTAATCAAACGAGCGAACGACTCGATTTTGCGTGGTCAACCCGGCACAGCAATCCAACTACTTCGTAAAGGGATTGACGTTTTGTCCTCAAAAAATGACAGCTATTCAAATCAAGCCCGTGAAAAGCTACAGACCATGTATGATGAACTTGAGCAGAAACGCCAAAACAAAAGTGCTTCTGACCTTCAACAAATTGAAGAAAATGAACGCAAAAGTGACATGGATGTGCTCTTTGGCGAGAAGAAAAAGTGGTAAGATACCGCACGATAATGACTTGATTAACTTCAGGCCGCTTATGCGGCCTTTTTCTTAAATAGTGCCCATGATTCATCCATCTACTATCCAACAACTTTTAGAACCGATTAACCATTTCCTGCAATGTCCTACACCCGACGAATGGGTTGAAGAAGCGCGCAAACCTGAAAACCTACGTGTTTTGTTGTTAGACCATTTACTATGTGAGCTAAAAGCTGGTCAATCCGCCATGTTTCTGATCCGTAAGTATGCGGTTGATAAAGAGAGTGAACTTTCGCTATTGGATTGGTTTAAACCTTATGAAGACTTTGCGTATCGCAAAATTGGAGATATCCAATCGCTCAAAGGTAAAAGCCAAATCTCCAAAGCGATCATTGCCAAATCGGATTCTCCTTATAGCCAAGATTTGATCGATAAAATGGTATTGCTGATCAAAGAAGAGCTACACCATTTCTATCAAGTGTTGGAAATTATGCAAGCGCGCAATGTGGAGTATGAGTCAATTCCGGCTAGCCGTTATGCCAAAAGCCTTCTAGCCCATATGAAGACTCATGAACCACAGACATTGATTGATAAGCTGATAGTAGGCGCTTACATTGAGGCTCGCTCTTGTGAGCGCTTTGCCAAACTCGCCCCCTACTTAGATGACGAGATAGCAAAATTTTATATATCTCTGCTTCGCTCTGAAGCTCGTCATTATCAAGACTACTTACAGCTTGCTGAACACATTGCGGGCTACGATATCTCTGAGCGTGTTGCGTATTTTGGCCGAGTCGAAGCGGAGTTAATTTCCACTCCCGATAGCGATTTCAAGTTTCACAGTGGTATCCCTACTGTTAATTAACGCTCATAGAATAAAGCCCTACCATGTGGCAGGGCTTGTGTCTCTTCAAGGTCTTAGTGAGCCGCTAAGTCATCACGTAGATACGATGTACGATTGTAAATCGGTAAATACTGTAACGATTGCAACTGGTAGCGATATTGTTTTTCCAAGTCTTTGCGTTTCGCTGCATCTTAAAAGATCTTTTGACTAAGATAAATTTCTCGCACAAATTGAACTGCTGCTGTCAATAACGTAATACTTCATAGTAAAACAGATTGACTATCTGCGCCCAATAATAGGGTTACATTCAGTCATAGAGGAGCACGCTAGTATCGGTTGTTCAATATGAGCTCGCTCATATATTACCTCACTACTCATCCCAAATGCTTCCGATGTACCTATCGATGTGCTACTTGTGTTTTTAGAGCTTGCTGAACCGTCATTCTTCACACTTGTTGAAACGAGATGGTCGAACACTATAGGATCAACTAAATGAACAAGATGATAATTTTTAAACTCATTGCTAATAGATGGGTCTTGCAAAAGCTCATGTAAGGTAAGCTTATCAAATCCGTCTTTATTCACTAACGCAGCTAAGGTAGTTGAAGAAAGCTCTCTTAATAGTTTTTCCACTTCTTCTACTGATGCTAGTGTATTGATTTTAGCCTGTATGCTTTCATCAGAATAAATGAATTGTAAAGGTAAAAACGACAACTTACTTCCTAGTATCGGATCAGCCATTATATCAACTAAAGTAAGTTGGCTTATTGATGACAACCCTTCGATAGTCAACAGCATTGGATCTATATGTGAGGATAAAAATGAAGCAACCCGATAATGTTCTCCTCCTCCAAAGATATAACCGTTCTTATTTAACACTGTATCTGAATCCAAAAACCATAGTTCGTTCGATATTAAACCAAAACTGCTCAATTGCTCATATTCTAATGAAGATAAATCACTCCATGGGTTAATATGAGTGTCTTCACCTCCCCCATAAACCAGTTTAAACTCACTAGAAATGGTGATATTCCCAAAACCAGCACTACCTCCTGTCAGTTGTAATTTATTGCTTCCAGCGTTACCAACACCTGGCTTTTTACTACCACCAACCCCTACTTCAACTTCGGTCTTATTCCCTGATTCATCCTCATGTGTATATTTTCCGTTGAGTTTATTGGATAAATTATTGACTGTATCAGACACAGAATTAACAATATCTGCTGTAGCCTCAGCTGTAGTTGCTATTGCATCTGCTCCATTTTTTGTTCCTTGATTATTGCTATCCTCATTATTATTGCTATCCTTATTATTATTGCTATCTTCATTATTGTTATTTTTATTTGAATCTACATTTATAATTGTTATATCAACATTAAAACACAAATATTTACAACCACTATCTGCATTAGATTCTATTAGCCATGGAGCATATGGACCGTTATAAACTATTGGAAATTCTTTATCCAAAATATTTCCCATAGGTACACCAGATGCAATAGTAGCATAAAAAATAGGATGATCTTTTTTAACTGGATAAACTAGTGGCATAAGTGGACTATATATTTCAATTTCAGTTGTACCATTGATATCTGTCGAATTTAGTAATTCATTTATGAAGTCATTACTTCCACCTTTAAGTTTTGACACTCCCATACATACAGCAACAGCACATATATCGGGTAAGTCATTTGTAGTCAACAGACGTCCATTGCTTGGTAATAAGCTTGGATCCACAAGTGTCGTGGCTAATATTGTTGATGGCATAGTTAAACTAAAAGTAATTAAAGCCGACAAGAATTTTATTTTCATAATTAAGTTCCATTTAAATTTCATTCATTATTAACACTAAGACTGATTGATAATAAATCACCAACAGATATTAAACTAACAATATTTACCTTCGCTTTCCACCAGATAAAATTGAACCACACCTAATAAAAACAAACACATAATAACAAAGGTATAAGTTATACCCTTCCTACTTGAAGCTGCAGCGGTGTTGGCTACACTCGTTCGCCCCAATCACATAGTTTGCCTATGCTCATGGGGATTCACTTACTTGCCGCCTACCTGCAACTTCAAGTAGTTTGGGTATATACCAATGAATATAAAGTTAACATCTAATATTAACACGTAGATTATCAACAATAAAAAAGCAATCCCATCTTACGTCAGAGTTAACTCACCACTAAAAATAAATATTTATACCTATAACTAAAATCACCGTTAAAAATTTAAAATACAAATCAAACTATTATCTGAAAAATAAACTGATACATATGTTTTGTAGTGACATAGTGAATTTGGTCACTTAGTTAGAGGTGATATCATCACCTCATAAGTTAACAGGTGACATTATGACAAAACGTACAAGACGACTATTTAGCGCAGAATTTAAGTTAGAAGCAGCGCAGCTAGTCTTAGACCAAAATTACTCAGTGACGGAAGCAGCCCAAGCCATGAATGTGGGCAAGTCCACGATGGATAAATGGGTTCGCCAGCTTAGAGAAGAACGCCAAGGGAAAACACCGAAAGCTTCACCTATGACCCCTGAGCAAATAGAAATTAGGGAATTGAAAAAGAAGCTGGCTCGCCTTGAAGAGCATAATGAAATACTAAAAAAAGCCACGGCTCTCTTGATGTCGGACTCACTGAACAATTTTTGATAATCAAGAAACTCAAGCAGAGCCACAGCGTAAAAATATTATGCGAAATCTTCAATGTTCATCGAAGCAGTTATAACTATTGGCTTAAACGCCCAGCGTTAATTAATGCGGAAACAATAAAACTGCGCAGCTTGATTAGCGAGGCTCACGCCGCAAGCAATGGCTCTGCGGGAGCGAGAACCATTGCAGATATAGTCACAAATCAGGGTGTAAAGCTGAGCCGATACCGAGCAACAAAGCTAATGAGAACTCTTGGTTTAGTGAGCTGCCAAGAACCAAAGCATCGTTACAGAAAGGCTTCACAAGAACATATTGACGTTCCAAATCACTTAAGTCGTCAATTTGCTGTTACGGCTCCAAATGAAGTCTGGGCTGGCGATGTTACGTATATTTGGACAGGTAATCGGTGGATGTATTTAGCGGTCGTTATCGATCTTTTTGCCCGAAAAGTGATCGGTTGGTCAATGTCTTTGTCGCCTGATAGTCGGTTGACAGGTAAAGCGCTGTCTATGGCCTATGAATCTCGCGGAAAGCCAAAAGGTGTCATGTTCCATAGCGATCAAGGCAGTCATTATACTAGCCGTAAATACCGTCAATTACTGTGGCGCTTTCAAATAAAACAGAGTTTATCTCGCCGAGGAAACTGTTGGGATAATGCGCCGATAGAGCGCTTCTTTAGAAGTCTGAAGACGGAATGGGTGCCAACTGTGGGCTATCGTAGCTTCGCTGAGGCTCAACAAGAGATCACCCGCTACATTATCGGATATTACTGCCAACTCAGGCCACATCAGTATAACGGTGGTCTAACTCCCAATGAATCAGAACGATTATATTGGGAAAACTCTAAAACCGTGGCCAATTTTAGTTGACCACTACATTTATATTGGCGTTGTTGCTTAAATCGATGGAACTAAATCAGAAACTTACGATCTGATCGGCTAAGTACGTTAATTACCCTAGCCTCATGCCGAAACCTCGCTACAAAACAACGAATTGGAAACAGTACAACAAAGCCTTAATCAACCGTGGTTCACTCACTTTCTGGATTGATGAAGAAGCCATTTGCCAGTGGAAGCAGAGTAAACAAGATAAACGCGGTAGACCTCGTCAGTTCAGCGACTTAGCCATTACCACTGCGCTTATGGTGAAACGAGTTTTCTCAATGTCGTTGAGAGCATTGCAAGGGTTTATTGATTCTGTTTTTACATTGGCTAACGTCTCTATAGTCTGTCCACATTACAGTTGTATCAGTCGAAGAGCTAAGCAAATCGAGGTTTCATTTAAACGAAAGACTAGAGGTGCAATACAACATCTAGCTATTGATGCGACGGGTCTCAAGGTTTATGGCGAAGGTGAATGGAAGGTCAAGAAGCATGGTACTGACGGGAAGCGTAGAGTCTGGAGAAAGTTGCATTTAGCGGTAGACACCAGCACTCACGAAATCGTCGCGGCAGAACTGAGTTTATCGAATGTTACCGATGCAGAAGTCCTTCCTAACTTGCTCAAGCAAACACGCCGAAGAATAATCGAGATATCTGGTGATGGCGCTTATGACACAAGGGATTGCCATGATGCCATACGGTTCAAGCGAGCTATTCCACTCATCCCTCCAAGAGAAGGGGCAGCCTTCTGGGAGAATGGCCACCCTAGGAATTTAGCGGTAGGTTGCCAGAAGCTCTACGGCTCCAACAATAAGTGGAAAAAGCGGTACGGCTATCATAAACGTTCACTATCAGAGACAGCAATGTATCGAGTGAAGCAGTTGTTAGGTGGACGGTTAAGCCTGAGAAACTACAATGCTCAGGTTGGTGAAACTTACGCCATGATGAAAGCGCTGAACAAGCTTACGGGGCTTGGTATGCCTGAAACACAGTGTGTTGTATAAGAACTACTCAATTGCAGGCATTTTGGTTCTCTGACCGAATTACGCAACAAAGCCGTTTATATTTCTCATCTACGCGATAAATGACTTAGAACTTAAAACATAAGCCTACCAACGAGGTAGACTTATGCTCTTTTTTAGCAGCTTAGTGTGCCGCTAAGTCATCACGTAGATACGATGTACGATTGTAAATCGGTAAATACTGTAGTGATTGCAATTGGTAGCGATACTGCTTTTCCAGATTTTTGCGTTTTTCCGCATCTTGGAAATCGGCTAGCTTAATGGTTGTTAACACAACATCATCGTACGTTTTCGCTGGATCTAGTGCTATTTCCGCTTCACGAGCGAGCAGCGCTTTATAATCTTGCGTAAAGCCAATCATCTTCCAAGCGTAGGTGTTAGCACTGGTCGCATAATAAGTAGAGCCGTTGCTACGTACAAAGGTTCTTTGCTTATCCATAGCGACCGGAGCGGGCTCACTACGCATAGTGATTTCGCGAGCAAACACTTCATCACGCTGGTCAACGCTATCACCAATCGAGTTCACTACCATAGCGGTCAAGATAGCTTTGTTCAAACGAATCTCGCCGTAGCGTGGTAAACCAAATTGATTGAGTATCGTTTTGCGAGTGTACACAGGCAGCGGATCAATCATGTCATCCCATGAGTAGAATGTGAATTCTCCCTTAGGTGCAGCATAACGTCCTTCCGCATTCTTGAAATTGAGTGTCATCGTTTCCGTACCCAATATCAGGCTGTCTAGCAACAGCTGTCCAGGGTAGTGAATTCTGAGGCTATCCGTTTCAAAAAATCTTGGTAATTCAATTAACGATAGAGTTGATCTCTCAGTGATGCTAATGCGACCGACACGATTTGCCAAGGTTGCTGCTGCTGCCAGCTTATCCGGCCAATGCCCCATATAATCAATATAGCCACTGTAAGCATTGACTGGGGCAGTACGAGGTGCTTTACCACTATTAAGGAACTTACCAACCTCACCTGTGACTGTCACAGTGCTACCCAAGGATTTCAGTACACCTTCATCATAACAGCTGGTTGGTACGTGGTTTATCGCAAAGTTGTTGCGATTTGTACTGAAGACATCCTCCAACTTACGATAAGTAACCTTCCCATCGGCATCGACCAATTCACAGGTATGATCTGGCTCCATCAGAATGCTGATTAACTTACTACGCGCACTGTTAACAGCTCGAGGTGCTCCACACAGGTAATCAAATGCCCAATGTGCAGCGTTGCTTTCTTTATTACAGAATGATTTTTGATAAAACGGTAAGGCCATCGAAGTTGAAACATCAAACCGCCCTGTGATATCAAAGAGTAGAGGACCAATCTCTTGTGTACGGTCCAGATCTTGTAGCTTGTTACGCCAATCCATGAACTGGCTTAATCGATTCAAGGTTGAGTCGACAGCTGTATACTCAGTAAAATCCTTCTTCATTTCACGAAGCGTACGCTTGTAATAAATATCGTCATACGATTCGATTTTAAAAGTCATGATCTCATCTAAATTACGACCTTCATCGAAGCGGTTACAATCGCTATTCGAACTTACGTGTCCATCGGTACAATATTTGAATTGACGAATCGGTTGATCATCAAATTTTTCGACTAAAGCTTGAATAGTACCATTCGCAACATTCTGAGAAGGTGCCACAAATGGATTGAGGACTTCGTCACGAAGCTGGGTATCAAACATGCCTGCATTCAGGAAGACCTGATTGACGCTCTGAGTGTTGTCAGGATTGACAACCGTTTTAGTTGCTTCTACTTGCCGTTTATAACCGAAGCGCAACGCAGCCAAATCATACGGACCAAACACAGGCAACGCATTCATCACGGAAGGGTTATAATCCATGATAGACGAGTAGCCAGGAACGGTACGCAGCCCATGTTCAGCCAGCTCTGTCTGCTTGAAGTAGTTACTGGAGTCATTACTTCCCTTGAAGTTATGACGTAAACCGAAATTGTGACCTAATTCATGCACCAGAGTTTTAGCGTAAAACACCCCTGTTATGTATAAACCGAGGTCATCTTGTTGCTTCTCAGTCAACTCGTTCCATGATTTTAAGTTGCCAACCACACCAACTTGGCCATCTTTCCAAAGTTCTTTATCTTGGAAATTAAAGGTCATTCCACCTAAGGAAGAGGGTAGCGATTTAACCGTTGCACCTACACGTAACTCGGAAACTGGGTACATGTTGTTCTCAGCCCACAGACGAGTCTCTAATTCACGTAGCGCGGATATCTGTTCATAAGACAAATCATCATCAACAGACGCCATTTGCTGTGCAACGCCGTTAATTACATCTGCCAGTGTCTCAAATTGCTGAGGCTGCTCAGGAATAACTTCTTCTTGGGGCAGATCGAGTGCTGGAACATTTTGCTGGAGCTCGTAATGAATCACGTCTGTACTGCTTGCAGAAGCATTGGGCGTAGTGGCTGGTGAATCAACTTGTACTGGCTCCGCCTCAACAGGTGTTACACGACCTTTGTTGTAGTCTTGCGCCATACGATCCCACATCCAATCAGCACCAGAACGTAGAACACCTGAGTATTGGTTGACGTGTGCATGCACGATTTCACCCGTTAAAGGGTTGACCGCAGAAGGACCATAACCTGCCAAACCGTTATCCAATGGCTCATCAATCAGATTGATTACGTTGTAGCGTAAATCACCCGACTGTTTACCACTCGGTTCATGCAGTCGAATTTGTGGCACACCCACTTTGGCCAGTTGCGGGTTGATGCGCTCAATTACCTCTTTGGTCACTTGCTTGAAGAACAGCGTTTCTGCATTTTGATTGAAGCTGTCTGACAAGTGATAATCGATATAAGGCTGGTTCGGGTTAAAACGATGCAGGTATTTGAACGTCTGATCAAACTGATCTTCTACATAAGAAGGATCGGGTCTGCCCACTTCATTGGCGAAGAAACCAAATTTATCTTCATCCCCTTTCAAATAAATGACTGGATCATAAATCCCCTTGTCACTATTGCGCACCGCTGTCGAGGTGGGTGATGGAGAACGAACCAAGTCCAAAGGCACTAATGAATAAAATTGCGATACGCTGAAAGTCAGATTGTCAAAATTAAAATCACTTTCTGTCAAAGCGTTGATCATACAGTTCCAGCTATTGGTAACACGGTAATCTTGCATCAGCTCAAAGTTGAGCACGCCATCGTTCGTGATTTCATAGCCTTTCCAGCCTGTTTGTGTGTCATTCGCCAAACGTGGCGAACCCACTTTGGTATAACAGCCATTAGAAAATGTCAGCAAATCGCTTATTGTTGCTTCTGCAACCGTGGTTTTTGTGAAATCAGGTTCAAAATACGAGCGCTTATGCCAAGGCACTTCGTTGTTATCAACTTTCTCTTCTTTATTGGTACATTCGTTGTAATCGTTTTCTTTACACTGATAGTCAACGTAATCAACCGGAATTGAAAGTACAAGGCTTTGGTCATCGGCTCTTTCGATCCATCGTCCTAATGCTTTAGAATCAATTTCACCTTGGCTAATGACATCAGGGCTAATCATGCGAACTTTAAGCTCACCCGATTTTGCACTGTCGTTATTGGCCTCAAAAGCAACCGTCACTAACTTTTCCTGCCCTTGCATGAATGGGGCCATTGAACCCGCATAGCGGGGGGCATGAGCCATCGAAGGCATATAGAGATACACTTGATCCGTTTTAACTTGATCTCTAGAGTATGAACTGCTTGGTTTTGATAAATATTCATAGGGTTGATCATCTGCACCACAACCAGCCAGAATACTGGTAATAGCAGATGCCAACGCAATACGCTTAAATTGCATTGTCTACTTCCTTATATTAATTTCCTAGAATGAGTACGTCAGTTGTGCGATATAACTCGCCTTATCCGTATCAAATAAGTCTAAATTTCCCAATGTTCCGCGCTCTGCATCACTATAAAAACCTGCGCTAGATACAGTAAATGACGCCGACCATGAATCAGAAATTTGATAGTTGCTATAAACTGAAGCCGCATAGGTAAATTCTCGGCTCCGATTTCCTTTATAACTCGTACCATTACCACCCAACAAAGACATACCCAATGTCAATTTATCAAATTGATAATTAACATCAGCAGAAACAGAATAAACCCATTCTGTTAATACACGTCCATTCATAGTTTGGTATTTATAGAAGTTTTTCCGAAGTCTTGGCGATACGGAGTAATGGCCACCAAGCATTTTAAAACTCACCGGCATAGAAAGCCGAAAAGCGGTATAAAGCTCGGTATCACGAGACGTTTCTGAGGTAGGAATCGTCAATTGTCCACCAAGCCCTAAGCGCCCTGTTTCACCGAAAGTGAAGAGATTAGAGTAGTTTAAACCGACGACAGTATCTGTCACATAAGTCCCTGTTTTATCCTGAAAGACTCGGTAGCCACCACCTGTAATATAGGCTCGCAGCTGTTCCGACACAGGATAATTTAGAGTGCCATTCCATGACAAATTACGGACGGAGCGGTAGTCATCTTTGTCATAAAGGTTGCTGTCGTAAGCCAAAGAGGCTGAACCAGACAACTGACAAATGAGACACTGCTGGTCTTCGTTTAAAGTCAGATCACTATTTTGATTTGTTGCTTCTCCTCCTGCAGACACTGCGGCTGCAGAAAAAAGGCTAACAACTAAAAATGAAATAGGATTGACCCTACACTTTTTTATGTTGTGCATAGTTAACTTCCAAAAAGCATTCAGTCCTAAACTGAACAAATTTTGATGCTCAGTAGAATAATATTAACTACCGAACATCACCCCAAGCGTAGATGACTATCCACACCTGAAATTTAAATATTATTATTGCTATAGTTTATACATATGCAGCAAACAGAAAATAAGCCGTAGATTGATTACACATCTATTAAAGATGATTTCCGAGTGGGATCTCCCTTTCTCCTATATTTAGGATGTGTTATTGGAATAGCAGAAAGTAATTTCTTGGTATAGTCATTCTTAGGGTTGTTATAGACCTCTAACACATTGCCATACTCAACAATTTTTCCGAAATACATAACGGCAATATTATCGGAAACCTGCTTAACAACAGACAGATCATGCGAAATAAAAATAATCGCTAAGTTCATTTGCTGCTGCAATGTCAACAGCAGATTAATAATTTGAGCTTGGACCGACACATCAAGCGCAGAAACTGATTCATCACAGATCAACAGTTTGGGTTTTAATGCAATCGCTCGCGCAATCCCAATTCGTTGACGTTGGCCGCCAGAAAATTCATGAGGATATCGCTCAACAGCATTAGCTGGCAACCCTACTTTTTCAAGCAGTTCTAAAACCCATTTTTTACGCTCTTGAGCATTACCGACTCCGTGGATAATGAACGGCTCTTCCAAAATCATCCCGATGGTATGGCGTTGGTTAAGCGACTCTAGCGGATCTTGAAAAACAATTTGCATTTCTTTACGCAGCGAACGCATTGCTTTAGGTGAGAATTGGGTAATATCTTGCCCTTCAAAATAGATCTTCCCTTCCGTTGGCTCAAACAGTTTAAGAATCGTACGCCCTAAAGTGCTTTTACCACAGCCAGACTCGCCAACAAGCCCTAGTGTCTCCCCTGGTTGGAGTGAAAATGAGACACCATCTACTGCCTTGATTACGTAACCGCGCCGAAACAGTTTTTTACCTGAGATAAAATGCTGCTTAAGGTTTTCAATTTTGAGTAGTGTTTGCATAGTTACCCCTTAAACTCCGGAAACAGCTGTGAATCAATCGGTTTAATTGGGATCAACTGCTTAGGTGTATGCTCTAAACTGGGCATTAAACTCATTAATCTTTCGGTATAAGGGTGTTGTGGGCGATCAAACAAATCAAACACATCTGCATGCTCTACGACTTTCCCTGCATACATCACCACGACCTCATCGCACACTTCTGCAACTACACCTAAATCATGGGTAATAAAGATCACCGCCATCCCCGTTTCTTGCTGTAAATCCTGAATCAGTTCCAAAATAGATGCCTGGACGGTAACATCTAATGCTGTTGTTGGCTCATCACAAATCAATACTTCTGGCTTACAGGCCAATGCCATAGCAATCATAACGCGCTGACGCATACCACCAGAAAGATTGTGAGGATACTCATCAATACGCTTATCTGCCATAGGAATACGCACTTTTTCCAGCATCTCCAATGCATGTTGACGCAGAGCTGAGCGGTTAAGCTCTGGCCTATGTAAGGCCAGAGCTTCCATCAATTGTTTACCTACGGTATGGACAGGGTTGAGTGCAGTCATCGGATCTTGAAAAATGATCGAGATACGATCGCCACGCATCGCATACATCTCTTTAGGTGGTAGTTTCACCAAGTCTTTTCCGCGATAGAGGATCTCTCCACCAATAACTCGACCATAGGGTTTAGGTAGTAGCCCCATGATTGACATTGCGGTGACGCTTTTCCCACAACCCGACTCACCCACTAAACCAAGTGTTCGTCCTTTTTTGACGTCAAAACTCACTCCGTGCAGAATTTTTACAGAACCGTTGTCAGTCAAAAATTCCGTTTCAAGCTGCTTAACACTCAGCAGCACTTCCTCACTCATGGCTAACTTCCTGCAGATTACAGCTTATACTTCAGATCAAGAACGGTAACTGGCTCAAAAACTTTACCATCTTTCATCGCTTTCTCGGTCTCTTGCTTCACTTCAGGATCTATCCAAAAGGTGTGCAGACCTATTTCACGATCAACAGGGAACAAAGCTTGTGTTCGCTTGGTCATCGGATCATTAGGAAACTTAATCCAACGCCAATGTGCTTCACGCGCATAAGTCACCATATACCCTGGCACAATCACATAGGCATCAGTAATCACTTGCTGAATTTGATGCGAAAACGATTGTTTCTTCTGAACATCGAATTCAATTTTGTATTGCTCAATCAAACCATCTAGCTCAGGTGAACTGTAGTTAGTATGGTTGTTGGTTTGCGCTTTATTCGCGTTAACCGAGTGGAAATATTCCCAGTACGCCGGAACATCTGATGTGCCCATATTCACGAAAGCCAACTCATGTTTTTTCTCGAGAATGTATTTAAAAGCAGAGGACCCATCGACCAAGTTCAAGGTAAATTCAAGCCCAGCTTGCTTAGCTTGCTCTTTCAAATAAGCAATCCTTGGCGTCCATGAACTCACACCATAAGTAATTGCAAAAGAAAGGCGTTCACCTTTGGCATTGACACGAATACCGTCAGCACCAATTGTGTTAAATCCAGCAGCCTCAAAATGCTTAATGGCTTTTTCTGGTTCAAAGCGCGGTGGCTGAGGGTTTGGTAAATCATAGCCACCATGGCCAAAACCCATCGCATGTGGCTTACGCGAATAGTCTCCACGAGTGATTTTTTCGATCATGCCATCGAAATCAGTCGCATACGTTATCCCTTTGCGCACATTGACATCACCAAGCAGAGGCATGGAAACATTCATCCATAAACCACCTGCACCTTGTGGCATCTGGTTATAGCCCCAGAACTTGTGAATGTAGCCTTTCTCGTAGAGATCACCATTCGCCTTTTCATGCCAAAGCGCAGGTAAAATCATGTTGAAAGCATCCAATGAACCTTTTTCAAAATGCTTTAGTGCAATGTCTTCATCACGAATAATCGTCAACCTAATTTTATCCACGTTAAAGCGGTGCTGATAATAGCGGTTGCTATAACCCCACCAATCATCTCCCACATGCTTAAAAGTGATGCTTTTGCCCTTTTTCACCTCGTCAAGGTAATAGGCATTCGTGGTTGGTTCACCTTCAAAGTTATAACGGCGCACGAAATCATCATCAATACCGTCTTTGTTCTCATCTTTCTTGGAATTGGCATAAAAATGCTCAGGACGAGGGACCAGAGAACCCAAGGTATAGAGCAGGTCTTCTTGGTTTTTCTCTACCTTACTCACGGCTGCGAACGTGTAATCATCAATTTTGAACACATCCTCAATCACCGTGGTGTAATACTCGTTATACCAAGGCGCAACGATGTCAGGTGAACGGTAAAATTTGAGCATGAAGACAAAATCGTCAGCGGTGACTGGTTCACCATCAGACCACTTGGCTTGTGGATTAAGTTTGAAGTAAACCGTCTTATTGTCACCCGCAAATGCCCATTCATTAGCCAGCTGTGGGATCCACTCTAACGTATCAGGATGTTTCGCCACCAACGCAGGAACATCATCAAGGAAATAGCCTCTCAGCCCTGAGTTTGAGTCTGGGCCAACACTGCGCAAGGTTTGAGGAAAGCTCAATAAATGAGTGCGATAAGTTCCGCCTCGTTTCGCCTCTGCTGATGCGAAAACTGGCTCATCCCAATTGGTTTGCCATTGCAAGTTACTCGGCAACGAGGCCGCATACAGGCTGGTGCTCGCTGCGGCAATAGCTGATGCAATAAAGAGTTTTTTCATCTTAAATGTCCCTATTCTTTCCTGTCTATCACACGTAACGTGTGTATTTCTTCGGATCAAACGCCGCTCGAATTGCTTCACCAATAAACGTTACCATCACCAATACAGAAACAATTGCGGTGACGACCGAAGCAACAATCCAAGGTGCATCAAGATTCGATTTTCCTTGTTGTAATAATTCGCCCCAACTTGGTGTTGGCGGCATTAAGCCTAGCCCTAAATAATCTAACGCAGTCAGTGCCGTGATATTGGCAGCAATCGTAAACGGTGCCAGTGTCACAATCATCACCATCGTATTCGGCAAAATATGATGGAATAAAATTCTTGCCGTCGATGCACCGAGCGCTCGTGCCGCTGTTACATACTCACGTGCAGATTCTTTATACGTCATGGTTCTCATGTACCAAGTGATCCCAATCCAACCAAACAAGACGTTAATCGCCACAAATAGCACAAAAGTAGGTTGCGTGATGGAGACTAAGATCATGATGACATAAAGGAATGGCACCATAGACCAAACCTCAATCACACGTTGCGCAAACAGGTCAAAACGGCCACCAAAGAAGCCCATCGCACAGCCGACCACTGTACCAATCGCATACGAGATGGCCATGGTTATTAAAGCAAAGCCCATTGCAGTACGAAAGCCGTATACTAAGCGAGCTAATACATCCCGCCCTATCACATCAGTACCGAGATAATGCTGTTTTTCAAAATCAGGCGCTAACGGTGGAAACTCACCACTGAAGTCCTGTTCATAAGGGTTCCAAGGCACTAAAGGCAAAACAACAAAATTCTCTCCACCTTCTTGTTCAAACAACATTTTCAACTGTCGATAGTCAGCTTCACTCGCATACCCCAAACCAAATTCTGTTCCAGAGTACACACTACTGACTACTGGGAAATACCACTCACCTTGGTATTTCACCACTAAAGCACGGCTGTTAATAAAAACTTCCGAAAATAATGAAAGAGTCAATAAAATAGTAAGAAAAATGAATGACCAATAGCCACGTTTAATTTCTTTAAACGCTCTGAGCTTTTTTCTGGTTAATGGGCTGATTGTTATCATTACTCACCAAACCTTACTCGTGGGTCAGTTGCTGCTACACACAAATCAGACAAGATATTTCCAACCATTAACATCACTGCGTTAATTGCGACAATCCCCATAACAACCGGATAATCTCGTTCCATAATCGATTCATAACCAAGCAATCCAATTCCATCGATATTAAATATCACTTCAATAAGGAACGAACCTGTCATAAAAAACAACAGGGAGTTTCCAAAATGACTTGCGACCGGAATCAAACTATTTTGTAAAGCATGCTTTCTTACCGCTTTATTAAATGGCAAACCTTTCGCAATCGCGGTACGAATATAATCCGCAGACAAATTCTCCATTAAGCTATTTTTCATAGTCATCGTTAATGTTGCAAAGTCACCAATCAAATAACAAATAAGCGGCAATATGGCGTGCCACATAATATCCTTAAACTGCTCAGAAAATGTCTCATAGTCGGAGAAGTCATCGCCTACAAAGCCCCCCATAGGGAACCATTCTAGATGGTAGGAGAATACTGTGATCAGAAAAACCCCCACAACATAGCCTGGCAATGCGTAACCGACAAAGATCATAATCGAGGAAGCAGAATCAAAAACAGAGCCATGCTTGATCGCTTTGTAATATCCCAATGGAATTGAAATAAAATAGCTAATGAAAAATGTCATTCCACCATAAAATAGGGAAACAGGTAATCGTTCTTGAATCATGTCAAGAACAGGTTCGTAATAACGAGTAGACTCACCAAAATCAAGAGTAATTATTTTGCTTAGCCAATCAAAATAGGCTTCAAGAATAGGTTTATCTAGCCCATAAAATGCATTGAGCTGTGCGATTTGATCATCAGATAAAGCATTACTTTCGCTCACATTCGAATAACTAGCACTATCAGACATAGACTGCATATTGGCTAACATTCGTTCAACCGGGCCTCCCGGCACAAAGCGAGTGATAGTAAAAATAAGAATAGTAATTCCTAAGAAGGTTGGCACAATTAGAACCAATCTTCGCAATATATACGATAACACTTACAAGCGTACTCCATGCTGTAATAAATAAGTTATCAAGACCGTAAGCTTCCAGTACGGTCACCAAATTGTGAGTTGCTCAGACTGCAACTTTAAGAAGATCGAGAAGTCATTCTTTAGGTGCGTATTTAATACAAATTTTTAGTGTAATATCAAATGCTAATTTGCAACAATTTAACCGAATCAACATCTATAAAATGCATATTTAATCGAAACATAGACTATAAATTCAGCGATGGGATGACAAGATAAGCTAGGTAAACGTTTAACAAAGATTTATTCACTACTGTTATAATTATTTTCAGCATAAATAAAAGAGATGTCATTCATAGAAAATGCATAAGTATGATTCTGTGACCTTTTTTGCATTAAATAAAAATGCGACTGACATCAAAATATCAATCGCATTTCTTCATTGGTATGTCACTAAACTAATGACTGATTTATCTCTTCCAGAACCACTTCAGGATGTGCGACTTGAGTGATAGGGCGACCGATCACGAGATAATCGGAACCAGAGGCAATGGCTTGGGCTGGAGTCATAATGCGGCGTTGATCGCCTTGCTCTGAACCCGCTGGACGAATTCCTGGTGTCACCAGTTTGAATTCACGCCCTAAACGTTGCTTCAATAGTGATGCCTCTTGTGCGGAGCATACCACACCATCAAGACCAGCATTTTTAGTGAGCGTTGCTAATCGCAGCACATGATCTTGTGGCGCACTCAAGATGCCAATACCTTGTAAATCGGCAGATTCCATACTGGTCAATACAGTGACACCAATCAGCAGTGGGCGATCTTTACCATACGGCTCCAGAATCTCACGCGATGCTGCCATCATTCGTTCGCCACCACTCGCGTGCACATTCACCATCCACACCCCAAGCTCTGCGGCAGCTTTCACCGCTTTTGAACAGGTATTCGGAATATCGTGAAATTTCAGATCCAGAAACACAGAAAAACCTCGTTTATGCAGTTCACGGACAAAATCAGGACCAAATAGAGTAAACATCTCTTTACCCACTTTGAGTCGACATGTGCTTGGGTCAATTTTGTCCACAAACACGAGCGCATCCGCCAGATTGTCATAGTCCAGTGCAACAATCACTTTTGGGTCGTTCATCGTTTCTCCTAATCTGTATATCGAGTTAAAAAAAAGCAGCCATAAATAGCTGCGTCATACTGTTGATTTTTTAATTACTCACCATCTAAGCCTCTGATTGGCTTGATTGAACCCCAGTTTTTACATGATGGGCAATGCCAATAAAGTGAATGGGTCGAAAAGCCACATTTACGACAACGGTAATGGGGTTTTACTTTAAGCTGTTCACCCACTAAGCGTTGTAAAGTAGAGAGACTGGCTTTGGCTCTGCCCTCTTCCGCTTCGGCAATATGGTAATCAATCAACCGGTAAAAGCCTTTCATAGTAGGATTTTTAACCAACTGACGAGTTAAGATCTCTTGTGCAGCGGCAATACCTTCATGCTGTGCAACCAGCTGAGCGAGCATTAATTCGGCCGATACCCCCGCTTTATTGGCAATACAGCGACGTAAGAAGGTGATCAAATCTTGCTCTCGCCCCAAATGGTGGTAACACTCAGCCAACGTATTGAGCACTTCACCGATAAAATCGATATCTTGCTCAAGAATCATCTCTAGATGGTCAATAGTCTTCTGATAGTCTTCATTTTGTAGGTAGAGTTTACCGAGTGAAATAGTTGCACGTACACATTTCGGATCTTCTTGTAATGCTTTTTTAAACAGTTGAATGGCTTTGTTATCGTTACTGTCCGCCTTTTCAAGCATGGCCAGCTCGCAGTAGAAATGCGCAATGTTCACCTTCATACGTTTGCGCCCAAGCTTAACCAAAGCGGTGGCACACTCAATCGCTTTGTGCCACTCACGAGTCTGTTGATAAATTGCCGTGAGCTGCTGGAGAGCGGATTCACGATGCTCAGGCTCATCAATCAGTTGTTCAAATATTTTCTCAGCACGATCAAGAAAACCGGACACCATATAGTCCTTAGCTAACTGCTGCAGCGCCAAGTTTTTCTGGTCTATGGTCAACCCAGAGCGAGAGATAAGGTTTTGGTGAATACGAATAGCGCGATCCACTTCGCCACGAGACCGGAAAAGGTTACCGAGTGCTAGATGGGTATCAATGGTTTCATTATCGACTTGCAATAATTCGATAAAGTGATCAACCGCTTTATCCGATTGATCGGAGAGTAAGAGGTTCAAACCTGTCACGTATTGACGCGAAATTTGGTGCGATTGTTTCTGCTTGTCTTGCTGGGCGCTACGATGCCCCATGTACCAGCCGTAGGCGGCGGCGATAGGCAATAACAAGAACAGTATTTCTAACATCGAAAACAGCCTTATCCGCTATGTACTTTCGTTTCAGGTGCGGATTGCTGATTGGCCAATTTTAACTGTTTGGTAAGTTTGCGAATTCTCAGTTGCGACTTGAAATGCATACCACCGAAAAGAATCGCTGCACAAGCAAAGCCGACAATAAAAACCGTACCCAGTAAGGTCGATAAATGAAACTCACCTTGCGCTAGCAAGTAGTTAAATACCACAACCGATTGGTTTTGCGAGCCTAATGCTAATGCGATTAAGAAAAGAGCGAGTACGGCGACTATCTTTATAATTTTCATAAGTCATTACCTTTTCACAAATTGGCACACCGATTATGCAGGAAAACGGCGCGACAAACCACGGCTAATAGCCATGCTGATATAAAAAAGCGGCACGCTGGATTAGCATGCCGCTCGTGTGAACAAACTTTACTCAGATTACAAGTTAACGCGTTCGCGTAGTTCCTTGCCTGGTTTGAAATGTGGAACGTACTTACCTTCCAACTCAACCTTATCGCCAGTCTTAGGATTACGCCCAACACGCGGCTCACGATAGTGTAAGGAAAAGCTACCGAAACCACGAATCTCGATGCGCTCCCCCGCTTCTAACGTAGAGGCCATATGCTCAAGGATATTTTTTACCGCATCTTCGATCTCTTTCGCAGACAAGTGCGTTTGTTCGGCACAGAGTCTTTCTATCAGTTCGGACTTAGTCATAGTTTCCCTCTTCGAGTTGTTACTGCTCAATTATAGTCAGTAATATCAATTCCAACAAACACTTGATTTACATTGTAGAAAAAGAACTCGACGTTGGGCGAGATCTTACATTAGGTTTACTGTTTTATTTCTAAGAGTGAACGTTATGCGGCTTTTTGGCAACTGCTCATGTTTAATCTTAGGTGGCGATCATAAGATTACCACAAGCACTACCGCTAAAAACTGTGGTTTATGGATGACAACAAAAAAGGAGCCTTGCGGCTCCTTTTGTCTATTCGCGTTTGGCTATTATTCGCCTTTCGCTGCTTTGAAAGCGTCAGCCATAGCATTACCGAACGCAGCTTCATCTTGCTTGTTCAGAGTTGCCATTACTTCTTGCTCTTCAGCTTCATCTTTCGCTTTGATAGACAGGTTGATTACGCGGTTTTTACGGTCAACACCAGTAAATTTCGCTTCAACTTTGTCACCAACGTTCAGGATCAGCGTTGCATCTTCGATACGGTCACGTGATACTTCAGAAGCGCGGATGTAACCTTCAACGCCGTCTTCTAGCTCGATGGTTGCGCCTTTCGCGTCAACTGCAGTTACAGTACCGTTAACCAGAGCACCTTTCTTGTTGTCTGAAACATAAGCGTTGAATGGATCGTTTTCCATTTGCTTGATGCCCAGAGAAATACGCTCACGCTCAGCGTCTACTGCTAGAACGACTGCAGAGATTTCATCGCCTTTCTTGAATTCACGAACTGCTTCTTCTCCTGGTACGTTCCAAGAGATGTCAGACAGGTGAACCAGACCGTCGATACCGCCTTCTAGACCGATGAAGATACCAAAGTCAGTGATAGACTTGATCTTACCAGTTACTTTGTCGCCTTTAGCTTGCGCTTCAGCGAATGATTGCCATGGGTTAGCTTTACACTGTTTCAGGCCTAGAGAGATACGACGACGCTCTTCGTCGATATCCAGAACCATAACCTCAACTTCGTCGCCAACATTAACAACTTTAGATGGGTGGATGTTCTTGTTCGTCCAGTCCATTTCAGAAACGTGTACTAGACCTTCAACGCCTTCTTCGATTTCAACGAAGCAGCCGTAGTCAGTCAGGTTAGTTACACGGCCAGACAGTTTGTGACCTTCTGGGTAACGCTTAGCGATTGCTACCCATGGATCTTCGCCTAGCTGTTTCAGACCTAGAGATACGCGAGTACGATCACGATCGAACTTCAGTACTTTAACTAGGATCTCGTCACCAACGTTAACGATTTCTGATGGATGCTTAACGCGCTTCCAAGCCATGTCAGTGATGTGTAGCAGACCGTCAACGCCGCCCAGATCAACGAACGCACCGTAGTCAGTCAGGTTCTTAACGATACCTTTAACTTCAGTACCTTCTTGCAGAGTTTCAAGCAGTTCATCACGCTCTACGCTGCTTTCAGATTCGATAACTGCACGACGAGAAACAACAACGTTGTTACGCTTCTGGTCTAGCTTGATAACTTTGAACTCTAGCTCTTTGTTTTCTAGGTGAGCAGTGTCACGGATTGGACGTACGTCAACCAGAGAACCTGGCAGGAACGCACGGATACCGTTCAGTTCAACAGTGAAACCACCTTTAACTTTACCGTTAATGATACCGATAACAGTTGCAGCTTCTTCGTAAGCTTTTTCAAGTACGATCCAAGCTTCATGGCGCTTCGCTTTCTCACGAGAAAGTTGAGTTTCGCCGAAACCATCTTCAACCGCGTCCAGAGCTACGTCTACTTGAGAACCGACTTGAACTTCTAGTTCGCCAGCAGCGTTCTTGAATTGTTCAGCAGGGATAGCAGACTCAGACTTCAGGCCAGCATCAACCAGAACGTAGCCGTTCTCGATTGCTACTACAGTACCTTTAACGATAGTACCTTGTTGGAATTGGGTCTCGTTCAGAAACTCTTCAAAGAGTTGAGCAAAAGATTCAGTCATTTATTTAATCTTCAATAATTAAACGGCCACGGGTGTCCTACCACGTGGGGTTATTAAATTCGCCAGTCATCATCCTTGCGACCGACGTTCTTACCTAGCGTGAACCATTCACACTAGCTTAGATTCGATATATTGTAGCGCTTGTTCCACCACTTCATCGATAGTCAATGTGGTTGAATCAAGCACTAATGCGTCTTCAGCAGGACGTAATGGAGCAACAGCACGATTTCTGTCGCGGTCGTCTCTTTCCTGAATTTCGCTTAAAAGGGCGTCAAATTTAACATCAAGCCCCTTCAGTTGCAACTGCTTGAAGCGTCTACGGGCTCTTTCTTCCGCACTCGCATCAAGGAAAATTTTTGCTTCCGCCGCTGGAAAAACCACAGTGCCCATATCACGGCCATCTGCAACTAATCCAATACCACTAGCAAACGCGCGTTGACGGCGCAGCAGCGCTTCACGTACCCGAGGCAATGCCGCGACTTTTGACGCAGCCATCCCCGTTTCTTCTTTACGCAGCTCGCGGGACACATCTTCACCTTCGAGGATGACTTTCACTAAGTCGCCTTCCGCGATGAACTGCACATCAAGATGGGTAGCAAGAGGAACCAGAGCGTCTTCAGATTCAAGATCAACGCCATGATGAAGAGCCGCCAAGGCCAACACGCGATAAATCGCGCCAGAATCCAATAGCTGAAAACCGAGTTTTTTAGCCAACAACATGCACAATGTGCCTTTACCTGCACCGCTAGGTCCATCAACGGTAACCACTGGCGTATGAGAAGACATGTATTTCTCCACTTTTTTGTTTTTAGGCGATTGGAATCGTCACGCCCGCGTTTTCGGCGAAGAATTATAAGTGCAAAGGCTCTCTGGTGCTAGGTAAGAGTCCTGATTAACTATAAAAAGGCTACTGAGTTAAAAAATTAACTCGGCCGAAGCCGAGTTATTACGAGACACATGATTGCAGCTTATAACAAGATCCTTGCGGCATTGTTGCGCACTGTCGCTTCACCAATCCCTTTCACATTCGTCAGATCATCGATTTGAGTAAAAGGACCGTTGGCTTCCCGATAATCGACAATAGCCTGAGCTTTCTTAAGCCCGATGCCTTTGAGTAACGTCGCCAGTTCTTCTGCAGAAGCGGTATTAATGTTGACTGTGATCACAATACCTTCTTCTACCTGCGCAGCGGGTGCCGTTTCCTCGGCATTGGCCAGTAACGGTAATGTCGGCAGGCAGAGAGAAAGAAACAGTGTCACTATTTTCGTTTTGATTTGCATGATAGACCCTCATTTTGGTTGTTGAGGGCTTATGATAGCGAGGGGAAAAATGATGGAAATTTCGACAGTTTATAAATAGAACGGGCTACTGCTGTAGCCCGTTTCTTTAAACATATCAATTACACTAAGAATGCTTATTCTGTCGCAATGTGATACTCAATATCGGTGTTTTGACGCAACACACTGATCACACCCGCCAGATCTTGCTGAGAACCGATACGTTCTAGCTGTGTAGCGATCTGTTCGTGGTAAGCAGGTGTCAGTTTACTTTCCACTTTGCTCAACTCAATCACAACGATATTGCCATCAAAATCTTTCGCTTGGGCATAAACCTTCTCGCCCTCTTGTGGTTTCACCATGGCGTAAACCGTGTTGGCAAGAGGTGAACTGCGATCGATCATTTGTAATTCGCCAAAAGACACACCTTTTTGCGCTAGCAGATCCGTTTCACCCGCTTTCAACGCAGTCACAAGCTGGTTACCCAGTTCAAGTGCTTGTTGTTCACCTTTCATACGAGATAGCTGCTCAACCACTTGCGATTTGACTTCATCAAGTGGTAGCACAGTTTCTGGACGAAACTCTTCAACACGAACCACCACGACATGCTCAGGAGCCACTTCAATCACTTCAGAGTTGAGACCATCTTCTTTCACTTCTGGTGATTTCAACGCTTGCAGTACCGCAGGAGTGGTTAACACCTCAGGAGCTTGTTCGGCAGAGATAAAATCGGTGTGCACAACCGTTGCTGAGATAGCCTTGGCCGCTTCATCCAGAGAGTCTGAATGTTCAAATGCCATCTTTTCAAGTTCACTCTGCTTAGCATAGAAACTATCAAGGGCTTGCTGATCAATCAGTTCTTGTTTGATCGCCTGCTCAACTTCACTGTATGACTTCACCACAGGTGCTTTGATGTCGTCTAAGCGAATGATGTGATAACCGAAATCAGACTTTACAAGACCCGAAACTTGGCCCTTCTCAGTTAACGCAAATGCTGCCGCTTCGAAAGCTGGGTCCATAGTGTCAGGTTCAATCCAACCCAGTGAGCCGCCCTCTGCTGCACTGCCGAGATCTTGCGATTTTTCTTTCGCTAAAGTCGCAAAATCAGCACCAGCATTCAGTTCATCCAAAATCGCTTGCGCTTTTTGCTCATCATTACCTTCAATCAGGATATGGCTCACATTGCGCTGCTCTGCAGTAGAGTACTTATCCAAATGTTCTTGGTAGTACTGCTGCGCTGCCGCATCATCAACGCTCACTTGCGCTTTCAGTCCATCAGCAGAGAGCTCAACATAAGAGACTTTTACCTGCTCAGGGCGAGTAAAACGCTCGGTGTTAGTTTTGTAGTATTGATCGATCTCTTCATCGCTCAACGTCACTTTTTTTGCGAAGTCTTCTAGAGATAAGGTGATCGTACGAATATCACGTGTCTGAGAAATCAATTGGTCTTGCAAGTTTACTTCACCAGAAAGGCTGAATTCACTTCCCTGCAATGCACTCATCAATTGATTACGCACTAAATCTTTGCGTAAGTATTCAGCATACATCTCAGGAGTAAAGCCTGCGCGACGCAGAGTCGCTTGGTAAGCCGCAGAGTCAAATACGCCTTGAGATTGAAATTGTGGGATTTCTAAAATCAATTGGCGAACTTGCTCATCACTCACACGTAGCCCTAGTGACGCTGCATGTTGCTCTAAGAGCAAATCGTTCACCATACGATCTAATACTGACTTACGGAAAGAGGCGACATAGGCCGGATCCGCCAGCAAGTTTGAAAAATAATCGCCCAGTTGAGCTTGCATACGGTTACGTTCGTTTTGATAGGCTTGCTCAAAATCACCACGACTGATTTCCGCATTGCCGACTTTAGCGGCCGCGTTATTACCGCCGCTGATCAGGTAGTTACCTACACCAGCAAAAATGAAAGACAGGATGATTAATCCAAGGATAATTTTAACCGCGATGCTGTTCACGCCTTCGCGTAATCGATCCATCATAGTGCTACTACTCTCCGGGGTTGATATCAGGCACGTAAGCCCAAAATGAATGGCGCGATAATATCAGAAAAAGAAATGCGCATCAGTAGGATGCGCATAATTTCAAAAGGTTCGAATTTATTTTGCAGAAAAGTGCAAAATCTTCATTCAAATTAGTTGCAAGCGTCTTTCAGAGCTTTACCTGCTTTGAATGAAGGCACTTTCGCTTCAGCGATTTTGATCTCTTCGCCAGTTTTTGGGTTACGACCAGTACGCGCTGCGCGAGTACGTACGCTGAACGTACCAAAACCAACCAGTGCCACTTGGTCACCTGATTGTAGTGTGCCGCTGACTGCTTCGATGAATGCGTCAAGAGCGCGACCTGCAGAGGCTTTAGAGATATCTGCGTTCGCTGCAATTTGTTCTACTAGTTGTGTCTTATTCACTGTGATTCCCCTTTGGTCACCCTTTATTATTTTATCGGTGCCGATTTCGTTCCATTAAAGTTTAAAACTAGCCTAAAGCCTTGTTGCATCAGGGCTAGAAGCTATTGACAGTAACGTTAGCCTTCAAAAAAAAACGCTGACAAGCCTTTTTAGACCTATCAGCGTAAAGATTTACTTATTTTTGCTATGCATCACTCTTTTTGCTCTCAAAGCTAACCCCTGTCGGGTCTTGCTCCAAGGCAACTTTGAGCACCTCGTCAATCCACTGCACTGGAAGTACTTGCAGATCGGCGATCACGTTATCTGGGATCTCCTCCAGATCGCGCTCATTATCTTTCGGGATCAGCACCGTTTTGATGCCACCGCGATGTGCTGCCAGCAATTTCTCTTTCAAACCACCAATCGGTAATACTTCACCACGCAGAGTGATTTCACCGGTCATGGCGACTTCCGCTTTGACTGGGTTACCGGTCAAACTAGAAACCAGCGCTGTACACATGGCGATACCCGCACTTGGGCCATCTTTAGGTGTCGCACCTTCAGGGACATGGACATGGATATCTTTTTTCTCATAGAAATCAGGGTTGATGCCCAATTTTTCTGCACGAGAGCGCACCACCGTCATCGCCGCTTGAATCGACTCTTGCATCACATCACCCAATGAACCGGTTTGGGTAAGTTTACCTTTACCCGGCATCGATTGGGTTTCGATGGTCAGTAAATCACCGCCCACTTCCGTCCACGCGAGGCCATTCACTTGACCAATACGGTTGCTCTCTTCCGCTTTACCGTAGTCAAAGCGTTGTACACCTAAAAACTCTTTTAAGTTTTGTTGATTTACAACAACGGTTTTCACGCCTTTATCGAGCAGAATTTTCTTCACGGCTTTACGACAGATCTTTGAGATTTCTCGCTCCAGACCACGCACGCCCGCTTCACGAGTGTAATAGCGAATGATGCCGACAATCGCAGAATCTTCAATCACGATCTCACTTGGCTTGAGGCCGTTACGCTCAACTTGCTTACTGACCAGATGGTCTTTGGCAATATTGAGTTTTTCATCTTCGGTGTACCCCGATAAACGAATCACTTCCATACGGTCTAGTAATGGGCCTGGAATGTTCATCGAGTTTGAAGTCGCAACGAACATCACGTCCGACAGGTCATAATCCACTTCTAGGTAGTGATCGTTAAACGAGTTGTTTTGCTCAGGGTCAAGCACCTCTAGCAGTGCAGAAGCCGGATCACCACGCATATCCGATGACATCTTGTCGATTTCATCGAGTAAGAAGAGTGGGTTTTTCACCCCGACTTTCGCCATCTTTTGAATAAGCTTACCCGGCATAGAGCCAATGTAGGTGCGGCGGTGACCACGAATTTCCGCTTCATCACGCACGCCCCCCAGCGCCATACGCACATACTGACGCCCAGTCGCAGCGGCAATCGAGCGACCCAGTGAGGTTTTACCCACACCCGGAGGCCCCACTAAGCATAGGATTGGACCTTTAAGCTTATTGATACGACTTTGCACGGCGAGATATTCCAAAATACGCTCTTTGACCCGCTCTAAGCCGTAGTGGTCAGCATTGAGGATCTCTTCTGCTTTAGAGAGATCTTTTTTCACCTTGCTGCGCTTAGTCCACGGAACATTGACCATCCAATCGATGTAGCTACGCACTACCGTTGCTTCTGCTGACATCGGCGACATCATTTTCAGCTTATGCAGCTCTTGCTCTGCTTTGTCGCGTGCCTCTTTTGGCATCTTCGACTCTTCGATTTTCTTTTTCAGCGTTTCAAATTCGTCAGGCGCGTCATCCATCTCGCCTAATTCTTTCTGAATCGCTTTCATTTGTTCATTCAGATAGTACTCGCGCTGTGACTTTTCCATCTGCTTTTTAACGCGGGTGCGGATGCGCTTCTCAACCTGCAGCAGATCGATTTCAGACTCCATCTGCCCCATTAAGAACTCTAAACGTTCACTGACATCCAGCAGTTCAAGCACTTTCTGTTTATCGACCAATTTCAGCGGCATGTGCGCGGCAATCGTGTCTGCTAAACGTGCGGCTTCATCAATCCCGTTCAGTGAAGTGAGTACCTCAGGCGGGATTTTTTTGTTGAGTTTGATAAAGCCTTCAAACTGGTTAATCGCACTGCGAACCACAACTTCTTGTTCACGTTCATCCAGCTCTGGGGTAACCAAGTACTCGGCATCGGCAAAGAAATACTCTTCTTCATAGAATTGAGTGATTTTGGCGCGCTGCTGGCCTTCGACCAGCACTTTTACTGTGCCATCGGGAAGTTTCAGCAGTTGTAAGATAGTCGCTACCGTACCGACTTCAAATAAGTCGGCAACTTTCGGCTCATCGGTTTCCGCTTTCTTTTGCGCGACTAACAAGACTTGCTTGTTGTTATCCATCGCCGCTTCAAGGCACTGGATCGATTTTTCTCGGCCAACAAACAAAGGAATGACCATGTGTGGATAGACAACCACATCGCGCAGGGGTAGTACGGGGATCTCGATACGCTCGGAACGCTCCAAGTTCATATTTTTCTCTCTTCCGCTTTGCATTTGTTACGCAGTATATGGGGGCTAACTAACTGGATTCAATGACAGAATAAAAAAAAGGAGGTATTGAATACCTCCTCGTTATTTTTTGTTGCTTGAGATTACTCCGCACCAGCGGCTTGGCTCTCATTAGCGCTGTAAATCAGTAGCGGTGCGGACTCTCCGTTGATCACAGATTCGTCAATCACCACCTTGCTGACCTCTTCCATCGAAGGCAGTTCGTACATGGTTTCTAGTAGAACCGCTTCAAGGATTGAACGTAGACCACGTGCACCGGTTTTGCGTTTCATCGCTTTGGCGGCAATCGCTTTCAGCGCATCTTCACGAAACTCCAGATCAACGTTTTCCAGTTCAAACAACGCCGCATACTGTTTGGTCAGTGCATTCTTTGGTTCACACAGAATTTGAATCAATGCCGCTTCATCCAGTTCAGTCAGCGTTGCCGTCACAGGCAGACGACCAATGAACTCTGGGATCAAACCGTATTTCACCAAATCTTCAGGTTCAACCTGAGTAAACAGCTCACTTAAGGTTTTGCTGTTGTCTTTAGAACGCACATCTGCACCAAAACCGATACCAGTACCCGTCGCAACACGCTGTTCAATCACTTTATCTAGGCCTGCAAACGCGCCTCCACAGATAAACAGGATTTTCGAGGTGTCCACTTGCAAGAATTCTTGCTGTGGATGCTTACGGCCACCTTGTGGTGGAACTGAAGCAACGGTACCTTCAATCAGTTTTAACAGCGCTTGCTGAACCCCTTCACCCGACACGTCACGTGTGATGGATGGGTTTTCAGACTTACGAGAAATTTTATCAATCTCATCGATATAGACGATACCACGCTCCGCTTTTGCAACATCGTAATCGCACTTTTGCAGCAGCTTTTGAATGATATTTTCTACATCTTCGCCCACATAACCCGCTTCGGTTAATGTGGTCGCATCCGCCATGGTAAATGGCACATCCAGCAAACGCGCCAGCGTTTCAGCCAGTAGTGTTTTACCGCTACCCGTTGGGCCAATCAGCAAAATGTTACTTTTGCCCAGCTCAACGCCTTCGCTAGTCGTATCACCATTACGTAAACGCTTGTAGTGGTTATATACCGCAACGGCTAGCACTTTTTTGGCGTGTTCTTGACCAATCACATAATCGTCGAGATGTTCACGAATCTTTCTTGGCGTCGGCAACGCCGCTGATTCCTTTTTTGGCAGAACATCTTTGATCTCTTCGCGGATGATGTCGTTGCATAAATCAACGCACTCATCACAAATATACACGGACGGACCTGCGATCAGTTTGCGAACTTCGTGCTGGCTTTTGCCACAGAAAGAGCAGTACAGCAGTTTACTACTACCGCCCTCTTTGCTTTTATCTGTCATTCGCTAACCTCTTAGCCTTTACTCACTTTGGTTTGAGTGTATAACAATTCAATCAAAATTGCGTTATACAATTACGAGCTTACTCGCCACGGTGTTTCAGCACCGCATCCACCAAACCGTATTCCACTGCTTGATCTGCCGACATGAAGTTATCACGATCGGTATCACGCTCAATCACTTCAAGTGGCTGGCCTGTGTGCTCTGCCAACAAACGGTTCAGTTTGTTTTTAATGGTCAGAATTTCTTGAGCATGAATTTGAATATCAGAGGCTTGGCCTTGGAATCCACCCAGTGGTTGGTGAATCATCACTCGAGAATTCGGCAGTACATAACGCTTGCCCGGTGCACCACCAGCAAGCAAGAAAGCGCCCATTGAACAGGCTTGCCCCATACATACTGTGCTCACATTGGGTTTAATGAATTGCATGGTGTCGTAAATTGACATCCCTGCAGTGACACTGCCACCGGGTGAGTTGATGTAGAGGAAAATATCTTTATCAGGGTTTTCAGATTCTAAGAAAAGCAGTTGAGCCACGACAAGGTTTGCCATGTGATCTTCTACTTGCCCGGTTAAGAAAATCACTCGCTCTTTCAGTAAGCGAGAATAGATGTCGTATGAACGCTCACCACGAGAGGTTTGTTCAACCACCATAGGTACGAGTGCGTCAAAAATGGGCGACATTGCATTTTTTTCTTGGTAGCTCATAGTCTTATATCCCTAAAATAAATGGCCCGGATGATGGGTATCACACGGACCATTGTTAGCAGATGATTGATTGTTTCGTCAACCTTCTACGCTACAGTTTGCTTATTAAGCAGCAACTGGGTTCATCAGCTCGCTGAAGCTGATCGCCTTTTCAGTTACTTGTGCTTTCGCAATGATCGCGTCTACCGCTTGCTCTTCTAGAGCAACGTTACGCATGTTGTTCATCAACTGTTGGTTTTGCTCGTAGTAAGCAACAACTTCAGTTGGATCTTCATACGCGGTAGCCATTTCAGTGATCAGTGCTTTCACTTTTTCTTCGTCAGCTTTCAGCTCGTGAGTACGAATTACTTCACCCAGCAGCAGACCAACAACTACGCGACGCTTAGCTTGCTCTTCGAACAGTTCACGAGGCAGTTGAGCCGCAGCTTCAACATTGCCACCAAAGCGTTGTGCTGCTTGTTGACGCAGAACACCGATTTCTTGATCGATCAGTGCAGAAGGAACGTCGATTTCGTTCGCTTTTACTAGACCTTCGATCGCTTGCTCTTTGATGCGCGCTTTGATCGCTTGCTTCAGTTCGCGTTCCATGTTCTTACGTACTTCTGCTTTCAGAGCGTCAACGCCGCCTTCCGCAACGCCGAAACGTGCAACGAATTCATCGTTCAGTTCTGGCAGTTCACGTGCTTCCACTTTGTTCACTTTGATCGCGAACTGAGCCGCTTTACCTTTCAGGTTTTCTGCGTGGTAATCTTCTGGGAAGTTCACATCGATAACGAACTCCATTCCTTTAGTTTTGCCAACGATACCGTCTTCAAAACCTGGAATCATGCGGCCTGCGCCCATTTCCAGAGGGAAGTTTTCAGCTTTACCGCCTTCAAACTCTTCACCGTCAATAGAACCAACGAAATCGATAGAAACGCGCTTGCCGTTTTCTGCTGCTTCGTCAACTTCTTTCCAAGTTGCTTGTTGCTTACGCAGAGTTTCCAGCATTTCTGCTACGTCAGCGTCAGTCACTTCTGCTGATGGTTTTTCTACTGCGATGCTTTCTAGGCCTTTCAGTTCAACTTCTGGGTAAACTTCGAATGTTGCTGTGAAAACCAGATCTTTGCCTTCGCCAATTTCAACTGGAGCAAACGTTGGTGCGCCAGCTGGATTGATTTTCTCTTTTACGATCGCTTCGATGAAGTGGCGTTGCATCACTTCACCCAGCACGTCTTGACGTACTGCTTTGCCGTACATTTTCGCAACCATCTTCATTGGCACTTTGCCTTTACGGAAACCATCGAAACGACGGTTTTTCGCGATGTTGCGTAATTCAGCTGCTACAGCGTCTTCGATGTTTGCAGCTGGAACAGTAATATTCAGACGGCGCTGTAGGCCTTCTAGCGTTTCAACAGTAACTTGCATTATTTCTAAACCTCAAAACTGGCTCAGGGTTCCTGAGCGTCATGAGCCAACACGACGTGTGGCTGCATCCTTGTGTTGTGCCCGATTGAACACTGATATGTAAATATTGAGCATCGGCTTTCAAGCGAATCACCAGAAAACCAGACTAATGAGCGATATCTTTTGGTAAAGGTATCTCTGATTAGTCTCAGGACCAAATTTCAGACGCGACATTCTAACCACCACAGCCGGAGCTGTCGAGTTAATCCCCAGTCAGAGTCAAGCCAATCTCCTGAAAACCCAATCAAGTGCTAAAAATTCCACCAAAAGGAAACCGATAGCGACTCTGAAATGGGGACAATATAGGCTTTTTCAATGGAATCGAGGCTTTTTTTTATTGAAAAGCGTAAAAAGAGATCTTGCTCTTGTTTTGCAGTCGGAGATTGCGATCTTTTTAGACGCTTCGGCTGTGCATTCTCAGTATGATGTAAAGAAAGGATTTGTTGATAAGAGCCAAGGATGCCATCCATTCGTCGTTTCAGCTTGATGTTGTGGGTCATATTTATTGTGCTGGCGAGCTTGAGCACGCACTTGTACTGGCGTTTCCAGTACCAAGCGCTACTCAATGAGCATCAGTCCCAGCTTGATCGCTTTTCAAACCATATCGTTGCGACTTTAGATAAATACGCCCACATTCCCCACCTGATTTCTAAAGATAAAGAGTTGGTTGATGCACTGCTCTCAGCACACAATTCGGCACAAATCGACCTCACCAATCGCTATTTAGAGCAAGTCAATGAGGTGATCCAAGCCGCAGATACCTATTTGATCGACCGCTTTGGCAACACGATCGCGTCCAGCAACTGGAATTTGGAACGCTCTTTTATCGGGCGCAACTTTGCATGGCGACCTTATTTTTACCTCTCCATTGCGGGTCAAAAAAGCCAATATTTTGCGCTGGGGTCAACCTCAGGACAACGCGGCTACTATTACGCCTATCCAGTGATTTATGCGGCGGAAACCTTAGGGGTTATCGTGGTCAAAATGGATTTGTCGGCTATTGAACAGGGCTGGCAAAGCAAGAGCAGCTACTTTGTGGCGACCGATGATCATCAAGTGGTGTTCATGTCGAGCCAACCCGCTTGGCTGTTTCATAGCGTTGCAGATTTATCCCCCGCACAGCTCAACGACATTCGCCAAAGCCAGCAATATTTAGACAGCCCTATTCCTTCCCTCGGCTGGCAGGGCGACTTGCAAGCGGAGCAAAGCGAATGGCGCAAGCCTGAAAAACATTGGCTGCAAGATGACTACATTGTTTCGAGTCGCCCGCTTCCTGAACTTGCCCTGACCATTCGGGTACTTTCACCAAAAATCGAACTCTTTTGGTCCGCGTTTGGCTTAGTGATCATTCTCTGCATGTTGTTTGCAATTGTGTATTTGGGCTTTCAGTTGTGGCATCACCGCCAGCTGCGTCAGCGACAAATCGAGCAGCTGCAACAAGAAACCAAGCAGAAACTGGAATTTGAGGTGATGGAGCGTACCGCCAAACTGCACGCGGAAATTGCAGAGCGGATCAAAACCGAGCACGCACTGCGCCAAACACAAGATGAGCTGACCCAAGCGGCGAAACTGGCAGTGATAGGCCAAATGTCGGCCAGCATTAGTCACGAACTGAACAATCCGCTGGCGGCGATCCGCAGTTTTGCCGATAACGGCCGCCGTTTCCTTGCCACCAACAAGCCTGAACGCGCTGAAGAAAATCTCTCGCGTATTTCCGCTCTGACGGAGCGCATGGCGAAAATCAGTGAGCAGCTTAAATCTTTCGCCCGAAAATCGACTTCCAATGAACAGCAAGATGTGCAGTTGTACCCGTTGATTTTGTCGGCCAAAGAGTTGATGACTGGGCAATTTAAAGCACAGATGACTTTGTTAGAGCTGTGCGACCTCGAAACGCCAGTTTGGGTTCGCGTCAATCCCATCCAGTTAGAACAAGTGCTGATTAATCTGCTCACCAATGCGCTGCAAGCCTTAGAGGGACAAGCGGAGCGCGTAGTTCAAATCCGTCTGCAAACCTCTGAACAGCAAATAGCGCTTTTCGTTGATGACAATGGTCCCGGTGTCGGCATTGAAACCTTGCCCCATCTGTTTGAACCTTTCCACACCACCAAAAAGAATGGTTTAGGGCTTGGACTTTCTATCTCACAGCAAATTTTGCACAGCATGCAGGGTGCATTGAGCGTGGCGACTTCACCACTCGGTGGAGCGCGCTTTACCATCACCCTGCCTCGTTTCACACCTCTCAATATGGACTAACCATGTGTGATGTATTTTTGATTGATGATGAGAGCGATATCCGCATTGCGCTCGCTCAAAGTTTCGAATTGGCCGACCTCAACGCGCAGTTTTTTGCCAGTGTCGAAGAGGCACTGCTGGCAATCAAGGAGCAAGGTCTCCCACTGGTGATCGTCAGTGATATCTGCTTACCCGGTTTAAGTGGACAGAATTTACTGAGCTCCGTATTGCATCAAGACAGTGAACTGCCCGTCATTCTTATCACTGGCCATGGCGATATTTCGATGGCGGTCAAAGCCATGCATGATGGTGCTTACGATTTTATTGAAAAGCCCTTTGCGCCTGAAAGGTTGATTGACACGGTGCAGCGTGCCATCGAAAAACGTCGCCTTACTTTGGAAAACCGTCAGCTAAAACGCAGTTTAAAAGTCAGCCAAACCTTAGGCCCGCGAATTATTGGTGAAACCGCCGCCATTCAGACTCTGCGCGATACCATTGCCCAAGTCGCGGATACCCAAGCGGATATTTTATTGTTTGGTGAAACAGGAACCGGCAAGGAGTTGGTTGCCCGTTCACTGCATGAGCAGAGCTCGCGCCGTGAACAGAATTTTGTCGCGATTAACTGTGGTGCGGTGCCGGAGAACTTGATTGAGAGCGAGCTGTACGGCCATGAAAAAGGCGCGTTTACGGGGGCAGACAGCCGTCGAGTGGGTAAGTTTGAGCATGCTCAAGGTGGCACTCTGTTTCTGGATGAGATTGAATCAATGCCGATGCAAGCGCAGATCCGGCTACTGCGTGTGCTGCAAGAGCGACTGATCGAACGGATTGGCTCGAATGAACTCATCCCCCTTGATATTCGGGTGATTGCTGCCACTAAAATCGATTTAAAACAAGCCGCTGCCGAAGGGAAATTTCGGCAAGATCTCTATTATCGACTCAACATTGTCACCCTAACGATCCCACCGCTGCGTGAGCGCAGAGAGGACATTCCTGCCCTTTTCCACCATTTCTTACTGGTCGCTGCCGCACGTTATGGTAAAGCGGCTACAGCACTGACGGCCTCCGATGTGCAAAGCTTGCTTAGTCACGATTGGCCGGGCAACGTGCGAGAATTGCGTAATGCCGCAGAGCGCTATGTGTTACTCGGTAAGTTGGCGCAATTTGCTGAAAGCCATGAGCCAAAATCCAAATTACTCGGACTGAATGAACAAGTCGCGGAGTTTGAGAAGTCACTTTTGGAGCAGACGCTGATTGAGTGTGGTGGCAGCATTAAAGCCACCATGGAGCGCCTCCACCTTCCACGTAAAACCTTGTATGACAAAATGCAGAAATATCAGCTCGATAAAGAGAGTTACAAACCCTGAAACCATCCCGCGTTCTGGTTAAAAGTCTAGGTCTCAGATTAAAGGTCGGTATAAAAAAACCAAGCCCTTCGCATGCGAAGGGCTTGTCGTTATTTGGCAAACGTAAGCATTATCGAGTTAAGCGCTAGCGAGTGATGATTTCAGGCCCCATCAAGAGTGTCGGTAACCAAGTGGATACCCAAGGCACATAAGTGACAATAATGAGGAAGAGGAACATGACGCCTACCCACGGCAGTGCAGCTTTAACCACATTCATCATCGACATCTTGGCTACCCCAGAGGTCACAAACAGGTTTAAGCCGACGGGCGGCGTGATCATGCCAATCTCCATGTTCACCACCATCATGATGCCGAGATGGATAGGGTCGATGCCCAGTGCAATCGCAATCGGGAATACCAAGGGAGCGACGATAACCAGAAGACCCGATGGCTCCATAAACTGACCACCCACCAACAAGATCAAGTTTACGACAATCAAGAAAGTAATTGGCCCAAGCCCAGCAGACAGCATGGATTCGGTGATCATCTGCGGGATGCGCTCTTCGGTCAGTACATGTTTTAAGATAAGCGCGTTAGCAATGATGAACATCAGCATGATGGTCAGTTTACCTGCATCATACAAAGTCGCTTTGGTGTCTTTGTGGACAAAGGTTTCCACTACTTTGACCAGTACCGGTTTGGTATTGGTCTTATCCGCAAACGGCCCCATATCACGATAGATAAAGTTGGCGATAAAAAAGGAGTACACCGCCGCCACAGCTGCCGCTTCTGTTGGGGTAAAGATCCCACCGTAGATCCCACCGAGAATAATCACCACCAGCAATAAGCCCCAGCTTGCTTCTTTGGCTGCTTTCAGCGCTTCTTTCCAGCCAACAAAGGGCTGCTTGGGTAGATTTTTTATCCGCGCGGTAATGTAAATTGCGATGATCAACATTAAACCGGCCAATAAGCCTGGGACAACGCCACCTAAGAACATGCGGCCAACCGAAACGTTGGTCGCCGCTGAGTACACCACCATCACAATCGAAGGGGGGATCAAAATACCCAAAGTTCCTGCGTTACAAATCACCCCCGCCGCAAACTCTTTGCTGTAGCCGTTTTTGACCATGCCCGCAATCACGATACTGCCGATGGCAACCACCGTTGCCGGAGATGAGCCCGAGAGCGCCGCAAACATCATACAGGCGACCACAGAAGCAATCGCTAAACCGCCGCGGAACCAGCCAACCATAGCAATCGCAAAACGGATGATCCGTTTAGCCACTCCGCCAGTAGACATAAACGTTGAGGCGAGAATAAAAAACGGGATCGCCAATAAAGTGTAGTGGCCAGCAAACGCGTTAAACAGGGTTTGTGCAACCGAAGCTAAAGAGGCATCCGAGTGCCACAATAGGAACAAAATACTGGATAAGCCCAGCGAGATAGCAATCGGCACGCCAACAATCATCATGCCGATAACCAGAATAAATAACAGTGCAACGGCCATGGCTTACTTCTCCTTGCCTTGAGTCTTAGGCATCATTGCCTCACCCGCTTCTGAAAGCTCCGCTTTCAGTGCTTCTAAATCTTCTTCGGCTTCATGACCGGCAATCATGCGATCCAGTTTGCCAGTGAGAATTTGCCAAGCGATCTGCAGAAAGCGGAAAGTCAGCAGCGCCATACCTATCGGCAGAGCGGCATAAGGAATAAAGCGCGGCAGCTTTTCATAGCGCTCACCTTCATTGAACCAATCCGCCATAAACTGCAGCATTTCAGGCATCGGAATATCATCGGTTTCATACCATGCACGTTCGCTAATAAAGGGGTACCAGTAGTTCCAAGAACCGATCAGTAAGAGGATTGAAAATGCCAAACAACAGGCCACAGCAACCAATGCATACAGCTTACGCAATCGTGCTGGTGCGATATTGATCAGCACATCGACACCAATATGAAAGTGGCGTTTTACCCCAAATGAAGCCCCGACAAGCACCATCCAAGCGAACATAAACACTGTTCCCTCAAGCGCCCAGAGAATGTTGTCGTTGAATAGATAACGCATGATGACGTTTGCAAAGGTCAGTAGCGTCATCGCGCCCATAAAAAACGCGATCAGAAATTCTTCAATCGAGTCGGTAAACTGGCCGACTCTCGAAAACCATGACTGTTCCATGTGATACATCGCTCTAATAGTGTGACGAACAGACAAACGGCCCCACCGTGATGGGGCCAAATAAAGGTTACTTCTGGTTAGCTGCAAGAGCGGCTTCAATCAGATCGGCACCGATGTCTTTCTCAAACTTCTGCCATACCGGTTTGAGTGCATCGACCCATTGCTGACGCTGCTCTGGAGTCAGAGTACGTACGACACCGCCCGCTTCAATGATGTACTGCTTATTGAGCTCTTCCACTTTGTTGGATTCTGCGTTGCGCTCAATCGTGACTTCATTGAGGATCTTGGCAAACTGATCACGAACATCTGCAGGTAAGCCATCCCACCATTTACTTGAGGTCACAACGAGGTAATCCAGAATGCCGTGGTTGGTTTCGGTGGTGCCATCTTGTACTTCAAAGTACTTTTGTCCGTAGATGTTTGACCAAGTATTTTCTTGTCCATCAATGACTTTGGTCTGTAAACCGCCGTAGGTTTCCGCAAACGACATTTTCTGTGGGTTAGCACCGATCTGCTCAAACTGAGCCACCAACACATCGGAGGCTTGTACACGGAATTTCAACCCTTTGGCATCCGCAGGCACCAGAATTGGCTTGTTGGCAGAGATCTGCTTCATCCCGTTGTGCCAGAACTCCAAGCCTTTTACACCACGGCGAGTCATGGCATTTTTCAGCTCTTCACCCTTGGCGGAGCTTTGGAAACGGTCAACGGCATCCACATCTTCAAAAAGGAAAGGCAGGTCAAAAATACGGTACTTTTTGGTGAATTTTTCAAATTTAGACAGCGAAGGTGCTGCCAGTTGTACGTCGCCGTTGAGCAGGGCTTCTAACACTTTGTCATCATCGTACAGCGTTGAGTTAGGGAACACCTGCATACAGGCTTTACCGTTCATCTCTTCGTTGACGCGTTTTTCCAGTAGTGATGCCGCAATCCCTTTCGGGTGTTTGTCGGTATTGGTCACATGGCTGAACTTGATCACGATTTCGCCTGGGTCACAATTAGCGGCAGCATTAAAGCTAGTGACAGCGAGGATAGAAGCGGCAATTAGGGTAAGCGGCTTGAACATTCTTATTCTCCTTGGTTGGATTTTTCAGCCCATCATTGGACTGCGTACCCATACCAAAGCAACTTGCGCGCCATTTATTACACAAAATTAACATTTATTTAAAATCAGTAACTTGTAAAACTAGTGATTGCATTCCTCTCTTGTGTTCGAGGTTTCAGCCATAAAAAATGGGTGAAAATCCACCCATCCAATTTCAGTAATGGGTCACTTTCCACCCATGCATAACAGGCCTTAGGAAGAACAACTGATCTCCAGTTTTTTCCCCCATTCTGGCGGTAACTTTGCGTAGCGTTCAAACTCGGGATGCTCGGCATAAGGGCTAGCCAACACAGTGGCTAAGCATTGCATTACCTCAAAATCGCCTCGTTCAGCAAACTCAATTGCTTGCTGCGCAAGGTAGTTACGCAAGATGTATTTCGGGTTCACTTGGCGCATGGCTTGGCAGCGCTCACTGCTGCTGATGGGTCGCCCCTCTAGACCTAACTCACGAGCAGCGCGCTCAAGATAACGGGTTAACCAGGTCTTAGCCGCTTCGCGATCTAACACCAAATCGATCACCGCCTCGTTTCCTTGCCGATCCAAACAGGAGAGCTCGCGTAAAAAGCGCGTGTAATCGGTGTGATTGTTGGCCAGTAGCGCGAAGAAATCAGCAAACAACTCGCCATCCCCCTCTTGCTGAGTCGCTAAACCGAGTTTCGCGCGCATCAAACGGCTGAAATGCAGATTGAGGTGATCAGAATAACTCCCCAGTACAGCTTCTAAATCGTCTTTGTCAATCAGAGGTGACAGCGCATGCGCTAATGCGGATAGGTTCCAAAGGCCAATGCGTGGCTGCTGATCAAAGGCATATCGTCCCTGATAATCCGAGTGATTGCAGATGAAGTTCGGATCGTAGTCATCCAAAAAGGCAAAGGGACCATAATCAAAGGTTTCCCCGAGAATCGACATATTATCGGTATTCATCACCCCGTGGTTAAAGCCGTAAGCTTGCCACTGCGCAATCATCAGCGCAGTGCGCTCAACCACTTGCGAAAACCAAGCCGCATAAGGTTTCGATGTTTTCACGCAATCTGGGAAATGCCATTCGATGACTTTATCCGCCAGTAATTTCAGGTTCATATGCTGATCGGTGTAAAAGAAATGCTCGAAATGGCCAAATCGCACATGGGTATGGGCTAAACGCACCAAGAGTGCGCCGCGCTCTTCACGCTCTCGATAGACTGGCGTTTCACTACTCATTAGTGCTAATGCGCGGGTTGTGGCAATGCCGAGCCCAGCCATCGCCTCACTGCACAAATATTCACGAATGGATGAACGCAGCACCGCTCGCCCATCTCCCATTCGTGAATAAGGCGTAAGCCCTGCGCCCTTGAGGTGAATATCAAACACTTCACCCTGCTTGGTCGCCATTTCCGCCAACAGTAAGCCGCGGCCATCACCTAAAGCGGGGTTATACACCCCAAACTGATGGCCCGCATATTTCATCGCGACGGGAGAAAAATCAGCAGGTAACTGCTGCCCAGACAGCGATGCCAATAACTCATCATTCGGTGCCTCAGGCAAACCAAATTGTTGCGCCAAACGAGTGTTCCACATCCCCCAACGTACATTTTGCAAAGGCTGAGGATGAACTGGGGTATAAAAAGCTTGGGGTAACGCCGCAAAACGTTTGCTAAGATGAACAGCATTCCACACTGACATAACTAGACTCGCGATCAATGGTTTGGTCGCACGTTAGCAAATACTTGACCTTTTCACTAGGTTTTATTGTTCTGAAATTGTGTAGACAGAGAACCCAAACTTATCGCCCAAAGCCCTCTCACGTTCTATGCTTACCAAAGGTGTTAGAAGGCAGCTCAAGTGGATAAAAACCCGCGGATAAAAAAGCCGAAGCAATCTGCTTCGGCTTTGGTGAATCTTAGGTGTTGCTATAGCAGCATAAAGGTGAAGCCTAATGCCAATAAGGAAAACACCAGCGTACGACCCACAACACCTAGCGCACTAGGTTGCACCATTTCAACGTGTTCCATATCGATCTCCCCACCTTTATGTTTATGACACGGTAATGACAATATGATTAAACTTTGAAAAATCAGCAAGAGATTGAGACGTTAATTTTTTGTGACAGAAGTGGGATGCCACCATACCTCCCAAGGGGTGAATGAGCTCGACTTTAGTCTCAAACTAAAGATCGACCTTGCACGCGTCAAATGGGCTACCTATACCTATATAAACATCACTCAACATAAATGGGGTAACGAATGAGAACTATGAAGGTAATGTTGTTTACGCTGTTAGCGTTGATAAGCAGCAAATTGTTTGCACAAGAACCGATCCTCACGATAACCCATCAAGGGCAAACCGTTTCGGCCACTTATCAAGAACTGTTAGCCCGTAGTGATTTAACTATCGTCACCGAAACGCCGTGGACACAAGGTAATACGGAGTTTAAAGGCATTTCTGCTCAAGCATTGTTAGCTTGGATGGGGGCAAAACAAGCCGACCTTAAAGTGGTCGCCCTAAACAAATATTGGGCCGTGATCCCTTATTCTGATATCGAGAAATACAACCCTGTTTTCGCGATTCAAAATAATGGCAAACCGATGCAGATCCGCGACCGTGGGCCAATTTGGTCAATCTACCCGCTTAGTAGTAGTGGCGAGTTAGATAATGAAATACTGCACAGCCGCATGGTCTGGCAAATCAGCAATATAGAAATCATCACTCCTTAACCACGATGAAGAAGCCTCTACTTGCTTTTTTCACTCTAGTCTTCGTCATGGTCATGTTGTCGTTCTGGGCCATGGTTCGCTTCACCAATACTTATAATATGCTCACCAAGTACACCCAATTGGCGGCTTGGTCTTTAGCGCAATTGGAAGTAGAGACGCTCAATTTCACTCATAGATTGGAGGCTTATTTATTAAACGAAAGCCGCGAAAATCATCAGGTGATGAGTCTTAATTACGATATTTTGTGGAACCGTTTCGATCTCTTTCTAACCAGTAAAGAAACCCAAGAACTCAGACAGCAACATAATGCAGAAGCCATCATTCAAGAGGTTTTCACTCAAATCAAACGTTATGAACTTGCTGTCACTCAAGGAGATAAAGCGACACTGCAAGAATTACAAAAGGCTCTGGAACCCTACAACGCCCAGATCCGCAATTTAGCGATTGTGAATTTTACGGGTGAGAGTGCCAACAGCAATATCCGCATGATCAACGAGAATAAACAGCAGTTACTCTATTTTTTTTGCTGCGATTCTGCTCATCTTAATTTTGATCTCGTACATGACTTATCGTTCTGCAGATTATCAACAGTTTCTCGCATGGCATGACCCACTCACACGACTAAAAAACCGTAACTTTATTGTTAAGAGGCTAAAGAAAAGCCGCCCAAGTCAACAAGAACCTATCGCACTCATCCTGTTCGATCTCAATCGATTCAAAGAATTGAATGATACGATGGGCTACACCTTTGGCGACCAGTTGTTGATTAATATTGCTGAGTTACTCACCCAACGCTGCCGCTCATTTGCTTATCAATGCGCCCGCATTGGTGCCGATGAATTCGCCGTTTTACTGCATCCTTGTAGCGGAAATGCCGATTTTTTTATCCGTAACTTGTGGAATGACTTGACCAAATTAGTACAAGAGAATGATCCGACCAAACGTTTGAGTGTCGCGATGGGCGTTGTCACCTGTCAGACTCTAGACTTCACTCAAAACAGCTCAAAACTACGGGCGAGCAGTTTATTAAACAATGCTGATTTAGCACTCAATATCGCAAAAAAAGCACCTGAAGGTCAGGTGGTGTACTACACCCGAGACATTGAAAGTGCATACAACAAAAAGCGTATTCTCGCCGAGCAGCTACAGCAGTTGCTGTTAGATCCGAACCAATCGAGTTTGTATTTATCCTATCAACCTATCTTGTCACGCAATCCTGACCGACTAGGGTGTGAGGCGTTGATCCGCTGGCAACACAGTGAGTTTGGTTATATCAATCCGCAGTATTTGATCGAGATTGCCGAAGAGTATGGACTTGGCAAAAAACTCGGTGCATGGATCATGCAGCAGGTCTATTTAGCATTACAAAATGATTGGAAACCTTACAACCGCCGGTTAGATGTCTCGATCAACCTTTCCGATTCTCTGTTTGATGAAACCTTGCCAACACTCGTGACCACGATTTTTGGCCACCATGAGAATTTCCTCAATGCGATCATTTTAGAGCTAACCGAAACCATGACCATTGATGATTTTCCGCAAAGTCTCGCCATCATCGAATCATTAGAAAAAATGAAAGTTCGTTTTGCACTCGATGACTTCGGAACTGGATGGTCATCGCTCTACCAACTCAACCACCTCAGATTCAGTAAGTTGAAGATTGATAAATCGTTTGTCGACAATATGAATCAAAACCAGCAACAGGCGATTTTTATTGCTTCCATCGTTAATCTTTCCCATCAATTGGGGATGCAAGTGGTGGCTGAGGGGGTCGAACAGTTGGCGCAATTAGAGCAACTCAAGCAATTAGGCGTAGATGAGTTCCAAGGTTACTATTTCTCTCGCCCGATCACCAAAACCGAGTTCGCAGCTTTCTGCGATCACTACTTTTCCTCAGAGAATACCTCGATATCCGCGCAAATTAATGAGTAATGCATTAGCAATACCATGCTACAAGATTGAGACGCGTACCAAAAAACAGGTAACCCTACTTGGTATGACTTCTTTTCAGCGCTGATTGGTGGTACCACATCGCCTATTGCTAGCCACACTTTCTATGTGGCAACAAGAGGTTATATGGAAAAGACACTATCCGAAGAGAAAAACCGCCGCCCACTTGCGGTCCGAGAACTGAACTTCACCAAACGTATCGCCGTTTGGTTGAGCCAAAAACAGATCACCCCTAACCAAATTTCGTTAATGAGTATTGCCTTTGCGCTGCTTGGCTTTGTCATTTTAGCCGTATATCACTACTACCCTACCCCACTTTGGCTAATTCTGGCGGCCTTATCGATTCAAGCGCGTTTACTGTGTAACTTGTTTGATGGCATGGTTGCCGTAGAAGGTGGGAAGAAGACCCCTGCTGGCGAATTATTTAATGATGTGCCAGATCGCATTGCCGACCCTTTGTTGATTCTTGGTGCGGGTTTTGTCACTACGTCTGAGCTAGGAATGACCTTGGCATGGCTTTGCGCTCTCCTTGCGGTGCTGACCGCCTATATTCGTGTCTTGGGAGTCAGCATGGGCGGTGAAGCTGATTTCCAAGGCCCGATGGCTAAACAGCATCGCATGGCACTGCTTACTCTGAGTTTGCTCTTTATCGCGGCACTGTCACTGTTCGATGAGATCCCAACCTTTTTCGCATACACCATGGATATCGCCTTAATCGTCATGCTGATTGGGCTGGTACTCACGGTTTGGCGACGCTTACAGCACATTTATCAATTCCATGCGGCGCGTGCTTCGTCGCCCGATCATCAAGGTAGCTGATCATGCTCAACATTCCTCAACACTCACTGCACTTGATGTTGGTGATTTTGGCCATTTTAGTGGTAGGTACACTCTGTTATTTGTGGCTGTCTCGCCGCTATCCTGAACGCGATTATCTCGAATTAAAGCTGCGTATTCGTTCATGGTGGTGGATGGTTGCGATTGTGTTTGTCGTATTGCAGCTTCCACTCAACTACACGCTCTTTTTTGTGGGTTTCCTGAGTTTCATGGCACTGAAAGAGTTTCTCTCGATTGTGCCCACACGCATGACCGATCGCCGAGTGATTTTCTGGGCTTATTTATCCATTCCATTTCAGTACTACTGGCTCTCCATCGGCTGGTACGGCATGTTCATTATCTTTATTCCAGTCTATGTATTCCTGTACTTGCCTATGGTGATGGTGCTGATTGGAGATACTAAAGGCTTTATTCGCTCAGCAGGCATTATTCACTGGGCAATGATGTTGACCGTATTTTGTATCAGCCATATGGCCTACCTATTGGTGTTACCAAGCTTAAACCCAGATGCAGGTTCACTGGGTATGTTGCTGTTTTTATTGGTAATGACTCAGTTCAATGATGTTGCCCAATACGTGTGGGGAAAAAGTTTTGGTAAACATAAGATCGTTCCGAAAGTCAGCCCGAATAAAACTTGGCAAGGCTTTATCGGCGGCACATTGACCGTGGTTACCGTTTCATACTTTGCAGCGCCTTATTTAACGCCACTGACCGCAGCGCAAGGGCTGGTCGGCGGTGTCATCATTGCTTTGAGTGGATTTATTGGCGATTTGGTGATTTCTTCAGTCAAGCGCGATTTGCGTATCAAAGACACCAGCCAGTTTATTCCGGGCCACGGGGGCATTTTGGACAGGGTCGATAGCTTGATGTTTACCGCTCCGCTGTTTTTCCACTACCTCTATTATCTCTATTACTGAGGCTTATATGGCGCGTATTCTGAAAGTGCTGTTTTTCCTATTGATCGTTAAACCCCTCGTTTTTGTTGGTTTAGGGCTCAATATTTTGCAACGCCAAAATCTCCCTACTCAAGGTCCAATGGTGATTGCCGCCAATCACAATAGTCATTTAGATACACTCGTACTTATGGCTCTGTTTCCGCTGCATTTAATTCACCGAGTGCACCCTGTCGCTGCAGCGGATTACTTTCTGGTGAATCCCTTTGTGGCTTGGTTATCACTGAATATTATAGGCATCATTCCGATCCATCGCTCCCCCTCAAACAGTGAACGTGACGCGGTACTGCAAGCTTGCCATGAAGCTTTAGATCAAGGCGATATTCTGATTATTTTCCCAGAAGGGAGTCGAGGCGAGCCAGAAATAATGAGTGGTTTGAAAAAAGGCATTTATCATTTAGTCAAAAATCACCCGGAGCGTGCGGTATTGCCTGTGGTCATGCGTGGTTTGGGGCGCGCGCTACCCAAAGGTACAGCGATGTTCGTGCCTTTTAATTGCGATGTAGTGATTGGTGAACCGTTAACCGGTTTTAGTGATGCGGAACATTTCGTACAGGTCATGCAAAAAAATTACCAGCAATTGGCGATTCACTGCATCACTCAAACCCAAGCAACTCTGGATAGCGAAACCATCGACAGCAGAGAAATTTAACGTTTTGATAACAAGCTCAAGCTTACAATAGCCATTTACCGTTAGAATATTTGTTCTAATCACAACACGAGTAAAAGGCATGGAATCGCTTTTAAAAGATTTCCCTGTAGTCACGAAAATCGTGGTCGCATGGGGAGAGATGGATGCACTGCAACACGTCAATAATGTGGTCTACTTTCGCTACTTTGAAACCGCGCGAATTGATTACTTCGCTCATCTTAAGCTGATGGAAGAGTTACAACGCACCCAAATTGGTCCAGTGTTATCAGAGACACAAGCGCGTTATAAAATCCCAGTCACTTTCCCCGATACGCTGCTGATTGGTTCACGCATTACCTCTGTTCAAGCAGATCGCTTTAGCATGGAATACCAAGTGGTGAGCCAAAAACTCGGTAAAGTGACTACGGTCGGTAACGCCACTGTGGTCATGTTTAACTTTAAAACTGGAGAAAAAGCCCAACTGCCAGTGTCAGTGAGAGAAGCCATTCAAACTTTGGAAGGGGCATCTCTCTCTATCACCAACGCATCGTAACGCTAATACCTGCTTGGTCTCCTTCAATCCAAGGTAATACTTGTACCGAGTCATCAAACGGCTCGGTAAACATCCACGCTGATACACTTCCTAATACAGCACCCGCAAGTACATCACGCCAGTAATGTTTATTACCTTCAACCCTACCCAAGCCTGATAACGCCGCCATACCATAAGCTGGCAGTCCAATCTCCCAACCGTAGCGAATATTCAGTGTCGTCGCGGCGGCGAAAGCGTTCGCGGTATGGTTAGACGGAAAACTGTCATTACCGCTGCCATCGGGTCGCTCTTCATCCACTAAAGATTTGGTCAACAAGCCAACACCAGAAGCCGTTGCAATACTTAACCCCGCCTGAGTAAACCCTTGCCAATCGCTTTGATAAGCTGGCACCGCAAGCGCCAAGCCCACTAGACTGTACGTACCTATATCACTGAACGTTTCCCAGTTTTTTGCGTTATCCGCGCACACCATTCCGGAATAAATCGAGGACACAAGTACGCCACCCAAGCATAACCTTCTCTTCATAAGACTCTCCATCCCAACGTAGGGGCGTGATTGTATATCGTCCCTTGACTTACCGCCAAATACCTTAATGCGAGAGTCTGCTTATCAAACACAAGATATGCAGTTTTATTGAATACAAAATCAATGATTGCGCATTTTATTCCCAACCTATATTGTGAAGTTGTTGTTAATGGAACTAACACAAGAATCCTCTGGCTAGGGAGATAACGGATGAATACTGCGCTCTTGGGACTGTTTATTCCCACCTTCTTTTTTGTTTCGATTACTCCAGGTATGAATATGACCTTAGCGCTCACTTTGGGGATGAGCGTGGGTTATCGAAGAACACTGTGGATGATGGTGGGCGAACTACTTGGGGTGGCTTTAGTGGCTGTCTCTGCCGTGGTTGGGATTGCCGCGGTGATGTTGCGTTACCCGACTATTTTTACCCTGTTCAAAATTGTTGGGGCCAGCTATCTGATTTATCTTGGCATTCAGATGTGGCGATCACGCGGCAAACTCGCCATCAATTTCGAGCAATCCTTGACCTACCAAGGCAGCGATTGGGGATTATTAGTGCAAGGTTTTGTGACCGCAATTGCTAACCCTAAAGGCTGGGCATTTATGGTGTCATTGCTGCCCCCTTTTATTGATCAATCATTAAGCCTAGCCCCACAACTGACGTTGCTGGTTGCCATCATTCTGCTTTCCGAGTTTATCAGTATGAGTTTGTATGCCACCGGTGGAAAAGGGTTAAAGCGCTTATTAAGTCAAGCTCACCATGTTCGCTTACTCAATCGGATTGCAGGATCATTAATGGCTGGGGTTGGCGTGTGGCTTTATTTTAGTTAGTGGATGTGCCATCCATCAGCAGACGGATGGCAACCTAACCCCTTATACCGCCCAAGTTAATACCGGCCAGCCTTGCTGCTCAGCCTGCGCTTTCAAGCGCGGGCAAGGATTAACCACATACGCGAAATCGGCATGCTCACATAACGGCAGATCATTGATGGAATCCGTATAAAAATGAATGTCGTGATAGGTTGCATCCTGCTCTGATAACCACTTCTGTAATCGCAGTACTTTACCTTCTCGGTAGCTCGCAACGCCCTCAATATCGCCGCTGTAGCAACCGTTGTGGTTCACAAGGTCAATCCCTAACGCATGTTCAATCCCAAAACGTTGAGCGACCGTTTTCACTAAGAAAGAAACCGAAGCGGAAATAATGATGCAGGTATTACCTTGCTGCTTTAACTGCGCAATCAGTTCGCGGGCTTGGGCAAACTGTTTCGGAACAATTAAGCGTGACACGCACTCTTCCACCCAATCTTGCACGGTTGTACTTGGCACTTGCGCTAACGGCTGCATCGCAAAAGCAATGTATTCCGCCATATCCATCTTGCCTTGTGCATACAGCGCCATGCGCCTTCTATCTTCTTCTACAAAATTGCGCTCAGTCGCAATGCCTTTCTCAGCAAGAAACGCATTCCAAATCATCGCGCAGTCCCCATCAATCAGGGTGTCATCCAAATCAAACACATAAAGGGGCTTGCTCATTTCAGGCTCTCACAGGTTGTACTGGCTTCAAAAAATCGTGAATGATAAAAACTCACTGTAACGCGAGAATGTGACGTTTGATAGGCTGTCCAATAGACGTCGTCCGATTTGAAATACCTCTTGAGTTACCAAAGCTGCTCTTAGGCTTCGGCATCAAAACGGTCTATCTCAGTAAGGTCTTGATGGCTATATATAAAGAATTATCCGGCGAGGAAGGTACTCAGAAAAAGTACGTGGGAATACGGACAACTGCGTTAGCCGATGCAGCTAAAAACGGCATCGGCATAACATACACGGGACAGTTTATTCCGGCTCAGTTCACGGGTGTCTCATCACTGTTCATCGGCTCACTCAGCAGATCATTACTACTAATAATGTCACTGCTAGGTAAGGCATCTGCGGTAACCTCATCACTGATCGCCACAATGTCAGCTTTGGGCGGTTCAGGGAAAGTCGTAAAATTTGTCGTCATCACTAAAACCAGTGAAAGACAAACCACCACAGCAGATGACAGATTGATCGGCTTCTCTTTACGCAGAGTCTGTAACCAAGCGGGTATCCATAACGTCGTGCAAAGCAGCAGAATGATTGGTGTGTGCCACATCGATTCGCGCGTAGTCAGAAGCCAAGGTGCGGTGATAAAAATCAGCACGGTTTGCCAAGTAAAAACTTGTAATGAATGACGGCCAAGATAGCTCAGCGGTTCATACACTAATGCGGTCGGGAAAAAGCGGATCACAACAGAGATTAAGTAGATCCATACACTCAAACTCAGTACACGTAACCAGCCAAGCTCTGGCTTACTGGATGCCGCATACACCATCTGTTTAGTAATACCGAATGGCGTTAAAAGATCGCGGTAAGCCATAAAGATAAGTAAAGCGATGGCAGCACAAAGCCACGCTATTTTAGGATGATACCAAACCAAATCACCTTGACGCTTGCTGTAGCCTAGCGCACCGCCAAAGAAAAACAGCACTTGCCAAGCAAACGGATCAAAGTAACCCAGCTCAGGAATGTATTCTGCCGAAAGCCACTTAAACAGAGGGGCAAGCATCGAGGCTTGAATCCAGCCACTGCTCGCCCATACCACCACACTCAGGACAAGTACCCATTTGAGATAGCCACGACGAAAAACCAAGAGTGCCAGTGGAAATAGCAACATATACATGATGTAGAGTGGCAAAATCTCCAGATAGGCAGGCTTATTGAGCAGTAGGAAACTCATCAGCATGGTCATGAAAGGCATAGTAGGTAGGTTACTAAAGCTGCCACCAAATACAGTCACTTGTTCCGCAAAATAATGGCTACCTATCAAAAACCACAGCATGGCGATAAATAACCCTGCGATATGATATTTGTATATCGTTAAAGCACGATGCCACACCTTTCCGGCCGCTTGGCGATCAGTGTACTCTCGACGGCTATAAACCATGCCAGCCAGAAGCCCGGACATAAAAATGAAACCTTCAGCGGCGCCAAATACACCAACAGGTTCATGAGTGATCATTTGCAATATGGTTGTGCCGCCGCTGTACCAGATAAGATGGTTGAAGGTGATCAGCACCAACAATAATCCTCGGATACTGTCCAATGCGGGGATGCGTTTCATGGGTATCTCCCTGCGTTTTCAGTCCAATAAATTGGCAATAGCAACAGTACCAAGTCGACTAAAAATGCGGATAAGCAGTTGAATATATTGGGTAATACGGCAGGATGGTGATATCTAGTTTGGACTTACCTTTCCCTGAGCACGCGGATCCTTGCACCACCTGATGGCTTTGTAAATAGGGGGCATAAAAAAAACCGAGAGGTCGCACAGCTTGTGTTCATTTTCATGTAACACTTTACCGCCAACCACCAAGTTAATGAGAATTAATTGCAACATGGAATATCTTTCTTTAAGCTGCCCACATTCATGCATTACCTAATTCCGATCTCATGACCGAACCTGTTTTCTTCGCCGAACTCTTTGAACACTCCCGCAAAATCACGCCTTATCTCGACGGTCAATGGGCATCAGATTCCGCTCAAGCAGAGCCGGTGATCCAATGGGATCACGCATGCTCTGAGCGTATTCAAACTCTCTATCAAAATTTGCAAGAAAGCCACCCAGAAGCCGGAGCCGCCTACTGGTTAACTCGCACGTGGACATTGTTGTGCTGGCAGCCCATCTATGTGGCTTTTGTGGCCATTTACGCTTGCCGTGGTTTACCACAGTTATCTTCCATCGCGCAAAATGTTCAAACAAACTTTGTGAGTGGCTTTCACTTCAATTCATTGAAATACCATGAAGGAGCCGAGCGCGAGCTGATTATTCAGGCTGGCAAAGAGTTGGTCGAGCTGTTCGAATATTTTCGTCTCGAAATGGAAGTGTGGACACGCATCCGGCCGGGGTTCACTCATCATCTTTTTGCAGACAGTGTGTTGGGTTGCTTAACCCGATTTCAGGCGTTTTACCCTCATCTTTCTGAGCAGGAGTTATTGGCACAAGCCCATCTATGGTTAGAAGCCTGTGGTTTACCCACCAAGTTAGCGCAATCCTTAAGTTACAGCCCCGAGACTCAGACTCTCTCTCACGTTCGAACCAGTTGCTGCTTGGTGTATAAGTGCCAAGGTCGCAAACTCTGTCGAGACTGCCCAAGACATCCCGACAATAAAAATTAAGCGAAAGAGTTAAGAGTTAAGAGTTACTTTCAGCGTGGACTGACTTGGATGGTGCAGGCGCAAAGGCTGTCCATACAATGATCAACGCGAAGAATACACACAAATAAATCGGATAATATGGCGAAAACGTTGCACTAAAGGCCAACAAAGACGCTAAACCATAGCCGATGGTGTGTGACATGGAAATGTAACCCACGACCGCTCCCGGTGCATCAGCATACTGAGTGGTTGCCGCTGTGGTATAAGCAGGAACAAGCAACGCCGCACCGCACGCCGTTAATACCATCGCCAAGGCTAACACCCAGACATGGGTGACTAAAAATAAAGCCAAACCCACCACCAACAGCCCTGCCCCAAAGCGGTACATCTGCTCTGCTGACAATTTCTTTTTCTTAATCACCATCACTTGAGTCAAAAAAGTACAAGCAGCGCTAATGGTGAGAAGCAGCCCAATCGCATCACTAATGCGGCTCGTCGGCCAATCGGTCAGCGCACTGAGCAGTGGTGAAAAGCTGTATTGCAGTAATGAAATGGCCGTACATAGCAGTAATCCACTGGCGAGAAAACGCCACAAACGGCGACTTGGCAACCAAGGCAACGAGGAGCCAGAACGATTTTCTGGAGAGGAAAGCTGTGGCGTGGGCAAGAAGCAGGTACCGACCAGAGCGACCATAGGTAGCAGCACCATCATGAATAAGGGCGCGAATGGTGACACTTTCAGCGCTAACAGCGAAATAACGGGGCCAATCAAACGCCCCACACTCAACCCGATGCTGACTGACGTTATGGCTTGTAACCGATTTTGCTCACCACACAATACTATCGCCCAGTGCTGGCTAGCAGGTACCATTCCCGACACTGTACAGCCATAAGTTATTCGAGCCACGGCCAACCCAATCAAGCACAACACCACCATTGATGGGTAATCCCGACTGGCCATAGCAAACAGAGCCAACAAGGAAAAGCTCACCGCCATACCTGCAAGAGCTTGAATCACCACATGCTTGGGGCCATGTTGGTCGCTAACCCTTCCCCAAAATGGCGCAGAGGGAAGAAATAAAAAACTGCCGAGCGCAATCAAAATAGACCATGTGGGAAGGTCAAACGCCGATTGTTCGACCAAAAAAGGCAGTGAAACCAAAAGTCCGTTTTGGCCAATACCCATTAACGCTGCTGCCAAGCCAATCACCCCCAATTGGGAAGACTGTTTTTTCAAAAGAAACATAGTGATCGTCGCTATTGCTAAGTCAGATTAGGCCATCATTTTGATGTTCCAGTTATGCACAATGACAATAAAAACAATTATCATTTATATTTTACCGTGTTAACATAACCTGCTCGTAACCAATAAATCAACTTTCCATTACATTATGTTTCGACTTGTCGACGCCACATTTAGCATTGATGAGAAGCCTATTCTCTCAACCACTAATCTGACCTTCGAGTCTGGCAAGGTCACGACTCTACTCGGTCATAACGGCTGTGGTAAATCTACCCTCATTAAACTGCTCAGCAGACAAAATAAGCCCACTTCAGGCCACGTTTTCTATGGTGACCAGCCTGTCCATGACCTGAATAATATCGAGTTTGCTCACCAAGTGGCTTATTTGCCCCAACACCCACCACTGACTGCAGGGGTTACGGTGCGCGAGTTGGTCTGTTTTGGCCGCTACCCGTGGAAAGGGGCTTTAGGGCGTTACGATGCGCGAGACTACGCCATTGTGGATGAAGCGATGACCAAGGTGGGCTTGAGTGAATTTTCAGATCGTTTTGTTGCCACCCTCTCAGGCGGAGAAAGGCAGCGTGCTTGGGTTGCCATGTTACTCGCCCAGCAAAGTAAAACACTCTTGCTGGATGAGCCCACTTCAGCCCTTGATGTAGCGCATCAACATGAGTTGTTGGCCCTGATCCGCGAACTGAACCAAAGCTTAGCGCTCACAGTGATCATGGTGCTCCACGATGTGAATATGGCGGCCAAGTTCAGTGATCATTTAATTGCACTGCATTCCGGTCGAGTCATCGCGCATGGTACGCCAGAACAGTTAATGAATCGTGATACTTTGATGCAAATCTATGGCATGGAACTGGCGCTCTTTCCTCACCCACGCACCGGACAAGCCATTAGCTATATCCCTTAAATCACAGACAAAAGGATCCTGTTGTGAAGACGTTTATCACTCTGCTGGTTTCCATGTTGGCAGTTCATGCACACGCCTTAGACATTCAACATGAGATGGGCAACGCATCCTTCTCAGCACCACCAAAGAAAGTGGTTGCACTGGATTGGGCATTAGCCGAAACCGCACTCAGTTTAGGGGTGGCGCTACAAGGTGTAGCGGATGCCAAAGGCTATCAAGAATGGGTGGTTGAGCCTGCACTGAATCCCACCGTAACTAATGTCGGTTCAAGACGTGAACCCAATATCGAACTACTGAGTGAACTCAAACCCGATGTCATTTTGATGAGTCAGCAGATGGCTGCCGCTTATGAGCCCCTCAATAAAATCGCGCCTGTGGTGGTTTTAACTCTCTACAATGAACAAAAACAGCCGCTTAAGGTAGCCGAGTCCATCACTCGTTCTTTAGGCCAATTGTTCGGTAAAGAGCAGCAAGCAGAGCAAGTGATTGCGCAAACTCAAGCCAAACTGACAACCAATGGCGAGAAAATTCGCGCACAATCCCCAACAATCAAAAGCCTTCTATTCGTACGTTTTATTAACGACAAAACCTTGCGCATTCATGGTCAAGGCTCACTAGCGGACGCAACGATCACCGCTATGGGACTCCGCAATAGCTGGCATGAGCAAAGCAATGTATGGGGATTTACCACAACGGGCTTAGAAAAACTCGCCGAGCATCAACAAAGTAATGTGATGCTGTTTGGCCCACTCAAACCACAAGATCGCCAAGTGCTGCAAACGTCTCCGCTATGGCAGGTCATGGCGTTTACGCGCGAGAATTCGGTCTATGAGCTTCCTCCAATTTGGACCTTTGGTGGTCTTATTGCTGCGCAGCGTTTTAGTGACCACATCACAGAGCGGTTAACCGCACAATGATGAATACAGTGAGCCTTCCCCACCCCAACAAAATGAAACTCCCGACAAACACTCTGCTCTTGGTTGTGGTTTTCTGTCTGATTGCCGTGTTGCTGCAGACAACCGCCCCTTATTCGCAAGGTATTAGCCTCATTTGGGATACCGTGTGGCACTTTGACCAGAGCAATTATCAGCATGTGATCACCTACCTGACTTATCTTCCACGGCTTTGTGTTGCGCTGCTATGTGGCTTTGCCCTCGCAGTAGCAGGTTGTGTCATGCAGTTTGTACTGCGTAACCCGATAGCGTCACCAACCACGCTGGGTGTGGCCACGGGGGCAGAACTCGGCATGGTACTGAGTTTGCTGCTTCCAACAGGGTTGGCGATACCTAACTTCATACCTGCCTTTTTAGGTGGTTGCTTCGCAACTGGGCTGGTGTTTTTGCTCAGTGCCAGCCGTGGTTTTGCTCCACTGCACATGATCTTAGCGGGAATGGTAGTTAGTCTCTTCTTTGGCTCATTCAATACCATGCTGCTGATGCTGCACGAGCAAAAACTCACCAGTATTTTTGTTTGGGGAGCGGGCGCGCTAAACCAAAATGGCTGGAATAGCGCGCAAGTTCTACTGCCTTTAATCATTTTCCCAACATTGCTATTACTGATGCTGCAACGCCCACTGTCCGCGCTGCAATTTGGGGATGGCGTGGCTTCGTCTTTGGGAGTCAACATCAAGCAAATCAAGCTACTCTGCCTTGGGTTGGCGATATTCATTACCGCGGCAGTGGTCAGTGAAGTGGGCTTGATCGGTTTTATTGGAATCGTCGCTCCAGCCATCGCCCGATTGCTCGGCATCCGACAACTCACCGCCCAATTGCTGAGTAGTGGCATGATTGGCGCACTGATGCTGTTGGTTGTCGATTTAGCGATCCAACCTTTCTCTGGTGTGGGGGGAGAACTGCTGCCCACTGGCGCGATGACGGCCTTACTCGGTGCGCCTTTCCTGTTGTGGCTACTGCAACGCACTAAACTTCTTTCCGAGCTTCGGGCTCGCGAAGAGCCGGTTGAGCATTATCGAAAAGTCAGTACCGCGCGAGTTTTCTTCATTATGCTTGGCCTACTTAGCGTAGTAGCCCTGTGCGCATTAGTATTCGGGCAAGGGCAAACAGGCTGGAGCCTAACTCTTAATCCAACGCTGTTGGAGCTTCGCGCTCCCCGTGTACTCACCGCACTCCTTGCTGGAATCGGGCTGGCATTGGCGGGTACCCTCATTCAACGCATCTCCAATAATCCTATGGCAAGCCCAGAAGTGCTCGGTCTTAGCTCCGGAGCTGCACTCGCGATTGTGCTCGGCAGTACATTCGGAATCGCGATTGAGCGTGATGAACAAATGCTGTTAGGGACATTAGGCGCGCTGACAGTCACTTCTTTGATTTGGTTTATCGGGCGCAAACACAATTTTGCACCAAGCCAAACCTTATTGACGGGGATAGCCTTGAGCGCGGGCCTGGATGCACTGCTGCGTGTTGTGATGAGTTCAGGACATGACAACGCCACGGCGCTGCTTACTTGGCTTTCGGGCTCCACCTATCTGGTTGCCACTGTCGATATCTATTTACTGGCGGTAGGTGTTGGGCTCGTTGCTAGCGTGGCACTGTTGCTCGAACGATGGGTTGCGATCATCGAGTTGGGCGAAGTGACCGCCCAAAGCCTTGGCATGAATGCCACTCGAGTTCGCTTAGTCTTGCTGCTGCTTGTTGCTGCCCTCACCACACTCTGCACCATAGTGATTGGCCCTTTAAGTTTTATCGGCTTACTGGCACCCCATATTGCACGTTCGCTGCACCAATACCAACCGCGTGCACAAATGCTCACCGCCGCTTTGCTCGGCGCAATCGTGATGGTGCTGGCGGACTGGGTTGGACGTAATCTCTGGTTCCCTTGGCAATTCCCGGCTGGCCTGCTCGCTTCTCTCATTGGTGGTGGTTACTTCCTGTATCTGATGAGGCGTTAACCGTATGCGATCTTCTAGAAGGCTACGCCGTTAGCCTTCTCTGCTCTTTCCTCATTCCCTGCTTTCTCAATACACATCTAACGAATTGATTTAATTATTCAATTACTTTTTTAACAAAAAATTCGCACAAATCTACAAAAACCTATTGATCATACAAATGATAATAATTAGCATTAGCATGTATTTTGATTAATAAGACGGCGAGAAACGGAATGCATCGCAACAACGAGCGGATTAACCTCGAAAAATCAAACGATTGGGCCAACACGAATGAACCTTCTATCGCGTGTTTTCTCAATTCATTAGCCCGTGAGAGTCAATCAGTCCAACTACTTTGTGGTGAAGATGGAAAACGTGTTTATCGACTCCCTCTGGCAAACTCAGACTCCATCACTATCCCTCTCAGTTATTTTTCTTCACTTGGGAGCCATGAATATTGCTTGCCTGCACTTTTGCAGACGCGAGACAGCATTAAAACGCTGAGTGTCGAGCAGCTCATTGAACACATAGTTAACGAGCCGGCACTCGTCGGCATAGTCAGCGAAGCGCAAAAAGCCATTTTCACTAAACGAGTTCTAGAAAGTCATCGCAACACTGAACAGGCCATCGAACACTCTCCCTATCAAGAGCAGTTATTTACCGAACAACTGGATTTTAAAACCGCAGAACAGGGGTTATTGATTGGCCACTCTTTCCACCCTGCCCCCAAAAGCCGTGAACAATTTACTTTGAGCGATGCTAAGCTCTACTCACCCGAACTCGGTGGGCAATTCAAACTCTTCTGGCTGAGCGTCGAACAATCACTTCTCACTAGCGGTAGCTCTGCTGACATTCATTTCAACCAGCGATTTGAAGCACTTATCGCGCATGAGCCTGCATTAGTTGACGCTTTGCAGAGTGCGCAGCAACAAGGTCATGGGCTGCTTCCCGTACATCCATGGCAATGGCATGTCATGGCAGAGAATCCATCAATTAAAGGCTACATCGCCACCAAGCAAATCCAGAATCTAGGCCAACTCGGTGCAACTTGGTATCCAACCTCGTCCACACGCTCACTTTATGCGCCGGGTTTGCCTTACATGCTCAAGTTCTCGCTCAGCGTCAAACTCACCAATTCCATCCGTAACCTGTCACTGAAAGAAGTGATTCGCGGAACACGACTCAATGATCTGTTCCAGCATCCACAACTGGCACAACAGCTCGGTAACGGGCAAGGTTTCCAGTTGATGCAAGAACCTGCCTATATCGGTCTGAAAGATCTGAACGGCAAAATCATTGACGAGAGCCTTGTGGCATTTCGAGACAATCCATTGATGGATTATCCGGCAGAAGAAGCCGTGGTATTGGCAACGCTCACCCAACAAAACCCATATGGTGGCAGTAGCCTTGTGGCGGCGCGCATTCAGCATTACGCCACACAACAACACCTTTCTTCGCATCAGGCAGCCAGCCTATGGTTTGATGCTTATTGCCGCCATGCCGTTGTGCCTTTGTTCCACTTGCAGGCCAATTTTGGGATTGTGTTTTTAGCCCACCAGCAAAATATCGTCATGCAGTTAGAGCAAGGCTTCCCGGTGGGGATGTACTATCGCGACTGCCAAGGCACTGGCTATACCGATTTGGCATTTAAGCTGTTTGGCGAACAACTTGGCGATCAAAAAGAAGCGCTCGAAAACTACTGGAACCAAGACAAAGTACGCCGCTACTTCGCTTACTACCTCATCATCAACTCCACCTTCAATCTGATTTCTGCGATCTGCGCGAATTTGGATGTGGAAGAGAGTGAGCTCATCGAGATTCTGTATCACAACCTTAACGCGCTGCTGCAAAGCGGGGTGAAGGATGATCTCTGCCTGCGCTATGTACTGACCAGTGAGGCGCTGTGCTGTAAAGGTAACTTTTTCTGTTACTTACAAAATTTTAATGAAAACTCCATTCCCGATCCGGCTGTGATCTATTTCGATTTACCTAACCCTCTGGCTCGTGTTGAGGAAATTACTCATGTCTAAGTTCAATACCTTCATTTTTAGCACCGATCCTCAACCGGTTATTGAATTGACCCTGCACGCCAGTGATTTGGTTTGCTCTGAGATTGCCCCGCAACTCGTGCGCGAAATGGACCAGTTGTTCAGCCAAGATAAACAGATTGATGCGCTGAAAGTGGTGGCTCGTGACCCTGAGATTCAAACTTGGATTGAGCAACTCTTACCTTTGATTGATCAAAAGGTATCTCGCTGCGCTTTTTACCAATTGCCACTCACTTGGCACCAACACAAACCGTCAAGCAATTTCCCACTGCAGCTTATTCAATCCAACAACCAATACCGCCATCACCCTTTACGTCCGCCTATGCCGCAAGGCCAGGTGTACCAAAGGTATGATTTTGATGCCGAGTTGAACGTCAGTTTCCGAGTGATTGAGCTGGATAAAGATCTGCAACGCTTCACACGCTGGATGAACGACCCTCGCGTGGCGCATTTTTGGGAACAAGCATGGAGTGAAGAAAAACTCGCCGAATTTCTTGAGCAGCGCCTTGCTGATCCACACATCATTCCGCTGATTGGTGAATTTAACGGTGAACCGTTTGGTTATGTGGAAGCCTATTGGGTTGCTGAAGATCGACTCAGCCCATACTACGCAGTAGAGAATTATGACCGTGGCATCCATTTGCTCGTCGGTGAACAAGCCTTCCGTGGCCCTAAATTTTTCAACGCTTGGATGCGCGCCATCAGCCACTACTTGTTTATTGACGATGTTCGCACCAACCGCGTTGTGCTTGAGCCTCGTTCTGACAATGAACGCTTATTTAATCGCATCTTGCCACTGGGTTACCGCAAGTGTTTTGAGTTCAATTTCCCCCATAAACGTTCGGCACTGCTGATGCTGACCCGTGAACAGTTTTTTGCGGAGCGGTGGTAATGGATCAGTTAGCGCTACATCGTTACTGGGCAACCGCCAATCAGAAGATGGTGGGCAAAATCCTCAGTGAGTTCGCTTACGAGCAAGCATTTCAATTTGAGCCAACCGCACAGGGTTATCAGCTCAACTTAGAAAATGGCACACGTTATTGCTTTGCTGGCGAAGAGAATATTTGGGGGCAGGTCATGATTGACCCGACTTCCATTACTCGCCATGCCGACATCGAGACGGAGCAGCCGATTTCTGCGGCGCTATTGATGCGCGATCTACAACCTCTGCTCAAGATGCCGGATGACGCCTTCGCCGAACATCTCGAAGATCTCAATGCCACCTTACTCGGTGATTGCAAGCTGATGCAGCGCAAGCAAGCCATGACGGCGCGAGATCTGGCCATGCTGCCGTGCGAGCAACAGCAAACCTACTTTGATGGACATCCGAAATTTGTGTTCAACAAAGGCCGCCGCGGTTGGGGCAACGATGATTTAAAGCGGTATGCACCAGAAGCGGAACGCACTTTCCAACTGGGTTGGGTCGCGGTTCATCACTCGATTTTGCAGCTCGCCACCAACGATGAAGTCACATGGCAAGCCTTACTGCAAAGCGCCATCACGCCCGATGAAATCAAGCAGATGGACAGTTTGTTGGCTTCCTATCAACTTGAACTCCACGATTATCGTTATGTTCCGGTTCACCCTTGGCAGTGGAGCAATAAACTTGCCCTGCTGTTTGTACGTGAAATCGCGACTAAGCAGTTGGTGTATTTAGGCGAGTTTGGCGATCACTTCTTGCCTCAACTGTCACTACGCACATTAAGTAATGTCACTCGTCCTGCGAGTTACGACATCAAGTTGCCGCTCACGGTAATGAATACCTCCTGCTACCGAGGGATTCCGGGGCGCTACATTTTGGCCGGCCCTACGGCTTCTGACTGGATAGATCAGGTGTTTAAGTCTGATCCCCTACTGATCGCGAAACAAGCCGAAGTGTTGCAAGAACCCGCAGCCGCCTTCGCCGCCCAAGCGGACTATGCACTGTTGCCCAATGCACCCTATCGCTACCACGAACTGCTCGGGGTGATTTGGCGTGAATCGGCGGCTTCCAAATTAAAAGCTGGTGAACGCGCCATCTTAATGGCGGCGCTGATGGAAAGTGACAATCAAGGTCAACCGCTGATTGCAGAATACGTTCAAGCCTCTGGGTTAACCCTCGAAGCTTGGCTCAGCAAACTGTTTGATGCGGTGGTCATTCCCTATTACCACCTGCTGTGCAAATACGGTGTCTCGCTGATTGCGCATGGGCAGAACGTCACTTTAGTGCTGGAGAACTACGCCCCGAAACGCATTCTGCTCAAGGATTTCCAAGGCGATATGCGCTTAGTCAGCAGTGAGTATCCAGAACAGGCTTCACTGGATGACAGCGTGAAAAAAGTCACCGTTCGCCTGCCAGAACACCTGATTATTCATGACTTACAAACTGGGCACTTTGTTACCACGTTACGTTTTATTTCGCCCTTAGTGGCCAAATTGGGCTTCTCTGAGCCGCAATTTTACCGTCTGCTCGGTGACCGACTGAAAGCTTACATGGCCGCCCATCGTGAGTACCAACCAAGGTTTGAACAGTTCGACCTGTTTAAGCCGAAAATTTTACGGATCGGGCTGAACTTAGCCAAGTTTCGCCACAGCACCGATGCCAGCGCATCAAGGATGCTGCCTGACATGGATGACATGCTCAACAACCCATTGACCAAAGCACTGGAACACCAAGGCTAATTAACCGCATAACCATAACTTTAAGGTTAACGAAGCCTAGATGACTAAAAAAGGATTGCTCATATGGAACACACTAACAACGCCAAACTTGATTTCGCTGGCATCGGCGTCGGCCCTTTCAACCTCAGCATTGCTGCTCTACTGGCGGATAAACCGCAAATTTCTGCACGCTTTTTTGAAAGCCGTGACCATTTTTCTTGGCACCCGGGATTACTGCTTGATAACACCCACATGCAAACCATGTTTTTAAAAGATTTGGTGAGCGCGGTTAATCCAGAAAGTCGCTACTCCTTCATCTCTTATCTGGTGAAGAACAAAAAGTTTTATCGTTTTTTATCTGCTGAACTCAAATGTATCAGCCGTCACGAGTTTTCAGACTACCTCGCTTGGGTAGCTCATCAGTTGGATAACGTTCAGTTTTCAACCCGAGTTGAACAGGTGGAATACACCGGCGAGGCATTTACGCTGCACACCAATCAAGGCACTTACCAAGCGAAAAATCTCTGCATTGGCACAGGCAAAATTCCTTCAGTACCCGAATGCGCCAAAGCACACCTTGGTGAGCGCGTGTTCCACGCCGCAGACGTGGGGCTACAAGAGCGAGACTTCACTGGCAAACGTGTGCTGATCATTGGTGGCGGGCAAAGCGGTGCAGATATTTTCATTAACGCTTTGCAGCAGAAATGGGGCAAACCCAAGTCACTCGACTGGCTATCTCGCCGCGCCAATTATCAACCTCTCGATGAAGCCGCGTTTACCAATGAATTTTTCGCGCCCGATTACGTGGATGCTTTCGTTCATTTGTCGCCGAGCATCAAACGTAAAGAGGTGGCAAACCAGAAACTGACCTCGGATGGCGTAACGCAAAAAGCCTTGTTAACCATTTATCAAGAGCTTTACCACCGATTCGATGTACTCAAGGAAGACAAATGGGTAAGGCTGCTACCACACCGCTCCTTAACTCAAATGAGTGCACAAGGCAGTGCGTTCAAACTGACCGCCAGCAATGCACTGGGGCCGTGTTTAGAAACGTACGAAGCAGACATCGTTATTCTGGCGACGGGCTTTGAAGCACCATATCCCGCTTGTTTGAACACCATTCTACCGCTGCTCGATCTTGATGAGCACAACCGTTACCAAATGACGCCTGACTTTGAGCTTAAGTGGGAAGGACAACAACGTAACAAGATCTTCGCCGTGAATGCGGGGATGCATAGCCATGGTATTGCCGAGCCGCAGCTTAGCCTTATGGCGTGGCGCAGTGCACGCATCATCAATCGCCTTGCGGGACAAACTATTTTCGAGATCGACTCCGGAAAAGGAATGATTGATTGGCTATCGCCTAGCGCCATCACGAAGAAATTGGTCGCTTAAGCTCACTTTTTTGTCACTCACTCCAAAGGTGAGTGGCATTTCAATCTGCCCCGAACACCCAAGTGGCCTAAGGGCTTATTTTTACCTACGTATAGAGAAGAAAATGAAATCTACAAAAGGAAAATTGCTACCATCCACACCTTTGTCACTGTCTGCGGCAGCAATTGCCGTAGCCAGTGTCATCTTTACCACGCCCGTTGTAGCAGAAGAACAAACATTGTTTGACGAAATGGTTGTGGTTTCAAGCCGTACCCCGAAAGCGATCAGTGATATCCCGGGAACCGTTTGGTACATCGATTCAGAGCAGATTGAGCAAGAATATCGTGGTGGTAAAACATTAGGCGAGATTCTCGCATCTGCCATTCCATCACTGGATGTCAGCTCAGGCGCACGGACCAACTACGGCCAAAATCTGCGTGGACGCAAAATGCTGGTGATGATCGACGGTGTATCCCTCGAATCTTCACGTCAAATCAGTCGCCATATGGACTCTATCGACCCGTTTAACATTGAACGTATCGAAGTGCTTTCTGGTGCAACGTCTATCTACGGTGCGGGCGCATCGGGCGGTGTAATCAACATCATCACAAAAAAAGCGACAAGCCAAGAGCTCGAATTTGAATCTTACGTCGGCGCAACGTCTGGTTTTAATTCTGACGAAGATTTTGACTACAAAGTCGGCCAATCCATCTCTGGTGGTAACGATAAAGTTCAAGCGCGCGCTTCTGTGGTTTACACAGAAACCCAAGGTTTCTTTGATGCCAACGGCGATATCGTCACACCCGACATTTCACAAGGATCTCTGCAATTCAACCAAACCGTTGATTTGATGACGACTGTGGGTGTGAATATTTCTGAAACTCAAAAACTCAACCTGTTGGCGCAATACTATGATAGCCAGCAAGACTCCCCTTACGGCCTGTACATCGTCAATAACAAGTTTGTGGACGTGAGAAACGGCTTTGACTCAGACCGCGAACACGGCACGGAACGTATGATGCTGAGTGCGTCTTACGTCAATGATGAATTCTTGAATCACCAACTGATTGCAGAAGCCTCCTACCGTAAAGAAGATCAAACTTATACCCCTTACTACCAGTCTTCTGGCCAGCAAATCACGGATGTCATCTCACTCAAGGCCGCTCTGGCGAAGAATTTTGACAAACTGAATCTGGTGTATGGGATTGATGCTTATCAAGATCAGTTAGACAGCAACCAAGCCCTGTATGACAAAACCACCGCCAACAACTCAGGAAACCTCATCAACCGTACTTACGCGCAAGTGGGCCGTTACCCTGGGATTAAAGTAGGTTCTGTCGCCGGTTTTGTTCAAGCAGGTTACGACATCACTGACGACTGGTCAGTCGAAGGTGGCTTCCGTTACCAGCATATGGTCAATAAAATCGATGACTTCGTAGGCTACCCGCAGCAGAAGAACATCGCTGAAGGTAAAGGGACTTCTGCCGATGCCGTACCGGGAGGCGAAACTGATTACAACGTGGGTCTGTTCAACTTAGGTACGCTTTATCATCTCAATAACCACTCGCAAGTTTGGGCTAACTTCTCACAAGGTTTCGATCTGGCAGATCCTGCGAAATACTACGGCCAAGGCAACTACAAACTGGTCGGCAGCCATTGGACGTTGCAAGACAGTATCAATGTCGATAGCTCTAAGATGTCAGGCATTAAAACCAACAGCGTTGAGCTGGGCTATCGCTTAGAGAAAGACAGTTTCAACCTGCAAACTGCAGCCTACTATTCCACCTCGGATAAATCTGTTTCTTACAACAAGCAAACCTTATTGATTGAAGAAGTGGAAGATAAGAAACGTGTTTACGGGTTTGAGGCCATGGCGTCTTACTGGGTACACACCAATGTTCAATTGGGTGCGTCAGGTCACTACGTGGTCTCGAAAGTCAAAGGCGATAACGGCTGGGAAGATATGACAGCAGGCGAAGCCAGCACATCAAAAGCCAGTGCTTGGGCGGGTTGGTATGATGCGGATCTGGCGGTTAAGTTACAGAGCCAAACCATGTTTGACTACAAAGATGAGGCACAAAACAAGTTGGACGGTTATACCACCTTTGACTTAGTCGGTAGCTACCAACTGCCTGTGGGCAGTCTCGGTTTTGGTGTGCTCAACCTGTTTGACCACGACTACACCACCATTTGGGGTCAACGTGCGCAGATCGTTTATTCCGCTCACTACGATGCTGCTGCGTATGACTACAAAGGCCGTGGCCGTACTTATACCTTGAACTACCAAGTAAAATTCTAATTCAAGTAGCAGTCACTCCATTGAGGAGTGACTGCTACTTTATTTCCTCAATTCTTCTGTGCTGTATCCGGCTTATTCTCAATACATTGGATAGTCACCATCCTGCTATTCCACTCTTCACGTACTCGCAAGAGTATGGTTCACACCAGCAAAATAAAACCGCAGAAATGAAAAAGCGCCAGCAAGAATTCACTTGCTGGCGCTTAGAATAATGGCACGCCCTACAGGATTCGAACCTGTGACCACATGCTTAGAAGGCACGTGCTCTATCCAACTGAGCTAAGGGCGCGCTACAGGGTGAGGATTATACGAGTTAAACGGGCTAGATCAACGCCTTTGTCTAACTTTCTGTTTCAAATGAGCAATATTTTACCGATCTCATCTCAACTGCCGAAAAACAGAACAAAGCAAACGTTTGCTTGTGGATGTTATCAAAAATATCTGCGACAATGCGCGCAAAAATTTTCGCTCCAAACCTGTAAGGAAAGTCATGACTGCTCAAAATATTGATGGAACGCTGATTTCGCAAACGGTGCGCTCAGAAGTGGCAGCCCGTGTTAAAGCTCGGGTTCAAGCCGGGTTACGAGCCCCTGGGCTAGCAGTGGTGTTGGTGGGCGAAGATCCTGCTTCACAAGTGTATGTCGGCAGTAAACGCCGTGCCTGTGAAGAAGTCGGCTTTGTCTCCAAATCTTTCGATTTACCCGCCACTGCGAGTGAAGAAGCCTTGCTGTCACTGGTTGAAGAACTCAATAACGATCCGCAAATCGATGGTATTTTGGTACAACTGCCGTTACCTGCGGGTATTGATACCACCAAAGTGTTGGAGAGTATTCACCCTGAGAAAGATGTGGATGGTTTCCACCCTTACAACGTTGGTCGTTTGGCGCAGCGCATTCCGAAACTGCGCTCTTGCACACCCAAAGGCATTATTACTCTGCTTGAACGTTACAACATTCCACTGCGCGGTAAACATGCGGTGATTGTGGGTGCCTCCAACATTGTTGGTCGCCCTATGACGTTAGAGCTGTTACTGGCAGGTTGCACTACCACCACTTGCCACCGCTTTACTCAAGATCTCGAAGGCCATATTCGCCAAGCTGATGTCTTGGTGGTTGCGGTCGGTAAACCCAACTTTATTCCGGGAGCATGGATTAAAGAAGGCGCGATTGTGGTCGATGTCGGCATTAACCGCTTAGATACAGGCAAACTGGTTGGCGATGTGGAATACGATGTTGCCCGCACGCGTGCGAGTTTTATCACTCCAGTACCAGGTGGTGTGGGGCCAATGACTGTTGCAAGCCTAATTGAAAACACCATGATGGCGTGTGAGCAGTTCCATACTTAAGATTAAGGTTTTCACACGTCATAATGTGAAAACTGAAAAATTGAGGTCAACACATAATATGTGCTGACCTCTTTGCTTTTTATTCACCCCAATTTCCGTGGGTGAGTAATCTGCACAAGAATTAGAGATCATTCATTAGCTGTTCTAACTCATCCGTCGCATCTTCAATAAGATGGCTTAGTTCACGTGCGTCTTGCTCTTCCAAAAAAAGTTGCCATGGGCGCTTTTTGTTAGTACTGACAATTCGAGTATGCCCGATCTTTTTTTCGAACTTAACTTGCTCAAAATCTGCGGCATGATGTTGGTGAGTTTCCATTACATCAATACTCAATTTCCCAAGCGGGCTAATTTCTATGTGAGCATTTAGCTGCGGTTTACCGGCCACTCGGTAATGTCTGTGAACTGTAATCATAATATCCCCCTAGCCTGACATAGTTTTCTACCACTTTTAGTTTAGAACACTCGATTGAACCTGAAGTGCGAATTGCTCATCAAGCTCTCATCCATTTTCTAATTATTTGAAATATTGAGAATTAATTGAGGACTGAACCGAAAAATAATTGTAGAAAGTGATGTTCTAAGAGAAAAGAAAACACCCTAGCTAAACTAGGGTGTTGGTTTAAAACATATAGGGCTTATTGCACATTATTCATCTGGCTAAGTTTGTCCCCAACCGGTTTGGAGAAATTAAAGCCATCATGTTGATCCCAGTTGATTGACCAGGTCATCACCCCTGCATAATTTGGGTAAGCAAAGGCTGGTTTGATGGTGCCGCAGCGGGTTCCTTTGGTTAAACAATCCAACGCATCAAGGATATTTTGGGTTGGAGCTTGACCTGAATTTGCCGAACTTGGACCTGACGGCAAACCAATGGCCACTTGGTCGTCACGCAGTGGTTCAAAGCGTGTCCCGTTGGCTAAGGTGAAGCCTTCAATCAACATTTTTGATTGGGCGACCATCATATCCACAGAGCCTTCTGGTGCCGCACTCGGTGTATATGGGTTAGGTAAACCACCGTTGTTGTAGAGCTGAACATGCAGAATATCGAGCGTGTCACGCACTTCGTTAATCACCGGAATGTAAGCGCCCCAAATTCCACTGTAGGCAACCATACCACCTTGCACATAAGGGTGTTCAGGCGCCATAGTGAGGAACATATCACCACCGATGTTTTTCTCGATTTGCTTCAATGCTCGGCCTAAGCGCGCTTGAATTTGTGAGCCATGAACAAGGTTTGAACCACTTTCGAGATCCACATCCAACCCATCAAAGCCCCATTCTTTGATCAACGCAGTCAGGCTGCTCACAAAGTTGGCTTCATCTTGATCAGTGTTAAGGGTAATGGTGCCTTCAGCGCCACCTAAGGAAAGGACAAATACTTTACCTTTCGCCTGTAGTGCTTTCATATCTTGCTTGAACTGCGCAGGATCGAGCGCAGGACAACTGCTGTAAATATCGCCGGCATACAGGTTGAAATGTACCGTTCCGGTACTGTTGCGATCGTTTTCTGCAAAGGCAATATCAATCACATCCCACGCTTGTGACATATCCGCCAGACGAATTGGGCAACCCGCACCATTGACGAAGTTATGCCAGTAACCAATCAAGCGATGTTTCTTCTGCGCTTGCTCTACCACGCTGATTGCGGCAGCAGAAGAGGTCACGCTCGTTCCTGCTGCGTCAGTCGCTTTCGCGGCAACGGTATAGTTACCAATCGCACTTGGCGTCCAACTGTAAGCAAAAGGCTCTGTTGTATCCGTTGCAACTACTGCGCCGTTGACCACAAACTCCACTTTCGCCACATTATTGGTTAGTGACGTAGCATCGGCGGCAATATTGACCGGTTTACCTAGACCAACGGTTTGGCCGGATGTCGGCGAAGTCAGTGAAACCACCAGATCTTGATCGCTCACCGTCACGCTGACTGCGCTTTCACTGGTGTTACTGTCGTTGTCGGTTGCGACTGCTTTCAGGGTTTGATTCCCTGTAGTGGTGGCTATCCAGTTAACCGCATAAGGCGCTTGAGTCACCACGCCTAAGCTGTTGTTGCCTGCAAAAAACTCCACTTGCGTGACCGAGCCATCGGCATCACTGGCTTGCGCCGCCACACTGACGGTTGAGCCAGCAAGAATCACTTGGTTAGCCGTTGGGTTGGTTAATGTCACGACAGGTGGCGTTGAACAAGCGCCTAAACCACTCCATGCTTCTTTCCAATAACTTCCAACACCTGGCTCATACGCCCAACCGGAGCTGGAAGAACACCAACCGGCGATATCACAGCGATATTTTTGGTTCTTATTTTGTACCAACTGCCCTGCCGAATACGCGGTTCCCGCCGAATACACAGGTAAACCCGCGCAACCTGCATTCGAGCCACTGCCGACCGTTAAAGTCACTTCTTGGCTCAGGGTAGACAGGTTGTCGTTATCAATCGCTTTGGCTTTAAAGGTATGGCTGCCGACAGCGGCATTCCAATTAAACTGATAAGGCTCAGAGCTATCGGTCACAACAAGTTGGCCATCAACATAAAATTCAACAGCGTTGACAGTGCCATCACTGTCAGTGGCATTTGCGGCCACGGCTAAAACATCGCCCACGGTTAGCTGTTCACTGCCCGTCGGGCTAGTCAACGTCACAGTTGGCGGAACTGGGTTACCGGTAGGCGTTACGCTGATGTTCACCGTACTGCTTGATGTTGCGCCTTGGTTATCGGTCGCAATCGCGGTCACTGAAGTGGCTCCTAGCGTTGCCGTCCAATCCACTTGGTATGGGGCTTGTTGGTCAATCGCGATACGCTGTGTGCCGACTAAAAACTCCACCTGAGTAATGCTGCCATCACTATCTGAGGCATTGGCTTGTAATCCGACGACGGAGCCTTGTGGGATCTTGGCGTTATTGAGTGGTGATTGAATGGACACTTGAGGTGGGTTATTCGCCCCTCCGTCACACTGTCCAAGAATTTGCCATGCGTCCCATTGACCAGAATGGGTTACCGGATCGTTACCCTGAGTCCAGTAACGCGCTTGGTAAGCGGTGTTGGTTTTTTGAACTTTATCACTGCCAACATACACTGTACTGCTGTCCCACACTGGCACTCCGGCACAGTTATAGGCTTGTGCTGAGTAACTTACCCCCAAACTGGCGGTAATCACGGCGGCTAAACAATAGCGCTTCATGTTTCTCTCCTGTATTAGATGATGTCGCTTATAACTAATACTCCAGAGTGAAAGATTTGCATGTTAATCAATGGAATAGTTTACCGTTCTCGGCACAGTGTCACTGCTTCTTCTGCGGTTAATCATCGCTTTCAATTCTTTTTCGGCGCGATTCACGAAATGAAAAGGAGATCTTTAAAACAATCACCACTACTAAAAGCGGTGATTTAGGAATAACAAAAAAAGCCAGCGTAATCGCTGGCCCCTATTGCTGAATCAAAGATTACAAAGACAAAATCACCCCAGCGATCGATGCACTCATTAGGTTAGCCAATACGCCGGCGCCAATCGCACGGAAGCCGTATTGGGAGATAAAAGAGCGACGTTCAGGTACAAGGCTACCCAAACCACCAATCAAAATCGCCATGGTAGAAATATTGGCAAAACCGCACAGCGCGAAAGTCACGATCGCTTGTGAATGCGCACTCAATTGCTCTTTCACTTCAATCAGTTGAATGAAAGCGACAAACTCGTTTACCACCACTTTGTTACCAATCAAAGAACCTGCCGTGATCGCTTCATGCCATGGAATACCAATCAGCCAAGCTACCGGAGCGAAAACATACCCCATGATCAGTTCAAAGCTTAGCTCGATGCCAAACCAGCCACCAAACCAACCGAGCAAGCCGTTTAACAGAGCAATCACACTCACGAAAGCGAGCAAAGTCGCCCCTACCGCAACAGCAATTTTCACACCCGACATCGCGCCATCGGCAATCGCTTCGACGACGTTAGTGGATTTCGGCAGATCCAACTCATCTTGCGCAATCGCGGCATCGACTTGTTCGGTTTCAGGCAACATGATTTTTGCCATCAAGAGACCCGCAGGGGCAGACATGAAAGCTGCTGCGATCAGGTAGTTAAGTTCCACACCTAAAGAGGCATAACCAACCAAAGTACCGCCAGCAACCGACGCTAAGCCGCCGCTCATCACAGCAAAGAATTGCGAATCGGTCATTTTATGAAGATAAGGTTTCACCACCAGCGGCGCTTCAATCATACCCACGAAAATGTTTGCGGTAGCAGAAAGGGATTCTGCACGGCCTGTGCCAAGCAATTTCTGTAAACCACCACCGATGAGGTTAATCACTTTCGGCATAATGCCTAAATGGTAAAGGCCAGAAATCAGTGCAGAGAAGAAAATGATGATGCCAAGGACATTAATCGCAAACACAAAACCTACGCTGCCATTGGCGAGGCCACCAAACACAAAACCGATACCATCTTGCCCATAGTTGATCAGTTGTGACACCGCGCCCGTCACACGATTGAGTGCCTCTTTACCCGCAGGTACATACAGCACCAGTAAGGCGAAGAAGATTTGCAACAGCAACGCTAACGAAACTGTACGCAAGTTGATATTTTTTCTATTGGTAGAAAATAGCCACGCAACCAGCAAAATTGCGCCCATACCGAGGAGTGATGACATACGCCGCCCAAAATGTGAGTAGAACAGGAAAAGCGGCGATTTTAGTGAAGGAAATCGTATGCGCAAGGTGAGTTTGTTAATTACTCATTACCAAACCGGTAATCAAAATGCGTCTTTTCATAACTTGCTGATTTTATTAAGACTAAACGTTTGCTTAAAACTTATCTTTTCCATTGGGAAAATATCTTTTGAAAATCAGCAACAATCGATTACGTCTTATCCCGCGGTAAAGCGCACATAAGGTTGTAAGCGTGAATCCCAATAACAAGGATTACCTAGCGTATGTTTGATGAACTCGATGACCGCCGAAGTCTTTTTCGGCATATGTTGACGGCTTGGATACACCGCATAAAACGGCATTTGCTGGTTGGCACACCATTCTGGTAACAGTTGAATCAACTGCCCTGTGCGAAATTCATCACGCAATAAATACGTCGCTAAGTAGGCGATGCCCCATCCTGCCACTGCGGCATCGCGCACCGCTTCCGCCAAATCGACTGAATAATTGCCTGAGACTTTAACGGTTTGACTTTGCCCGTCCCGACTGAATGACCAGCGTGTGTAATCACGCTCCCAACTTCGATAAATCAAGCAGTTATGCTCCATTAAGGCCATAGGTTCTGTGGGTGATCCATAACGTAGCAGGTAGTCTGGCGATGCGGCCACCACAAAACGGCAATCGGCAATGCGCTGCGCCACATAACCCTCTGGTAGCTGCTCGTTACTGGTTATCCATAAATCCAACCCTTCCTTGAGCATATCGACTTTATGATCAAATAGATGCACTTCGACGTTCAACTCAGGATATTGTTGGCGAAGCTGCTCCAAAGCAGGCAACACATGCAAGGTGCCAAAAGATTGCGATAAACCAAGTCTAATCAGCCCTGTCACTTCATCACGCTGATCTTCCATTTCACTTTGTGCATTGGTCACAATCGTTAAAAGTTCACGGCACTGGGCATAAAACAGATTCCCAGCATCCGTCAGAGTAAAGCTGCGCGTGGTGCGCTGTACCAGTTTAACGCCCAGCGAGGCCTCTAACGCGGCGAGCTGTTTACTGACATGAGACACCGACACGCCTAGCGCATGTGCAGCAGCAGTAAAACTTTGATGTTGGATTAACACCGCAAATAAAGCCATTTGGCTCGCGCGTTCAGCAAACAAATCGCATCTCCATCAGCAAACTCTCCCCATCACAGCCTTCTTCATCAACACATCCCGATTACCGAAATGCCTAAAAACCCGTTGCTCACAAACAGAAAAAACAGAGGGCTCAATGAGAGCCCTCTGTTCGCTAATTGCCAACCCGTTGCGCCAATCCAACAGGTTAGAACGCAATCCGATCCGCCAGATGGCTGACCGCCAACGCAAAGTAATGAGAGCGATTCCACTTCATCAATACATTGTAGTTGTTATACACAAGATAAATGCGCCCTGCTTCATCATCAGGCATGATGAGCCATGCTTTAATATCATCAGAAAGCGCTGGCAGCGGTTTACCATCATAACGAGTGACCCCAAGCTTACTCCACTCTTGTAACGTTTTGCCTTTTTCAGGCTGACGTCCTTCTAGAGCATGGTCAAACCCTTTGGGGATTTTCACTTGGCGTCCCCAAGTATACTTATCATCCCATCCTGACTGGCTAAGATAGTTCGCCGTGGAGGCAAACACGTCTGAACGTGTTCCCCAAATGTCTTTTTTGCCATCGCCGTTCCCGTCTGCAGCAAAATTCAAAAATGAACTTGGCATAAATTGGCATTGACCCATCGCACCCGCCCAAGAGCCTTTCATGGATTCAGGTGCAATATGGCCTTGTTCGAGGATCTGCAAGGCGGCCATGGTTTCTTTGCGGAAAAACTCTTCTCGGCGACCTTCATAGGCCAGCGTCGATAAAGCATCAATCACACTAAAGTTACCCGTCAGCGCACCGAAATTACTCTCTACACCCCACAACGCCACTATAAATCTGGGTTGCACGCCGTATTGCTGCCCAATGCGCTGCAATTCATCATAATGCTTTTCATACAAAGCTTGAGCTTGTTTAACTTTCCACTCCGGCACTGCGCGTGGAATATATTCATCCAACGTCAGTTTTTTCTCTGGTTGGTTTTTATCTGCCACCACCGCACGGGGTTTGTATTCAACATTTCGAAAAGCCGCCTCAAGAACGCGATCAGAAATTCCCTCCTGACGTCCCTGCTGTTTTAAGCTTTCCACATATTGTTCAAAACTGACTTCATTGGCGAGTACGGGTGCCGATAACGCTAGGCCCAATACTATCGATAATAATTTTTTCAAGATGCCCTCCTTGAGCCATCTTCATCAGGGAGTTTGGCGCGCTTTGCGCTCCTTATGTTGTTCCAGCAAATTTTCTGGTGGCGGCGGTAACTGCAAAAAGAAACCTTGTTCCTGCATGGATTGTTTCACCTTCTCCACATTCACTTGCGCCAACTGACGCTGCTCAAGATTGACCAGCATGACAAAAATAGGTTTACCAAACATCTGTTTTAAGGTGTCAGGGACCTGTGAAAAATCGTCCCGTTTCGGAATATAGAGATAAGTGCCTTCTTTTTTAGGACTTTTGTAAATAGAGCAAAGCATGACAAGCCTTTTATTTCGATTATTGACCACTTAGGGCATTTTGTCTTAATTCAGTTAACTTTGATCAAAATTGATGCCAAATCACTTATTTCACCGCAAGAGAACTTGCTGTGCTTTGGCGCTGAATATAACATGACAGCCCTGTTCTCAGCCAATGCTCTCTCCGTAAGGCATAGAGTTTATTGAGGTCAACGTTACCATGTCGAAAAACCCTGACCTGAAAGGTAGTAGTTTTACTTTGTCGGTATTACACCTTTCTGACAACCAAATTGCGCATACTGTTCAATTTCTTCAAGAAAAGATCGCGCAAGCCCCGGCCTTTTTTGCCAATGCGCCAGTGGTGATCAATGTGGCGAAAGTCGAGGGCGATCTTGATTATCCTGCGTTAAAACAAGGGATCAGCCAAGCGGGTTTAATCCCCGTCGGTGTCACAGGATGTAAAGACAAACGTAGCCAAAACCTTGCCGTCGAAGCCGGTTTTGCAGTAATGACCGCCACAAACTCCCCAGCCCAAGCCCCAGCGCAAATGGCCCCGACCAAAGTGATTCGTACCCCAGTGCGTTCGGGTCAACAGATTTATGCCAAAGACGGCGATCTGGTGATCTTAAGTCACGTTAGTGCAGGGGCTGAAGTGATCGCCGATGGTTCAATCCATATTTATGGCACGTTACGTGGCCGGGCGATTGCCGGAGCGAGTGGTCAACGAGAAGCACGAATTATTTGTCATGATTTGCAAGCGGAATTGATTTCCATCGCTGGCCGCTATTGGTTAAGTGATCAAATTGAAAGTCAGTTCTGGCAACAGAGGGTGATGCTCAGTATGACTGACGAATCGCTCTATCTCGAAACGCTCACGATTTAAGATTGAAAGGAAAAAATAACATGTCGCGCATTATTGTCGTCACGTCAGGAAAAGGCGGGGTTGGCAAAACCACCTCCAGTGCTGCAATTGCTTCAGGTCTCGCGCTGCGAGGCAAAAAAACCGCTGTGATCGATTTTGATATCGGTCTGCGTAATCTCGATTTAATCATGGGCTGTGAGCGCCGCGTGGTGTACGATTTTGTCAATGTCATCAACGGTGAAGCAACGCTTAACCAAGCCTTGATTAAAGACAAACGCAACGAAAACCTGTTCATCCTGCCTGCCTCTCAAACTCGTGATAAAGATGCGCTAACCAAAGATGGTGTACAGCGCGTGCTCAATGATCTTAAAGAGATGGGTTTTGACTTCATCATTTGTGACTCACCAGCAGGGATTGAGCAAGGCGCGCTGATGGCGTTGTACTACGCCGACGAAGCGATTGTCACCACCAACCCTGAAGTATCGTCAGTGCGCGACTCTGACCGTATTCTAGGTATTCTCGATTCTAAATCGATGCGGGCGGAGCAAGGCCAAGCGCCGATCAAACAGCATCTGCTGCTCACTCGCTACAACCCTGCACGCGTCACTCAAGGTGAAATGCTCAGTGTGCAAGACGTCGAAGAAATCCTACATGTGCCGCTGCTCGGTGTGATTCCAGAAAGCCAAGCCGTATTGAACGCCTCGAACAAAGGGGTTCCAGTAATTTTTGACGATCAATCCGATGCAGGCCAAGCTTATCAAGATACGGTGGCACGTCTACTTGGTGAACAAGTTGAGTTTCGTTTCCTGACTGAAGCGAAGAAAGGTATTTTCAAACGCTTATTCGGAGGTTAACGCTATGTCATTGCTGGAATTTTTCCGCCCACAGAAGAAGACTTCCGCGAGCGTTGCCAAAGAGCGTCTGCAGATCATTGTGGCTGAGCGTCGTAGCCAAAACGATCCTGCACCCAGCTATTTGCCACAACTCAAAGAAGACATTCTGAAAGTGATTGCCAAATACGTCGCGATTGACCCATCCATGGTCGAACTCTCTTTTGAGCATAAAGGCGATGATATCTCGGTGCTTGAGCTCAACGTCAAACTGCCGGATGACGAAAAATAACCCCTTCAAGACCCTCATCCATGAGGGTCTTTTGTTATATCCCTTCTGTCTCTGCTCAGCAGGCTCTCTCCAAACGATTTGGCGTTGTCGTCTGTAGGCGGCAAGTAGGAAAAGGGTATCCTTCTCCACAAGCAAATGACTATTTATTATCTGTTGGGAAATATCGCTTTTATTGAGCTAGATCACACACAACTTGTCGCTAAAATGACGCGCGTTTGACTAGGACTTAACGGCATGAGTTCATATTAGTCGTGTTTGTGATGGTCAACCTTTCTTAACCAAGGATCTATGATGAAAAAAAGTATTTTTGCCCTGAGCGCGCTGACTCTCATTCTTGTCGGTTGCGACAACCAACAAGACGCAAAAGTGGAAGTAGAAAAAGTCGTTGATGTTGCGGCAGCACCTGCTGACCAATCTGCGGCTCAACCATCAACAGCAAGCGTTGATGCAGCGCACAATGCTCAAAACAGCCTAGATTGGGCTGGCATCTATCAAGGCACTCTGCCTTGTGCTGATTGCGGTGGCATTGAAACTGAGCTGACGCTGAACGCGGATGGCACCTACGCGCTAACAGAAAAATACCTCGATAAAGAAGGTGAACCTTTTGCCTCTCAAGGTACTTTCGTTTGGAATGAAGCTGGTAATATCGTAACACTGCAAACAGGCGACCAAACTGGCAGACAATTCATGGTGGGTGAAAACACGCTGTCCCATCTGGATATGGAAGGTAAGGTTATCGAAGGTGAGCTGGCTGAGTTTTACGTGCTAAGCAAGCAATAAACCGAGCCGCTTATACGCTTTACAAAAATACGGTTTACGAAAAACGCGCCATCCATTGGGCGCGTTTTTTATTGCCTATATTTAAGCTTTGCTTTTCGTTTTCGCTTCAAAAGCGGCGAGTTGCTCTGGCGTCGCAGGCGGCTGGTGGTTTGCCTTCCACTCATCGTAAGTCATACCGTAAACGCGCTCACGCGCATCATCAATATTCAAATCCAACCCCTGTTTTTCCGCTTCAGCAGCGTACCATTTACACAAGCAGTTGCGGCAAAAATCCGCCAAAATCATCAAGTCGATGTTCTGAACTTCTTTATGTTGATCAAGATGTTGTAGCAGTTGACGAAATACTGCAGCATCGAGTTTATCTTGCTCGGCTTGGCTGAGTTGTTGATGTTTGAATTGCGCCACGTCACTTTCCTTTTGTGCCATATTGAAGGCGACCAGTATATACCCAAACATAGGCAGATTGCAGTTGAGGCAGGCTTCGGATTTTCGTGATAAAAAACACCCAGCTTTCGCTGGGTGTTGAATATCATGACTAAATTGGGCGTTGGTCTGTTTTTTAACCTTGGATACCAACAATCAACCAAGGAGCATTGGGGACTGTCAGGTCACGTTCTAAGTGCCATACGTCCTCGATGTTCTCTTCAATGCCTTCAACGGCGTCACGATAACGACCACTGAACTGCAAGCTGAGCTGAGCACGGTTTGCATCGTAATCTGCACGAACAATCTCTGCATCCACGTACATGACGTCCGTATGTTGATCGCCTTCGTAATTCGCACGCTCGGCTTTAAGATCTTCAAACAGGCTTGGAGAGACATATTCACGAATCGTTTCGAGTCGGTTATGGTTCCACGCCCCTTGCAAGATGCGATAGTGTTCACGTGCACCATTCACAAACGCCACTCGGTCAAAACCGGCTGGGTAGTTGTGTGGTACATCGCTCTGTGCGGCACTACCAAAACCACCACCCATAGATTGTGGCTGTTCAAAGTTGTGTACGTTAGGTTGCTCAAACGGCGTACGGTTCATGCCGCTATAAGCCGGTTGTTGCTGAGACTGGTTCATGCTGCCTTGCTTTGATGCCAGTAAACCACGCATCAGTTTGAAAATCACAAACGCAATCAGACCCATGATCAGGATATCCATAAATTGGATACCTTCAAATGCACCGCCAAAGAAGGCAGCAAGCAGACCACCTGCCAGTAGACCGCCGAGCAAACCGCCCATTAAGCCTTTCTTCGCAGAGCTGGCTGGATTCGCCGCATCATTTTTCACGGTGTCATTTTTTTGTTGTTGCTGTTTAGGTGCCGGAGCCGTTTTGTAACTGTTGTTACCAAACGACTTACCACCTCCGAATTTTTTGGCCTCAGCAATCGGAGTTACCGCAACCGAAACCATGATTAACGCGATAAGCGAAAACAAACGTTTCATACACTTCCTTAGGGTTCGATGTTATGGGGCTTTGCAGCCGATCTATCTTCTCAAAGTCACTATAGCCAGTTCATCTCGCAATGGAAACGTTTTGCATTTATCGACATGTATCAGAATATTGCAAATCGATTCGTTGACGCTCCTATAGGGGATGTTTAGACTATCGAACGTTGTTCATTATTGAATCCAGATCATGGCTAGACGAAACGATCATACCCGAGAAGAGCTGGTGGCTCTCACCTTAGATAGAGTCAAGCAGTTCCTCGATACCCACTCCTATCATGAACTGAGCTTACGTAAAGTCGCCACTATGATTGGCTACGTGCCCAGCACCTTAGTCAACGTGTTTGGCAATTACAATTTGTTGCTATTGCATGTAGTGGCGCAAACCCTTGATGAATTGGCGCAAGAAGCCCAGCAAGCGGTGAAATCCACCACTTATCCGAAAGATGCACTCTATCAACTGGCTTATTGCTACCATGATTTTGCGAAAAAAAATCCTTATCGCTGGCAGTTAATTTTTGAGCACAATATGAATGGGGAGATGCTGCCCGAGTGGCAAGCTCAACGCATTAATAACATGACCAGCATGTTAGAAGATCTGCTGAAAGTGATTGCGCCTTTGCGTTCAGAGCAAGAAGTGTTGCAGGCGAGCCGCGTATTGTGGTCTGGCGTGCATGGCATCACTATCTTGAGTGTCGATGATAAATTTTTTGCCAATGAACCGATTGATGGTAATGCTTTGATTAATAATCTGCTGAATCACTATCTGGCTAACTGGTAATGGATGAACAAGATGGCAAACCCGACTACGGCTCTCTTAACTGAGCGCCGCTTTTTACCCTATTTCATCACTCAGTTTCTTGGTGCCTTTAACGACAACATTTTTAAAAATGTCTTGTTACTCTTTGTTGCGTTTGCAGGCCCTCAAGCGTTACCGATCTCAAGCAATTTATTCATCAATCTCGCTGCTGGGCTGTTTATTCTGCCTTTTTTCCTCTTCTCTGCGACCGCGGGAGTCTTAGCGGATAAGCTAGAAAAGTCTCGGTATATTCGTTGGGTTAAATTGCTTGAAATCGCCATCATGCTGTGTGGTGCGATAGGTTTTATCACTCAAAGCTACGGAATCTCACTGTTTTTATTGTTTTTGATGGGTACACAATCGGCCTTTTTTGGCCCAGTGAAATACGCATTGCTACCACAACAACTGAAATCGGAAGAGCTCGTCCCCGGTAATGCCTTAGTAGAAACCGGTACTTTTCTGGCGATCTTATTGGGCACAATTGGCGCTGGGCTGATTGCGTCCACCGATAACGCGCACTACTTTGCCGCGGCTGCGGTAGTGATTTTCGCCGTGCTTGGTTATCTCTCTAGTCGCGCTATCCCACTCGCGCCTGCGAGTGCCCCGCATCTCGAATTTCGTTGGCGGCCAATTACGCAAACCAAGCAGACGCTACGCATCGCCAAACGTGATCGCGCCATTTTCCAGTCCATTATGGCGATCAGTTGGTTCTGGTTTCTCGGCGCGGTGTACCTCACTCAGTTTCCTAACTTCACTAAATTGCACCTTAACGGTAATGAAGCCGCGGTCTCTTTCTTACTGGCGCTATTTTCCGTCGGCATTGCCATCGGCTCACTGGCGTGTGACAAGCTTTCCGGACACCGGATTGAGGTCGGTATTGTACCTTTGGGCAGTGTGGGGATCAGTCTTTTTGGGTATCTGATGGCGACCAGCATTCCCGCCGATCTCCCCGTTTTCAGCACTTTTGCGGATTTTGTTACTTACTCCGCGCTATGGCCACTGTTTGCTTATTTATTATTGATTGGCGTGTTTGGTGGCGTATTCATCGTTCCGCTTTACGCCATGTTGCAGCAACGCGCTAAAGTCACTGAACGTGCGCAAGTGATTGCGGCTCTCAATATCTACAATTCGCTGTTTATGGTCGGCAGTGCCGCGCTTGGCATTGTGTGCCTCAGTGTATTGGAGATGAGTATTCCGCAGTTATTTGCACTACTGGCCGTACTTAACGTCTTGGTAGCTTTGTATATTTTCCTACAAGTGCCGATTTTTGCCGTTCGCTTTCTGGTGTGGATCCTCACTCATACGTTGTACCGAGTGCGCCATAAAAACCTGCACCATATTCCAGAACAAGGTGGCGCACTGCTGGTGTGTAACCATGTCAGTTATATGGATGCCCTATTGCTCAGTGCGGTTTGTCCGCGGTTGATTCATTTTGTGATGGAAGAAGAGTACGCCAACCTGCCACTGCTGAAACGTTTCTTGAAACGCGCTGGGGTGATCCCGATTTCTGCCAACAACCGAGCCTCTCTTCGCCGCGCATTTGCGGAGATTGAACACTCACTCAACGAAGGGAATTTGGTGTGCATTTTCCCAGAAGGTCAACTTACCTCCGATGGTGAAATGAATCCGTTTATGCGTGGCTTAGATTTAATCCTACACCGCAGCCCTGTGCCTGTGGTTCCTCTGGCACTCAAAGGGTTATGGGGCAGTTATTTCAGCCGTTACAAAGGCCGAGCTTGCCAAGGCGTGCCACGCCGTTTTCGCTCACAGTTAGAGATTGAAGCGGGAATGCCAGTTGCCCCAGAACAAGCCAACTCGACGGTGATGCACGAAAAAGTGGCACAATTGCGTGGCGACTGGCGTTAATCCCACACCTTCTCCTCTATTTGTTCATGATGTTTTGAAGTTGCAGCGAATCCCGCTGCAACTTCTGCTCATAACCTCATTATTTGTCCTCCCAACTAACCAACAACATCACTAAAACTGTTCTAGACTCAAAGTCACATAGTCGGCTTTTTCAGCCTTTCGTTTAGCACCACAGTGCCATCAGCTAAATATGATGAGTTAGAGGACTCTTTCATGAGAGTAAAAACAAAATTATTAGTCACATTCAGCATCTTCGGTATTTTCGTTACTGCTTTAGGCATTTGGACAATAAAAACTATGTACTCAAGCTCATCGGGATTAAGCTACATAGTAGGCCCTGCTTGGGATACGGCAGATGGCGCAATGGAAACCACCATACAGATTGAAGCCCAGATGCTTGCCGTCAATAGGCTCATCCTAGGTGAAGATAGTCAACGAGTTGAAGAAATACTCAATACTGCCATTACAGAAGTCGATGCTGCTTCTTCCCGCATGATCGAAGCAGGCCTATTAAGTGCGGCTCAGACACAACAATTTTCTCAATTCAACTCACAGTATCAACAATCAAGAAACGCACTGATTACTCGCTACAAAAACTATATCGAGACCAAAAAATCTTACGATAAAGCAACGCAAGTCCTTGTCGATTTTGGTGAAAAACTAGAGACATTAGGTGATAGTGCCGTTGAGGAATTAGAACGAGAACCCAATCGAAGCATCACTTGGCAAAGTGATGTTATGGAACGTTGGCAAGCCGCAGATGGCGGTATGGAATCAAATATAGGCTTGCTATGGAAGCTCTACTACACACAACGTTTGCTGGATGGTCAAGATGATGCCACTCAAATCAAAGCCATTGAACAAGCGATTGAATTTCAAAAACAAGCCAACAGCGAAATGTTCTCGACTGGCCGATTTACTATATCGGCAGGAGAGGAATGGAAAAATGCAAGTTATGAAGAAGTGTTCTCCCAATTAAACTCGCAGCATGAACAGGCGATGATGGCGGTCATTGCAAGCTATCGGAACTACCGTCAAATCTACCAAGAGTACACAGTAACATCACTGGCATTACTGGATTTCATTGCCGAATTAGAAGAACTCGCAGACAGTAAAGTAGAGCAGCAAGCCGTGCTTATTTTAGATGAACAAGCATGGGCGATATCTTCATTTAAGGCATTGATCATTATTGCTTTGCTTGTATTACTGCTGTTAGGTTGGGTCCTTGTGAACCAAATTCTATCCCCGATACAACGTTTGCAGGAGAGAGTGACTGATATATCAGAAGGTAATGGTGACTTAACCCTGCGAGTGAACATCGCCACCCGAGATGAGTTTGGAGAATTGGGCAAATCATTCGATAAATTTATCGAAAAAATACAGAATCTTATTGCTGACATCACTCAATCTACCAATCTCGCTAAGACCGCTGCGGTAGACCTGTCTGCCACGTTTAAAGTGACCGCAGAAGCCGTCAATAAACAGACATTCGAAGTTAATACTATTTCGCACGCGACCACGGAGATGACCGCTATTTCTTCGCAAGTGTCCAGTGGCGCGCGAGAGATAAGCCAATCGGTACTTAACATAGATCAAAATGCGCAAAGTACACTCAACAATGTTCGACAAGCCGCTCAATCGGTCAATGAACTGGTTGCAGAGGTGACACAAGGAACCGAAACCATCAACTCCTTAAAAAATCATGTCACAAGTATCGAGCCAGTGTTAGCCGACATTAATGGCATTGCAGAACAAACCAACTTACTCGCGCTTAATGCAGCGATTGAAGCCGCTCGTGCGGGAGAGCAAGGACGAGGCTTTGCAGTGGTTGCCGATGAAGTGCGTTCACTTGCTACACGAACACAAGGCAGTACCAACACCATCCAGCAGAGCATTACTCAATTGCGTAGCAGCGCCGATGAATCGGTAAGAGTCATTAGCAACAGCATGTTAAAAGGTACTCAAACCACAGAGATCACATCACAGGCTGAAGAGTCCTTACATCAAGTCGCGATTGAAATCTCTCGGCTAACGGAGATGAACCAGCAGACCTCTGATGCGATTACTCATCAAGAGCAATCGGTGACCAGTATTGCTTCTAGCCTTTCTCACTTACAAGCACTTTGCCAAAGTGCCCAAGAAAAAATCCAACAGAGTGAGCACACCATTTCAGCACTCAAGCTAAAACAAGAAGATTTGGCGCTAAAGATGAGTAAATTCAAAATTTAGTATCCTCTGGCAGTGGGCTGCTTACCTATGCCAAAACCGCCCACTGCACCTGTTAGCCGCGCCTTGGGTACGCAACAATATTTTGAAACACTGCTTTTTCTGTCACCGCCGCATACCCGTGAGGTTGGTCGCTAAAAAAACGAATATGCTCTCCCTGTTGCAACTCATGCCACTGTTCATCAAAGAACACCTTCATAATCCCTTCCAAAACATGAATGTATTCAATGACCCCTAAAGCATGAGGTGATGACATCTGCTGATGGTGATCGAGCAGTGTAATTTCAAATATTTCCAATCCTGTATCTGCGGCATAAGGAAATAAGGTGTGGATTTTCATGTTGAGATCGTCAGGGAAAGAACGCTCACTCGACAAAAGTTGCGGATCATTGGCAAAGAAAGCGGAAAATGAAGCCTCAAGGCCGCTAGCAATTTTCCAAAGTGTCGCAATGGTGGGACTGGATTCACCACGTTCAATTTGACCTAACATGGCTTTAGATACCCCAGTAAGTTGAGCAGTGGCATCCAAACTCAACCCTCTGCTTTTGCGCAGGTTTTTTAATTGATTAGCTATTTGTGACTTAAACATCGCGTCAGTCATGCGAAAACCCCTTATTGTGCGCTATAACGCACAGAGCTATACTCGAAACGTGCGCTATTACGCACGACGACTTTACCTGAAAAGGAAATCATGATGAAAGGATTCTTCAATCTTAGTCACCTCTCTGCGGGATTTACCACGGTTTTGGTGGGATACACCAGTTCGGTAGTGATCGTGATCCAAGCCGCCACAGCCTCAGGTGCCAATCCAGCTCAAATCGAAAGTTGGTTGCTGACTCTAGGCGTGGTGATGGGGCTAACGTCAATCCTCTACTCTTGGTTTTACAAAACGCCAATTGTCACGGCGTGGTCAACACCTGCGGCAGTCATGCTGGCGGCATCGGCGGGACAATATTCATTACCCGTGGTGATTGGCGCGTTTATGTTCTCTGGCGCACTGTTTACTTTGACGGGCATGCTCGCGCCTTTGACACGCGCCCTGAGTAAAATCCCAGTTCCTCTAGGTACGGCTATGCTTGGTGCTATTTTGCTGCCCTTTTGTGCCAAAGCCTTCACCCCACTGACCGATACTCCCGCACTCTTTGCACTTTTATTTACTAGCTACTTACTGGCCAAGCACTTTGTTCCTCGATACACCATGTTGGTGCTCTTGCTGGTCAGTCTTGGCAGTGCTCTCGCCTTGGGAAGCTTTCAGCATGCGGATCTGGCGCTGCGGATCGCCACGCCAATCTGGGTAATGCCGGAGTTTGATTGGCTCGCCATACTCAACCTTGCCCTGCCGCTCTACCTCATCACTATGCTTTCACAAAATTTACCGGGTATTGCGATGCTCAAAAGCTATCAGTATGACGCACCAATCAAACCGATTTTGGTGGGCACGGGATTAGCGACCCTGATGAGTGCGCCTTTTGGCGGCTTTAGCGTCAACTTAGCTGCCATTTCTGCCGCCATCTGTATGAATGAGGATGTCGATCAAGACAAAGCACAACGCTACCGTGCGGTACTTTGGGCTGGAGGATTTTATTTATTGGCAGGGATTTTTGCTGCCCTTGTCGTCAATCTCTTCCTCGCGCTACCCAAACCTATTTCAGCCATGCTCGCCGGTTTAGCGCTGCTCGGTACATTGATGATGTGTTTGCAGAGCGCGTTTAAAATCGATGAGCACCGCGAGCCTGCGCTACTCACTTTTGTGATCACGCTTTCTGGTGCCACCTTGTTTGGAATGAGCGCGACGCTGATTGGCCTTGTGATCGGATTGGCGTACTTACGGTTGACGACTCGCCCACGACCATAAACTCAACCAGCAGCGGATAGGTTTAATCTTATAGCGGAGTGAACTGCGTTTGGTTGGCGGCCAACCACGCTTTCACCGCCGCACGAGAGACTTTAATTCCCCCATCCAGCAAAGCATCGGGGAGTAAACAGTACATGATAGGCCATTTGAATTTTTCGAGTTTAGCTTGGCACCAAGTATCACCGATGGCTTTACACCACTCGGCCTCACTACGAATCACGGCGACGGGTCGCGCACCAAACTCACTATCTTGAACGGGTATTACGATCGCCACTTGCACATGAGGGTGCTGGTTTAACACCGCTTCTATTTCTTCACAGTGAACATTTTCACCGCCAGAGATAAAAAGATTATCCGCTCGGCCATCAATCAACAGGTTATTGCCCTGCCAGCGACCGAGATCTTTGCTGTCAAACCAACCCTGCTCATTAGTGAGCGGCACTAGCTGCCCTTGCTGATAATAGCCTTGTGCCAACGTCTTCCCAGCAATGAAAATCCGCCCATCAACAAGGCGCAGCTCACGATGCTCCAAAAGCTCACCATTACCTGCAAGTCCATCGACCCGCTTTGCCGTCACGGTGGAGGCGGCTTCGGTCATGCCATAGCCGAGCCAAGTATCAATACCGCGCGTTGCCGCCATTTGAGCGAGTTCAACAGGGATATGGCTGCCGCCGAGCAGAACACGTTTGAGTGTCAATCGAGAGCGACCGTCCAACAGACGTTTAAGCTGAGTAGGCACCAATGAAGCATGAGTGACGCCAGCAATATCGCTTTGCAGATCGCCAGTGCCGATCTTGAGTGTGGCTCCGACAGCAAGCCAGCGATAGAGAATAGCCACACCAGAGATATGATACAGCGGCAAACTGAGTAACCAACTGTCTGATTCGGTAAAAACAAACTTGTTCAGTAAACCGCGCGCCGAAACCAAATGTTGCTGATGAGTGTGTGCCACCGCTTTAGGTGTCCCCGTCGAACCTGAAGTAAATATTAACGTCGCCAGATGTTCACAAGAAAACTGGCTAGAGACTTTCTCACCACCAACGGATTCATCCCACACATCGGGCAAGCTCAGAAGATGGGCATTAAGCTCCGTAATCTCTTCTTCACTCAGCGCGCAAGATGGCGCTAACCAGAGATGCTTCGGGCTTTGTGCCGCATAAAGCGTGGCGAGCTTGTCTTGCAAACGAGCTAAAGGTTGTGGCGCAAGAAAGGCGCACAGCGCGCCCACTTGAGTACAGGCCCAAAACCACAGCACAGTGGGCAGGTGATTTTTTCCCACCAGCGTCACCACTTCCCCCGACCGAACCCCTTGCTCACGCAGCGCTTTAGCGTAGTGCGCCACTTGGCTATCTAATGCTTGCCAAGTCAGCGTTTGATCAGAATGGAGCAGCGCGACCTGATTGGGGTCACGCTCAAGCCAAGGCTGCCAAAGGCTCACAGAGAAGATTCCGAGCGCCATACGATTTGCTGCTCTTGCAGGGCAACCACAGGCAGTGAACAATTTGGCCACGGCGTTTCGAGCTGAGCACGGAATAATCCCATCGTATCCAGTCCCGGTACTTCATTAGGCAGCAGTTTATGCGCCAAACGCGCTAACTGGTTCAAGCCTAAGCTCGATTCTAAGCTAGAGCTGATCAACGCTTGTAGTCCAAGTGCTTTGGCTTTCTCAATCAAAGCCTCCACACGATACACCGAGCCAATTAGGGTTGGTTTGATGACAATGGTTTTGACGCCTAGCAAGTCATCCAATTTGAAATCAGCATCGCGAACCGCTTCTTGTAAGGTTTCGTCCCATGCAATCGCAATCCCGGTATCAATCGAAAATGCGATGCTTTCACTTGGCGACTGGCACGGCTCTTCCAAAAACGCAATTCGGCTGCGTAAAGACGGCGCAACGTATTGAGCGAACTTGAGCGCTTTGGCGGGAGTCCATGCGCGGTTGGCATCCAAACGCAGGGTCAAATCCGGCATGGATTCCAAGAACAGGTTGACCAGCATGCCATCCCGAATCGGCTCATACAGCCCAACTTTAACCTTAGCGACTTTCTGCCCCGGCAAATTGTTCAATACCGGCAGCAGCTCATCCGGATCGCCCGTGCATAGCGGCGCAACATAGTAATTGCCTTGTGCGGGCAGCGCTTGTTCTAGCTCGTAGTGCGCCGTCGAAAGACCAAAAGCGACCGAAGGGTGCTGTACATCCCACTCGATAGCGTGACCTTTAACCCACCGCTCAAGCAGCGCTTGTGTTTGTTCGCCGGCGTCTTCCAGCGTTTCACGGCTAAAACCGGGCAGCGGTGCAATCTCGCCGCGTGCAGTACGGCCGTTTTCGGTCAGTTCGACAATAAAACCTTCACGCTGAGTCAGTTTCTCATTGCGAAGGATGACACCGCTATCCATCGGCAGTTGGTAGCGATAGAGGGTTGCATGGCGCATGTGGATCTCTTCCTATATCCAATACATTCACATAAACCGACGTTTATGTTCAAAGAGAAAGAGCGGCAGGACGCCGCTCTGAAAAGCATTATGGGTTACGTGGGAACTTGTTAAAGTCCGGACGGCGTTTTTCATTAAACGCGTTACGGCCTTCTTGCCCTTCTTCAGTCATGTAGAACAGCATGGTCGCGTTGCCAGCCAGCTCTTGCAGACCCGCTTGACCATCACAGTCCGCATTGAGCGCGGCTTTTAGGCAGCGAATCGCCATCGGGCTGTGTTGCAGCACTTCGCGACACCAGCGCACGGTTTCTCTTTCCAGCTCTTCCACTGGCACAACCGTGTTCACCAGTCCCATATCCAAGGCTTCTTGGGCATTGTAGAAACGGCACAGGAACCAGATTTCGCGCGCTTTCTTCTGGCCGACAATACGCGCCATGTAAGAAGCACCCCAGCCGCCATCGAATGAGCCCACTTTCGGGCCCGTTTGACCAAATTGCGCATTTTCTGCTGCGATGGTCAGGTCACACATCATGTGCAGCACATGACCGCCGCCTACCGCCCAGCCAGCCACCGCCGCAATCACCGGCTTTGGACAAGTCCGGATCTGGCGTTGGAAATCGAGCACGTTCAGGTGGTGAGTACCGGAATCATCGCGGTAACCGCCGTAGTCACCACGGATTTTCTGATCGCCACCGGAGCAGAACGCATCTTCACCTAGACCGGTCAGGATAATCACACCCACTTTGTCGTCATAACGCGCATCCGCCAGTGCATGGATCATCTCTTTGACGGTCAATGGACGAAACGCATTGCGTACTTGTGGTCTGGCGATGGTGATTTTGGCAATCCCATCGTCGGATTTGTGGTAGTGGATATCTTGATAGTCACCGGTGCAGTCTTGCCAAATCACTGGTGCGTAGAGTTCTTGCTCAGAAATGCCTGTAGTTTTAGCCATGGTGGTTTCCATTGTCGTTATCACTCAATCGATTATTGAGTGGATCATCGCTTGTACAATCTTGGCAAACGCTTGCGGCTGTTCGTGGTGGACATTGTGTCCCGCCTGCGCAACCTGACTGTAACTTAACCCGCTACTCTCGGCGAGTTGCTGAAATTTACTGTCTTGCTCACCACACACGTAATGGATGGGGAGCTTAAGAGCCTGCAGCGCTGGCAATAAATAGGGCTGCTTAGCCAGACTTGTTGCCAGTAACATATGTGCTACTGATGTACCAAGATTAGCACTACGCTGCGCAATCAAAGTTTGTCTTTGCTCATGATTTAGTGAACTAAATACCGCTTGTTGATACCAATCGCTCAACACATGCTCAATCGGTTGCTGACTAAAGCGCTGCGCCCACTGCTGATCATGTTGCCAACGCGCTGCTTTTTCCGCATTTTCTTGCAGCCCGAAGTGACCACCTTCGATGATCGCCCCTCGCAGATTAAGACGCGAAAAAGCCCCCTGCACTAATCCATTCATGATGAATCGCCCGCCGAGCGAATAGCCAACCAAAATGACTGGCACCTCAGGAGTAACATGGGCTTGTACGGTTTGCTCGATCATTTCGACCGCTTCGGCAAACTCATCACAATGCCGTTCTGGATTTGCGCCGTGACCGGGAAGATCCAGCGTCAATACTGCACACTGAGTGCGCGCTAAATGAGAGAGAACTGGTTGCCAATCCGCACCACTGCCGAGCAAACCGTGCACCAACACCACCAAGGGTGTTCGCGCAGTGGGCTTGGCAAAGTGCAGTTGACTAGAGAGCATGGAGTTGCGACGTCAATTGTTTGATGTGCATGGAGGCTTGCTGCGGCGGGGTTTTCACCTCGATAAGCAAAGTACCTGCACCGTGTGCAAAATGCTCTTCCACCAAGGTTTGGTAGTGCTCTAAGGTTTGCGCCGCGCAATACCCTAAACCAAATTGTGAGGCGGCATGGGCAAAGTCCATTCCATGCGGCATTTGATAGAGCGCTTCGCGCTGCTCACTCGGCACAGGCAGGAGATCGAAAATCGCTCCGCCGTCGTTATTGGTCACCACTATCACGGTCGGCTGCGCAGGATTGCGCATCAACGCGAGCGAGTTGAGATCGTACAGTAGCGAGGTATCTCCCAGCAGCATCAGTAATGGCTTTTGCCGCGCACGTTGCACCCCTGACGCTGTGGCGACTAAGCCATCAATGCCAGATGCGCCCCGATTGGAGAACACTTCACGCCCATCAAGCGCGCTGAACATATCCACCAAACGCACAATCAGGCTGTTGCCCAAAAACAGATCCGCTTGCGTAGCGCGCTCAGTCAAATCTAACGCCAGTGCGACTTCACTCAGGGAAGAAGAGGAGAAATGCAGTTGCGCCAGTTGGCGAACCGACTGCGCATAATGGGTTAACTCATCGGCCCAACCTTGCTGGGTATGTTGACCCGCTATGCGTTTGCTGAGTACAGCGTCTACCCAGAGGGTAATCTCACACACCCACTGCTGCTGCATGGCGTGCCAAGGGTTATTGCGTGCGCTGTGCGGCGCAATGTAATGATACTCGCCAAGACCCGTGGCGCACCACGCTTCTAACCACTGCAACAGACGTTTGGAGACAATCCGCGAGCCAAATTGAACCACACATTGAGCTTGATTGAGCTGTTCACGTGCTTTGGGATGCTGCAGCCAGAGATCAAAATGTGCCCATTGGCTACTGATGCCCGATTGCGGATCGCACAGTAGCGGCCAGCCCATCGCTTTGGCAAAACGCTTTGCCGCTTGAGCCTCTTGCAAGCTCAGCGAGCCAACTATCACCACCCCTTTAGTCAGCAAGCCATCGATTGCTGCAGGCACACTCTGCACTAATCCTTGGTGAACTTGGGTATACGGCCGAGCTTGCTCACGCCAACGCTGAACTGGTTGTAAATAGGGTTGATAAATTGCCTCATCCCCAGCCGAATACAAGGGCTCAGGAAATGGGCAATTGATGTGTACGCTTCCACCGAGTAGGGTTTGACCCGCCATCACTTCATCAATCGACGTGAGTAGCCAAGAAAGTGGATGATGGATGGCAGGACTAGGCAGTTCCAGCGATGCCGTGACATGAGATGAAAAAATCCCCGATTGCACAATGGCTTGATTGGCACCACACCCCACTAGCTCAAGCGGACGATCCGCCGTAAGTACCACTAAACGTTCACCGGTGAGTTTGGATTCAGCAATGGCTGGTAATAAGTTCGCCACTGCAGTGCCCGAAGTTACAATCACCGCAACAGGCTGTTGGCTGGCTTTCGCTAAACCAAGCGCCATAAACCCTAAGCCGCGCTCGTCATAGTGAGTATGTAACGTGAAAGCCGTATTCGCATTAGCCTCAAGCGTCAACGGGGTTGAACGAGAGCCCGGAGCCACACACACTTGTGTCACTCCCAAACGGCTTAACTCTTCGAGTAACACTCGCGACCAAAGGCGGTTCAATAAAGCTTGATCGTGGTTCATGATGCCACTCCCAGCGGTAAGCGGTCGGTTATCAAGCTCAATAAGGTAGAGAGCTTTTTATCCAGCTCCTGCCATTCATGCTCAGCAGTCGAGCCCGGCACAATGCCAGCGCCTGCATAGAGCTGAACTTGTTTATCCACCACTAAAGCACTGCGGATCGCCACACAAAACTCGGCTTGCGCATGGCTAAAGTAACCCATGGAGCCTGCGTACCAGCCGCGTGCAAAAGGCTCATTTTCCGCGATGAAAGCCAGTGCCGCTTGACGAGGTAAACCCGCAACCGCGGCGGTAGGTTGTAATGCGCCCAGTAACTGCACGCCATTGACCCCAGATTTAAGCTGCGCATCAATGCGTTTTTTCAGATGCTGCACTTTACGCAATCGCACCAGTTGCGCTTCTCGCTGGGTATGGATCTGCTCGGCGTGTGGCGCGAGGCTTTCGATAATGTCCTCTACCACCAACTGATTTTCATTGAGGTTTTTACTGTCATGCGTCAGCCAGTGAGCCAGTTCCATATCTTGCGTCGCATTAGCTCCCCGGCCAATCGTGCCCGCTAAAGCTTCGGTTTCCAGATTCTGCCCATGGCGTAGGTAGAGCCGCTCTGGGGTTGACCCCATAAAGCTGTGGCGAGAATCGAGAGCCAAAAGAAAGTGAAAGCTGTGGTGATTTTGGGCATGGCTAGCTTTGAGCAGTTGCGCCGCACTGAGCGGTGCATCCAACGTCAGCGTTGTTTTACGCGCTAACACCACTTTTTTAAACTGTTGTTCGGTGATCCCCGCCAGCGCTTTTCCCACCAAATCATGCCAGTTAGCCGCCGTTGGCGTGTGTTCGACACTAGTGACGTGCGCTGTCATCGAACGCAAAGTGGGCACTTCCACCAGCAGTTTTTGCAGTGCGGTCAGCGTGCGCTGCGGCTCATTGTTGATATTGACCGCGAGTAACCATTGTTCATCCCGTCGAATCAGTTCAATCTGTGGTAGAAAGAAGAAGGAAGACATGCAACGCGGATTTTTGGCGGTATGCCCATCAAAGGAGCGTCCACCCCATACTCGCTGCTCATCGCCTAAAATCGCATACGCCGGAGCAGGATCGGTAAACGTGTACACCTGACCGAGCGCGACCACTTCTTCACGAGTATCACGCGATTGCCAGTAAAATTTGGGGAAAATCGGTTGGGCATCAAGCCAGTCAATCAGCGCAAAGGGAGGCTTATCGGCCAACGGCTGAGTAAAACGAACATCATGATCCTTCGCGCCACGGATGTGCTCCATCAATTGAGCAACGGCCTGATAAAAATGCAACAAAGCGACCTCGTACGGGGAGAGATTCGGTAAACTGCGGCTACTCTATTGAGAGAGCCTTATGAAATCAAGGTTATGGGGTATCTTTTACTTCGGCAAGTGATCGAGGCAACATGTCTTCTGATTTTAAAACCAGGTTGTCTTAGATTTTTATTCTAAAAAATGGCAAGTTAGTGTAGTTTGATCAAGAAAACAGATTATTTTCAGGAATATTACAATGCAAAATATCGGGATGTCGTCAAAACTCGATAATGTCTGCTATGACATTCGAGGACCAGTGCTTAAACATGCTAAACGCATGGAAGAAGAAGGGCATAAAATACTGAAGCTTAACATCGGTAACCCTGCCCCGTTTGGTTTCGACGCCCCAGACGAGATCCTAGTCGATGTGATCCGTAACCTACCCACTTCACAAGGTTACTGTGACTCGAAAGGCATTTATTCCGCTCGTAAAGCGGTGGTGCAGTACTACCAGAAAAAAGGTATCCGCAGTCTGGACGTCGAAGATGTGTACATCGGGAACGGTGCATCAGAGCTTATCGTGATGGCGATGCAAGCTCTCCTCAACAATAGCGATGAAATGCTGGTGCCCGCTCCTGATTACCCACTGTGGACAGCCGCGGTAGCACTTTCTGGTGGCAAAGCCGTGCACTACATCTGTGATGAAGAAGCCGATTGGTATCCCGATCTCGACGATATTCGCAGCAAAATCACTCCAAAAACCCGTGGCATTGTGCTGATCAACCCCAATAACCCAACGGGTGCGGTGTACAGCCGCGATTTCTTGCTGGAAATTGTAGAAATTGCCCGTAAGCACAAGTTGATCATTTTCGCTGATGAGATTTACGACAAAGTGCTGTACGACGGCGCCGTGCATACCTCAATCGCCACTTTGGCGGATGATGTGTTAGTGGCAACCTTCAACGGTTTGTCCAAAGCTTATCGTGTGTGTGGTTTCCGTGGTGGCTGGATGTTCCTGACTGGCCCTAAACAACTCGCACAAGGTTATATCGCTGGTCTGGATATGCTTTCCTCCATGCGTTTGTGTGCTAACGTGCCGATGCAGCACGCCATTCAAACCGCACTTGGCGGCTACCAAAGTATCAATGAGCTGATTCTGCCGGGCGGCCGACTGCTTGAGCAACGTGATCGCGCATGGGAACTGATTAACCAGATCCCAGGCATTTCTTGCGTGAAACCGAAAGGCGCGATGTACCTGTTCCCGAAAATTGATACCAAGATGTATCCGATCAAAGATGATCAGAAAATGGTGCTCGATTTCCTAGTGCAAGAAAAAGTGCTACTGGTACAAGGCAGTGGTTTTAACTGGCCAAAACCGGATCACTTCCGCATTGTGACGCTGCCGCATGTGGAAGATTTGGAAATCGCCATCAGTCGCTTTGAACGCTTTATCACGACTTACAGCCAATAGTAGATTGGCAGCAAGTCGCAAAATGACTTGCGATTGTAGGTAGGCGAAACAGGCTCTCTTTCGATACACTGAAGAGAGCCTGTTTTTTTATTTTCTTTTCAGCGCCATCTGCCGCTGAAAAGCCAATCCATCAGCAAGGAAGTGAGAGTGCTATGCAAGAGAGCCATTTTTTCGCCCACCTCGCGCGCATGAAACTGATTCAGCGCTGGCCATTAATGCGTTCCATCTCCAGTGAAAATATTTCTGAACACAGCCTGCAAGTCGCCTTTGTCGCTCACGCGCTGGCGGTGATCAAAAACAAAAAATTTGGCGGAACGCTCAACCCTGAGCGCATTGCTATTCTCGCCATGTATCACGATACCAGCGAAGTGCTGACCGGTGATTTGCCCACGCCCATCAAATATTTCAATCCCGAGATCGCTAAAGAGTACAAAAAAATCGAAGCGGCGGCCGAGCTACGTTTGTTGGACATGCTCCCAGAGGAACTGCGCGACGATTTTCGCCCGTTTCTTATCTCCAATGCGGCCGATCCCGATGAAAGCGCCATCGTTAAACAAGCCGATGCGATTTGCGCCTATTTGAAATGTTTGGAAGAACTCAGCGCAGGTAACCATGAATACGCTCAAGCGAAAAAACGCCTTGATGTGACGTTACGTGAACGGCACAGCGAAGAGATGGACTATTTCCTACAAACCTTTGCCCCGAGTTTTGAATTAACGCTGGACGAAATCAGTTAAGCCACAGTAAGTTAAGCGTTCGAGAGTTAACGTGTTGTAAGTAAAAGAAAGTTCGTGCATGGAGTCACGCGATGCAAGTATCCCTAAACCCTGAGTGGTTAGCTCGTAACAACGATGAGCACAAAATTCGCCGCAACGATCATCGCAGCCCATTTCAGCGCGATCGCGCACGTATCCTCCATTCAGCGGCTTTTCGGCGCTTGCAAGCCAAAACTCAAGTCCACGGCACAAGCCTGAATGACTTTCATCGCACTCGCCTCACTCATTCACTGGAAGCGGCGCAAATTGGTACCGGCATCGTCGCGCAAATTAAACTCAAACAGCCGGAGTTTCGTGAGCTCTTACCCTCTGACAGCTTGATTGATTCTCTCTGCCTTGCGCACGATATCGGCCATCCTCCTTACGGGCATGGCGGTGAAATTGCCCTCAATTATATGATGCGCGATCACGGTGGCTTTGAGGGCAATGCGCAGACTTTCCGGATCGTCACCAGTTTAGAGCCTTACACTGAACATCACGGTATGAACCTGTCGCGCCGTACGTTACTAGGGCTTTTGAAATACCCTGCGCTGCTGAGTACCACGCGCGCTGCAACACCACCGCCTGCGGTCGCCCACCAACGCCAACTGAAAGCTAAAGACTGGTCGCCCGCAAAAGGCATCTACGATTGTGATCTCGCGAGTTTAGACTGGGTGCTGGAGCCGTTGTGTGAAAGTGATCGTGAATTGCTGGGGCAAATGCGCGCAGAACCAAGCTCCCCCAAAGAGCACCGTAAAACTCGCTTTAAATCGCTCGATTGCTCGATCATGGAACTGGCGGATGACATCGCTTACGGCGTGCATGATCTGGAAGATGCGATTGTGCTGGGCATGGTAACCCGCGCGCAGTGGCAAGAAGCCGCAGCAGCGCAGCTTGCCGAGTGCGGCGATCCTTGGTTTGAAGAGCATATTGCCGAGCTGAGTGAGATGCTGTTTTCTGGCAAACACTATGTGCGCAAAGATGCGATTGGCGGCATAGTGAATGCGCTTTTAACCAGTATCAGCGTGAAGCCAGTTGAAGCGCCTTTCCATAATGAACTGTTGGCTTTCAATGCTTATATCGAGCCGCACATGGGCAATGCACTTGAAGTGCTCAAACACTTTGTAAGCCAATACGTGATTCAAATTCCGCAGGTACAACGCTTTGAATACAAAGGCCAGCAACTGATTATGGATTTGTTTGAAGCGTTAAGCGCTGACCCTGAGCGACTACTGCCACAAGCCACCGGCGAAAAGTGGCGCAAAGCCCAAGCGCAAGACGAAGGCATGCGCGTGATCTGTGATTACATTGCCGCAATGACGGATGCGTACGCGCAGCGACTACATCAGCAGCTCTTCTCGGCACAGAGTCATTACTGACGGTAATTTCGCTCGAAAACGCCTTCTGGCATCTGATCGATCTGATATTGAATCATGGCATCAAACACCTTGAGCAGTGGTGAAAAGTCACGCTCAGGTTGCCATTTTTGGAGCAGATGATACCCCGCCTCCACAGTCGAAAGCGCGGTATCATCCGGCGCTTTACGAATTCGGTAATGTCCAACACACTCGCCCGGCAAATGTAGGCTCGGTAAGTCATGCAGTTGAGTGTTGATTTGCCACATCTTGTAGGCTTTTTTCCACGTCCCATCGAGCAAAATCACCCGCGTTTTGCGCGCTGTCGTGAGGCTTATCTTTGTGCACTCTTGCGCGTGTTCATTCGGATAAAGCACATAGTGGTCCACATCCGGCTCTGCCAGCAGTTGGTTTAGTTCGTCATGCTCACGAAAATCTTCACCCACTAACAGCCGACAATTGGCCAATGACAAGCTGAGAATGCGCGCGGTACCCAGTGGGCGCTTTTGTTCCGTTGGGTGTTGAAGAATGATAAGCTCAACCGCACTTTCCAGCGCGACAATGGACGGACACAAGCACGCTTTACGCGCTTTACCACACTCTGAACAATAACGGGACATGACGTGAATCTTTACCTGCTGTTATTGGCTATAAGCCTGTTGAGTTTAAGTCTACAGTGGCCACCACTGCATGAGCTGACTCTGTGGCACTTCAGCGCCATAGAGCAAGGTCAATGGTGGCGCATCCTAACAGGAAACTTCGCACACACCAACTTTGCCCACTGGGCGATGAACCTTGCCGCTTTGTGGATCATCAGTTTTGTGTTTAAGCCCACGCTACGCCAGTTACTGATCCCTCTGGTAGTGATCAGCCTTGCGGTGGGGGGGATGATTCTCGCCTCCGACATGCAGTCTTATGTTGGGCTCTCTGGCACCTTGCATGGTCTCTTTGCTTACTACGCGCTGAATGAAGCGCTGAATGGACGGCGCAGCAGTTGGCTGTTAGTGCTTGGCGTGATCGGAAAAGTCGCATGGGAGCAGTGGTTTGGCGCATCCGCCAGCACCGCAGAATTGATTGGCGCACGCGTCGCCACCGAAGCGCACTTGGCCGGTTTAGTCAGCGGTGTGTTGCTTGCTGCTGGGCATTGCTTCTTGCGGCGTAAACTATCGCAATAGACAGGAGAAAAAAGGCCGAACCTTATGCGTTCAGCCTTTTTATTTTTCAGTCCGTGAGTTTCACTTACAGCCCAATTAGCAGCCGTATTGTTTGGCAATGTACGCCTCAAATTGGCGGCACATCTCCTCATCCGAATCACGGTTAGACGCCAGCTCAATAGCACCATCAACCACGCGAATCTGCGCATTTAATGAAGCGGGTTTGGCTTGCTCACGCGTCGCCAATTGCGCCATTTTGTGCTGCTGCTTTTGCCATGCTTCATCCGGAGTTAAGTTACAGGCATCGGCAAGATAGCGAGCATTAAAGCCTTCACCAGTGAGGTTCACAATGGTGTCATTGTGAGAAAGTGCATTGCCTTGCTGCCAATAATGCTTCGCCAACAGTGGCCCAATCGCTGGGTTATCGGTGAGATAACCAAACTGCTCAAGGAAATAAGCGCGGGTTTGGTACACCGCCATGTGCGCCAACAAGTAGCCATGATACGCACATGCCGATTCATCGGATAACAGATGCGGGATCGCCATCAGCGGACGCGGGCTGCATTCTAAGCCGATAATGTGTTTTTCGGTTGCTCTAGCCAGTTCAGTGACGCGCTCTGCGGTCAGCTCTTCCTCGCTCAGTTCATACAGCGCCCGCTCGAAATACGGCACGAGCAAAATACTACGCTCTCCGTAAGCTTTAAACGGCTGGCGGCTAAATGCCATGGCTTTGATCAGCTCATCTGGCACTGGGTTACCTTGCGCATCTTTGGCATAGGTTTTCAACCAATCCGCATCGGTGAGTAAGCTGTCGCAGAACATGGATTGCGTTTCGGCATACGCCATCGACGTCGGTGCAAACTCTTGTGAAAAACATGGCGCGTTCATCTTCACATTCGCAAAGTGCGCCGCGTGCCCACCTTCATGGAACAAGGTGTTGATGCCATCATAGCCACTGCCCATCTGATCTGGCTTGGCATTACTGGTGAAATTGACTTTCGCCGCCACCCAATTACCTTGGTCGTAAAACGCAGGAATCGGCCCGTGGCAGAAACCGTTCGGGTATTTGCCTTTACGATCCAGCAAATCGAGCGTCAACTCTGCACCACTAAATTCAATGTTAAGGCGACCAAACGATTCCACCCAACGGCGCAGCGATTGTGAAAATGGCACGTAAGGATCCAGCTCGCGCATCACATCGCCGGCAAACGAGTAGACAAAGTTATGCCCTTGCAGCGCTTGCTGCCCTTTACTTTGCGCAAGTTCCGCCAAGCTGCTGAAGTGGCGATCACGCGTGCGCTGTTCAAAATCATCCAAAATGGTGAACAGTTGCGCTGTGGTCATCTTCTCTTTTTTGGCCACCGAGTAATCAAAAAAGGTTTGATAACCCAAGCTGCGCGCAAAATGGTTACGGCGCTTCACCAGTTCGAGCAATCCGTTTTGTAATAGCCACTGCTCTAAGTCCAAGAAAGCCTGATGAGCGCTGCGACGTACCGCTTCTTGATCATGAGTACGCACCGTGGAACCTAAAGTGACAATCGAAGCTTCGACTGCTTCGCCCTGTTCGTTGGTATAAGTCAGCACATGCTTCTGTTTTTTCTCGAACAGCTCGGCTTCAAATTGGATCAATCCGGCTTTGAGTGACTGCGCTTGCTCGGATTCCAACGCATGGCTTTGAAACATCGCGAGCCAGCCTTGTAAGCCCGTTAAGGTTTGCGCTTTTTCTTCGCTATCCGTGATCTGTTCAGCCCGTTCGATTTGCTGACGGATCTCCTCAATTTGCGCACCATTACTCAGAAATTGAGTCCACTCAGTTTGCGCTTGTGCTGAACCTGCATGATCATCACTTAGCCCCATATAAGTGTCCCAGAAGAAATCTTCTTTGACACGATGGATGTTCAGATAGCGGTGGTTAAGTTGATTGAGGTATTGAGTCGCAGACATAACGATCCTTATTGATGAGTTTCCTTGCTCTTCATGATGAGGTGGGAAGAGTCGATAAAGGCGGCATTATCGCACGATGCCGCACAATGTAAGCAGGCACTTCGCGAAAAATCATAGCGCCTGCTGTTCATTGAATTTTACTGGGATTATTTCGAGACGAGCGTATTAAGCTTCTCGCCAAGTAATGGCAAACGCCACCCTTGCATTAAATCAGGCAAGCGGGCTGGGTCGCGGTCGCGTTTCCATACCCAACTCAGCAGTTGGTTAAGCTGCTTTTTTGAGGCCAGAAATTCAGTCGCCAGACCACTGGTGTTCGAAACGCCTTTCACTTCATCTTTCAAACGCTTGAACAGCTGCTTATAACCTGGGTATTCCATGATAGGAATGATTTCTGGCGGGTACGCATCGGCAGGGGTTTCTAGAGCAGCTTTCACCATGGTAATGATTTTGCTGCTGTGACGACGAATCGCATGCGGATCAATCCCCTCTTCTTCCATGCGTTTCGGACTGAGTAACGCCAAACGCGAAATGGTCAGTAAGTCCGTTTCTTTAATCACGAAGTTGAGCGCCAAATCTCGCTTTACTGCTTCATGGTAACGCCATGTTGCTAAGGGTTTGAGGATCGCCAGTTCTTTAGGCTTAAGCTGCCAAGCCCCTTTGATCTCTAAATAGGCGAGCTCTGGATTCATGATTTTGGTGCGCTTCGCCACTTGCAATTCACTCTCTTGCAATGCCGCGTCCCACCAGCCGGCTTGGGTCACTCGCTCGACCAGTTTTTCGTACATAGGTAGCAGGTAAAACACATCGGCCGCGGCGTATTCCAGTTGCTTGTCACTCAGCGGGCGAGCTAACCAATCGGTGCGGGATTCGCTTTTATCTAACTCAACTTGCAGTTGATCTTGCACTAACGCGGCAAAGCCAGTGGATAATCCGTAGCCTAAAAACGCAGCCATGATTTGGGTATCGACCATAGGGAAAGGCGTGCAGCCAAACGCATTCTGGAATACTTCCAAATCTTCGCCACAAGCGTGCAGCACTTTCAATACCGAAGTATCTTGCAATAACTCGACAAACGGCGTCATTTCATCCAGCACGGTGGGATCAATCAGCGATAGGTTTTCCCCATCAAACATCTGGATCAACCCCAGTTGCGGAAAGAAGGTGCGGGTGCGGACAAATTCGGTATCCAGCATCACCACATCCGCATCACGGGCAGTAAGACAGGCTCGTTGTAGATCGCCAAGTTGGGTAATAATTTGATAATTCACAGAAGACTCACTGTTGTTGCTCAAAAGAAGAGGCACTTCATTTGAAAGAAAATGCCGGCAATCACGGCCGGCATTCTAAAATAAAAATACTCGCAGCTGGGTACAGCTTATGCGCTTTGCTTCGCCTTTGCTGCCAACTGTGCGTCATTTTCTTCACGCAGCACACGACGCAGAATTTTGCCCACGTTGGTTTTTGGCAGATCGTCACGAAATTCAACCAGTTTTGGCACTTTATAACCGGTCAAATGCTTACGACAGTGAGCAATCACTTCGTCTTTGGTTAGGCTCGGATCGCGCTTCACCACATAAATCTTCACCAATTCGCCAGAAACATCGTTAGCTTGACCAATCGCTGCGACTTCTAGCACTTTGCCGTGCAGCGCCACCACATCTTCGATTTCATTCGGATACACGTTAAAGCCTGAAACCAGAATCATGTCTTTCTTACGATCGACGATGTGCAGCAAACCTTGCTCATCAAATTTCACGATATCGCCGGTTGAGAGCCATCCCTCAGCATTGAGCACTTCTTTGGTCGCTTCAGGGCGTTGCCAATAGCCTTGCATCACCTGCGGGCCGCGCACTTGCAGCTCACCGACTTGATCGTTAGGCAAAACATTACCCGCATCATCCACAATCCGCACTTCAGTTGAGGGTACTGGCAAACCAATCGCGCCCGTGTAATCGGTCAAATCGTATGGATTGCCGGTCACCAGTGGCGAACATTCGGTCAGACCATAGCCTTCTAGCAAATGGACACCGGTGGTCTTTTTCCAACGATCCGCGACCGCACGTTGTACCGCCATACCGCCACCAACCGCTAACTTCATGTTTTTGAAGTCGAGCTCGTGGAAATCTTCGTTATTAACCAGCGCATTAAACAAGGTGTTTACACCAGTAATGGCTGTAAATGGGTACTTTTGCAGCTCTTTGACAAACCCAGGAATGTCGCGTGGGTTTGTGATCAAGAGATTGCTGCCACCCATTTCAATAAACAGTAGACAGTTTACCGTTAAAGCAAACACGTGATACAGCGGCAACGCCGTAACCACCAACTCGCGACCCTCTTGCAGCACAGGGCCGTAAGCGCCTTTGGCTTGCAGCACGTTCGCGACCATATTGCGGTGCGTCAGAATGGCGCCTTTCGCCACACCGGTTGTACCGCCCGTGTATTGCAGGAAAGCAATGTCTTCACCAGACATAAACGGCTTCACGTATTGCAGACGGCGGCCTTTGTGCAGCGCTTTACGCATTGAAATCGCGCCCGGCAGATCGTACTTAGGTACCATGCCTTTGACGTATTTCACCACGAAATCGACAATTGTGCCTTTGGCGCGTGGCAGCATCTGTCCAAGACTGGTCAGCACCACATGCTTGACCTGTGTATTGGCAACGATCTGCTCTAAGGTGTTAGCAAAGTTTGAGACGATCACAATCGCACGGACATCCGCATCATTCAATTGATGCTCCAGCTCTCGCGGAGTGTAAAGTGGGTTGACGTTCACTGCGATCATGCCAGCACGCAGAACACCAAACAGCGCCACAGGGTATTGCAGCAAGTTTGGCATCATCAGAGCGACACGGTCACCTTTTTTCAGCTTGAGATCGTTTTGTAAATAAGCCGCAAAGGCGCGGCTGCGCTCTTCCAGCTTACGGAATGTCATCACCGCGCCCATGTTCATGAAGGCTGGCTGATCCGCGTACTTATGTACCGATTGTTCAAACATTTCGACCAGTGATGGGTACTGATCAGGATTAATGGTTTCCGGTACGTCTTTCGGATAACGTGAAAGCCAAGGTTTATCCACGGTAATACTCCTCGTTATTGGCTGGCGCTATTCTTGTTGTTGTCATCATGCAGTAGTCATGCAAATGGTGACCGCTATTACAGCACAGCCGAGGTGCTTGAGCACGTAACTCTCAAACACTTGTTTAAATTTTGTTAACTAAGCCAAAAATCAATTCAGCGACGAATTGTGGCTGTTCTAAATGGCAGTGATGCCCCCCCGTTACAGTGTGAATGGGGATTGCGGCAAGATTCTCTTCTTGCACTCTCTGCTGCAGCGAAGCAAACCCCTGTGTTCCTAATATCACCTGTTGCGGGCAGCAAACTTGCTCACAGATCTGCGCGGCTTGCTCAGGGGACATCCGGTACAACGAATCGGCCTTGAGCTTAAGATCGTGCCGCCAGAACCACTGCTCGTTATGCTGATAGGTGCCACGCTCGACCAACGGACGCAGCAATTCAGCCGGTAACTGATTGGCCAACGCACGATGACGCAGCGCATGTTCAAAGCTGGCATACCCACGAGGTTTAGCTTTACGTAACGCATGGCGCGAACGTATCCCTTGCCGCAAACGCGTGACGCTCTGGTTCGCGGGCTCAGCAAGTGGGCCAAAGCCTTCTATCTGCACTAAGGCGCTGACTTGCTCGGGAAAGGCGGCACTATAACAACTTGCGATTAAAGCACCAAGCGAATGCCCTACCAACACGGGTTTGTTTGGCGATAAGTTGAGCAATAGCTGGTCAATATCGTCGATATAGTCGTGAAATGCCGGGTAACCCGCTTTATGGCTGGATAAACCGTGACCGGGCAGATCAACCGCGCACAGATGCAGCTTAGGATCCAGCGCATGGAGCGCAGCCATCAGTGACAAGAAACTCGCCGCGTTATCCAGCCAGCCATGAATAAAAATGACCGAAACTTCGGCCATTTTTGCATTGCCCACTTCAATGGCCGCTAATTGGCCTTGTTCGAGCAGATAAGTGGTTGAAATTTGGTTCATTTGACTTCTTGAATGATCTTTCCGCCCCGTTCAGGCATCGTCCGTGGCCAACAGTAGAAACCGCGACAAGGGAACATGTACGGGCCAATCTCCTCGACTTCGACGCGCTCTTCCACTCGCCACAAATGGTAACCTTGCGCATTCATCACCGGATAAGTGTGCTCATAGTCCCCCACTTTGCCCTGTTCAGATGGCGCGGTCGTACCATAAAGGGTGAGCAAGCGACCTTCACCATAAGTGATTGGATCCAAAAACCCCGGTACATAAGCGACAAAGCGGCCTTGCGGCTCATGATGGATGTTGGGGCGCCCTGCGCTATCAATCGGTAGGTTGACCAGCTCAACGCGGGTGCGATCTTTTTGGTTGCTGATGTTGGCAACAACGCCGCCCATTCGAACGGGTGATTGCGCAGCCGGATCGCGCTCAAGCCAAGCCGAATATTGAGTCACGACGCTTTTATCATCGGGATTGCCCAACTCAGGTGGCAAGCTTGTACAAGCCGACAGCAGCAGAGCCATGGTGGGGATGATGAGTAATTTCAGCACATGCATCTTCATCGAGTTCACCTCAGTTTTAGATGTAGATATCGACCCCAAGCAGCTGCGCAAGTTCCTCTTTACGCGCTTGATTCATCACATTCAGGTACTCTTCCATCGCTTTACGACCCCGCCCTTCAGGCAAATCGTACTGCACTTGCGCGCGATGGATATCTGACTCATTGACCTGACGGATCGATTCCGCTACCGCCGTCGCGACTTTGCTGGTCGATGAAACGCTTTTGCTACTCTCGCTCTGACTGACCTCGCCTTTTTTCCCCGCTTTTGAGGTTTTATTGGTGCCAGGCAGTCGCGCCGGAGGTAATCCATTAATTGAAACCATACTGTTCCTATTCGTTTGCGAGTGAGTAAGCGCTCATCTTCTGCCTGACGGTTTTAGCCTTACTCGCGACCCGGCAGTTTTTTTCCAAGCCACAGTATCGCGCAGATACACTGGGCTTGCCTGCACCACACTCACTGTATTGCCTTGCGCTAATTCGAACTGAGCCAAATAAGCCATATCTTGCGCATCAGGGTAAAGCACTTCGCTGGTTTGCAGTTGTAGCGGCAGATCCGCCAGTGCGGGATAAGCCTCCCACCCTGTTCCGGCTTTACCCCAAACTTGCTCATCTTGGGTCAAGTTATCTTGGGTCAAAGTCTGCGCTAACAGCGCAGGTGCAATCACACACTCCGCTTCCGCGGCTTGCCAACTGCCATCTTCTTGACGCACATAGCGCCCCCAATACACTTCTTCCATGCGCGCATCAATCGCGCTGGCAACATGGGTTAACCCCTGCAAGCGATACGCCGCTTGCGCCATCGCCGCTAAGGTCGAAATGCCAATCATCGGCAGATCTGCCCCAAAAGCTAAACCTTGTGCAATTCCAATGCCAATCCGCACCCCAGTGAAACTACCGGGGCCACGGCCAAAAGCCAAAGCATCCAATTCTTGTAGCGTTACGCCTGCTTCTTTTAAGACTTCATCCACCATGGGCAATACTTTTTTGGTGTGATCACGCGGGGCGATTTCACTGCGTGAATAAATGGTATTGCCGACGAGTAGCGCGACGGAACAGCGCTCGGTGGCCGTATCTAAGGCGAGAATTTTTACGCTCATGAGTCTCTCTGATTGATTTCAGTTATAGCTAATTGTTGTAGAAAAGTGGTGACGACGTCCAGATCCCGCGTGCGCGGAATCGGCGGTAAACTGGCGAGGAACACCCCGCCATAATCGCGCGTGACCAGTCGATTGTCGCAGATGATCAACGCGCCTTTATCATTTTTATCGCGGATCAGCCGCCCAACCCCTTGCTTTAAGGTGATCACCGCTTCCGGCAGTTGTACTTGGGCAAATGGATCGCCACCGCGCAAACGACAATCTTCAATCCGCGCTTTGAGCAGCGGATCATCTGGTGCGGTAAACGGCAGCTTGTCGATGATAACACAGCTTAAAGTGTCGCCTCGCACGTCGATCCCTTCCCAGAAAGCGCCAGTTGCCACCAACAGAGCATTGCCCAGCTCCATAAATTCAGCCAATGTTTTCTGCTTACTGGTTTCTCCTTGCATCAACACTGGCAAGGTCAAACGTTCACGAAAACGCTCGCCTAGATCGCGCATCATGCTGTGCGAAGTACATAAAAAGAAACAGCGCCCTTGGTTATGTTCGATCACTGGCGCGAGCATGCGTACCAGTTTCTCGGCAAGGCCGGGACTGTTCGGCTCAGGTAAATAGCGCGGCACGCATAAGACCGCTTGCTGCTGATAATCAAATGGGCTGACCAGTGAAAACTGCGCACTCGGCGTCAGCCCTAGCCGCTCAGTAAAGTGGCTGAAATCTTCGTTGACCGCTAAGGTGGCGGAAGTGAATATCCACGCGCCCTCTTTTAGCGCAATCTGTTCACGAAATTTATCTGCTACCGACAGTGGGGTAATGTGCAAACTGAAATGGCGCGGCGTGGTGTCATACCAATAGGAATATCCTGTGACAGAAACATCACACACACGGCGAATGCGGCCTAAAATCAAGGTGGCACGTTCAAATGCTGTATCCAGAAGCTGACTGCGTCCCAAAGCCAGCTTGAGCACATCCAACGCAAACTGCAGCGCTTCATTGAGTCGTTCCACTTCCCTTGCCACGGTCGGCACTTTCAGCACTTCACGCCAGTTACCGCGATAGCCCGGCTCGCCAAGCACAATGCGTAAATCCATCGCAGCCTGTACTAGCTTATCCGACACTTTTTGTAGTTGGCGCATGTCTTTCGCTTCGGTGCGATAACCGAGTTCAATGTCTTTCGCCAGCTCTTGCACTTGGCGGCTCGATACTGACTGACCAAAATATTGGCTCGCGATATCCGGCAATTGGTGCGCTTCATCGAAAATAAACACTTCGACTTCAGGAATTAACTCACCAAAGCCGGTCTCTTTGATCGCCAAATCGGCCAGAAATAGGTGATGGTTCACCACTACCACATCGGCATCCATCGCACGACGGCGCGCTTTGGAAACAAAGCAGTCTTGGTAGCTGGCGCACTCTTTGCCTAAGCAGTTGTCGTTGGTTGAGGTAATGGTTGGGATGATCGGGCTATCTTCCGCCAAATCATCGCATTCACCTAAATCGCCGCTCTGGGTACTGGATGCCCAACTGCGCACTTTCACCAGTTGAGTGAGCAGCGAGGGATCGGATTCCGGAGTATGGCTTTCGACCATTTGCCGACTTAAGCGGTCAAGACAGAGATAGTTAGCGCGCCCTTTGAGCAAAGCGACTTGGCCGAAAAAGCCTAACGCACTGACCATTAAAGGCAAATCACGATGGAAAAGCTGCTCTTGCAGGTTTTTAGAACCGGTACTGATGATCACCTTTTTGCCACTAAGCAGCGCAGGCACTAAATACGCGAAGGTTTTGCCGGTTCCGGTACCCGCTTCAACCACCAACTGAGATTGGTTGGCGATAGCACTGGCGACCGCTTTCGCCATATCGACTTGTGCTTGTCTCGGTTGAAAGCCCGGAATGGCTTGGCCTAATGCGCCTTGCTGGGAAAAGGTTTTTTCAATCATGCCTGTTCGTTGTGCAACGGAAATGGCGCGATTATGGCAGGTTTTCAGCAGCGGTGCGAATGGCAATCTCACTCACACCGCAGAGAAAGACTTACTTGCGATTGAGATAACGAGCAAGCCAAGGAGGCGCGGTTTTCCCACATCTCTTCCAAAACATGCTCATCCAGAGGCTGATCCCGGAGCAGTGCCTCTACCCGCCCAACATACAACTTACGTGCGAGAAGTTCTTTATCCATATCCGACTCCTTACCACTCTCATCTATAAGAAACTACCCACTCAAAGCGCAATTAACCTAAGTCTTCCTTGGCTAAAGCGATTGAATCTGTCTTGATAATAGATTAATTATAGGTACGACTTTGCGGGCTGGCTCACCGTTCACGCCACCGCCGATTTGTTTTTTAGAATGAAAAAATTCGCTAGCCCCCAATTGCTTGGATCGCCTTCAACATCATTGTGCTTTCAAGTAGATAGGGCATATTTCTTTTTGCATGGAAGTTGTTATCAATGGAAAAAAAAACCTTGCTGACGCATTGTTCTGATGCGCCGGGACTGATCTCCAAGATCACCAATATCTGTTACAAGCATCAACTCAACATCATCCACAATAATGAATTCGTGGATAATGCCAGCGGCCATTTTTTCATGCGTACCGAATTGGAAGGTTATTTCAATGATGCGACGCTGCTGGCCGACCTCGACCATGCGCTACCTCAAGGAACCCGACGCAAACTGATCAGCTCGAGCCGCAAGCGCATCGTCATTCTGGTGACTAAAGAAGCGCACTGCTTAGGCGATATTTTGATGAAAAACTACGATGGCAGTCTGGATGTGGATATTGCTGCGGTGGTGGGCAACTACGACACGCTGCAACGTTTGACTGAGCGGTTTGATATTCCTTACCACTGCGTGTCCCATGAAGGTTTGTCTCGTGAAGAGCATGAACAAGCCCTGTTAGAAGTGATTGACCAATATCAGCCAGATTATCTGGTTCTCGCCAAATATATGCGCGTGTTAACGCCTACATTTGTTGACCGTTTTCACCATAAAATCATCAATATCCACCACAGCTTCTTGCCGGCTTTTATCGGTGCCAAACCGTATCAGCAAGCCTATGAGCGCGGCGTAAAAATCATTGGTGCAACCGCGCATTTTGTGACGAACGACCTCGATGAAGGGCCGATCATCAAACAAGACGTGATTCCGGTCGATCACACTTTCAGCGCGCAAGACATGGCACAAGCTGGGCGTGATGTAGAGAAAAATGTGCTCAGCAAGGCACTCAACAAAGTGCTGAATGATCATGTGTTTGTCTACGGCAATAAGACGGTCATTCTGTAACGAGTCCTCAGCAATAGACAATAACAAAGGGCACCTAAGTGCCCTTTGTCGCTCATGGTTGTCACTCAACAAGTTACAATCGCACTGCCAGCTCCACACCTTGACGAATAGCGCGCGCGGCATCCAACTCTCCGGCGACATCCGCCCCACCAATCACATGCAGCTTATCGCCCAGCTCAGCCCACTGCGCCTCAAAAGGACGCACGGATTCTTGACCTGCGCAAATCACCACGCTATCGGCTTCAATCAGCTCTGGCTTGCCATCGCGCTCAATATGCAGGCCTTGCTCATCGATTTTCTGATACTGCACGCCACCAACCAAATGCACACCGCGTTTTTCTAACGTGCGTTTATGGATCCAGCCCGTGGTTTTACCCGGCCCTTTACCCACCGCGCCTTTGCGCCGTTGCAGCAGCCAGACTTCACGCTCACTGGTTGTCTCAGGATAAGGGTACAAACCGCCGGGGTGCTCGATGGCTTTATCAATGCCCCATTCGTATAACCAATCATCTAAAGTTTGATCTTTCGGCTCGGTGAGCATGCTCGCCACATCCACACCAATACCGCCAGCGCCGACAATCGCGACCTTTTGGCCTACGGGTGTCTTTTCGCGAATTAAGGTTTGGTAATCAACTACTTTTGATGATTCACTCAGCCCCGCTAGGGCGATTTTGCGAGGTGTCACGCCCGTGGCGATCACCACTTCATCGTAGCCACGCAGATCGCTAAATTGCACTTCACAACCCAGATGCAACTTCACGCCAGTTTGATCAATCCGGTTAGCAAAATAGCGAATGGTTTCCCGAAACTCTTCTTTGCCGGGGATCTGCATCGCAAGACGGAATTGGCCACCGATTCTGTCGTTGCGTTCAAACAGATCCACTTGATGACCACGCTCTGAAGCGGTCGTCGCAAACGCTAAACCGGCAGGGCCAGCACCGACAACCGCAATTTTTTTGCTCTGCGCGGGTTTAACCACAATCTCAGTTTCATAACAAGCGCGCGGGTTCACCAAGCAGCTCGCACGTTTGCCACGAAAGACGTTGTCCAAACAAGCTTGATTACAACCAATACAGGTATTGATGAGCGCGCTCTGCCCTTCTTGCGCTTTGCGTACAAAATCCGCATCGGCTAAAAACGGGCGCGCCATCGACACCATATCCGCCTGACCACTCGCCAAAATTTTCTCCGCTTGCTCCGGCGTGTTAATGCGGTTACAGGTCACGACAGGCACTTTTAAATAGGGTTTGATCTTCTCCGTCACCCAGCTAAAGGCGGCACGCGGCACTTGGGTCGCTATTGTGGGAATACGCGCTTCATGCCAGCCGATCCCGGTATTGATAATGGTGACACCCGCCTCTTCTAAGGCTTTGGCAAGCACCACCACCTCTTCAAAAGTGCTGCCCTGCTCCACCAAATCGAGCATCGACAGACGAAAGATAATGATGAACTCTTTGCCAACCGCTTCACGGATAGCTTTAACAATTTCAACTGGAAAACGAATGCGGTTTTGATAACTGCCGCCCCACTCGTCGTAACGCATGTTGGTGCGCTTACAGATGAACTGGTTAATCAAATAACCTTCTGACCCCATCACTTCGACGCCATCATAGCCCGCCAGTTGTGCAAGCTCGGCGCTATTGGCGAAGTCTTGGATGGTATTGCGGATTTGGCGAGTGCTCATTTCACTCGGGGCAAACTTGGCAATCGGTGCACGAATCGCGGAAGCACTTTGTGAAAATGGATGCATCGCATAACGCCCCGCATGCAGCAGTTGCAAAGCGATTTTAGCGCCATGACGGTGCACCGCTTCTGTCACCACTTTATGGGCTTTGGCATGCTTAGTTTTGCTAAATTCAGCGCTGAATGGGTGCAGACGGCCGCGCAAGTTAGGCGAAAAGCCCCCCGTCACAATCAAGCCTACGCCACCTTTGGCACGTTCTTCATAAAAGGCCGCCAGCTTGTGCAGCCCTTCCTTATTTTCTTCTAAGCCAGTATGCATAGAGCCCATCAACACACGATTTTTGAGCTGAGTAAAACCAAGATCGAGAGGCTGAAATAGATTTGGGTACATAGCGACTTCACTTTGCTTCTTATTGATATGGTCTGACCAGAATATTCTTGCCAATTACAAAAATCAAACAAGTGTTTACATTTGTGTAACAGCGATCAAGGTTACGCTGGTTTGCAAGATTGTTGTTTGCCCCGATCAGATAACGTAGGATGTGGTTCGTTGTGCGCTGATATGCACTAGACATCTGAAGCTTTGGAGTGTTGTGCCACTCCGTTGGTCTGGAGATACCATGAAATCACTATTTCGTTTTGTTGGGCTGATTTTGAAAGGGATTTGGAAAGCGATCACCTTCATCAGGCTGGCACTGACTAACCTTATTTTCTTACTCAGTATTGGCATTATTTACTTTATTTATGTCCACGCTGACGCCCCGCTACCCACCATGGATAAATCCTCGGCACTGGTGCTCAATCTGTCTGGCCCGATTGTTGAGCAGAATACGCACATCAACCCGATAGACTCCTTTACGGGCTCCGTGTTTGGTGAAGAGCTCCCCCGCGAAAACGTGCTGTTTGATATTGTTGAAACCTTACGCCATGCAAAAAATGACAACAATGTCACCGGGCTTGTGTTGGCTTTAGGAGACATGCCAGAAACCAACTTGACTAAGCTGCGTTATATCGCCAAAGCGATCAACGAATTCAAAGCCTCTGGTAAGCCTGTGTTTGCGGTTGGGGATTTTTATAATCAGAGCCAATATTACTTGGCGAGTTATGCGGACAAAATCTACCTCGCTCCAGATGGTGCCGTACTGCTAAAAGGTTACAGCGCCTACTCCATGTACTACAAAACTCTGCTTGAGAAATTGGATGTCACCACTCACGTCTTTCGTGTCGGCACCTACAAATCGGCAATTGAGCCTTTTGTACGTGATGATATGTCTGATGCGGCTCGTGAATCCGCTTCTCGCTGGCTCACTCAGTTGTGGAGCGCGTACGTCGATGATGTCGCGGCCAATCGCCAAATTGAGATCAAAACCCTTACTCCAAGCATGGAGCAGTTTGTCGCTCAGTTGAAAGAAGTGAATGGTGACTTAGCTGCACTTTCCAAAAAAGTCGGTCTCGTCGATGAGCTAGCCACTCGTCAGCAAGTTCGCCAAACGTTAGCGGAAACTTTTGGTAGCGACGGAAAAGACAGTTATAACGCCATCGGTTACTACGAATACAAAACCACCATTAAGCCAACGACACTGACCGATGCCAACGATATTGCGATTGTCGTCGCGAGTGGTGCGATTATGGATGGCTCACAACCACGTGGTACTGTGGGTGGCGATACTGTGGCTGGATTACTGCGCGAAGCTCGTAACGACAGCAATGTGAAAGCGGTCGTACTGCGTGTCGATAGCCCAGGAGGCAGCGCGTTTGCTTCCGAAGTGATCCGCAATGAAATTGAAGCTCTGAAAGCGGCGGGTAAACCTGTGGTGGTGTCGATGTCAAGCCTTGCCGCTTCCGGTGGTTACTGGATTTCGATGAGCGCAGATAAGATTGTCGCCCAACCGACCACACTGACAGGTTCAATCGGTATTTTCAGCGTCATCACTACCTTCGAGAAAGGGCTGAACAACCTTGGTATTTATACTGATGGTGTCGGTACAACGCCTTTTTCAGGACAAGGCCTGACCACGGGGCTTACCCAAGGTGCAAAAGATGCGATTCAACTGGGTATTGAACACGGTTATCAGCGCTTTATTTCTTTGGTTGCAGAGAAACGTGGCCTGACCTTAAAAGCAGTGGATGAACTGGCTCAGGGCCGAGTCTGGACTGCGCAAGATGCACAAACCCTCGGTTTAGTCGATCAGTTGGGTGATTTTGATGATGCCGTACATTTGGCAGCGGATCTGGCACAGTTGGATCAATACAACCTGTACTGGGTTGAAGAGCCACTCACTCCAGCCCAGCAATTTTTACAAGATCTGCTTGGACAAGTACGTGTCAGCTTAGGTTTGGATGTCTCCACTCTCTTGCCAAAATCACTGCAACCCTTGGCAGTAGAGTGGCAACAACAAACGTCACTGCTCAATCAATTGAATGATCCTAAAGGGCAATATGCGTTCTGTCTGCCCTGCCAAGTAGAATAGTCTACGCGGTCACAACCCTTGATATACCGAGGCGCTTTGCAAGAAGCGCCTCTTTTTATTGCAAGAGTTTTCGCTATAATCGCCGCTCTGTTCCCTACACTGAGTGATTTCTCGCTATGGCAAGAAAACATATTTATATCGCCTATACAGGCGGCACCATTGGCATGAAAAAATCGGATCATGGCTACGTTCCTGTTGCAGGGTTTATGGAAAAGCAATTAGCCAGCATGCCCGAGTTTCACCGTCCTGAAATGCCTCTGTTTACCATTCATGAATACGATCCTTTGATGGATTCATCTGACATGACGCCTGCTGATTGGCAGCTTATTGCTGACGATATTGCGGCCAACTACGACAAATACGACGGCTTTGTAATCCTCCACGGTACGGATACCATGGCTTACACAGCTTCAGCACTGTCGTTCATGTTCGAAAACTTAGGCAAACCTGTGATTGTCACAGGCTCACAAATCCCACTGGCGGATCTGCGTTCAGACGGCCAAGCCAACTTGCTCAATGCCTTGCACGTCGCAGCCAATTACCCAATCAATGAAGTGACCCTGTTCTTCAATAACCGTTTGATGCGTGGCAACCGCAGCCGCAAATCACACGCCGACGGTTTTAGTGCTTTCAGCTCGCCAAACCTGCCACCTCTATTGGAAGCAGGCATCAATATTGAGTTGAGCACCAACGTCAAAGTGGATGAAAAACCGAGTGGTGAGTTCAAAGTCAACCCGATCACGCCACAACCGATTGGTGTGATTACCATGTACCCCGGCATTTCTCATGAGGTGATCCGCAATACCCTATTGCAACCTGTGAATGCGATGATCCTGCTCACCTTCGGTGTCGGCAATGCACCGCAGAATCCTGAGTTACTGGCTCAGCTCAAAGCGGCCTCTGAACGTGGGGTGATTGTGGTGAACCTGACCCAATGTCTTGCGGGCAAAGTCAATATGGGCGGCTACGCCACAGGTTGTGCACTGGCTGATGCGGGAGTGATCAGTGGCTATGACATGACGCCTGAAGCGGCGCTCGCCAAACTGCATTATCTGCTCAGCCAGAACCTCTCCTATGAAGAAGTGAAAGCCAAAATGCAGCAAGTGTTACGTGGTGAAATGACGCTGTAGTGGTTGAAGCAGAAGATCGAAAAGCGATCTCCCCCATTTAACATGGTTGCCAATGAGCCTCGCGTAATGCGAGGCTCATTGTTAGGTAGGGGATTATTCATACCTCTTGGTTGGGGTTAACGCGCAGAATATCCTTTTCCCCTTCCGAAAAGCGCTTTTTCAGTTCCGCTTTCGACTTAAAAACCACCTCCCCCCCCACGCCAACCGACATATGATCTGCCTGCGTATTGTGCTTAGATTGATACAACATCACAGCTTGCATACAGGAATCTCGCTGCTGTTGTGAAAGTAGTGTACCTTCAGGCCACTTGCCTGTTTCCACGGCGTACAGTAGGCGCTGATAAGCTTCAGGCGTAATCGCATTAATCAATTGTTCGGTGTCCATGAACTCGTCCTGCTCAAAAGTGATGTGGCGTCAACATAACGAGCTAGCGTAATGCGTCAAGAACAGCTAAATAAATAAGTGTATTTGATCACAAGCCGATATCATGAATTTGACTAAAACGTTACTTATTCTCACAAGCCTAGTGCTATTGAATGGCTGTTTCGAGAATCGCAAAAACACCGAAAAGCTCTGTGCCGACAACCCCAATCTACGCTGTGAACAGCTCAATATGGATGACGGGCAGTGCCGCGTTCCCAGAACCGATCTAATTTGGCACCGCTTTGAAATTTTGAAATCACCGAGCGATGAAAAAAGCATCAAAGAATACCATCTGGTCAGTGCTTATCGAAAATGTCTTGAGCTTGCTTCGCAAATCCAAGCGATTGATCAAACGAAGCTAAAAGAGAACCGCTTTAAAGCTTTAGTTAATTCAGGCAAAGAGCAAGAACGCATCGTGGCAGAACTGAAACAATCAAATTCACCACAAGCACTCTATTTCTTGTGGAGCCAAATTGGCGATCACGCGGCGCGCCGTGCCTTTTTGCAACTGGAAGGTAAGCCTGAACTAGAAACGGCTGAAATGCAGTACGCTCTCGCCACTTTTTATACTGACCGCGATAAACCGAAAACCATCGAGCTGCTGCATAAAACACTTGAGCTCAGTAATGGTCAACCCGTCAATATTGAAATATTGAAAGCCTTAGCCAGTAACTACCATGCTCTGCATGATAAAGAACATGCTTATCTGTGGGCGATGATTGGCAAAGAGTTTGACGTCCCAGTTGCCTCCACAACAGAAATGAAACGGCTTTACGGTTTTAGCCAAGAGAAATTTGCCTCATTGGATGATACTGCCAGCACGATTGCCAAAACCATCCGTAACGGCAGTTACTCCAAAACCACTCTCCCTAAACCCAACGAAGGATGAAATACTTCAACAATAAGCGGTGACTTTCTTACCGCTTATTCACTTTTTGTTGAAAATTAACGACACCGAGTTAACGCAAAATCTCAATCCTGTCGTTTTAGGACCGTCTTCAAAAACATGCCCAAGGTGGCTATCACAGGCAGCACATTGGATTTCGGTACGCACCATTCCGTGACTGAAGTCATCCAAAAAGCGTACTGCCTGCTCATTAATCGGCGCATCAAAACTTGGCCAACCACAGCCCGAATCGTATTTATTCTCAGAGCTAAACAGAGCGGTTTGGCAACAGGTACAGTGGTAAAGGCCAGTGTCTTTATTGTGCAACAGCTTACCTGAGTATGGTGGTTCTGTTCCTTGTTGACGACAGACGTAAAACGCCTCTTCCGTCAGGTGCTCACGCCAGTATTCATCAGGCTTGTGCAGATCTTTTGATTCGAATTTCACCCTTTCTATTTCCTTTTTACTTATCGCTTCACTGACCATTTTTTGTGAAAAACTTGCCTAATTCAGAGTTTGTGGCACATACTTTTTCACTCTATTTTGAGCAAGATTTTTTAGTGTGTGCGGTACTTAACCATCGCCACATTCTACGTCAATTGGTAAGCATAAAAAGCAGGCTCAAGTTTAAAAGTTAATCAGTTGCAAACGATTGTGAAAAAAAGCGACGCTTTTTTTTGACTTTAAACAAGTTAAGTCCGATTATCTGTTGCAGCTTTTAACTGGATTCTGTAATTTTACTACCAGTTATCTTTAATCAGAAATTAAGTTGTGGAGCAACTATAATGACTATCAAAGTAGGTATTAACGGTTTTGGCCGTATCGGTCGTTTCGTTTTCCGTGCTGCGCAAGAGCGCAATGACATCGAAATTGTAGGCATCAACGATCTGATCGACGTTGATTACATGGCATACATGCTGAAGTACGACTCAACTCACGGTCGTTTCAACGGCACTGTTGAAGTTAAAGACGGTAACCTGATCGTTAACGGCAAAACTGTACGTGTAACTGCAGAACGTAACCCAGCTGACCTGAAATGGGGCGAAATCGGTGTTGACGTTGTTGCTGAAGCAACTGGTCTGTTCCTGACTGACGAAACTGCTCGTAAACACATCGAAGCAGGCGCGAAGAAAGTTGTTCTGACTGGTCCTTCAAAAGACAAGACTCCAATGTTCGTAATGGGTGTTAACCACAAGACTTACGCGGGTCAAGACATCGTTTCTAACGCTTCTTGTACTACTAACTGTCTAGCGCCTATCGCTAAAGTACTGAACGACAACTTCGGTATCGAGTCTGGCCTGATGACGACTGTTCACGCAACAACTGCAACTCAAAAAACAGTTGACGGTCCTTCAGCAAAAGACTGGCGCGGTGGCCGTGGTGCTTCTCAAAACATCATCCCATCTTCAACTGGCGCAGCGAAAGCAGTAGGCGTTGTTCTTCCAGAACTGAACGGCAAACTGACTGGTATGGCTTTCCGCGTACCAACTGCTAACGTTTCTGTGGTTGACCTGACTGTTAACCTGCAAAAAGCAGCGTCTTACGACGACATCAAAGCAGCTATGAAAGCAGCTTCTGAAGGCGAACTGGCTGGTATCCTAGGCTACACTGAAGATGCAGTAGTTTCTACTGACTTCAACGGTGACACTCGCACTTCTATCTTCGATGCTGACGCAGGTATCGCACTGACTGACAAATTCGTTAAAGTGGTATCTTGGTACGACAACGAAATCGGTTACTCAAACAAAGTTCTTGACCTGATCGCTCACATCTCTAAGTAATGTAGTGATTAGCGAAGAAATTCGTTAGACAAAAAGGCGACTCTAGGGTCGCCTTTTTGGTATCTGAGTATTGGTGTTTCCGAGTCTTTCGCTCGCTATTTCACCAAATCTCAGAGCAAGCCAAAACGCAGACTCAAGGAAACTAAGATGGATTTACTCTCTTTGAAAACCGTCACAACATTGTCTGATTGCGTCACCATAGCTCAGCAAGATCAAGTCAACATCGTACGCGTCATTCATGACAAAGCCAGCGCCGCTATCTCACTGCACGGTGGCCATGTCCTCTCCTTTCAGCCAAAAGGTCAAGCTGACTTGCTGTGGATGAGTTCACAAGCTATTTACGATGGCAAATCCGCGCTACGCGGTGGCATTCCGGTTTGCTGGCCATGGTTTGGTCGTATTGCCGCCCCAGCACATGGTTTTGTACGGAACCAAGAATGGAAACTGATCGAACACAGGGAAAATGAGCAAGGCGTTATCGTCACTCTCGGCTTGCAAGCCACGCCAGAGAGCTTAGCCATTTGGCCATATCAATTTGACGTTCGATTGCACGTGGAAATCCGTGAGAGCTTGACTGTGACACTTGATGTGACTAACACGGATTCAAAAGCATGGACCTTCTCTGGGGCTCTGCACACTTATCTGCACGTGGGTGATATTCGTGAAACGCAAACCTCAGGTGTGGGGACGGAGTACATTGATAGCCTACAAAACAGTCGTCTATGTACTCAGCATGGTTTGCTCACTCTCACTGACACGATAGACCGTGTTTACACGCAACCCGAACCCTTGATCAAAGTGCAAGACCCCGCATTAGCTCGCACGCTGACCGTTGAAAATCAAGGTCATAACTCCGCGGTGTTGTGGAATCCTTGGCAACAAGGTGCTCAATCGATAGCCGACATGAATGATGAGGGTTACTTACACTTTTTGTGTGTGGAATCAACACTGCATGCGCCGTCTCTGGCAGAGGGCATCACCTTACAGCCGAGGCAAAATCATCAGCTAGTCACTCAAATCACTAGCCAAGCTCAATAAGCCTCTCGGTATAAGCAGCACTTTATACCCAAACAACTTGAAGTTGCAGGTAGGCGGCAAATGAGTGAATCCCCATGAGCATAGATACGCTATGTGATTGGGGTGAACGAATGCAGCCAACACCGCTGCAGCTTCAAGTAGGAAGGGTATATCCATTCCGGATTGCAACGCGGGTGTTGCTTATTTCATTTTTGACAAATTTACCGAGCGATCCACATTCTGTTCATCTTTTCGTCATGGCATTCATGACTTAGCTCGATATAATTGTGCCTCTCGATATATACCCAAACGACTTGGAGTGCAGGTAGGAAGGGTATATCGCATACCTTTGGTAAGGAAGCCTAATGAACATTTTCTACCCCAGTCTACTCACTTTGCTTGTCGCCTCTTTGCCACCAGCGGCTTATGCTCAAGGCCCAACCGATAGGAATCAGCCCGGTTGGGATGTCACACTGAGCCTAAACAGCTTTTACGTGCGTGATAAATCGCAAATGAACACCAATGATGACAACGCGATCACCACGGATTTACAGCAATCAGGTACCTCCACTTCCGAACTACTGTTTGCACCACTCGGGAATGTGCAATACACCTTTGCCTCGGGAAATACTCAGCTTTTTGCAGGTCAAAGTACCGACCAAGTTATCGAGGGACAACTGCAGGCGGAACTTGGTATCACCCACCGATTTGAGAGACTGGGTGAAATTACTCTCGCTTATTTTCCTTCGCTGCCTGGCATTAATGAAACTTGGCGCGATCCCTATTTAACACAGACGGCAAGAGCGGCGACCGACATCAGCGCGCAAGGAGGACGCCTTGCTTACACTGCGCCTTTCGCGCTTCCTATTACTCTGCGTTATGCCTACTTAGATTACAAAGTCGATGAAGAGCAAAGCGGTGCAACATCCGGCCTCAATAATACGCAACGTGCCTTACTCAATCGCAACAGTGAGTATCAACAAGTGTCGGCTGAAATCTCTTTACCTCTGAGCCGCTCTTGGTCATTAGTCCCGCAAATCACCTATACCCAGCGTGATGCTCAAGGGGATGCATTTGATTTTACGGCGCAGGATTATCAACTCGGTGTGAATACCTTTTTCGGCCCACAAGCGCTGTTTTTAACCCTCAGTTATGGACAAGAAGAGTACGATACCGCACACCCGATTTTTGCGAAAACCCGTGATGCCAACCGCTGGAGCGCCTTTGCGCTGTATGTCTATCGCGCGCCCTTTGGTTGGCAAAATGTCTCGATTAACGCGATGGCAGGACTGAGTGAAACCGATGATGCGGTGAACTTTTTTGATCAACAATCAACCTTCCTTTCAACGGGTGTCGCCTTCAATTTTTAATGTTGATCTCTTTACTGTAAGGCTGTTCAAGAATTTGAGCGGCCTTTATCCCTCCTGCAGTCAACATCAACAGCGTTAAGAGACTGGGTTGCGCTTTGTATTTCGCGCGGCTGCCGTTAAACTTACGCCTCTATTTTGTTGATTGAGACCACCATGACCTTTTTGTGCCCGCTGTGTGAGCATCCCCTAACGCTAAACCAAAATACTTACGCCTGTATCAATCGTCATCAATTTGATGTAGCGAAAGAGGGGTACGTCAATCTGATGCCTGTTCAGCATAAGCGCTCCAAAGATCCCGGTGATAACAAAGAGATGACACAGGCTCGTCGCCGTTTTTTACACACAGGCCACTACGCGCCCATGCGTGAAAAAGTTGCCAAATTGTGCCAAACCTATTTAACAGACCGCCAACAAATGCTGCTCGATATTGGTTGCGGTGAAGGCTACTACACCGATTTTTTTGCCAAGGCTTTGCGCCAGCAAGACAGTGAAGCACAAACTTTTGGGCTCGATATTTCCAAAATCGCCATACGCTACGCGGCCAAACGCTACCCAGATTGCCAATTTGCCGTAGCCTCTAGCCACCGCTTACCTTTTGCCAATCAGAGTCTGGATGGCGTGATCCGCATTTACGCACCATGCAAAGACACCGAATTGGAGCGTTGTATCAAAATAGGCGGCATCGTTATCACCGTCACGCCAGCGGCGCGTCACCTGTATCAATTTAAACAAGGCATCTACGATCAGGTGCGTTTACATGAAGAGCAACCAGAAACTCTGTCGGGTTTTGAATTGGTTGAAGAGTGTAAACTCCACTACCCTATGGCACTCAATGGCTCAGAAGCGGCAGACTTGTTGCAAATGACTCCGTTCGCATGGCGTGCCAGTGAGGATTTTAAACACCGTGTTAGTCAAAGTGATACTTTCGAATGTGAAGCCGATTTTATGCTCCGAGTGTATCGCAGAAAATAACTGATAACGATTCTCATTGATTGCATAAGTCAGTCGCCTCCATTACCATGAGCGCAATTTTTATGGAGGCCTTTCTTATGCGCACTATTGCGGCACTTTTCCTTTCTTTTAGCTTACTCGGCTGCTCAGCCACTCCAACGCAAGTTAGTACCTTTTATGACTATCAATTGGCGACGCCAACTGGTGAGCGGATCAGCCTACAGAGATTGCCTGCTGAAATCGAAAACGCTGACGTGATCCTGGTCGGTGAATGGCATACCCACGCAGGTATCCACCGTTTCCAGGCTGATTTGCTTAAGCAGATGACGGAAAATGGCCATCCGATGGCACTGTCGATGGAACAGTTTACCCGTGATGCACAGCCCTTGATGGATGACTATCTCAGTGGGAAAATTGGTGAGCAGTATCTGATCCAAAAGGCGAATGCTTGGCCTAATTACGAAAGTGATTACCGCCCTTTGGTCGAGTTTGCGAAAAGCCAACAATTACCCGTTATTGCTGCCAATGCCCCAAAACCTATCGTGCGTTGTATTGGCCGAGTAGGGATTGATTATCTTGACCGTTTAAGCCCTGAACAACGCCAATGGATCGCAACCGAAGTTAACATTCAAGATTCGCCATACAAGAGCACCTTTATGGCTTCAATGCACCATGGCAATCCAGCACAAAATGAGAACCAATATGCGGCGCAAGTCACTTGGGATGAGACCATGGCGGAAAGCATTGTGCGCTATCTTGCGGTAAATCCTAAACGCAAAGTTCTACACATCGCCGGCATGTTCCATACTCAGCAGGGTTTAGGCACGGCGGCATCGATTTTGCGTCGCAACCCAAATCTCAAAGTTGTCATCATCACTCCTGTCGGTGAAATTTCGCCACAAAGTGATGATTATCAACTGCAAGTACTCACGCCACCTGTACGTTATGTGCAAAAAGCGCATCAAGCAGAAGCGATTAACGCATTGAAAAATCGCAACACAGATCTCGTTTGCGAATAAACATCTCTTCTTAGCCATTAAACACTCAAAATAGGCACAGCATTTGCTTGCCTGTTTTTCGCACACAAAGTGTAAAAATTACGCAAGTTTTTTAGTTTGTGGTCGATATAGTTTCAGAGTGATGACTTAGGAGAGATGTATGAACCCAATAGGCGCAGGATCAGTGCAAACGTTGCCATCCAACAATACGCTTAAATCTCAGACACCTACTAAGCCAAATATGGCTCCTGCTCCCCTCAAAGTGGAGCAGAATAAAGTCACCTTGTCTGAAGAAGGCAAAGCGCTGCTTGCCGCTTTACAGGAAATTGAAAAAGAAGGTAAAGCGCTAGAAAGCAAAGATAAAACCGTAGGTGACAAGGTGGAAGCCTTTACTTATGGTGCTTTGGGAATGGATCACCCAGAAAAAAACGAAAGAAGTTGAGGATACCTCCTACTCGGCGGGGCAATATCTTTCCGCTGCGGCAACCGTAGGCGGCATTTTGCTAGCCGTATTGTAGCCTCATCAATCAAAGTCTATTATTCGTAAAGCTCACTTGTGGCAGCGATACTCTGCCACAAATTAGCCGAGTGGGTTGACTCAGCCGCTAAAAATCCCCAAGATTCTTTAGTCTCCAACCTACCTTAAAGCAAAGTATGTGTGAAATTTTTGCCAATCAGCCTAAAGAAAACTATCAGTTTATTACTCGTTCAGTACGTATTGATGGACATGCAACCAGTGTGAAGCTGGAAACCAGCTTCTGGCAAATACTCGAAGAAATCGCACAAGCGCAGGCCATGTCTCTCCCCCGCTTTATTGGTCTTATCTACCGTGAAGCACTTGAATACACTGGGGATATCACTAATTTCGCTTCACTCTTGCGTTGCGCCTGTTTGATCTATCTTCGTGATCCCAAGGATGTGATGACCCACGTCCGTAGCCAATTACTAGCGCGTCAATCACCGATCGCCTAGCGCAATAATCATCATATATCCTTGCATAAACAAGGGTTGTCGTACTCAAGTACTACCAACCCACATGGCAAGATGATTAGTCTTTACCCCAATTCGTTGGAGGATATATGACTAAACTGATCCACACTATGCTGCGTGTTAGCGATCTGGCGCGCTCTATCGACTTTTATCAGCTAGCACTAGCGCTGGATGTCCGCGCGCAATATGTTTTTGATACTTTCACCCTGACTTACCTTGGCAACCAAGAGACAGAAGTCGAGCTGGAACTGACGTTTAATCACAATCAAACGCAACCTTATCTGCTTGGTAACGCATACGGACACATTGCCGTCAGCGTATCAGATATCGATGCCTGCCATAGAAAATTGATTGAAAAAGGCCTAGAACCTAGTGATATCAAAGCTCTGGATCACAAGGGACAACATTTAGCGACCTTCTTCTTTCTTACGGATCCCGACGGTTACAAAATTGAGTTTTTGCAACGTCAGGGACGCTATCTATAACAAAAACAGAGGAAATCACCTTGATCCATTTAACCGCAACATTGCACGCTAAGCCGGACCATATACCAACTGTTCGCCAGTTGGCACAAGCCATGCTCGACCCTACCCGCCAAGAACCAGGTTGTGTCCGTTATGAACTGTTTGAACAACAAGCCACTTCGGGAGTGTTCCAATTCCATGAACAGTTTGCTGATCAGGCGTCATTTGATAGCCATTGCCACAGTCAACACTTTCAACAATTCATTGCCGCACTAGATGGTTTATTAGTTGATGAACCGAATATTCAGTTTTATACATCACTGAACTCATAATAAGAAAAGGCACTCAATGAGTGCCTTGTGTATTTAATACTGCTCGAACAATCAACAAAGCTCAGGAGAGGACTTCCCTTAATCTTTCCTGAGCGACTTGCACTAACAAGTCAGGTTGGAATTTGGAAATAAATCGGTTACAGCCTACCTTTTGCACCATGGCTTCATTAAAGCTGCCACTGAGTGAGGTATTCAGTGTGATATAAAGATCTTTCATACGCGGATCATTACGAATTTCATGAGTTAGCTTATAGCCATCCATCTCTGGCATTTCGGCATCCGTAATCATCATGAGGAGTTCTTTATAGATATTCTTACCTTGGTCACACCAAGACTTTAGGAGGTTCAGTGCTTCCAACCCATCACGGCATTCAATAATGTTCAAACCGAGTTGAGAAAGCGTATCTTTGACCTGATTTCTGGCTGTTGAGGAGTCATCAACAATCAATACGGAGCGCCCAGTCATGTCATTGAGCAATACATGATCCAGCACTTCTTCTGAAATAGAAACATCGTAATGGACGATTTCAGCCAGCACTTTTTCAACATCAATGATTTCAACTATCTGAGAGTGACTACCTTGCTCTTTTACATGGGTAATTGCGGTTAAGTAGTTAGCTCTTCCAGCAGACTTAGGGGGCGGTTGAATTTCTGTCCATGCAGTATTGATGATGTTGCGCACTTGCCCCACCAAAAAGCCCTGTATCGTACGGTTATATTCAGTAATGATCAGATTTTGTTCTGTATCTTGGGCTCGACGGGGAGGAAAACCGATAGCAGATCGTAAATCAATAACAGGCACAGGTTCACCGCGTAATGAAGCCACACCCGTAATATGCGGATGTGAGCCCGGCATTTTAGTCAGCAGAGGGACTTTGATCACCTCTTTCACTTTAAATACGTTTATCGCAAAAATTTGCCGACTATTGAGGCTAAACAGTAACAGCTCCAATCGGTTTTCGCCGACCAGATTGGTACGCTGGTCTACCGTGTTCAAAACACCTGACATACGAAATTCCGTTAAATGAATACCTTGGTAACAGTATAGCCCCTAGGTATAAATGTAAATGTAAGCAAGGCTGAAATTCTTACTTCTTGTATGGGAAATGGCCGATTATCCTTCGACCACTTTCATTAAGAGTAGACCATCATAGAGCGCCTGCTTGATCAAAGCAGCACCAGGCATAGTCGCTTGTTTATAAAAGCGCGACTCCACCAACTTCAGGTCTTGATGATAGACAGGCAAACTCTGTTCACGAATACACTGTTCAATCGAGGGATAAAGAATTGATTTCGCTTGATTAATCACACCGCCAATTAAGATCTTTTCCGGGTTGAATAAGTTAATCACAATCGCGATTGCCGCCCCTAAATAGCGACCCAACTGCTGAATAACATCCACAGCGAGTGGATCTCCATCAGCGGCAGCAGCACAAATATCTTCTATCGAAATATCTTCAATCATCGCGAGGCAACTGGGCTCTCCTGCCTGAATACGCGCCGAAACCTGATCACGAATCGCTTGTGAAGAGGCCACCGTCTCTAAACAGCCGTAGTTGCCACAGTGGCAACGTTTGCCCTTCGGATCGATTTGAATATGCCCTAGTTCACCAATGTTGCCATGTCGACCTTGCAATACGCGACCGTCGAGCACAATACCAGCCCCCAATCCATGGTGAATGGAGATCAAAACGGAATTATCGACATCTTGTGAATGACCAAACAACTTCTCCGCTAAAGCCCAAGCCCGCGTGTCGTTCGCAACAAACACAGGCAATCCGGTAGCTTTGTAAATTTCAGGCCCCAGAGCTAAATTTTTGACATTGTAGTGCGGCATTTGCAGCACAATACCTTGCTCAGAATTGACTAATCCCGGCAAAGTAATGGCAATACTGGTTACGCGATCTAACTGCGCGGCATAGGTTTGAAAAAATTCTTCAATTTCAAACAATAAGCGGGCTAATACATCATCTTGATCGATCTCGTGAATATCAATTTTGGTATCAATCAATACATCTCCACCTAATTCGTGGAGAGCTATAGTGAGATAACCGCGACCAAGCCGCATCGACAAAAACTGCCACCCAAGATTATTGGTCTGAAGGCCAACAGCAGGACGACCGCGACTGATAGCCTCTTGAACCGTCGTTTCATGAATTAAGTGGGCATCAATCAATTCACGGGTAATTTTGGTAATACTGGCTGGCGCAAGCTCACTCTCTTTCGACAAGTCGATCCGAGAGATTGGCCCTTTTTGGTCTATGAGTTTATATACGCGGCCAGCATTGATCTGCTTAATGTGATCAATATGACCGGGTTGAGCCATGTACATGCGACACTCCGGAATTCAACAACAGACCAATTTTTTTACTTTGCGAAGTAATTGTGAAGTTCTTTGTCAGATAGGCGTGACAAATATCACGCATATCCCTAGAAGTTTGTGTTTTATATCCAATTATTAGGCTTTATTTCCCTATTTCACAGATTCGCACTGTATACCAAAACAGAGCAAACCCAAAGTCATCATCAGAGTAACACCTAAGTGCAAGCACTTACTTCACAGCAAAAACGATCTAACTTTTTCTGAGTCACTATACTGAGTATAAGCTTCGCTAATACCTTCACATCTAAGGAACCTTGATATGAGCTCAACTTTACGTAGAACAAAAATCGTCACCACCTTAGGTCCTTCCACAGAAAGCCCCGAAATATTAGAGGCCATCATTCGTGCAGGTGCCAATGTCGTGAGAATGAATTTCTCACACGGCACACCAGAAGATCATAAAAACAGAGCCCAAAAAGTACGTGAGATTGCGGCTAAATTAGGCCGCCATGTTGCCCTGCTCGGAGATTTACAAGGTCCCAAAATTCGTGTGTCGACCTTTAAAGAAGGAAAAATCATCTTAGCAGAAGGAGCGCCATTTATTCTCGATGCGGAGTTAGCCAAAGGAGAAGGCTCACAAGAAAGCGTTGGGATTGATTACAAAAAGCTACCGCAGGATGTCTGTAACGACGATATTTTGCTGCTTGATGATGGCCGTGTGCAGTTGCAAGTTATCTGCGTTGAAGGCAATAAAATCCACACCAAAGTTTTGGTTGGTGGCCCCCTTTCCAATAATAAAGGGATTAACAAAAAAGGCGGCGGTTTGTCGGCAGATGCTTTGACAGAGAAAGACAAAAATGACATTCGGCTTGCGGCTGAAATTCAAGTTGAGTACCTCGCTGTCTCTTTCCCACGCAATGGTGAAGACATGAAGTTCGCACGTCGCCTTGCCCAAGAAGCTGGGCTTCACGCACGTATGGTGGCAAAAGTTGAACGCGCAGAAACCGTCTCTTGTGATGAAAACATTGATGATATTGTCCGCGCCTCGGATGTCATCATGGTCGCACGGGGAGATCTCGGGGTGGAAATCGGTGACCCAGAGCTTATCGCCGTACAGAAAAAACTGATTTCACGCGCGAAAAAACTCAACCGAGTGGTGATTACCGCAACGCAAATGATGGAGTCGATGATCAGTAACCCAATGCCAACCCGTGCCGAAGTCATGGATGTAGCCAATGCGGTGCTCGATGGAACTGACGCAGTGATGCTGTCCGGAGAAACGGCTGCGGGTAAATATCCGGTTGAAACTGTTAAAGCGATGGCTGAAGTCTGCATTGGCGCTGAAAAGATGATTGAATCGAATGAGCAAAACTATCGCATCAAAAGCGTGTTCCACACGGAAGAAGAAGCGATCGCGATGTCGACAATCTATGCAGCAAACCACTTAGGAGGCGTCAAAGCCATGGTCACGCTCACCGAATCAGGACGCACCGCATTAATGACCTCAAGGCTCAACTCTGTATTCCCGATTTTTGCCATGTCCGCCAACCAAGCAACCCTCAATCGCTGCGCGTTATTGCGCGGGGTGATCCCTTTCTACTTCGATACCAAACAAACCAGTGGCTTAGAAGCAGCTATTGCTGCGTTAGATGCACTAAAAGAGCGGAACTTACTCGAAGAAGGTGACCTCGTCATCATTACCCAAGGCGATATTATGGGTGTCGAAGGCTCCACCAACTGCATGCGAATCTTACCTGTGTATTAATCATTGAAAGAGAAGAAGGCTTTCTCGCCTTCTTCTCTTTCAATCACACCTGATTGTTGGGCAATACCTTACGGAAAACCTCAGCTTCTCTATATAATTTTAAAAAGCGGTAACCTGCTTTAAGCCCCAACTCATAGTCATGTTGAAGCGCCTCTGGTGAGCTCAACAGTGAATTTGAGCGTAGCGGCTCACTTGGCATAATTTGCGCAATAAAAGTATCGTCATGATGCGCATCGAGAAACTCAGAAGTCAGAGTATAAGTTTGATAGTGGACCATTAATAAATCCGCCAGCCCTGCATCAAACTTGCTACCCAATAAATGACTAAGCCGATAAATATCATCCGCTCCAAACAACCAACGTCCACCATTAAGAGCATCCAGATGCTTCTGCTCTTTTTTTTGCTCCTTTGCTCGCAGCTTTTGCTGTTGCAGGAACTCATTCCATTCTTGACGCCATCCTGACCACTTATGCTGCAATTGATGTTGAAAATGGCTCAGCGGCTCACGCAACCAAACTGGTAGTTCGTTAGCTGATGGTGGTGAAATGTCCTCGCCCTTAAGCGTAAATTCGGTGCGGATCACTGTGATAAAGCGAGCCTCTTTACGCCATGCTTCTTGCACCGGAATTGATGCTGAAACACCACCATCAATATATTGCTTACCAGCGAGAGTTATAGGCTCAGGATAAAGGCCAGGAATCGCACAGGTCGCCAATAACACTTGCTGCCAATCTGCACCTAGCATAGGAAAATAAGCATCTTTTAAGTCATCAGCGGAGGTGACTGCTGCATAAGCCTTGCGGTTACCTAAGGCTTGACGTGCCATATCCAAATCTAAGCGATAAGGGTATTCACCAATCTGATCCAACGCCCACTGCATATTCATATATTGCTTACGCCGGATGTAACTGAATAGATGGAAAAACTCAGCACGAGTCGTTAGCTCTAAAATGAAGGTTTTGCTCAACCCCGTTTGGCGGGATAAAAAAGCACATAAGTTCAAAGCCCCGGCTGAGGTACCATAAAACTCATGGTAAGGGTCAAAATTAGACAAAAGAAAAGAATCCAATACACCAGCCGTAAAAATGCCTCGCTGACCACCACCTTGAGCGACCAGTGCATGTTTACCACCGATGTACTTGGCTAGACGCTGAGTATTGAGCTCCGTCCTTGCATCAGAAACAACTCCACCACTCTTCATTTGCAGGACCACCCAAAACTAGTACGAAATGGCTATAGCTCCGAAGCCGAGCAGCACAGTGAAAGTAATTACAACAATAGCCAGTGCAAACTTAAGATCTTGTTCCATATAAACCTCCTTGGCGACATAACAAAGTAATAACATTGGTGTGAAGTATCTTCAAGATTTGCTGATTTTTCGTGCACGATTATGCAGTTACTATCACAATACCTTGTGTCGTCAAAAACTTGGCTAGGATTTCAACATGCGTCAAATAAATATATTTATTCTTAATACATTGTTTCTACTCTTTGCACCACTCTCCGCCGCAGAGTGGATGGTAACACCTTCCGTTGGCTACACCTTGGGAGGCAAAGTAATCGATCAAGCAGGCAATCAATATGACCTTGATAATGCCAGCAGTTACGCTTTAGCAATTGAAACCACCTACGATAAAGGTCGGGTTGGTTTGTTCTATTCTACGCAATCCACCGAAGTCGAAGCACTGGTCAATCAAGACGCTTCTATTCACTACCTACATTTTCAAAGCAGCATTCACTACCCAATTGCTGAGAAATTTTCTTCCTTCATTGGCTTAGGAATTGGAGGAGCCTATACAGATGTTGAATGGGCAGATAAGAAGTATGGGTTTTCAGCCAGCGCATTCGGTGGAGTTGAATACAATCTTGCCCCAACTATAGCACTGAATGCCCAGTTACGTTGGTTAGGTACCATGGTTGATAATGACTCAAGCGCCGTATGTACCTTGCCTTCTTCAGGAAGCTGTGTTGTAAAATTCAAGTCTGATTGGCTTAATCAAGCCTCAGCACATGTCGGGATAACTATTCGTTTCTAATGACCGCTTTTTAGTCCCAAATTTTAACAAACTCGCGAAACTGGACATATCATCTAAAGGGTGGCTGTTTTTTAGACAGACACTCTTTCTTTTATATTAGATACTTCTATCAGTTCAATTTACCGATCTCAGTGAGATTCACTAACTCTCACCAATCAAACGCCATAATCCTCGATAAAGCCACCCAAACCCAAAGAATACAACCTACAATTAACAAACGATCAACCTATATAATCTATTGCCACCTACAAAATAAAACGGTAGTCTCGAACTATTGCGTAGCTGATTATTTCAGATTCCGCAAACACACATCGCGTAACTAAGAATTAAATTCTAGGTTTTCGGACAGCAACCAATATATATAACTAACTTTTTGCAGAATCATGGATGATAGAGCAAAAGTTGGCCGAGCAAATATTGTACGGATAACTTTGTCTCCTTTTACCCCTGATTCAGCGACTGCTGACGAAAAGCTTCATACCCTAGATATTACAAGGAGTTGTTTATGAAGCGAGAACAATGGGGATCCCGTGTTGGATTCGTATTAGCCGCCGTAGGGTCAGCAATTGGCCTTGGTAACATCTGGCGTTTCCCTTATATGGCCTATGAAAATGGTGGAGGTGCGTTTTTCATCCCTTATCTTTTCGCCATGGTCACCGCCGGCATTCCGTTTATGATCCTAGAGTTTAGCATGGGTCAGAAGCATCGGGGTTCAGCGCCAACGACACTCGCCAAAATTCACTCAAAATTTGAGTGGTTAGGCTGGTTTCAAGTTGGTATTGCAGCCGTAATTGCTGTTTATTATGTCGCGGTGATTGGTTGGGCGATTTCCTACTTTGGTATGTCGTTTACCCAAAGTTGGGGCAGCGATACTAACGCTTATTTCTTCAGCGAATACCTGAAGTTAGGGGATAACTCGCCCACAAATTTAGGCAGCATTCAATGGCACATCGCATTTGCTATGTTGATTGCATGGGTCATCACTTATGCAGCCATTGTGGGTGGGGTCAAAAAAGGCATTGAACGTGCATCAAAAATCATGATGCCGATTCTATTTATCATGGTGCTGATTCTGATCGCTCGCATGATCTTCCTACCCGGCGCATTGGATGGCGTGAACTACATGTTCCAGCCCGATTTCAGCAAAATCTGGGATGTGAAAGTTTGGGCAGCCGCTTATGGGCAGATTTTCTTTACTCTGAGCATCGGCTTCGCGATCATGCTGGCTTATTCAAGCTACTTGCCTGAGAAATCCGATATAACCAACAACGCCTTTATGACCGTGTTGATTAACTGTGGTTTCTCGGTGCTGGCTGGGATTATGATCTTTTCGGTATTGGGCTATATGGCTCAAGAGCAAGGAAAACCGTTGACGGAAGTCGTTTCAGCCGGTGTTGGTCTTGCTTTTGTTACCTTGCCAGCGGCGATCAATTTGTTGCCAATCCCATACATCTTAGGTCCTTTGTTCTTCTTAGCCTTGGTTGTTGCAGGTTTGAGCTCACACATTTCCATCATGGAAGCCGTCACCTCAGCGTTGATTGATAAGCTCGGCTGGAGCCGTAAGAAAGCCGCGAACATCGTTATTGGTATTGGCTTTTTAGTTTCAATGGCTTTTGCAACCAACGGCGGTTTGCTACTTCTGGACTTGGTTGACCACTTTGCGAACAACGTGGGTATCATGGCCAGCTGTTTGGTGGAGCTGGTATTGATGACTTGGTTATTGAAGATTTCTGATGTACGCAAATACGTCAACAGCATCTCTGATTTTAGCGTCGGGGTTTGGTTTGATATCTGCCTGCGCTTTGTTTCACCAGTTATCTTAGCGATTATCGTCGCAACGAAGCTGCAGACTCTCCTCACCGAAGGTTACGGCGGCTACGATTTAACACTCGGCTGGGCGATTATCGCCGCGCTATTGGTGATCGGAATTCTGATCAATGCAAGCTCACGCAAGGAGGCATACTAATGACATTCAGTGCAATTATCATGATGATCATCGGTCTTGGGATCACATGGGGTGGCGCAGCCATCTGCATAAAGAAAGCGATGGATAAGACTTCATCCTAAACGAATAGAACTGCGACTGTGTTGCAGATTCTTCTAGAGACGTAAAAAAGGAGACCTAAAGTCTCCTTTTCTTTAGGGGGAAGAATGAGAGATTAACCGTGATTACGGATCCACTCATCCATTTCTGTTTTTAAGTTGTCTGATTTAGTACCGAAGATAGCTTGTACACCACCAGAAACCATTACCACACCTGCTGCACCAAGCTTTTTCAGTTTGTCCTGATCAACTAGAGCAGTATCTGCTACCGATACACGCAGACGAGTGATACACGCATCTAGGTTAGTGATGTTCGCCTTACCACCGAATGCTGCAACCAGATCACCTGCTAGCTCGTTGCCGCTCGATGTTGAGCTATCAGCACTTTCATCTTCACGACCTGGTGTTTTTAGGTTCAGAGTGCGAATGACGAAAGTGAATACCACGTAGTACAGCACAGCATAGCCAATACCTAGACCAACCAACAGTAACATATTATCTGCACGTGGCGATTGAACAACAAAGTCAATGAAACCGTTAGAGAAAGTATGGCCATGAACCACGCCCAGCGCGTTAGTCAGAACGTAAGCCAGACCCGCTAATACAGCGTGGATAGCATACAGAACTGGAGCAACGAACAAGAATGAGAATTCGATTGGCTCAGTAATACCCGTCAGGAATGAAGTCAGAGCGGCTGAAGCCATGATGCCCATTACTTTGGCACGGTTTTCAGGTTTAGCACAGTGAGCAATCGCAAATGCAGCAGCTGGAAGACCGAACATTTTGAACAAGTAGCCACCCGCCAATTGGCCGAAACCATTACCTGCAGCGCGAGATGCATCATCTGCTGTTAGGAAGCAAGTCATGATACCGTGGACGGTTTCACCCGCACCATTCACACAAGTACCCGCTTGATAGAAGAAAGGTACGTTCCAAATGTGGTGTAGACCGAATGGGATCAGAGAACGTTCAACAATACCGTAAATACCAAATGCCGTTACTGGGTTTTGGTTTGCAGCCCAATCAGAGAAAGTGGCAATAGCAGAACCGATTGGTGGCCAAATGAATGACAGAACCACACCCAGTGCAATTGAAATGAAACCAGTAATGATAGGTACTGCGCGTTTACCAGCAAAGAAGCCGAGGTATTCAGGCAGTTGAATTTTGTAGAAACGATTGAATGACCAAGCTGCAACGCCACCGGCTAGGATACCACCTAGAACACCAGTATCGATGCCGCTCACGCCCATCACAGTTGCCATGACTTTTAAAGTCGCAACCATAATGCCGTAACCAACGATAGCAGAAAGACCTGATACACCGTCATTGTTAGTAAAACCCAGCGCAACACCTACAGCAAATAGCAAAGCCATTTGACTGAAGACTGAGCCACCCGCTTGTTCCATAAGATTTGATACAACCTCTGGCAGCCAGCTAAAGTTAGCGGCACCGACACCTAGCAAAATACCGGCAACAGGCAAAACTGATACTGGCAGCATCAGCGCCTTACCGACCTTTTGCAGATTCGCAAAAGCGTTCTTAAACATGTTTATGCTCCTGATTAAGTTATTAGAATTGCTGGGACTAACGGCATACCCCCGTAGCCTAAATGTTAGCACCCAGTGAAAATGTAACCACTTTTTGCATTATATTTTCCGGCTCTAAATATATCTTGATACCCCTCAAATTTTCTAGTTTGCGACGAAATTAAGTTTCAAATTACTAATTAGATCACAATCGGCAATCTTTCATTTTTAACTCAAAAATCAACCTAACCATATGTTTTATATATAAATAATTATTGATAGCATTAATTTTACTGGGTAAATAAAATAGACATGCATGTTATTTTTAGTAACAAAATTACAATTTGAGGAATTCCGCTCTATTTTTCAACAAATACAGTAAACACCTGCTTATTTAGAATTTCTTATTTATTTGACGAATAAAAAAGCGAGCAAACGCTCGCTTTTTTATCTAAATATGATTCTCATCGCAAAAAAAGATTTTGAAAATTTTGTGTTGTTTTTTGCGCAACTTCTGTCAAAGAAACCCCTTTTAGCTCGGCAATATAGGCAGCGACTTCGACCACATAAGCAGGTTGGTTCTCTTTACCACGATGCGGTACAGGGGCGAGATAAGGTGAATCCGTTTCAATCAAGAGACGATCCAGAGGTAAGGCTTTCACAACCTCTTTAAGATCCGTTGCTTGTCGGAAAGTCACAATCCCTGAAATAGAGATGTAGAATCCCAACTCCATCGCAGCTTGAGCAAAAGCAAGATCCTCTGTGAAACAGTGAATCACACCACCACACTGCTGCGCTTTTCCTTCTCTCAGTAATTGAAGGGTATCTTGTTGAGCATTACGAGTATGAATGATCAGCGGTTTATTCAGAGCCACAGCAGTCTCAATCTGCTGCCGAAAACGCAGTTTTTGTAAATCGGCGGTTTCAGGTTGGTAATGATAATCCAACCCCGTTTCGCCAATCGCAACCACTCGAGGATGCTGTGCATATTGGTGGAAAAGGTCGAGAGAGAAATCACTCTGCACATCCAGTGGATGCACACCACAAGAAGCATACACTTGCGAGAAAGGCTCGATCATCGCGAGCATCTTAGGGAAAGAATCAAGCGTAACGCCAACCGAGAGTAAATATTCCACTTTGGCTTGGTGCGCTTTGGCAAGCACATCGCTGACATCCGCGTGTAAGTCTTGGTAATCCAACTTGTCGAGATGACAATGAGAATCTACAAACATGTTTCCTCATCACTAAATTGATATAACCATTGCAGCAACAGCAGTTCTGTATTCAATCCACTGAACTGGTTCAATTGTTCCATCAGCCTTTCCAAGTTCGCTGTCTGTGCATAAAGTTTAGAATAGGTAAAACGGCCAGCTAATGCGGCACTTGCAGGGGGATAATAGTCTTGCTGCACACCAAAGTGAATTTTTTGCGCATCGGTCAAAACACACCAAACCCAATACAAATGCGTGGTCAGATCGGCATCGATGAGTGAGATACATTTAAGTTGCGCATTCACATCGCCACTCAGCGCATTGATAAGTTGGCTTTCAAGCTCGCGATATTTTTCCGTGCCCCCTTCGAGCATAAAGGCACGGGTTTTGATCGGTGAATCCGCGCAAAGATGTAAGGCGTAGGCAGGCGTCGTGATCCCCTGCCCTTTTAGCCACTCAACCACCAGCGCAGTGGTTGGCGCGGGAATGACTAATCTTTGGCAACGGCTGACAATCGTCGGCAAAAGATGCTTTATCCGAGAGGTGACTAAAATAAATAGACAGTCTGGTGCTGGCTCTTCGAGCGTTTTCAGTAGCGCGTTAGCGGAAGATTCATTCATCGCATCGGCAGGTTCAATCACAATCAAGCGATAACCAGAGCGCTGAGACGACTCTTGGGCGATACGATTCATCTGGCGAATTTGCTCCACCGTGATCGATTTGCCTACCTTTTCAGGCTTAACGACATGAAAATCGGGATGATTACCCGATTGCATTAAGCTGCAACTATGGCAAAAACCGCATGGCTCACTTTGGCTATTCGTACACATCAAGGTGCGGGCCATCAGTTCAACCAAACTCTCAACGCCTAATCCTTCTGATGCTTGAATTAACGTCGCTGACGAGATTTTTCCTGCAGCTAATCCTGCTTGCCAAGGCTGCCAGACAGGAACTAACCAAGGGTAAAGCGAATTGAGATTAGACACGGTTAACTTGACTCAACCAATCTTGCAATGCACGACGAATATCGGCGGTGACCTGTTCTATCGACTGTGCTGCATCAATCATAACCACAGAATCATCACTATTAGCCAATTCAAGGTAACGCTCACGAGCACGCTCAAAAAAGCTGATGTCCATTTTTTTCAATGCGATCCAACTCACCACGGCCGCGAGCACGTTCCAAACCAAGCTTAGGGTCGATATCCAAATATAAGGTTAAATCGGGTTTGAAATCCCCAAGCGCGGTCTGTTTAAGGCTTTGCATCGTGCTTGGTGCAATTTGTCGGCCACCACCTTGATAAGCTTGAGAGGACATATCATGGCGATCACCGACCACCCACTCACCTCTTGCTAACGCGGGTTTAATGACATTTTCCACCAGTTGTACTCGCGCGGCATACACCAAGAGTAACTCAGTAATGTCTTGAAGCTCTTCACCAGGGTGTTCTTCTTTCACTAACGCACGCAGCTTTTCAGCCAGCAGCGTACCGCCGGGTTCACGAGTGCGAGTGATATGATCAATCCCATTTTGCTGTAAGGTTTCCACCACCTCTTGAATCGCCGTGCTTTTGCCCGCCCCTTCAAGACCTTCAATTACGATAAATTTTGCGTTCATTGTTTTGTTCTAAGTTTTTTGAGATAAGCACGCACAGCACGGTTATGATCTGCGAGTGTCTTAGAGAAATTGTGTCCACCCTCACCGCTTGCCACAAAGTAAAGATAATCACTCTGTTCAGGATTGAGTGCAGCATAAATTGACGCTTCTCCGGGCATTGCGATAGGCGTTGGAGGTAAGCCATTGATCACATAAGTGTTATATGGTGTACGAGCGCGCAAATCTTTCTTACGGATATTGCCATCGTAGGTCTCTCCCATCCCGTAAATCACCGTTGGATCCGTTTGTAAGCGCATGCGCTTATTCAAACGATTAATGAAAACGGCTGCAATGCGTTCGCGTTCCTCGGCAATTGAGGTTTCTTTTTCAATAATCGAGGCAAGGATTAGGGCTTCATAAGGCGTCTGGATTGGTAGTCCCTCTTGGCGATGCTCCCAAGTCACTTGCAGAAATTTTTCCAATTTCTGATTAGCTCGTTTGAGGATCTCTACATCGCTGGTTCCTTTCGTAAAATGATACGTTTCCGCAAGAAACAAACCTTCCAGCTTTTCATGCTCAATGCCTAAAGCCTTTGCAATATCAATTTCAGTCAAGCCCGTCAGTTGCTGGGTGATGTTTTCGTTGCTTGCGAGGATATCCCGCCACTCTTGAAAACGACTGCCTTCCACGAAGGTGATGGAAAATTGATGCTCTTTACCAGAAACCAATAGCGCCAAAGCCTGCTCTAAAGACATATCAGGTTGTAGCTTGTAGGTTCCTGCCTTAATTTTGGAGAGTTCAGGATGAAAACGACGTACCCATTCGGCAACAAAGCTATCTTGGATCCAAGCTTGTTCGGTTAACTGGGCCAGCTCTCGACTGAGACTGGTTCCTGAGGCGATAGTGACGAGCTGAGCCTCTTGGATCATCAAAGGTTGAGCCAGATACTGATCCATCTGCTTAACAACATAAAAGTAGCTGCCTGCCACAATACCGATCAGAGCAACCAACGCCAATACCAGCTTTTTAATCACGAATTACTACTCTCCTGAAATCGTCGCGTCATGTTACCTATCGTCAATTGCTGTTCGCCAATTTGTCTGACTGGAGCGACCTCAAGCAAGGCATTGGTCATGAACACTTCCTCAGCACTCAATAAGTCTTCCAGCGTAAATTCATCAATCACAATAGGAATCTCTTGTTGCTGCGCGAGTTCGAGTATCTGTCGACGCGCAACTCCGGCGACTCCGGCATGTCTTAAACAAGGTGTAAACATCGTCCCATCTCTACACCAAAATATATTGGCTGCGGTGGTTTCAATCACCTTGCCATTGATATCTAAACAGACCCCATCATCCCATCCCGCGTTATCCATCTCGCGTTTGAGTAGGATCTGCTCCAGTCGATTATTATGTTTGTGTCCCGCCAACAGAGGATTTAATCCCATTCGCTGCTGACAAATCCCCAAAGCCAATCCCTTATCACGCCATGCTTGATAGTGGGCAGGAAAAGCAAAGGCGCTAATAGTAACACTGCTTTCACTCACTTGAGTAGGACTGTAACCACGCCCTCCCAAACCTCGACTGATGTGTATTTTCAGTCCAGCTTTCTCCTGCGGCAGGATCATGCTTTGCAGTCCCTGCCATACCCGATCCCAATTGGGCTCGGGAATGTGCAAGATATCAAGACAGGCCTGTAATCGCGCCTTATGTGAAGACCATTGCTGCACCTGACCTTCTTTGGTCAGTATAGTCGTGAAGCAACCATCGCCATACTGAAATGATCGATCATGAATAGGCACTTCATTACGCCGTTGACCATTGACCCAGTACATGCTCTCACTCCATAAAAAGAAACGGCTCAATGCTATGCATCAAGCCGTCTTAACTCAAGTAAAGAGTGATGAAGTTTTTACATGCGTTTGAAAATCAAGCTACCGTTAGTACCGCCAAAGCCGAATGAGTTACACATGGCGTATTCCATGTTCTCAACTTTACGCGCTACATGGGGTACCAAATCCACGCCTAAATCTTCTTCTGGATTATCCAGATTGATCGTTGGAGGGACGATTTGATCCACCAGAGACATCACCGTAATGATCGCTTCAGCAGAGCCCGCAGCACCTAATAAGTGACCTGTCATTGACTTGGTTGAGGAAACCAAAACTTGCTTAGTCCCTGCTTCACCCAATGCACGTTTAATGCCTTTCACTTCAGCCACATCGCCCGCAGGGGTAGAGGTACCGTGAGCATTAACATAACCAATCTGCTCGCCAGTCACGCCTGCATCACGCATGGCCGCTTCCATCGCCAGCGCACCGCCAGAACCGTCTTCACTCGGTGAAGTCATGTGATACGCATCACCCGACATACCGAAGCCAACCACTTCTGCGTAAATTTTCGCGCCACGCGCTTTCGCGTGTTCGTACTCTTCAAGCACCATAACGCCCGCACCGTCACCGAGCACAAAACCATCACGGTCTTTATCCCAAGGACGGGACGCTTTTTGTGGCTCATCATTACGAGTTGACAGTGCTTTCGCCGCACCAAAACCTGCCATGCCCAGTGGCGTCGACGCTTTTTCTGCACCACCTGCAACCATCGCATCCGCATCACCGTAAGCAATCATACGTGCCGCATGGCCGATATTGTGCAAGCCCGTGGTGCAGGCCGTAGAGATCGCAATATTGGGACCACGTAAACCACGCATGATAGACAGGTTACCGGCAATCATGTTGACGATGGTTGAGGGTACGAAGAAAGGGCTAACCTTGCGTGGGCCTTTCTCGATTAAAGCTTGATGTCCGGTTTCAATCAGCTCAAGGCCGCCGATACCCGAACCAATCGCTACACCAATACGGGTAGCATTGCCTTCATTAACTTCTAGGCCTGAATCTTCCAAAGCCTGAATGCCCGTAGCAATACCATACTGGATAAACAAATCCATTTTGCGAGCATCTTTTTTTGACATGTACTGTTCGCAGTCAAAACCTTTTACCAGGCCTGCGAAACGAGTAGAAAAATTGGTAGTGTCGAAGTGCTCAATGTTGACGATGCCGCTTTGGCCGGCCAACAAGGCTTTCCAAGATGACTCTACAGTGTTGCCTACCGGTGACAACATACCCATGCCAGTGACAACAACGCGACGCTTGGACACGATAATATTCTCCGGAATTGAAATGAGAGAGGGTTGAGAACTAAGAAAAATTCAGGCGGCCAGTGAGCCGCCTGAGGAGAGATTACTGAGCGTTGCTGGTTACATAATCGATCGCAGCTTGAACAGTAGTGATCTTCTCTGCTTCTTCATCAGGAATCTCAGTATCGAATTCCTCTTCCAGAGCCATTACCAGCTCAACAGTATCCAGAGAATCAGCACCCAGGTCTTCAACGAAAGAAGATTCATTCTTTACTTCTGCTTCGTCTACACCTAGCTGTTCAACAATGATTTTCTTTACGCGTTCTTCGATGTTGCTCATTTTTTCTTTTCCTTTACAGATTTCGCCTAATGCGATGATTCCGTAGTTTATTCGAACTAGGGAAAGTTGCAAGCGTGAGGTTTCTGGTCTAACCACAAATTAGGCGATTTTAACCGAAATTCACACCATTTTTGATATAAATCATGCATAAATATTGTGCATGTTACTTACATTTTTCACACAAATTTGCCTCACGAGCGCTGAATTTGCTCAATCGTTCAATAAGGCAAAATTGTTAGATCATGTACATACCGCCGTTGACATGCAGTGTCTCGCCGGTGATGTATGCCGCTTCTGGTGATGCAAGGAAAGCAACCGCAGACGCAATTTCACGAGGATCCCCCAGTCGACCTGCTGGAACCTGCGCTAGTGTAGCAGTACGTTGCTCGTCATTCAGCGCTTTTGTCATATCAGTTTCGATAAAACCTGGTGCAACTGTGTTGACGGTCACACCGCGCGATGCAACTTCACGCGCCATTGACTTAGTAAAGCCAATTACGCCCGCTTTTGCTGCCGCGTAGTTGGCTTGACCTGCGTTACCCATAGTGCCAACAACAGAGCCAACATTGATGATACGACCTTGACGTTTTTTCATCATGCCACGTAAAACGGCTTTAGACAGACGGAAAATCGACGTCAGATTGGTCTCCATAATGTCTGACCACTCTTCTTCTTTCATGCGCATCAGCAGGTTATCGCGAGTGATACCAGCGTTGTTCACCAGAATGTCGACGCCGCCGAACTCATCGGTAATGGCTTTCAGAACCGCTTCAATAGACTCAGGATTGGTCACATTCAATGCCATACCTTTGCCTTTGTCACCCAAGTAGTCGCTGATCGCCTGCGCACCGCTTTCGCTGGTTGCCGTACCAATCACTTTGGCACCACGTTCAGCTAAGAGTTCAGCAATCGCTTTACCAATGCCGCGGCTTGCGCCAGTCACAAGAGCAACTTTGCCCTCTAGATTCATGAATTGACTCATGTTTTCTTCCTGTTGTTATTTCACCGCATCCAAAGAAGCCACGTCATTGACTGCGACACCTTCTAGGTTTTTTACAATACGTTTTGTTAGACCAGTCAATACTTTACCCGGCCCCATTTCAATCAGCTTTTCGACACCTTGTGCGCTCATTTGTTCAACGCATTCAGTCCAACGAACTGGGCTGTAGAGTTGACGAATCAACGCATCTTTAATTTTTACCGGATCCGTTTCAGCCACAACATCAACGTTATTGATGACCGGAATTTGTGGTGCGTTGAATTCAAGATCTGCTAAAGTTTTTGCCAATTCATCGGCAGCAGGCTTCATCAACGCGCAGTGTGATGGTACGGAAACTGGCAGAGGCAGCGCACGTTTCGCGCCCGCTTCTTTACACAGAACGCCCGCACGCTCAACCGCATCTTTTTGACCAGCAATAACCACTTGGCCTGGTGAGTTAAAGTTTACAGGAGAAACCACTTCACCTTGCGCCGCGTCCGCACATGCTTTAGCAATCGCCTCATCTTCTAGACCGATGATCGCGTACATTGCACCCGTGCCTGCAGGCACCGCTTGTTGCATCAATTGACCACGCAGCTCAACTAGCTTGATCGCTTGTTTAAAATCGATCACGCCAGCACACACTAATGCTGAATACTCACCCAAGCTGTGACCGGCTAAAACCACAGGCTGCTCAAGGCCCAGTTGCTGCCATACACGCCAAATCGCAACCGAGGCGGCAAGCAACGCAGGTTGAGTACGGAAAGTTTGGTTGAGATCTTCCACTGGGCCATCTTGAACCAGCGCCCACAGATCGTAACCAAGCACTTCTGAAGCTTCGGCGAATGTCTGTTTTACCACAGCATACTGCTCGGCAAGGTCAGCCAGCATACCTACCGCTTGCGAGCCCTGACCTGGAAATACGATAGCAAACTTACTCATAAATCTTTCCTTCATCTAAGAATGGATAAGGAGTCCTAGGACTCCTTAAAGTCAAAATTCATTGTGCGTTTAGAACTTCACCAGAGCAGAGCCCCATGTGAAACCGCCACCAAAAGCTTCGAGCAGTAGCATCTGCCCACGCTGAATACGACCATCACGCACGGCTTCATCCAACGCTGTAGGCACAGTCGCCGCAGAGGTGTTGCCATGACGGTCTAAGGTAATCACCACCTGATCGAGCGACATCGAAAGTTTTTTCGCGGTTGCTGAGATAATCCGGTAGTTCGCTTGATGTGGTACCAACCAATCGAGCTCAGACTTGTGCATGTTGTTGGCTTTTAGCGTATCAACTACCAGTTTAGATAGTTGAGTTACTGCGACTTTGAACACTTCGTTCCCCGCCATGTGCAGCCATTTATCGCTATCACCACCACGAACAGGCACTTCAAGGCTCAGTAAATCACCAAACTCGCCATCGGCGTGGATGTGAGTAGAAAGAATGCCCGGCTCGTTACTTGCGCCCACTACTACCGCGCCAGCACCATCCCCAAATAAGATAATGGTCGAACGATCTGTGGGGTCACAGGTTTTGGACAACGCATCCGCACCAATCACCAAAACATGTTTGCACATGCCAGATTTGACATGCTGATCAGCAATAGAGAGCGCGTACATAAAACCAGAACACGCTGCGGCCAAATCAAACGCTGGACATCCTTTTATCCCCAGTTTACCTTGCACTTGGCAAGCGGCTGATGGGAAAGTGTGGCTCGCACTGGTGGTCGCCACAATAATCATATCGATGTCGTGTTTATCAATACCGGCCATGTCTATGGCATTTTGCGCAGCGAAGAATGCCATATCGGCAACGGTTTCATTGTCAGCCGCAATACGACGCTCGCGAATACCAGTACGAGCAACAATCCACTCATCACTGGTCTCTACCATTTTCTCTAAGTCTGCGTTAGTACGCACCTGAGATGGCAAGTAGCTGCCAGTACCTAAAATTTTGCTATACATGAAGACTAATAATGCCTCTCGAGTAAAACCGCTTCCAAACGATCGCTTATACGGCTGGGTACTTGTCGTTTCACCTCATGCACCGCTTCAGAAATCGCATTCACGACCGCGGATACATCAGCACTTCCATGACTCTTAATGACAATGCCGCGCAATCCTAGCAAACTTGCGCCGTTATACTGGTCGGGGTTCAGGGTTTTTAATTCAGTAAAGAGCTCAGAAAACAGTTTTCTTGCAATCCAACCCTTTATGGATGAGGCTAAAAGCGATTTTTTTAACTTATCGATAAAGAGTTGCGCTGTTCCTTCACACGCTTTAAGGCAGACATTCCCGACAAAGCCATCGCACACTATCACATCTGCCGCATCAGTTAACAGTTGATTACCCTCAATATAACCAATGAAATTGATCGCCTGAGTTTGGGTCAGCATTTCCGCACAGCGCTTAACCAGATCATTGCCTTTAATCTCTTCTGCACCGATGTTTAAAATTGCCACTCGTGGAGCTTGCTGCAGATGCTGCTCAGCAAGCGCGGCGCCCATCACCGCAAATTGAAACAGAGAATCGGCATCACTTGAGACATTCGCGCCCAGATCGAGCATCCAGGTTTTGCGGCCAGAAATAGTGGGCAGAGCAGAAACCAGCGCCGGACGATCAATACCTGGTAGCAATTTGAGACGAAAACGCGACAGCGCCATCAAAGCGCCGGTATTTCCGCCACTGACACACGCATCCGCTTGATTTTCAGCAACAAGATCAATCGCCATGCCCATAGAACTGCCAGCACTGTGACGTAAAGCAAGCGAAGGTTTTTCGGAGTTGGAGATGACACGGTCACTGTGCACAATACTTAAACGCGTATTGGCCGAATAACCAAGAAGAGAGAGTTGTTGAGCGATCTGATGTTGATCACCCACTAAGATCACTTTTAGCTCTGGGAAATGTGACAGTGCCTGCACGGCGGCAGGCACTGTTACGCGCGGACCGAAATCCCCGCCCATTGCATCAAGTGCAACGGTTAAATTTTGCAAAGGTCAACCTTACTTGTTGATAACCTTTTTACCACGGTAGTAACCTTCAGCGGTTACGTTGTGGCGCAGGTGAGTTTCACCTGAAGTTGCGTCTACAGATAGCGCTGCAGCAGTTAGCGCATCGTGTGAACGACGCATGCCACGTCTTGAACGTGTTTTACGGTTTTGTTGTACGGCCATGGACCCTACTCCTATGTTAAGAATGCTTAGCGAATTACTTCTTCAAGCTTTTTAAAAACATCGAATGGATTCGGCTTCTCTTCCAAAACTTCTTCTGGAAGTTCACCAAACACCAAATTGTCTGAATCAACGCTACAATCCGCTTCGTCATGCATCGCAACTTGAGGCAAATTTAAGATGAACTCGTCTTCAACTAACTGAACTAGGTCAACCTCACCAAACTCGTTTAGATCTACCAAATCATACTCGTCTGGGGCGTCTTCTTCACTTTTACGACCTAAGTAAGGAGTATAAGTGAATTCAACTTCGCACTCGTGTGCGAAAACCTCGTTACAGCGCTGACACTCTAAATCAACTTCGATGTTAGCTTTACCAGAGATAACAACCAGTTGCTGTTCATCAATCTCAAATGACAATGAAACTTCAGCGTCGCGTTTAACGCCTGCGACTGACTCCTCTAAGCGCTTGAACAAATTAACTTGGATGATGCCATCAAAGTCTAATCTTTTCTGAGCGGCTTTAGCCGGATCAACCGTTCGCGGTATTTTTACCTTTTGCATAGGGCGCGAATATTATCTTCCAAAACAGATTTAGTCAAAGAAAAAGGCAAAAAACTTGGTTTTTTTTCCCTTTCCACAGAGAGCATTATGAACAGCGCATTAGGATACGTTATGCTGCTGTCAAACACGCGATGATTGTAAAGTAAAATGCAAAATTACCAACTAGTTTTAGCTTCTACCTCTCCATTTCGCCAACAAATTCTGGCGAAATTAAAGCTGCCTTTCGTCACTGCAAAACCCGATTGCGACGAAACGCCGTTAATCGGAGAAACACCCGAACACTTAGTGATGCGCTTGGCTGAAAACAAAGCGCGTAGCTGCTTTTTAGCAGACCCGAGCTTAGTGATTGGGTCAGATCAAGTCTGCGTGATCGATGACCAAATCATCGGTAAACCCTTAACTACTGAAAAAGCCGTTGAACAACTTTTACGCCAAAGTGGTCAAGCGATTACCTTTTATACTGGCTTAGCGCTTTTTAACAACCAAACTCAGCAAACGCAGGTGCTTTGCGATACCTTTACTGTGCATTTTCGAACCTTATCCGAGAGTATGGCTAGACGTTATGTCGAGACTGAGCAACCACTGCACTGTGCAGGTAGCTTTAAAAGTGAGGGATTAGGCATCGCCTTGTTTGAGCGCTTGGAAGGCGACGACCCCAATTCACTCATCGGCTTACCCCTGATTAAGCTCATTCAGTTGTTAGAAAATGAAGGGCTCAATGTCATTTGACTTTAGCGTTGGCATTGCACAACGGACACCGCAAGGTTTTATCACGAAAAAACTAACAGAAAAGGGCGAATTATCGCCCTTTTCTTGTTTAGACATCCGGTTTAAGCCTGACGCATTTTTGCCAGTGCTTGCTCCAAATGCCCTTCGAGTGGCGCATGGATTTCCAACTTTTTCTCGCTGGCAGGATGCACAAATTGGATGTTTGCCGCATGCAAAAAGAGGCGCTCAATCCCAAATTGCGCTGTATAAGCATCAAAGCGGCGATCACCATAACGATCATCCCACGCTATCGGGTGACCCATATATTGAGTATGTACACGAATTTGGTGCGTACGCCCAGTAACAGGACTCGCTTGTACTAACGTCGCTTCAGCAAACTTCTCAAGAATACGGAATCGGGTTTCCGACGGCTTACCGTTGGAGTTCACGCGCACTATGCTGTTGACTTCATTTTTCAGCAACGGCGCATTGACCACTTTACACTCTGCATCCCAATGTCCCATGACTAAAGCGTAGTAGTACTTCTGCACTGTTTTCTCGCGAAACTGAGCTTGTAAGTGGCGCAGTGCCGAGCGTTTTTTGGCCACCAGCAAAATCCCTGAGGTATCACGGTCAATACGGTGTACTAACTCAAGAAAACGCGCTTGGGGGCGCAGGGCGCGCAAGGCTTCAATCGCACCAAAGTGCAAACCGCTCCCACCATGCACTGCAGTACCTGACGGTTTATTGAGGATGAGTAAATGATCGTCTTCATAGACAATACAGTGTTCTAATTCCGCCACTTTACTGAGTTTGGTACTCGGTGGAGCAGTCTCGTTCTCTTTGACTTCCACGGTGACGGGAGGCACACGTACCACATCGCCCGCTTCGAGCTTGTATTCTGCTTTTACGCGTTTTTTGTTCACGCGCACTTCTCCCTTACGTAGAATTCGATAAACCACGCTTTTGGGAATATTTTTTAATTGGTTGCGCAAAAAGTTATCAATGCGCTGACCAGCCATGTCTTCATCAATGTCGATGAACTGGACTTGAGTTCTGATTTCGTTCATGGCGCTATTCTATCTGGAATCGAGTTAAAGTCACATTTTCTTAGCAACAAAAAAAGCCATTTTTCATTAGCACCAACCCCATTTGCCGACAATTTAACCAAGTTAACCTTGGGCTCACTACCTAATTTGGTCGCACGGATGCTCCAAGTCTAACATTTCAATCACCTTATCTTTATTTAACAATAAGTTAGATTGTTGGTTTTTTGTAATCTCCCGCAAATAATTTGCGCTACATTGGAAAGCTGATTGCTGACTTTGGCAGTCACTGCTATAGTTCACAGCTGCAAGAGCTGAACTGGTGGCATTTTGTTCTTTACCGTTCAATTTCTGGCAAATTAATGAGTAGTCAGTCGAAAACAAGGTGCAGCACACGGCGTAAGACACACTGTTTGAGGCTTTTTGTTGCTCTACTCGTCGCCTTTTCATGTTGAGTACCCACCGCCTTTATAGCGGATCACAGGCAATCGTTGGCTTGTGAATACTGATGTGCCCCAGAGCATCCCCTCCAGCCGGGAGGCTGTATCGAATAAGCCATGGGATCTGGCACCGTGAAAACGAAACTCGGCAACAAAAACAAGAATCAAAACTATATAAGAAAATGAGATTTCTAAATGAAAAGAATGTTAATTAACGCAACTCAAAAAGAAGAGTTGCGTGTCGCGTTGGTCGATGGCCAACGTCTGTTCGATCTGGATATTGAAAGTCCGGGGCACGAATC